>NZ_JBFUIM010000037.1:0-1254 GCF_056401875.1 Roseateles sp. P4_D2 | reverse complement strand
GACCTGCCCCCAATCGCCGTACCAGTCATTGCGAGGGAGCCCTGGGGGTCAAGGGTATCGCCAGTGCGGCGGTTGAAGCTGAACCTTCCTCGACAGCCTGCTGCCGTTGAAGGCGTGCGAAGCACCTGGGTGGCATGCGGCCGATGCTCGAATGCGGCCGCACCTCGTTGTAGTCCTGTACCCAGGCCTGGATCACGACCCGGGCCTGCGCCAGCGTCTCGAACCAGTGCTCGTTGAGGCACTCGTCGCGGAACTTGCCATTGAAGCTCTCGATGTAGCCGTTCTGCGTCGGCGCGCCCGGCTCGATCAGGATGTGCTTGATGCCGTGCCGCTGGGCCCAGCCCAGGAACGCGCGGCTGGTGAATTCCGGTCCGTTGTCGGTGCGCACAGCCTGGGGGTAGCCCCGGAACCGCGCCGCCTGGTCCAGCAGCCGCGTGACGTACTCGCCGCCGATGCCGAAGTCCACCGCGATGTCCACGCACTCGTGGCTGAAGTCGTCGGCCACCGTCAGGCACTTCAGCCGCCGGCCGCTGCACAGGCTGTCAGAGACGAAGTCCATGCTCCACGTGGCATTGACATGGCTGGCCGCCACCAGCGGCGTGCGCGCCCCCACCGGGCGCTTGGCCTTGGCGCGCTTGCGCACGGCCAAGTCTGCGGCGCGGTACAGCCGGTACACGCGCTTGTGGTTGACGCCCGGGTGGGCGGTGCGCAGCAGGTCGTGCATGCGTCGGTAGCCGAAGCGGCGGCGCTGCAGCGCGATGGTCTTGATGGCTTCGCTCAAGGTCTGGTTCTCTGTGCTCACCACCGGTGGATGGCGATAGGCATCTCGGCTCAGCCCCACAAGGCGGCAGGCGCGGCGCTCGCTGAAATGGTGTTCGTCCACCATGCGACGCGCGGCGTCCCGGCGCACTTGCGGGGCTAGCGCTTTACACCCAGCACGCTCTTGAGCGCGTGCATGTCCAGGTGCGCCTCGGCCAGCAGCTTCTTGAGCTTGCCGTTCTCGGCCTCGAGCTCACGCAGCCGCACGGCCTCGCTGACCTGCAGGCCGCCGTACTTGGCCCGCCACTTGTAGAAGGTGGCCTCGCTGAAGCCTTCCTTGCGGCACAGCTCCTTGATGCCCATCCCGGCTGTGGCCTGGTTCAAGAAGCCAATGATCTGCTGCTCGCTGTACTTGCTGGTTCTCATATCCGTCATTCTCCAAAAGGACGGACTCACTCTCGTTTAGATTGGTACGGCGGGGAGGGAGCAGGTCAA
>NZ_JBFUIM010000036.1:0-2210 GCF_056401875.1 Roseateles sp. P4_D2 | reverse complement strand
CGCCTGCACGGCGTGGCCGCGCTGTGCGCCTGGCGCGCTGGCGACCGCGACCAAGCCGCGCGCTGGGCCGCGCTGGCCCGCACGGCGCTGGCCACCCAACCGGGTGTCAGCCCCTACTACAGCGCGCCGCTGCACCGCCTGGAAGCCCAGGCGTGCGGGTCTCAGGTGGGCTGCTTGGTGATGCGCAGATAGGGCTTGGGCGCCTTCCAGCCGGCCGGGAACAGCGTCTTGGCGTCTTCATCGCTCACCGAGCCGGCAATGATGACGTCGTCGCCCTGCTTCCAGTTCACCGGTGTGGCGACCTTGTGCTTGGCGGTCAGCTGCATGCTGTCCAGCACGCGCAGGATCTCGTCGAAGTTGCGGCCCGTGGTCATCGGGTAGGTCAGCATCAGCTTGATGCGCTTGTCCGGGCCGACGATGAAGACCGAGCGCACGGTGGCGTTGGTCGCCGCCGTGCGGCCCTCGGACGTGCCTTCGGCATCGGCCGGCAGCATGTTGTAGAGCTTGGCGACGGCCAGGTCGCTGTCGCCGATCATGGGGTACTTGGGCAGATGGCCCTGGGTCTCCTCGATGTCGGCGGCCCAGCGGTGGTGGTTGTCCACCGGGTCGACCGACAGGCCGATCAGCTTGGCATTGCGCTTGGTGAACTCGGGCTCGATCTTGGCCATATAGCCCAGCTCGGTCGTGCACACCGGCGTGAAGTCCTTGGGGTGGGAGAACAGCACGGCCCACTTGTCGCCGATCCAGTCGTGGAACTTGATCTCGCCTTGCGTGGTCTGGGCGGTGAAGTCGGGGGCGATGTCGTTGATGCGCAGGGACATGATGGTCTCCGTTGGGGGCTTGGGTGGGGGTGGGGCCTGCTAACACTGCGGCAATTCGCGGCCCATTGCCGCAGTGTTAGCAGGCCCCATGATAGGAAGGAAGCAAGGGCCTGTTCCGCATGAGCTTGATCGAAACAGGTCTATGGAAATCAGGCGGCCAGGCTGGGTACTTCGGCCAGCACGGCTGCCCACACCTCGGGTGGTGCCGCACTGCGAGCAATGGGCCCGTAGCGCGCCCACTGCTCGGGGGTGCAGACGGTCTTGAGCGAGTGCACGAACACGCGGGTCGCGCCGACCGGCGAGTTCTTGGTGCTGCCGAAGGCGGCCAGCGACGCGACGCCGTGGGCCACGAGGTGGTCGAAGCCGCCCTGCGCAATGCCGGCCGACACGCACCACTGGGCGAAGAGGGCGGCCTTGCCTTCCTTGGGCAGGCGGTTGACGAGGGGCATCATGATGTCCTCCTCGTGCAGCAGGTGCGCCTCGGCGCAGGCGCGGTAGGCGGCGAAGGCATCGCGCAGCGCGCCGACGCCCAGCGGGATGGCACGCGTCACGGCGGCCTGCAGTTCGTGCTCGTCGACATGCTCGGCGCGGAACATCGCTGCGTTTGCAGCGCCGTCGAAATGCAGGTCCAGCATCGACGTGATGCCGCCGCCCGCGCCCTCCACGCCGTCTTCCATGGCCGCATGCACGGCGATGGCGTCGACATATGCGGCCCAGGCCGGCGCGAAACCGCCCAGGTCGCCGCGCTCGGCCAGCGGCGCCAGCACCTTGGCCAGGTCGTTGCGCAGCACCTCGTGGTAGTTGCGCATGATGGCGGGAACGGAGACTTCGGGTTCGGTCATTGCGGCTCCTGGTGGCGTGTTGCTGTGGGACGAATGCTCGCGGCAGGCGCGGTTCGATGGTTGTTCAACGTTGTTAAACCCGCGGCCTTACAGTGCCCGGCGCAATCACCGGAGCCGCCTTGCCTGCCACCGAACCCGCCCACCCGCCGACCCAGCCGCTGCGCTTCGGCCCGGGCGGCCGCTTCGAGCTGCGCCCGGCGGAGTACCGGCTGCTGGTGGACGGCGAGCCCTCGGCCCTGGGCGGCCGCGCGCTGGACCTGCTGCTTACGTTGGCCGCCCGCCCCGCCGATCTGTTCACCAAGGCCGAGCTGATCGAGCGCGTCTGGCCCGGGCTGGTGGTGGAAGAGGGCAACTTGCGCGTGCAGGTCAACGCGCTGCGCCGCCTGCTGGGCGAGGACGCCATCGCCACCGTGCCCGGGCGCGGCTACCGCTTCACCGCCGCGCGGCACGACGAGGCACAGGCCGCCGCCGCGCCGCCGCCCGCGTCCGACACGACCACGCTGTTCGGCCGCGACGCCGACCTGGCCCGCCTGCGCCAGGCGCTCGC
>NZ_JBFUIM010000035.1:0-2400 GCF_056401875.1 Roseateles sp. P4_D2 | reverse complement strand
GCGCGACGCTGGACCGRCAGTACCAGCTCGGCGAGAGCCTGCTGGTGGCACCGGTGTTCACGGAGAGCGGTGAGGTGGACTTCTACCTCCCAGAAGGGACGTGGACCCATCTGCTGAGCGGCGAGAAGCGCGAAGGCGGCCGCTGGCATCGCGAGGTGCATGGCTTCCTGTCCATGCCGCTCTATGCGGCACCGAACAGCGTCATCGCCTGGGGCGCCGAGACCGAGAAGCCGGCCTACGACTACGCCCGCGGCACGGTGCTGCGCGTGTTCGAGCTGGATGACGGCGCCAGCGCGGCCTTCACGGTCGTGGGCGCGGACGGCAGCATTGCGGCGCGGGGCACGGTCAGCCGAAAGGGCGGGCAGTACACGGCGCAAGTCAGCGAGGGCGCGCTGCGCGACTGGGGGCTGGAGGTGGACCGTCACCGCAGTCCGGTGCTGGCTGAAGGCAAAACCTTGAACTGGGAGCGTCCATGAAAGCATCACTCGTTCGACGTTGCGGTGACGTCGTGCCGGGTTCTAGCCGGCGGTTTTCTCTGCGGCTGGTTGCGCTGGCGGTGCTTCTGCATGCACCGGCTGCGGTGCTGGCTCAGGTCGGCACCTTTCCCGGCATGGAGCCCGGTCGCGTTGGCGGCGTGACGGCCGAAGGACAGAGCCCAGACAAGGCGGCTGCGGCGGCGAAGAACAAGCAGATGGCGCAGGAGCTGATCGACCAGCAGCGTGACGAAGCCGCACGCCGCTTGATGGTCGAACAGCGAGCAAAGCTGCGTGAGCGCTTGGAGCGCGATGCGGGACTGCTGCGCCAGCCGGTGGACTTGCTGGCGGGCATGTTCCAGCTGCCTGCCGACCTGAAGCTTTCTCCGGAGCACCGAAGCGTGGCCGAGGGTGTGCTGCGTCAACAACGTGAGCGCGTACAGGCCGGCTGGGCGGCATGGCTGACCGATGAAACCGCGCAGGGCAAGGGCGAGCTGCGGGCGGAAGTGGCTGCGCAGCGATTGAGCAATCGCGTGCTCAACGAAGTGGCGCTGTGGCAAGCCGATGCAACGCCGCACCCCAGCGACACGATCTGGATCGATGCGCTCAAGACGCCCGCCATTTGCCAGCGGCTCGACCAGCCGCGGCCCGTGGCGCAGGTGGCGCAGCTGATCGAGGCGCTGCCCGCAGAGCAGCGCGACGCCGCCTGGCAGGGCGAGGCGGCGCGCCTGGCTCGATGGGGTCAGGTCCCGCGGCAGGTGCCGCCCTCGCCGGACCGCGCGTTTGAGGATGAGCTGGTCGCTGCGCTGCCCAAGCCGCCGGGCAACGCTTCCAGCCTCGCCCCCGAGGTGCGCAACGCGCTGCAGGCGCCGGGCTGGACCTATGCCGCGCAATCACCCGCTTCACGTTGCGAGCTGCTGCGCTGGTGGAGCCAGGAGCAGGTACGCACCCAGCGGATGACGGCGCCGCGTGCGCTGCATGCCTGGCGCACCGCCATGGCCGTGCGTTCGTCGGGCTATCTGCTGCCCGATGTGCCGCGCAGTGGCCCCGGCGCGACCGACGCGAACGGCTTTCCGCTGTTCGCGCGCCGCGCCGAGCTTGCGGGCACGGTCGTCGTGGAACAGGATCTCGATGCTGCCGGCAAGATCGTGCGCAGCTTCGTGCAGCGCCGCGAAATCATGGCGGCCGGCGTGCGCGGTGTGCCGGCCCTGGCTCTGGAGCGCGAGCTGGACGCCGTGAGCCTGGCTCGCGCGGCCACCACTCCCGCTGCTGCCCCCGACCCGGCGCAACTGCGCGACGGAACGGCCACGCGCCGTATCGGCATCGAGTGGGTGCTGCCCCAGGGGCTCTAGGCAGAGCCCCGCGCGCCAAGCCTTCACTCCTCCAGCACGACCACCATCACGGCCTTGGCAGGCACCTTGATCGACAGCTTGCCGTCCGCGGCACGCGCGCTGAACGCCGCCGGCTTGATGACCTGCGGATTCTGGAACGTGTTGTGCGCGTCCATCGCGGCCGAGGTCAGCACCTTGCCTGCCGCACCGTTGACCTTCGTGCCCGCAACGTTGACGGCCACATCGACCGCCTTGGACGGATCGGTGTTGACCAGCGCCAGGTACACCTTGCCGTCCTTGGCACGCGCCGCCGAAGCGCTTACGCCCGGAATCGTCGTTGTGCCCAGGGTGTAGCTGGTGTTGTCCTTGATGGCCAGCGGCAGCGACTTGGCATCCTGGAACGGCGCATACATCTGAAAGGCGTAGTAGGTCGGGGTCAGGACCATCTTCTCCTTGTCCGTCAGGATCATCGCCTGCAGGACGTTGACCATCTGGGCGATGGTGGTCATGGGGACCCGCTCCGCATGCTGATGGAAGATGTGGAAGTTGAGTGCCGCCACGAGCGCGTCGCGCAGGGAGTTCTGCTGGAACAGCCC
>NZ_JBFUIM010000034.1:0-2668 GCF_056401875.1 Roseateles sp. P4_D2 | reverse complement strand
GAAGCGTGACATTCACGGAGGAGTTGCCACCATTTGCCGACATCGTGATCACCGACGGGTGGCCCGCCGGKGCGGAAGGCTCTCGTAGGTCACTGACAGAAGCGCTCCTTGCCGAGATGGGTTCGCCCAAGCTGCTACCCACCCCGCCGTTCGCGATTGGGCGTGAACTTTCATTCGATCCGCTGGCGTACTCGGGCTTTGTTGGCTATCAGCAAAAGGAGCTCCTCTTGCCCGTACAAAGAGCCGTAATGCGGTATGCACTAAATGGCTAACCCTTCCACCGAGCGGACGTCTTCCAACGCGCTTCGCACGCTTCCAGCCGCCGCTCATGTTCAACGTTGAACGGCAGCTTTCTGGCTGTTCACTTCACCAAGGCCGACTTCCGCTCTCGGTCGGGATCACCCGTTCGACCCGTCAGGCAGCAGACATTCGTCGCGGGTTGGCGTGGTGAGCGGCGGCCAGGCCGCCTGGGTGGCTGCTTCACCCGCGACAGCGGTCATCGCAGGTGGCAAGTCGACAGGTGAGCCGATGACGGCTTCGTGGCCTGGACCGAGAAGCCGGCTACTGGCCGCGAAAGACGGCAGTCGCTGCAAAGCGGTCCCGTGGACGACTCGCCCCGCCCCCTACCGCCGCAACACCAACCCCTCCGCCGCCTCATCCCCCAACGCCCTCCCCTCCGCCTCCAGCGCCGCCGTGATGTCGCTGCCCAGCAAGGCACGGCCGGCGTCCAGCGCGCCGTCCAACGCGCGCAGTTCCAGCACGTCCAGCGTGGTGTCGTTAGCCGTCCAGCGGCTGCGCACATGGCCGGCGAGGCGGCAGGCGGCTTCGATGCGGCCCTGGGCGACCAGCAGCGGCAGGATGCCGAGCCAGGCCACCGTCGTGCCGAAGCGCCGCTGCGCGGCCAGGGACCGCGGCAGCAGGGCCTGCGCCTCGTCCAGCCGGCCGAGGCCGACAAGCGCCTCGACGAGGGCGTTCAGCACCCAGGGCAGGCTGCCGTTGCTGCCGCTGCCGTCGGCGTCCAACACCTCCAGCAGGGCGCGGGTGCGCGTGGTGCCTTCCTCGAAGCGGCCCAGGCGCACCAGCGTCAGGCAGATGTTGTTCTCGGCCACCTGCACGCGCTGTGACTGGCCGAGTTCGCGGGCGGCGAGCTGCTCGCGCTCCATGCAGGCGAGCAGTTCGGCGGTGTCGCCGCGCAGGCGGGCCACCACGGCCAGCGCGCCGTTCAGGCGCAGCCGCGTCGGGGCCGAGTCGTCGCCCGCGGCCAGTTCGCGCAGCAGCGTGCAGGCCTCTTCCAGCTCGGGCTCGTCCTCGGTGAAGGCGCGCACCCAGTGGGCCGCGGCGATGAGCAGTTCGGCGGGGTTGCCCAGCGGCCGCCAGAGGTCGACGGCCTTGCGCGAGACCGGCACGGCGCGCGGGTCGGTGCGGATGAGCAGCAGGTAGCCGAGCATGGACCACCACAGCGCCTGAACCTGCGGCGGCACCGCCTCGCCGCGGGCCTCCATCGCTGGCCGCAGCGACAGCAGCCACTGCGTCACCTCGTGGCGCCAGACGGTGAACACCATCACCCGCGCGGCGCGGGCGCCGATCTGGGCGGCGGTAGCGAGGTCGTGCTCGCGCGCCCACAGGAAGGCCTCGCGGACGTTCTGCATGTCGGCCAGCCACAGCGCCGCATCGTCGCTGGGTGCAATCAGCGCCAGCACGGCCACGGCATGCCGGCGGCGTGCGGAATGGCCGTCGGCGTCGCCGAGCCGGGCCAGCGCATGGGCTCGCATCGTCTCCAGCAGGCGGTAGCGCGGCGGGTCCTGGTTGTCGAGGCTGACCAGCGAGCGCTCCACCAGCGTGGCCAGGCCGTCGACGACGTCCCAGCGGCTGGTGTGCTCGTCGCTGCTGAGCGTGACGGCCAGGTCCAGCGTGAAGCCGCCGGCGAACACGCCCAGCGCGCGATAGAGGCGCTGCTCGGCCGGCTCCAGCAGGCCGTGGCTCCAGTCCAGCGCGTCGAGCAGGTTGCGGTGGCGGGCCGATGAATCGCGCCGGCCACGGGACAGCAGCGCGAAGCGCTCGGCCAGCGCGTCGTGCACGGCCTGCAGGCCCATCAGCGGCACGCGCGCGGCGGCCAGTTCCAGCGCCAGCGGCAGGCCGTCAAGCTGCCGGCACAGCGCGGCGAGCAGCGGGAGCGACCTGGCGGACACGTCGAAGCGTGCGTCCACCGCGCGGATGCGGGCCACCAGCAGCGCCAGCGCGCCCTCGCGGGGGTCGGGGCCGTCGACGCCCTCGGCCACGGGCAGCGGCTCCAGGCGCAGCAGGCGTTCGCCGGCCACGCCCAGCGGCAGCTGGCTGGTGACGAGCAGGCGCAGCCGGGGCAGCGTGGCCAGCTGGGCGGCCCACTCGGCGCAGACCGCGGCGAGGTGCTCGGCGTTGTCCAGCACCAGCAGCAGGTCGACGTCGGCCGGGATCAGGTTGAGCAGCTGGGGCAGCGCCTCGCCCGGGCTCAGCTGGCCGCCGAAGGCACGGGCGATGCCATCGGGTAGTTGTGCGGGCAGCGTCAGCGGCGCCAGGTCGACCCAGGCACTGCGGCCCGGCCAGCGCGCCAGCGCCTCGCGCGCCAGGCTGCTCTTGCCCACGCCGGGGCTGCCGACGACGCTCACGCAGCCGGGCGCGGCGAGCGCCT
>NZ_JBFUIM010000033.1:0-3446 GCF_056401875.1 Roseateles sp. P4_D2 | reverse complement strand
AGAAAAGCTAAATCGCTACTTCGGGTTCGTCGAATCGGGCGAAATCTACACAAGCTATCCGGAGGCGCGCGGCCGAAGTCTGCGTATTGACATCGTTTGTCGTTTCGAACCGCCATCCGCCGCCATTGACTACCTGCGGCGCGCCGAAGCGGTGGCAGGCGAGTACCAATGCGCACTTAGCTGGAGGTTCCATGCTGGATAACCGGTCACTGCAGCGGACGGCTTCGCCGCCCGCTGAGCTTTCACGTTAGGTATCAAGATGACTCTGGCGAAAAGATTCTTCGCAGTCCTGTGGTTCATGCAGAGCGCTTACTACGTGTTTGGCCTCTACGCAATGGGAAGGACGTTTGGGGGTGCGCGTTGGCTTTCGCACGTAGGGGCGGGTCGTGCGGCGGCTGCCATCGTGATTTGCGCCGTCCTCTCAGCAATCATTGGCGTGACCTTGGTCCGAAACAAGGCTCCTATGCTGCCGACCCTCCTTGTCGGCGGTGTCTCCGCATATTTTCTTCTCGGGGTCTTCTCGGGACAGGCAATCCTTCAACTGCTTATGCCGCCATTTGTCGAATCGGCCGTTATCTGGACCTACTTGGTTGGAGCAGGGCTTTCGTTGTTCACTATTCCTATGGTCAGCGAGGCAAGCTCTGATTCTTCGGAGTCGAAGAGTGCTACCTAACCAATTGCTGCAGCGGACGGCTCCGCCGCCCGCTGAGCGCCAACGTTAGCCATCACAACCACCTCTCAAGCACTTTATGAAACGACTTGGCATTTGCACACTGATACTGACTCTTGGAATGGTCGGATGCGCGACAGACAGAACCTACATGAGGGCTTACGAAGGGCCGCCACTTCCGGCAGCAGAGGAAGCCCTCTTGAAACCCTATCTAGGGACCATTGTTAGGTCAATAAACGGTGACAGAAGGTTTGCAATCACCCCTATGCGCGCCGGCAGATCAAACTTGGATGGGGACATTGCATTGCAGCCGGGGAGAACAAAAATAGTTCTTGGCTATGAGTTGCACGGCATGAACTCCTATCGCTGGTCGTTAGAAGACAAGACCGTTGAATTCGATGCACAGGCTGGTAGGAAATACAGACTCAATGTCCGCCTGAACGAGGCCCAGACTGCGTGGATACCGTTTATCGAGGACGTTTCAAACAACCCAGAGAAGTGGTGCTGGTTTGATGAAGAGTGCGCGAAGAGAGGTCCGTCTCGGCCAATTCCACCTGAGCTTCGAAAGTAGCCACAGAGTAGTAATTCGTGCGGCCCTGGCTAACCAATCATTCCACCGGACGGCCTATTGTCGCCGGTGAATTCAAACGTTATGCGTCTTCTTGATTCCGCGAAAAGCTTCGCGATCGCCATGCGCGCAAGCGCCGCCGCCGGTCGCGGATTTCGACTTCGCGATAGCGGGGACATGCGCGGTGCGCTGACACAAGCTCGTCTCGGGCTGGCAATGCTGAGCAAGCCATATGTGCGCCGAGCGAATCCATCGGAAGCCTCGGCGCTTGTCTCGCTTACCGTTCTCGCCGAAGAGTCGGCAAATCAACTCCTCGAGCAAGGTGCTTCTGTCACCGACCTTCTCGATGCAATCGCCACGATCAAGCGAATCGACGGGTATGGCGAATCGCATCTGCGATCATCACTTTCATTCTTGGAGGCGCGCTTTGCAGCAACGTCTTCGGCGCCATCCGCATAACCCTTCTCTGCAGCGGACGGCTTCGCCGTCCGCTGAGCGCACACGTTATGCGTCCCGAGGAGAAGGCCTGCGATGAATCTACGTTCCGCTTTCCTCATAGCTTTGTGGGCGGTTGCTTGCTACTTCGGCGCCACTGACTACAAGGCTCTTGCAGTTCCGCTCATGGCTGTAGCCGTCATTGGCCTTCTGTTGTCTGTACGTGGCGGGCAGGCTGCATTCCAGATTGAAATGTCGTGGCCAAAGTTGTCGCTTCCGGCAGTCATTCTTGGCATCGTGGCGGTAGCCGGCGTCATCGGCAGCGTGCTTGTGCCAACTACGGAGCCAACGGTATGGGTCAAAGTCAAACCATATTTCTATCTACTGCTTTGGCTGGCCGCTAGCGCCGTTGTCGTCTGTCGTTCTTCCCAAAGCAAAGTCACCAAAACCGAGGCGCCGTGACGCCTAACCATTCAATCAACCGGACATGCCCCGGCAAGCCGGGTCATGCCGGTTATCTCAAACGTTAGGCGTCGCGTACATCAGCCATGTCGCTCCCGCAGTTCTCCTCACCGACCAATGCCCGAATAGGTAAGGGCTTGCTGGCACTGGCAGTGTGCCTCGGACTTCTCTCGGCATGGCGCTGGTACGTCGAGGCGCAATTCCTAAAGGCGGCCAGCGTTGCTCAAGGTCTAGTCGTTTCCACAAACAGGAAGATGGACAGCGCTGAGGTTGCGTACCAAGACAACAACGGCGTCAGCCACAAGCTCACTCCTTGGGTCAAAGCCTCTTCTCGCAGGTATGCGGTCGGAGAGAAAGTTGAGGTCCTATACCTTCCCGATGATCCAGTGGTGGCCAAGTTCAATGAGCCGATGCAAATATGGGCAACAACGCATCTGCTCCTGCTCGTCTCGGCGATCGCGGGAAGCATCGGACTTCTCACATACAAGAAGATCGTCACTTGGGGGCCGCTAGTTCAGAAGCGCCTCAAGGTTGGTCTCTAGCGGCGTGGCCGCGACGCCTAACCCTGTGCTGCAGCGGACGGCTTCGCCGCCCGCTGAACGCCAACGTTAAAGCGCAGCCATGCTCACTTGGGACCTCGAAGACTGGATCACGGACGTGGGCGCGAACCTTGTCGAAAAGCGCTTTGCCAACGCATCGAGTCTCACGACCATGGAGTCCGCCGTATACGAGATTTGGCTGCTCGATACAGAGGCGCGCAACGGTGGGGTCTCGCAGTACTTTTGCAATCATGGGCTTCAGCAGTGGGCGGATTGCCAGGCTGCAGCCGTTGCAGTCGGCCTGAGTTCATTTCGTGCGTTCGCCGATGCGCTGAACGCCATCATTGGCACAGCGCAAGATCCGTACGAAGTGGTCCGAGCGCAAGGTGATCCGGCAGATGATCTTTGGTATTCCTATCAGTCGGCTGTGGTCCAAGAGCTGAAGGGGCTATACCAAAATGCGCTTTAACCCTTTGGTCAAGCGGACCTGCGCCAGCTTCGCTGGCTGGTCTGCTTACCGCGAACGTTATCCAGCACGATGACGATCAAGGATGCCTCCACCATAGATGCTCTCGGCCTGGACCGACTCTCGGGCGAAGCAGTGTTGACTGTTGTCGATCCCCTTGAGTGGAGCGACATCGGTGGCCACTCAACGCTCCTTGCAGAAAAGCTAAATCGCTACTTCGGGTTCGTCGAATCGGGCGAAATCTACACAAGCTATCCGGAGGCGCGCGGCCGAAGTCTGCGTATTGACATCGTTTGTCGTTTCGAA
>NZ_JBFUIM010000032.1:0-9131 GCF_056401875.1 Roseateles sp. P4_D2 | reverse complement strand
GTGTGCGGCCGGTGCCCTGGGCGCTGCCGGTCGGTGGGCCGCGCCGCCGCTGAGCTTGAACACACCGATGGCCTCGGCCATGCGGGCCGATTGCTCGCGCAGGCTTTCGGCCGCGGCGGCGGATTCCTCCACCAGGGCGGCGTTCTGCTGCGTCATCTGGTCGAGCTGCACGACGGAGCCATTGACGACGCCGATGCCCTCGCTCTGCTCACGCGCCGCGGCGCTGATCTCGCCAATGATGTCGGTCACGCGCTGCACGCTGGCGACGATCTCGGTCATCGTCGCGCCGGCGTCCTGCACCTGCTGGGTACCGGAGTCCACACGCTCGACGCTGGCACTGATGAGGCTCTTGATCTCCTTCGCGGCCTCGGCGCTGCGCTGGGCCAGCAGCCGCACCTCGCCGGCCACGACGGCGAAGCCACGGCCCTGCTCGCCGGCGCGGGCCGCTTCCACGGCGGCGTTCAGCGCCAGGATGTTGGTCTGGAAGGCGATGCCGTCGATGGTGCCGATGATCTCGTTGATCTTGCGCGAGCTGTGGCTGATCTGATCCATGGTCGCGACGACCTGCGACACGGCCTCGCCGCCGCGCCGGGCGACGCTGGCGGCGGAGCTGGCAAGCTGGTTGGCCGTCATGGCTGCGTCGGCCGTCTGCTTGACGGTGCCGGTCAACTCGGACATGGAGGACGCGGTGTTCTGCAGATTGCTCGCCGTCTGCTCGGTGCGCTGGCTCAGGTCCAGGTTGCCGGTGGCGATTTCGGCGCTGGCCGTGCCAATGCTGTCGGCGGCTTCGCGCACCTTGGCGATGAGTTTTTGCAGCCCTTGCTGGGTGTCGTCCAGCGCGCCGAGCAGGCGTCCGACGTCACCACTGCCGCCGCGCGGAATGGGGTGGGTCAGGTCAAAGCGAGCCAGCGCCTCGGCGGCCTCGGTGGCCGCATGCAGGCTGCCGCCCGAGCCGCCACTGGTCAGCAGGCCGAACAGGCCGGCCACCCAGGTGAGCGCCAGAACGGCATACAACCAACCCTTGGCGGCGCCGGCGGTGTCGCCCAGGCCGGACAGCGCCATGCCGGCGCCCACGGTGACCACGCCGAGCACAACGCCCAGAGCCAACTTCAACCGCTGCGAACCGCTCATGCCGTCGTCTCCATCAGATAAGGAAAAGGACACCGGCCAGGCCGGTGTCAACAGCGCAGTGTGCCGTCGGCTCTGGTGGGGCGGAAGAGCGATATGGGGGAGGAAGCGGCAATAGTTGCCCGAACCAGGGCCAAACAGGCCGGCTCAGCCGCCCGGCCTGCGTCGCTGGCGCAACGCGAAGCGCAGCGGGTCGACAGCGTCCAGCAGCTCGGCCTCGAGCGGCCGTGGCGAGCCCAGGGCCAGCGCCGCGACCAGGCGCCCGGCCAGGGCCGCCCAGGTGATGCCTCGCGAGGCAAAACCGGTGCAGGCGATGAGCCCCGGCTGGCGTGGCTGCAGGCGCAGTTGCTCGGCCGCCTCACCGGGAGCCGCCAGACCGCCGATCAGCGGCAGGCGGTCCGGCGCGATGAGGCGCCAGGCCACGCGGCCGGCGAGCGGCGCCTGCGGCGGGGTGGCCAGGCCGGCCAAGCGCGCGTAGCGGGCGAGGTTGTCGGCCTGATCAACCTCGCGCAGCGCCGGGTCGAGATCACCGTCCTGGGTCGTCGCACCGCACCACAGGCCGCCGCGGCCATCGGCGATGGCGTAGCCGTCGCCGGCGATGGGGACGATGGGGCACCAGGGCGCTTCCGGCAAGTGGGTCAACTGGCCGCGCTGCACGGTCAAGCCGGCAGCCAGTTCGCCGAGCAGCGACAGTTGGCCATGGCCGCCGGCCAACACGACAAGGGGCGCCTCGGCGATGCGATGACCCTGGGCATCCCGCAGGCGCCAGCCGTCGGTGGCTGCTTCCAGGGCGGCGACGGGGCTGCCCAGTTTCAGGGCGACCCCGCTGGCGGCCAACATGGCGCGGATGTAGGCGGCCGGGTCCAGCGCGCCACCACCGGGATAGAACCAGGCCGGGTGGGCGAGGGCGGTGCCGGCCAGGATCGAGGCGCCTTCGGCGGACAGGGCCTCGACATAGCCCGGCGCGCCGCGCATGGCGGCCAGCGGCAGTCGCGTCTCCATCCTCAGCAGGCCGCGCTGATGAGGCAGGGCGAGCTCCGTCAGCAAAGCCTGCGTGGCCAGCGCCGCGGCGCGGTTGAAGCGCGCGTGCGGGCCGTCGTCCGGGTTGAGGGTGCCATGGAAGAGGCCGGCCGGGTTGCCCGAGCTGGCTTGGGCCGGGCCGGGCAACGCATCGACGACGGTGCAGGCCACGCCCGCCCGCGAGAGCGCCAGCGCGCAGGCCGCACCCGCAAGGCCGGCGCCGACGATGACGGCCTGCTTCGCGCCGGGCGCCAGCGGCTCGCGGCCGGCCGGCCGCTGCGTGTGCCGAGGCGCGAACCGGGCGACGGTCATCTCGGGCTTGTTGGCAAAACCTGGCGCCAGGCGCACCTCGAAGCCCAGTGCGGTGAGCGCCCTGCGCATGGGCCGCGAGATGCTCCACGTGGCCGCCGTCGTGCCGGGCACGGCGTGCCGGGACAGGCTCTTCAGCAGCCATTCGTCCCACAGCTCCGGGTTGCGCTGTGGCGCAAAGCCATCGAGGTAGAGGGCATCGGCGTCCAGTACCAGTTCGCGCAGCAACTCGCGTGCATCGCCCAGGCCCAGCAGCAGTTCGACGCGACCGTCCTCGAAGCTCAGCGTGTGCAGGCCGGCGGTCAGCGGCGGCCAGCGTTCGACCAGTTGGGCCGCCAGGTCGGGCAAGGGGCTGGCCGCATGGACGCGGGCCAGATCGTCGCGCTTCAGCGGGTGCTTCTCCACGCTGACGAAGACGAGGCGCTCGCAGCGTGCCGGGTCTTGCTGCCAGGCGTTCCAGGTGGCGAGGAAGTTGTTGCCCAGACCAAAGCCGGTCTCCAGCACGACGAAGCGCTCGCGGCCCTGCCAGCGGCCGGGCAGGCCGTTGCCGGCGACGAACACGTGGCGGGCCTGGGGCAGGGCGCCTGCGCGCGAGTGATAGACGTCTCCGAAGGTGGGGGAGGCCGGTGCGTCGGGGTCGGAAAAGTCGACCTCGGTGGGCTCGATCGCCGGGGACTTCATTGGCCCATGCGTTGCATTTCGCCGGACTCGATGATGCGCACGGCCGGGCCGGGGGCTTCGAGGGCCAGGCGCATGGCCCGTGCAATGCGCTGCGGCGAGATGGGGCGCCAGGTGCCGGGAATCAGCCCGGCCAGCGGCCGTACCAGCCTCAGCGTCCAGGCCTCCGCCGTGCGGTGCGGCTGGTCCAGCTGCTCCCGCTCGCCGTCCAGCAGGGAAGGCCGAGCGATGACGAGGCGCTCGAAGCCGAGTGCGATCAGCGCGTCCTCGGCCTCACCCTTGACCTGGTTGTAGAAGACCGGCGAACGCGCGTTCGCACCGAGCGCCGACACCAGGCCGCAATGCGTGGCGCCCGCCTCGCGCGCCGCGCGGGCGACGGTGAGCACTGCGTCGAAATCTGCTGCGCGAAAGGCCTCGCGCGAGCCAGCCTGGGCCATCGTCGTGCCCAGCGCGATGAGCACGCAGCAGGGGGCGGGCAGGGCGGCGAACGAGCCGGGCTGGGTGTAGTCCACCGTCGTCATGCCCGGCAACGGCTTGCGCGCCAGCGCGATGGCGTCGGGCCATTCGGCGCACAGTGCGCGGCCGACGAGACCGGTCGCGCCGGCAATCCAGGTGCTTGTCATCTAGCTAGTCCTCGAGCAGAGCGGCCAGCGCCTGCGCGTCCAGCGGCGAAGCCTGTTCATGGCCCTCGAGCATGCCCTCGGCCAGGCCGCGCTTGTCGCGGTGCAGCTCGATGATGCGCTCCTCCACCGAGCCGGCCGTCACCAGCCGGTAGACGGTGACTGGGCGCTGCTGGCCCATGCGGTGGGCACGGCCACTGGCCTGGTCTTCGGCGGCGGGGTTCCACCAGGGGTCGACGATGAGGACGTAGTCCGCCATCGTCAGGTTCAAACCGAACCCGCCGGCCTTCAGGCTGATGAGGAACACATCGCCCTCGCCACGCTGGAAGGCCGCCACGCGCTTGGTGCGCTCGGCCTGCGGCGTGCTGCCGTCCAGGCGCTGGAAGGGCAGGCCCATCTGCGTGAGGCGCTCGCCCAGCAGGTCGAGGTAGTCGGTGAACTGGCTGAAGACGAGGGCCTTGTGGCCTCCCGCCACCAGCTCGCGCACGATGTGCTCGAACTCGGCCATCTTGGCTCCCACCAGGCCCAGCTCGGGTGACACGAGGCGCGGGTCGCAGGCGGCGCGGCGCAGGCGCATCAGCTCGGCCAGCACCTGCATGGGCGCGGCGCGCTCGCCGCTGGCCGCTGCCGCGGCCACCGCTGCTTGCGCGTCGCGGCGCAGGGCTTCGAGGAAGTGGCGTTCCTGCTCGCTGGGCTCCACGCGGTGGACGATCTCGGTGCGTGGGGGCAGGTCTTGCAGCACTTGCGCCTTGGTCCGGCGCAGCAGGAAGGGCGCGACGATGCGGCGCAGCCGGGCGCGGGCCGTCGCGTCCTGCTGGCGCTCGATGGGGCCCGCAAAGCGCTCATTGAACTGCTGCGGTGTGCCCAGCAGGCCGGGGTTGATGAGGTTCATGATGGACCACAGGTCCGCCAGCCGGTTCTCGACCGGCGTGCCGGACAGGGCCAGGCGGAAGTCGGCATCGAACTCGGCGACCGACTTGGCGCGCTTGGTGGCGGCGTTCTTCAGCGCCTGGGCTTCGTCCAGCACCAGCGTGGCCCAGCGGCGCGCGGCAAAGCCCTCGGCGTCGATCTGCGCCAGCGCGTAGCTGGCGACGATGACATCACCCGGGCCGGCGGCTTGCAGCAGCGCGCTGCGGTCGGCGGCTTCGGCGTAGACCTGCACATTCAGCCCCGGCGAAAACGCGGCGCACTCGGCCGCCCAGTTGCCGCAGACCGACGTGGGCGCCAGCACCAGGGCCGGGCCCAGCGCGCTGCGCTCGATCAGCAGGGCCAGCGTCTGCACCGTCTTGCCCAGGCCCATGTCGTCGGCCAGGCAGGCGCCAAAGCCGGCGGCGGCCAGGCGGCTCATCCACGCAAAGCCCTCGGCCTGGTAGGCACGCAGCTCGGCACGCAGGGATTTAGGCGGCTGGGGCTGCAGCGCGGCGGCGGCCGTGAGCTGCTCCACCCGCGCCCGCCAGGCCTTGTCGCCGCCCAAGCGCACGCCGGCCAGGCCCTGGTCCAGCCAGGCGGCGCTGGCATTGGGCAGTTGCAGCTCGCCCTTCTTGGTCTGGGCCAGTGAATCGAGGTCGCGCAGCTGCTGTCGCAGTTGCTCGGACAGCGCCAGGTAATGCCCCTCGGCCATGCGCACGAAGCGGCTCTTGCTGGCGCGGCTCAGGGACAGCAGCTCCTGCAGGCCGACGACGCGGCCTTCCTCGACCTGCACCTCGCCGGTCACGCCCAGCCAATCGCGCCCGCTGCTGACCTCGATCTGCACCGCGGCGCCGTCCACCGGCAGTACGCGCATCGGCTTGCCCTTGGGCCAGGCCAGCGCGGCGATTGCCGCCAGGCCGGGCAGGCGCTCCACGGCGGCCAGCGCCTCCTCGGCATCGGCCAGCAACCAGGGCTGGTCGGGCGGCTGCTCGGGGTCGAGAAAGGGCAGGGCTTCGATGACGGCGGCGCGGTGCTGGGTCTCGGCACCCAGGTCACGCTCCGTGGCCAGGCTCAGGCCCTCGTGCAGGCACATCAGTCGCGCGCGGCCCAGGCCCGGCGTGACGGCGGGGCCGAAGTCGCCAAAGGGTTGGGCCACGAGCAGCAGCGACAGGCCCTCGCCCTGTGGCGTGAGGCGGGCATGCAGGCGGCTGTCGCCGGCCACGCGCTGGCCGGCGTCGGCGTCGGAATGGAGCTGGAAATGGCCGGTCAACACCTGCAGCGCAGCGCCGAGTTCGGCCGTGGCATTGGCCGGTACCTTCCAGCCCTGGGCGACCAGCTCAGCCACGCGGCGCTGGGTGGGCGTGATGCGGATCAGCCGCGCCCGGCTCGGCCCCTCGCGCAGCACGCGCTGGGTGTTGCGGCGCTCGCGTTCGGCCTCGGCCTGGGCGCCGTGCAGCATGCCGGCATGCGGCGACTCGGCGGCGACCAGCGGTGGGTGGAGGTGGAACTCGAAGGCGGCATTGGCGTCCTGGCCAACCCGCCGAATCTCCAGCTCCGGCAGCCCCTCGCTGAGCTCCACCCACTGCCCCGGCGCGTCGGCAAACATCAGGTGCGGATGGCCGATCAGTGCGACCAGGGCTTGGCTCACGTCCAGACGCAGATCATGCACACCGGCCCAGGCGTCGCGCTCGATGTGGCGCAGCACCAGGTTGTCGCGGCTGCGCTGGGCGCCTTGCTTCTTGAGCTTGGCCAGCGTCACGGCCTTGAACTTGAGGCCGCCGCGTGCGCCGTGGTTCATCTCCAGCGGCTCCAGCGTGTGCACGCGGCCGGCGTTGTCGAGCTTGAGCTGCCAGGCCAGCTCAGGCTTGGTGGCGCTGCCGGCGGGCTTGCCATCGTCACTGAGGGCGGCGATGGCCGCGAGGGCGTCCTGCCAGGCCTGGCGCGGCTGGCCGAGGAAGTTGGCAACGCGGGCCGGCCCGGCGCCGCCCAGTTCCAGGCGCTGCAGGGCTGCGCTCAGATAGTCGGCCAGCAAGGCTTCTTCTGGGCCGAGGCCGGCGAGCACGGCCTGTGCGAGCTGGGGCGTCCAGCCGGGTGCTGGCTTGCCCAGCCAGGCGGTGAGCAGCAGGCGGTCCACCGGCGCGGCATCGCCCGGCGTGCGGGGCGTGAAGGCGGCTTCCAGAAAACTGTCCTCGCCCAGCCGCACGCCGATGCCGTGGGCCCACAGGCCCCAGGCCTCGTAGGCGGTGGGGCTGCGGCTGCCGGATTCGGCGATGGCGTATTTGCGCGCCTGCGCCCAGGCCTTGGGGTCGTCCTGGGCCAGCAGGCTGAGCAGGTACAGGCGCGCGGTGTCCAGCGACAGCGCGTTGCGACGGCTGCGGCTGGCGGTGTGGATGGCCTTGATGGCGGCCTCGAAGCCGGCGCTGGCCTCGGCCCAGCGGCCATCGACGAGGGCGCGGGTGGCGGCCAGCAGCGTGACGCCCGGGCCGGCCAGGCCGCGCAGATGCTGCTCGGCGCTGTCCAGTTGCAGGGCCAGCATGTCGGCCTCGGCCAGGCGGGCGTGCATGGGAATGCTGAGCGTGCCGGTACCGGCCTGCAGCCAGGTGCGCAGCTCGGCACGCACCGGGTGGCCGGCGGGCAGGACGTCCAGCAACTGGCCCAGCAAGGTATCTCGAAGATCCGGGTCGATCTGCGCCAGCAGCCCGGGGCACCAGGGCTCGATCAGGGCCTGTAGGGTCAGCATCGGCGGGCTCAGTTCCGGCAATCGGGTGGCGAGCAGTTCATGGAATTCGGCGGCGGGCATGCCCGAGAAGATCATCAGCCGCAGCACCGTGCGCATGTCCTCGGGGCTGCGGAAGTTGACCCAGGCGATGGGGTCCTGCCAGTCGCCCCGGCCCGAGCCCAGCAGCCACAGGCGCTGGCGCCAGTAGCGCTCGTGGCCGGGGGCGGCAAGCAAGGTCTGCAGACGCTCGACGTGATCGATCAATGAGACGCGCGTGCCCTTGCCGTACAGCCCCTCGGCACGGCGCTGGGCGACCAGGGCCTGCAGGCCATCGCGCGTGGCGTAGTGGTCGAAGGTCTCGCCGTTCGCGCGCTCGCGGCCGGTCAGCGACAGCCATTGCATGACGGCGTTGATGCTGGCGGTGCCGCCCAGCAGCAGCAGGGCGTCGAGCAGGGTCTGCAGGTCGGCCTCGGGCAGGGCGCCGGGGGCGGCGAGTTGCTCGGTCCGCTGGGCCGCTTTGGCTTCCTGGATCTTGCGCAGCATCTCCTGGGCGGTGACGACCGTGCCATCGGGCAGGTTGAACTTGAGCGAGCTGTCGAGCGGGGGGCGTGCCATGGGTGGAATTAGATCAGCCCCTCATGGGAATCCGGGGTCGGCGGCGCCTGTGTTTCAACGGGTTCGGCAAGCGGCACCCGCCTGTAGCAATTGAAACCATTGCACGCCTGCGGGAAGCGGCATTGATACCGCCGATCCAGACACTGATTTGCATCGCGACACGTCGTCGTGAACCTTTTCAAACCCCACAGGGAGATCACCATGTCTTTGCGTCACATCCTCATCGGCGCGGTCGCGCTGGCCTGCAGCGCCGCGGCTCAGGCGGGCCTCGTCAACTACAGCTTCGTGGCCAAAGGCCTGGACGCGGCGACCGGCGGAACGCTGTCGGGCAGCTTGGTGGTGGACATGGATGCCGTCGACTCGGATGCGGGGCCCACGCGCGGCCTCTATGACAGCGGCGCCAAGATGTCGGGCGGTGTTTCAGGTGGCGTGCAGGACGGCATGGCATACACGAATGAGAGCAAGCGGATCTTCGTCGACGCGGATATGGACAGCTTCTTCAGCTTCATTGACCTGAACGATCCGTGGCCCGTCTTCCAGCTGTTCTTGGAGGGGACAACGGGCGTGGATGCGCTGACGACCGGCGCCATGCCCTACCTGTATTTGGAGGACTTCCAGTCCCGTCATGAAATCCGCTTCCAGATGCCCAACGAGAAGCAGTACCGCTACGAGATCACCGCGTTGACCAGTACGGACGTGCCACCCCGCGATGGCGCGCATGAGCTGCCGCTGCCCGGTACGGCGCCGCTGGTCCTGGCGGCTCTGCTGGGCCTCGGCTGGGCCAGGCGCCGGGCCGCCACGCAGCTGCCTTGAGGGGCCAGCTGCCGATGCACGAGCCGTGAGCCGCAGAGGTTGCAGCAGCGGTCGCCCAGCAAAAACGGCCTGCCCCGTGAGGGACAGGCCGCGCAGGCGATGCCTTGGACTCAGCGCTTGGGCTGCGTCAGGCGCGGGCCGTTGTTGTGGCGCGGGGCGCCGCCGGCGTTGCCGCGGGCTGGTTGGGCGCCGGCTGCGCGAGGGGCGTGCTCGGCATGGGGCTTAGGCGCGGTCTTGGCGCCGCCCACGCCGGTGTGGCCGGCGGGCTTGCCGCCACGACCGCCACCGCCACCGCCACCGCCGCCTGCGCTGGGCCGGCC
>NZ_JBFUIM010000031.1:0-10774 GCF_056401875.1 Roseateles sp. P4_D2 | reverse complement strand
GTGCAAGCGCCATCGCGCTGGGCAAGGCCAAAGCCGGCGCGCCGTACTCGGCCGCGGTCTACGTCGTGGGCGTGATCAACGGCGTGTGGGGCGTGCATCGCTCCGACGACGCCGGCGCCACCTGGACGCGCTTCAACGACGACGCGAACCAGTTCGGCGGCATTGGCGTCATGGCGGCCGATCAAGGCATCTACGGCCGCATCTACATCAGTGGTACCGGCCGAGGAATGCTGTTCAGCAACTGAAACAAGGGCTCGGCAGGCCGGTGTCCAGTTCTTGGCGCCGGTCTGCCGCTGCATAACGCTCGTGACCGGCGGAGACAACCGGCCGAGCACCTTCACTGAAAGGTAGAACATGAGAACCTTGATACACGCGCTGCTGCTTGCCTTTGGCACGAGCGCAGCCCCGCTGGCGCTGGCGCAAACCTGCGCGCCGACCGCCATCACGCCCTACATCAACGTCAATGGCACGTGGACGCAAACGGCATCGGCCACCATCAAGACCGGTGCCTCGGCCATCCTCGGCCCGCAGCCGATATCCGGGGGCATGTGGAGTTGGAGCGGCTGCGGCACCGCCGGTGCAGCGCGCGAGCAGACCATCCAACCGGCCGCAGCCTGCACGGCCACCGCCACCTACACCAACAGCTGTGGCGCCAAGTCCCAGCAGGCGTTCTCCATCAAAGTGGGCACCTGGAACAGCGTGAAGTGGGGCGGCGGCGGCTATGTCGACGGCCTGATCTATCACCCGACGACCCCGAACCTCTTGTACGCCCGGACGGACGTCGGCGGCGCCTACCGCTGGAACCAGGCCACCTCGCAATGGGTGCCGATCACCGACGGCCCGGGTTTCGGGGGGGGGATAGAAGGAGCCTTCCACACCGTCGAAAGCATCGCCCTCGATCCAACCAACGACCAGCGGGTCTACATGGTCGCGGGCGATAGCAAGAAGAACGCTCGCTTGTACATTTCCAGCAACCGCGGCGACAGCTGGACATGGGTCACGCTGCCGTTTCTTGCCGGCGCCGATACCGGTCGGGCGATTGGCGAGCGCCTGAGGCTCGATCCGACCAATCCGTCGACGATGTTCTACGGTTCGACCAAGGCCGGCCTGTGGAAGAGCACGAACTCCGGCCAAACCTGGGCGCAGGTCACGGGCCTGTCTTCCTACACGACGACCAACGCCATGGTCGGCGTCGAGCAGATCATCTTCGACAACGGGAACGTGGGCGGCGGCCAGCCGACCTGGAACATGTGGGCCGCGATCGCTCCTGACTACGCCACCGCAGCGGGCCTGACCTCGACCTTCTACAGGTCCAGCAACAACGGCTATTCATGGACGCCGGTCGCGGTGCCGGCCGCCGTCGCCGGGTACTACATCCCGCACTTCGCGCGCGCCGCCGACGGCAATTACTACGTGGTGTTCAACAAGAACGCAGGCCCGGGCGGCGACGGTCCCGGCTACCTCTACAAGTACACCGGTATCAATGGCGGCGCCTGGACCTTGCTGAGCAGCACTACCACGGGCGGCTACGGCGGCGTGTCCGTCTACGGCAGCGGCCCGACCACCCGCATCGCGCTGGCCGTGAGCGCTACCTGGGGCGATTTCACCGGCCAGAAGATCACCCAGTTGTCCGACAACGCAGGCAGCACCTGGCGCGAAATCGAGTCCATGATGCCCCACGAGCAGAACAGCGCCGGGTACTGGGGCTGGAATGACGACATCGAGATCGATCCGAACAACCGCGACCACATCTTGCACCTTGACGGTCCCGGCATCTGGGAGACGATGAACGCCTCGTCGGCGACACCGAGCTGGACCACCAAGCTGAACAATCTCGAAGAGACTGCCACGCTGGCGCTCATCACCCCTCCACCCGGCGCGACCTACAAGTTCATCAGCAGCGCGGGCGACATCGGCCCCTGGGTCCAGACAGACCTCGCGACGACGCCGACCAAAGGCCCCAACACCGGCTGGAGCAATGGCAATTCCGCCGACATGAGCTGGTCGGATCCGCAATACATTGCCCTCACCGGCGTCACGCACGGGGATCACAAAGGATTCGGGTACTGGTCGGGCGACGGCGGCACCACGTGGACACGCTTTGCCACCTTGCCTCCCGGCGCCGCGACCAATACGCACGAATCGTCGAACATTGCTGTCACCTCACGCAACAACGCGATCTGGGCGCCGCCCGATACCGTGCCGTCCTACACCACCAACAATGGCGCCAGCTGGACGGCGACCAATCTCCCCGCGCTGCCGGAGACGTCCGGCTTCCCTCGCTCATACCGGCTCGCGGTGGATCGCAGGAATCCGAACAAGGTCTATGCCTACGATTCGGGCGGCTCCGTGTTTGCTGGTCCGGGCAAGTTCTACGTCTCGACGGATGGCGGCCACAACTTCACGCTGAGCCAGGGTTCGGTGTCGGCAAATATGAAGGGCAATCCGTATTTCCTGACCGGGATGGCGGTCAACCCGAACGTCGAGGGCGACATCTGGGTGGCTGACGGCAATACCGTGTACCACTCGGTCGACTCGGGCGCCACCTGGACCAAGTTCAACAACTTCGCGTCTGTTTTCGGCAGCGACTTTTGGCCCGACGTGAACGGTGCCAGTGCCTTGACTCTGGGCAAGGCAGCCCCTGGCGCGCCGTATTCCGCCGCGGTCTACGTGGTGGGCGTGATCAACGGCCAGTGGGGTGTGTGGGCTTCCAACAATGCAGGCAGCACTTGGACCCGCTTTAACGACGATGCCCATCAGTTCGGCGGCATAACCAGGTTGGCGGGTGACTGGAACACCTACGGCCGGATCTACGCCGCCGGCGGGGGCCGCGGCGTGCTCTACAGCAATTGAACCGAGAGCTCGGCAGGCTGGCGTCCAAATCATGGCACCGGGCCTGCCGCCACCTCCTTCACCTTGTTCGACGGTTATGCCCAAGCCCTGGCGCCGACCGTCCATAACGCTCGCATCCGGCGGAGACAACCGGCCGAGCACTTTCAACCTTGAAAGGTAGAACCATGAGAGCCTTGTTATCCACATTGCTGCTGGCCCTGGGGGTCAGCGGGGCCCCATTGGCCCAGGCACAAAGCTGTGGCAGCGGCGGCGGTACCACCGTCTGCCTGACGGCCACTGGCACGACCGACAACGTACAGCTGGGCTGGACCGTCAGCGGCAACGTCTCGCGCCTGGAGGTCTACCGCGATACCGACGCCGATCCCAACGGCCGCAGCCGCATCGCCGCGCCGGGCAGTAGCGCCAGGAGCTACACCGACTCCACGGCCGCAAACGGCACGCCCTATTGGTACTGGGTCAAGTTCACGACCAACGGCGGCAGCTACAACTCCGGCGTGGCCACTGCCACGCGCAACAGCAGCTGCACGCCGACGGCCATCACGCCTTACATCAGCGCCAACGGGTCCTGGACGCAGACGGCCTCAGCCTCGATCACTGCAGGCAACTCGGCCATCCTCGGCCCGCAGCCGGTGACCGGCGGTTCGTGGGGCTGGAGCGGCTGCGGCACGTCAGGCTCGGCACGCGAGCAGACCATCACGCCTGCTGCCAGCTGCACGGCCACCGCCACCTACACCAACAGCTGCGGCGCCAAGAGCACGCAGGCGTTCGCGATCACCGTGCCCGGCTCCATGCGCGACCTGACGAGCGTGCAGCTGTCGCAGCAGATGTCGCCCGCCTGGAACATCGGCAACTCGCTGGACGCCTCACCCAACGAGACCAACTGGGGCAATCCGCTGATCAACCAGCAATTGCTCAACGCAGTGAAGGCGGCCGGCTTCAAGACCGTGCGCATCCCCGTCAGCTGGAACCAGTACGCCGACGCCAACGGCAACATCAGCCCAACCTTCATGGCGCGTGTCACCGAGGTCGTCGGTTACGCACGCAACGTCGGCCTCTACGTCGTGCTCAATACGCACCATGAAGGCAGCTGGCTGATCCCGACCTACGCCTACCAGGCGAGCGCCAACGCGCGCCTGGCCAAGCTGTGGACGCAGATCGCCAACAACTTCAAGAACTATGACGACTACCTGCTGTTCGCCGGCACCAACGAGGTGATGGTGTCCGGCGACTACGGCCCACCGACGGCCGAGTACCAGGCCGTCCAGAACGGGTTCAACCAGGTCTTCGTCGACACGGTGCGGGCCACGGGCGGCAACAACGCCAAGCGCCATCTCGTCGTGCAGGGTTTCAACACCAACATCGACTCGACCTACAACGGCTTCATCAAACCCAACGACTCCGCGACCAACCGGATGTTCCTGGAAGTGCACTACTACGATCCGTACCACTTCGCCCTCGACGGCAGCAGCAACATCTGGCAGTGGGGCGCGACCGCGACCAATCCGGCCGTGACCGAGACCTGGGCCAACGAGGCGTACGTCGACGCGCAGTTCCAGAAGATGAAGTCCCGCTTCGTCGACGCCGGCTTGCCCGTGCTGATGGGTGAATATGGCGCGATCCTGAAGTCCGAGTACGACCCGGCCGGCACCTACCGCACCGCCTGGACCAAGTACGTGACCAAGTCCGCCTTCCAGCACGGCATCGTGCCGGTGTGGTGGGACAACGGCTATGACGCCAACCACCAGTTCGGGCTGTTCAACCGCTACACCGGTGCGCAGTACTTCCCTGAACTGATCAAGGCCATCGTCGACAACGCCAAGTGATGTGACGACGCAGACCGGGTCGTGAATTCACGACCCGGTCTTTCCTGCTTTAAGGCGCGCGCGTGATGGCGTCGACCCAGATGAAACTGATACGAACCAAGACTTTCTGGCGCCCGCTGCTGGCAACAGCGCTGGCGCTTTTGGCCTCTCTGAGCCAGGCGGAGCCCTATCGCTGGGACAGCCTCGCCATCGGCGGCGGCGGCTACGTGGCGGCCATCGTGCCCAGCCAGACCGAGCGCGGCCTCATCTACGCCCGCACCGACGTCGGCGGCGCCTACCGCTGGGACGCCGCCAAGGCACGCTGGACCTCGCTACTCGACGGCGTGTCCGAGGCCGACGTTGGCCTGCTGAGCGTGGACGCCCTGGCGCTGGACCCCAAGGACAGCGCCGTCGTCTACCTGCTGGCCGGGGTGCCCTACTTCAGCGGCGGCAAGACGGCGGTCATGCGCTCCACCGACCGCGGCGCCACCTTCAGCCGCATCACCGACGTGAGCCACCTCTTCCGCGCCAATGGCAACAGCCTGGGCCGCAGCAATGGCGAAAAGATGCAGGTCGACCCGGGTGACGGCAAGGTGCTCTATGTCGGCTCGCGTGCCAACGGCCTGTTCAAGAGCCTTGACGCCGGCGCCAGCTTCAAGCGGGTCGACGCATTGCCGGTGACCACCACGCCCAACGAGACGGGCATCAGCTTCGTGCTGCTGGATCCAACCAGCGTGGTCAATGGCACGGCCCAGCGGATCTTTGTGGGCGTGTCGCGCTTCGGCTCGGTCGGCCCCAACCTCTATCGCAGCGACGACGCCGGCGCCAGCTTCAAGCCGGTGGCCGAGGCGCCGTCGGCCTACATCCCGCAGCGCGCGACGCTCGCCGCGGACGGCCATCTCTACATCACCTACGGCGACGGCTCAGGCCCGCATGGCGACTGGAAGAAGCTGGACCTGCCCGAGCCGCTGACGGCCGGCCAGGTCTGGAAGTACCAGGTCACCGGCGGCGCCTGGACCGACGTCACGCCCAAGGGCATCAAGCACGCGTTCTCGGGCGTGTCGGTCGACCCGCGCAACGCGAAGCGCCTGGTCATCTCGACCATCAACACCTGGATGCCGCAGGGCGGCAAGAACGCTGGCGACCGCTTCTACGTCAGCAACGACGGTGGCCGCAACTGGACCGACGTGGTGGAGCGCGGCTTCGCCATGGACACCAGCGGCGTCAGCTGGATCTCGGCCTACGCCATCCACTGGACGGGCTCCATCGAATTCGACCCCTTCGACACCCGCGCCGTCTGGGTCACTTCCGGCAACGGCGTGTTCCGCACGGCCGACATCGACGCCACGCCGGCCACCTGGACCTTCACCGTCAAGGGCCTGGAAGAAACTGTGCCCAACGTGGCCGTCAGCGTGCCCGGCGGCCCGCTGCTGTCGGTGATCGCCGACTACGACGGCTTCCGCCACCAGAAGCTGGACGCCTTCGCGCCCATCCACGAACCCCGCATGGGCTCGACCACGGGCCTCGCCGTCGCGGGCAGCAACACGGCGGTCGTCGTGCGCGTGGGCGGCAAGAAGATGTACCGCTCGGCCGACACCGGCACCACCTGGACCGAGGTGGCCGGCATGCAGGGTGACTACGGCACGCTGGCGCTGTCGGCCAACGGCGCTGCGCTGCTGCACAGCTTCCGCCAGGCGGACGGCAGCAACCGCACCGTCCGCTCCACCAACTTCACCGAGGCCAAGCCCGTGTGGACGGCGGTGCGCGGCCTGGAAGGCGCGCCGATGCGGCCGGTGGGCGACCCGGTGAACCCGGCCAAGTTCTACGCCTACGACCGCGGCACCGTGCGCGTCAGCACCGATGGCGGCGCCAGCTTCGCTGCCACCGCCACGCTGGCTGCCAATGGCTCATCGCTGGTGCGCGTGACGCCGGGGCGCGAAGGTGATGTCTGGGTGGCCCTCAAGGCCGGCGGCCTGGCGCGCTCCACGGATGCCGGCCGCACGTTCACGACCCTTCCCAACGTCGCCCACTGCGGCGCGGTGGGCTTCGGCAAGGCCATGGCCAACGCCCCCTACCCCACCGTCTTCATCTGGGGCTCGCCCCAGGGCAAGCCACTGGGGGTGTATCGCTCCGCCGACGCTGGCGGCAGTTGGCAGCGCATCAATGACGACGCCCACCAGTTCGGCGGCCCCGGCAACGGCGAGTTCGTCATGGGCGACATGAACGTCGAAGGCTTGGTCTACATGAGCACGGTGGGCCGCGGCATCGTCTACGGCCTGCCGGCGGGCGCTCCCCATTCACTCAAACCCTGAGCACCATGAGTCAACAACTTTCCCGCCGCGCACTGCTCCAGTCCTCCGCCGCCGTCATGGGCGCCGCCGGCCTGCCTGCCGCCCACGCAGCGCCCTCTCCCTTCAAGCCCACATGGGACTCTCTCGTCGGCGGCTACCGCACGCCCGACTGGTTCCGCGATGCCAAGTTCGGCATCTGGGCGCACTGGACCGCGCAGTGCGTGCCCGAGGCGGGCGACTGGTATGCCCGCCACATGTACATCCAGGGCAGCGGCCAGTACGAACACCACGTCAAGACCTACGGTCACCCGACCAAGGTCGGCTTCATGGAGATGAACAACCGCTGGAAGGCGCAGAACTGGGATCCTGAAGCGCTGATGGACCTGTACGCCAAGGCCGGTGCGAAGTACTTCGTCTCGCTCGCCAACCACCACGACAACTTCGACGCTTACGACTCCAAATATCACGCCTGGAACTCGGTGCGCGTCGGCCCCAAGAAGGACATCGTCGGCACCTGGGCCAGGATCGCCCGCGCCAAGGGGCTGCGCTTCGGCGTCAGCAACCACTCGGCGCATGCCTGGCACTGGTTGCAGCCGGCCTATGGCTACGACGCGGAAGGGCCGCTGGCCGGCCAGCGCTATGACGCCTTCAACCTGAGCAAGGCCGACGGCAAGGGCAAATGGTGGGAAGGCCTGGACCCGCAGGACCTCTACACGGGCCGCAACATGGTGATGCCCGACGGCATCAAGACCACGCAGGCGGCCCACGACTGGCATGAGAAGCACGACCGCGTCTGGGACGAGAACCCGCCGACACAGAACCCCGCGTTCACGCGCCAATGGTTCCTGCGCTGCCGCGACCTGATCGACAGTTACCGGCCCGATCTCGTCTATTTCGACAACTCCCGCCTGCCGCTCGGCCAGGCTGGGCTGGACATCGCGGCGCACTACTACAACGCCAGCATGGCCTGGCACGGTGGCAAGCTGGAGGCCGTCCTCAACGCCAAGGAGATCCCGCCTGAATGGCGTGCGGGCATCGTCGAGGACGTCGAGCGCGGCCAGCGCGCCGGCATCGAGCCGTTGCCCTGGCAGACCGACACCTGCATCGGTGACTGGCACTACAACCGCGGTGTCTTCGAAGGCCATCACTACAAGTCGGCGGCCAGCGTCATCCATCGCCTGGTGGACATCGTCTCCAAGAACGGCAACCTGCTGCTGTCCATCCCGCTGCGCGGCGACGGCACCATCGACGCAGACGAGCGCAAGGTCCTGGAGGGCCTCGGCGAATGGATGGGCCGCAACGGCGAGGCCATCCATGGCACACGCCCGTGGCGCAGCTTCGGCGAGGGGCCGACGCAGATCGGTGGCGGCATGTTCAGCGAAAACCAGGTCAAGGACTTCACCGACCAGGACATCCGCTTCACCACCAAGGCCGGCGCCCTGTACGCCATCGGGCTGGCCTGGCCCAAGAACGGCGTCATGCGCATCGCCGCGCTGGCGCAGGACTCGGCGCTGGCGCCCGGCGTGATCGAGCGCATCGAAGCCGTGGGCTCCACCGACAGCCTGCCCTTCAAGCGCACGCCGCAAGGGCTGGAGGTGCGGCTGCCCGAGGGGCTGGCCGGCACGCCCGCGATCGCGCTGAAGGTGCGCGGCCCGGGCCTGGCATGAGCGGCCGCCCTTTTCACTGAAAACAAGCCATGACGCAGAAACTTTCCCGCCGCTCCCTGCTGCAGGCCACCGCCGCCACGATGGGCGGCGCCGGGCTGCCCGCCGCGCAAGCCGCCCCCGCCCCGTTCAAGCCGACCTGGGATTCCCTCGTCGACGGCTACCGCACGCCCGACTGGTTCCGCGATGCCAAGTTCGGCATCTGGGCGCACTGGAGCGCGCAATGCGTGCCCGAGAGGGGCGACTGGTATGCCCGCAACATGTACATGCAGGGCAGCGGGCAGTACGACCACCACGTCAAGACCTACGGCCACCCGACGAAGGTCGGCTTCATGGAGATGCAGAACCGCTGGAAGGGGGAGAACTGGAACCCCGAAGCGCTGATGGACCTGTACGTGAAGGCGGGTGCGAAGTACTTTGTCTCGCTCGCCAACCACCACGACAACTTCGACGCCTACGACTCGAAGTACCACGCATGGAACTCGGTGCGCGTCGGCCCCAAGAAGGACATCGTCGGCACCTGGGCCAAGCTGGCTCGCGCCAAGGGGCTGCGGTTCGGCGTCAGCAACCACTCGTCGCGTGCCTGGCACTGGTTGGCGCCTGCCTATGGCTACGACCCCGAAGGCCCACTGGCCGGCCAGCGCTACGACGCCTTCAACCTGACCAAGGCTGACGGCAAGGGCAAATGGTGGGAAGGCCTGGACCCGCAGGACCTCTACACGGGGCCCAACAGAGTGATGCCCGACGGCATCAGCACCGTGGCCGCCGTCACCGAATGGCATAAGCGCAGTTACTACACCTGGAAAGACGTGGAGCCACCGAACAACCCGGCGTTCATTCGCCAGTGGTTCCTGCGCTGCCGCGACCTGATCGACAGCTACAAGCCCGACCTCGTCTACTTCGATAACTCTCACCTGCCGCTCGGCCAGGCCGGCCTGGACATCGCGGCGCACTACTACAACGCCAGCATGGCCTGGCACGGCAAGGTGGAGGCCGTCATCAACGCCAAGGAGCTCTCACCCGAAATGCGTGGCGGCGTGGTGGAGGATCTCGAGCGGGGCCAGCGCGCCGGCATCGAGCCGCTGCCCTGGCAGACCTGCACCTGCATCGGCGACTGGCACTACAACCGCGGCATCTTCGACAACCACGGCTACAAGTCGGCCGCCAGCGTCATCCACCGCCTGACGGACATCGTCTCCAAGAATGGCAACCTGCTGCTGTCCATCCCGCTGCGTGGCGACGGCACCATCGACGCCGACGAGCGCAAGGTCCTGGAAGACATCGCCGCCTGGATGGGCCGCAACGGCGAGGCCATCCATGGCACGCGGCCGTGGCGCACCTTCGGCGAAGGGCCGACGAAGGTCGGTGGTGGGATGTTCAGCGAAGGCCAACTCAAGAACTTCACCACCCAGGACATCCGCTTCACGGCCAAGGCCGGCGCCCTCTACGCCATCGGGCTGGCCTGGCCGGAGAACGGCGTCATGCGCATCGCCGCACTGGCGCAGGACTCGGTGCTGGCGCCTGGCGCGATCGAGCGCGTCGAGGCCGTGGGCTCCACCGACAGCCTTCCCTTCAAGCGCACCCCGCAAGGACTGGAAGTGCGGCTCCCCGAAGGCCTGGCTGGTTCGCCGGCCGTGGCGTTGAAGATTTCGGGCGGCGGGCTCGCATGACGCTACCTATCCGCAGACATTTCCTGGCACGTGCCGTTGCGCTCGTTGCTGCAGTGCCGGCCTGCTCGCTGGCGGCGCCGCCCATACCCACGAGTTCGCTGTTCGACGTCAAGCGTTTCGGCGCCAAGGGCGATGGCCGCACGCTCGACTCGCCGGCGATCAATACGGCCATTGCTGCCGCGGCCGCAGCAGGCGGGGGTACTGTCTATTTCCCGCCTGGACGCTACCTGTCGGCGTCGATCAGGCTCAAGAGCAACATCACTCTCTACCTGGAAGCGGGCGCGGTGATCGAAGCCGTTGACGCCAGCGTGGCGCGCTACGACCTGCCCGAGCCGAACGAGGCCGGCGGCAACTATCAGGACTACGGCCACAGCCACTGGCAAAACAGCCTGATCTGGGGCATTGGTCTGGACAACGTGGCCATCGTCGGCGGCGGCTTGATTCATGGCAAAGGCTTGATCAGCGGCCACGACAAATACACCGGCTACTACTAC
>NZ_JBFUIM010000030.1:0-12241 GCF_056401875.1 Roseateles sp. P4_D2 | reverse complement strand
GAGCTCACGCAGCCGCACGGCCTCGCTGACCTGCAGGCCGCCGTACTTGGCCCGCCACTTGTAGAAGGTGGCCTCGCTGAAGCCTTCCTTGCGGCACAGCTCCTTGATGCCCATCCCGGCTGTGGCCTGGTTCAAGAAGCCAATGATCTGCTGCTCGCTGTACTTGCTGGTTCTCATATCCGTCATTCTCCAAAAGGACGGACTCACTCTCGTTTAGATTGGTACGGCGGGGAGGGAGCAGGTCACAACCTCTCGCTCCTTCGAAGCAACTGTTTCTTTGGCCTCAGCAAGCTGTTCCTGCGCCATTTGCCACTGTGAGGTGACTGCTGCGAGAAGCGCTCGAACATCCCGAAGGTTTTGGCGAAGGTCGTCATTTGCCGCGGTGGTGCTCTTCTTGCGCTGAACAGGCACCGAGCGCGCGTGCAGCTCATCGAGCATGCGTTTGATGGCCGCGACGTCGTCGCCCCACTCGTCGTGCGTCGTCACGAATTGATTGGGAGATCCAATCGGCTCGACACCTATGGAGGAGTCGTTCCACTCGGCAGCCTTGCGCAAGCTTGTTGGCAGAAGGGGCATCTGGCCGCTTGGCACTCCTTGCTTGATCCAACGCTTCAAGAGAGCCTTGCGCTGCTCGACTCGCACCCGCGTAGGCGTCGGCTTTCCTGGGATGAGGTCGATAACCGTGGCGGGGCGTCCCATAAGCAATCCCTTCAACCCGCCGATGCTTGGCTTAGCACGGTCTCAACGCGATGAATCTCGATGACTTTCACGTTGAGCATCCCTTCAAACAGACTTCCGGACTGAGCCGCAGAAGCGGCAACCATGCGAAAGCTTTTGGACTCGGCCCTCAATGACTGCTCGAGACGGCCGTTGTCGATGCTGTGCGGGCATTCAGAACAGATCAAAGGACCGGCATGCGCAAAGTCTGGACCGCGGCTCTCTGATGTGAGGGGTATGCCCGAGATTTTTTGGCAGCGGGCCTGAGTCGCTGCGGTCTTTGTTGGTGGGCATGAGCAGTCGACCCAGGGCTTGGGCGTCAGTACGAGCTTCTTGCGCTTCATCTGCCGCTCGAGGTACTCAGCTTCATCCTCGATGTTTGGATCAACCATGCGGACATTTCCGGCCAGTCGTGCCCGATAGGCTGCCGCCGCCTTTAGCAGAGACTTTGTCATTCCGCCATGGACCACCCGCCTGGACGCAACTCCACGCGCGACGTGTTTTCGGTACCCCGCCTCCTCGGCCTCGTAGAACTTCTTCACCTCTGGGTCGAGGGTCAGGTAGGCACGCGTCATCTCGAGGTTGAAGTGCCGCAGGAACTGAGACAGGACTTCGATCGTGGCGCCCCTGAAGCGATAGAAGTAGAGGACGGCAAAGAACTTGCGGAATTGGTGAGGTGTCCAGTGCCAGGGTGGTCCCTCTTCACCATTCGCTAGGGCAGGAACGGGCGTCTGCACATGGGCAGCGAACTCGTCGAGAAGGTCCTCATCCAACAAGTTGGACGGGTCGCCTGCATTCCGGAACGGGCTCAACCACTGGAAGACCTGCTCGTCCCCAGAAAGCACACGGGCAGTAGCGCTGATCTTGCACAGCACCTCCATGGCGCGGGCGACGACTGGTGGTACCGCTATCCAATCCCGACGAAGTAGCGTCTTCTGAATGTATGAATAGAGCCACCAGCCCTCGTTGTCGGAGCCTTCGAAGTCAGAAGCGCGGAGTGCCCAGATCTCGTCCAGACGTCGAGCCGAGAACCCGGCAATGATGATGAAGCAAGCTATGGCCAAGAACAGAACCGCCTTGTGAGCAGACAGCGCGCCGCGCGACCTCACCGCGTTCCCAATTGGCCATGGACAACCGGCCGGCCCGTCGCGCGGCATGTCCTCGATGATGTCGTCGAGCTTGTCCGGGGACGCCTCCTGAGCCCGCGCGAGCAAGTTGAGAAGCGGTCCAGAGTAGTTGGCGACCCAGAGCATTGCCTGTGACAACAGATGAAGTGCAATGTGAGGAGGTGGGACCGGAGTAGGTTTTGGCTTGAGTCCGTACCTGTTGGCAAGGGTGGACGCATCGTCGGAGAAAGCCTTCTCTGGCAGGCCATAGTCACCGAGGTGCCTTCGCATAATCCACAAGAACTCGATCGCCTGGAAATAGCGCACCGCCTGGACTTCGGAGATCTGTGAGACTTGTGGCCGCATTGGTGCGGGAACTGTCTTCACGAGAAGGCCAAGTGCTCGCGCCTCGCTGTTGACTATGTGAGAAATGTGAGACTGGCGACCGCATGATGCCGGTAGGCCAATCATCTTCATTAAGGCGCTTGTGTTCAGGTACCTGCGGTCCCGTGTAGGCAAACCCTCGACAAACCCATCTCTCGGCGTTCGGTCCCGTTCCTTCAGGAATTTCTCAACACGCGCGCTGATATTCATCAAGCTTTCTGTGCCGTGCTTGAACTTCGGAAGCAGTCGCTTCCAATCTGCCAGATACACCTGATTGAAGCTGGTGAATCCCTGAAGCGCCAGCGCGTGGCAAATTGTCATTAGGCAGGAAACAACGCTAACGTGGTACTCGGCATCGTCTATTCGCGTATATCGTATGTCTCTAGCGTGAAAGGCCACCTCTGACACTACGAAATGGAACTCGGGCCACTCGACAAGCGTGCGCCCATCTGGCATCGGCATTTCGAAGTTGAGCTCAACTACATCCTTTATTTCGCCGGTGGAGTCGGATACATACCAGCGGTGAGCACGGTATTCAGGCGCCAACCATGGCGCGTTCCGTTCCTCGTTAGATGGCCAGGGCGGCCGGCTCTGTGGCGCCGCCTTCGATGGGACGGGTGATCGAGCTACCAGGGGCATGGCACTTCGAACTCCGAGTTTTCTGCGATTTGCTTTGTCAGCCGCTGATGGCCTTCGTCCCAGACTGCTAGCAACGGCCCGGTCACGCACTGGTCTTCGATGACTGATATGAGGCAGAGCCAGGGCAACCAGACCTTCTCCCAGCGCTCAGGGCGATCACGCTCCCAAGCAGGCTGCGCTTCAAGCAACCCTTGCTTCCAGGCTTGGAATCTGAACGCAGCTTCCGGCGTAAGAACAATTTCGCTCTGTGGGCAGTCGCTTCCCGGGCAGTCCAACGAGGTGCACGTACCCGTCTCTGCTGATGGCTTCGCAGTCGGGTCTTTGCAGAATGTTCCGAGCCCAGTGGGCACAAGTTCCTTAAGCCTCTTGCTAACCGCATCTTTGTCGTACCAAACAATAGGCTGAACATCTGCCACTAGCTGGAGTGGAAGCGATTCAAAGTGATGTTGGAATTTGCGAATCTGGGCGTTTCTTTGAATGATTGCCGGGTACTTGTTTTGGTAACTGGCGGCTTGATTCAGGGTGTGCTGCCCTATGGCTTGACTGAGTTGCGAATGCCCCGCCTTCTCAAGCACTGCCTTCATCAAGACCGACGGGCGAATCATGCTTGGGACGATCCGTCGACCCTGCAATGCTTCTATCGACTTCACGAAAGACGCGAACCAAACAGTGAACCATGATCCATTCAAAGGTTTGATATTGTCGCCATAGACTCTGACGAAGAGCGGGCAGCTTCCTGTGTCCAGATATAGCTTGCGAAGAGGCTTTGCCTCATCGCGAACCCATTGGATAGCTTGTACGGTTTCCGCGTGCGAACGCAACTCAGCAAATATCGGTTTGCCTTTTGCGCGTGTTTTGATGCCGGTGATGCAGGTGTAGCCCGGCGCCTCGCTTGAAGATAAGCACCTTGTCGGGAGCGTCAGTCCAACACTAACGTTCGCACCCGAATCAATCAGGTACATCACTAGAACCGAACCGACTGCGTCCTCGCCAGGGGTGAGAAATTCCTGCAGATGCGGGCGGCCGCCGAGTTCAAGGTAACGCTTTTGAAAAAACTGTCCGACCGCATCCATGACGGCGGTGTTTCGCTTGGCCGGGAACAAACCGCTGAGTTCACGCTGCGCGAGGCGGAGCATGTTTCCAGTGGCCCTGTCGATGGTGGTGTTGTCAACTGGGTCAGGAAAGTACAAGCGCATCACTTGGTGCCTGGGGCTCCCTCCGGCTTTGCCCTTCCCATATTGACTGTAGAAATCAGGCGGTAAGGCGGACTGTGCCAAAAGCTTCCTTCCCAACTCCAGTTTGGACTTTGCGGATAGAAAATGTTCTAGCGCTGCCGCCTTGAGTAATCCCAGACGCTTGTCGATAACCTTCAATACGTTGGTCGCAATTCCATCGCTTGAATTGAAATCCAGATGCGCTGATTCTTCCTTGATAACCTGGATGAAGGCGAGCGTCTCGTCTTCGGAAAGTTCGACGTGGTAATCGGCAGCGGCATCGCGAAGAGTGTCCCTAGCAAATTTCAGAAGTTCTTCCTTATCACCACTGCCACTGCCCAGTTTGGCTTGTGCAACTGTCGTAAGCGGCCTTGCCTTCCTACTTGCGTGCTTAACTCCGCGAATTGGATTTGTGAGTGCAGGTAGCACACCGCCTCTGGCCAGATCGTCGAGCAGCGGCCGCGGCGCGCCCAATTTCCATCTAATGGTGCCGGCCGCTTGCGATGTGTCCATCCTCAGTTGCGCTGCGTATTGGTGGACTGCATCGTCCCAATCATTTGCCGCTGGCAGCTTTCTTGCGCGGATTGCGCGGATGGCCCGGCGGCAATAGGGGTGATTTGCCATTGCTATCCACCGTAGCATTAACTTGATGCCGTAGAAATGGTGGTTAGCGTTCTTGAGCCCAGAACAAGAGACTTGAAACTGCTCTGCCAGCGCCTTCACAAAGTGGCGAGGCCATTCGGGCTCAAGATCGCCAAAAGGCCAAGCGGTTTCACAGAAGAATGCCGCTGTCGCTGGGAGATGTATCCCCTTGAGCAGTTCCGCTTGTTTTTCTCTGATTACTTCCGCGTAGGGCGATTGATTGAGAATCCCTGTGGTCGTTCCAAGCTGCTCGGTCAACTGATTAGTGGAGATTTTCAGGAGGTCTGGCGCCAGAGGGCAGCGCTTGGCCAACGTCTCCTCAAGCCGTGCCAGCAAGTCCGCGCGTTCCTTCGGGATGTAGCCAGTGGCCCGTATCGCGGCATTTGCCTCGTTGATGACTGCAGCAAATGACGGCGTGTTACTGAGAACGCCGTTCGATAGGCCAAGGTTTGCCTGCAGCCATTTGCGTTCAACGACTCCGTTTCGCACAGGCAAGGTTCCAGCTGCTAGCTGCTCCATGAGCCAGACCTTGATCTGCCGCGCTCTTGCCTTAATTAGGCGTGCTTCGCACTCGCGAAGTACGTCGTGACCGTGGGTCCCCATAGCGTTCCTTGAAACGCCTAACCTATGCGCATAGTGCGTCCGGCTAATTACGAAGGGATGCACAGGTCCGAGCACCAAAGTGCCCGCCTGCAGGTCGCTCTCGAGAACTTCGCGCAGCCTACTTTCCAATGGCCAATTCATCGCACCCCCATCAAGGGCGCGAAGTTGAGCACGTCGGAATGCCGTTATGCACTATTCCGACTGCCTAAAAAGGGCTTTTGGGGCGCCCTAGATAGCTATCTTTTAGACCTATTTATCTGTGTACTGAATTGTCTAAAAGATAGATTGGGGAGCGAGTTTCAACGTGGAAATTGAGGTTACAAGCCAAGGGAATAGTTCTGCAAGCTAGACGGCTACGTCGGCCTTTATGGGTGGATGTGGGTCGTAGCCGGAGACCTCGAAGTCCTCAATGCTGTATCCGTCGATGCTTTCAGGCTTCCTGACCAAGCGCATAGTGGGCGGCGCCCTTGGCTCCCGAGACAACTGCTCTTTGGCCTGCTCTACGTGGTTCGAGTAGAGGTGGACGTCCCCGCCGACCCAAACAAACTCGCCAGGCTGAAGGTCTGCTTGCTGCGCAATCATCAGTTGCAGGGCCACGGCGCCAACAAAGTTGAACGGAGCGCCGAGCAGGAGGTCACAGCTACGCTGGTACATCAGGCAGTTCAGGCGCCCATCCTGTGTCACGTGGTACTGATAGACCATGTGGCAGGGGGGAAGGGCCATCGCACCAATCTCTGGGACGTTCCAGGCGTGGAACAGCATCCGTCGGCTCGCTGGATTGGACTTGAGCGTACGAAGCAGGTCAGCAATCTGGTCGTACTCGCGTCCATCTGGACCCTGCCACCGGCGCCACTGCTTCCCGTAGACGGGACCTAGGTCACCCCATTGCTTGGCGAAGGCATCATCCTCGACTACGCGTTGCTCAAAGGCCTCCTGAGAGATGACCTCACCGGTGGCCTTACGGTACTTGTCCAGCGGCCAATCGGTCCAAATGCGGACGTTTTCCCTCAGCAGAGGCTGAAGGTTTGTGCCCCCGGTCAGGAACCAGAGCATCTCCTTGACGGCTGTCTTCCAGTAGACCTTCTTGGTCGTGAGGATGGGAGTCTCTCCCTTGGAGAGATCAAACCGCACCATCGTGCCGAAGATTGAACTTGTGCCAACGCCCGTGCGGTCAATGCGCTTGTCGCCTCGCTCGAGGATCTGCTCAAGGAGGTCGAGGTACTGGAATTCGGGATGTCTCATGCAAGCGCGACGCTCGTGAACGGTTGCTCAAACGGCGGCGTCCCGTAGTGGAGGCGAGGGCGTCGTTTCAACCCAAGGGAAGCCTAGCCCAAGAGGATACCCTTGGTCGCAGAAGCATCCTGTATGGAGCCTCCAATCCTTGGCAAGGGCGAACTTCCGCTCAGGCGGCCAGGAGCTCAGAGACGGGGACGTCGAGAGCCACGGCGAGCTTCTCAAGGTTGTCGAGTGAGAGGTTCCTTGCCTGCCGCTCTACGTGAGCGACGAAGGTACGGTGAAGACCAGCTTCCAGGGCTAGTGCATCCTGGCTCCAGCCCTTGTCTAGGCGCAAGCGGACCATGTTGCGAGCAAGCAAGGCCCGCGCACTTTCCACTTGGTGTTTTTTAGATTTCGCCCCTGACGTCACTGAGCCAGTGTCAAGCGATGCTGCTTGTGAGTCACCCGCGTTTAAGTCACAATTTGGGTTTGAAGATCTCGACCTTCCGGATGTTTGCCACCACCAGCGAGTTTGAATTCGCGCCCCCACGCTCGCTTCGCGAGCCAGGCGGCAAGTACTGGGCCGCGTTCAAGCTGACCACAGAGGCGCCCTGGTTCCTGGTCACCCTAGCGATGCCTGGCGAGGAGGGGCTTCAGTCGCAGACGGTGTGCGTCTCTTGGGAGAGCACGCTCCTGAGCCTCCTGGAGTCTGTTGGGCCTAGGGCGGTCGTTTCTATCCGCCGGATCGAGCTGAAGTCGTATCAACCAGGCGCCTGGACGATGAGGGACATCATCGAAGTCTGGCATCCCGCAGCAGCGGAGCGTGAGCAAGCTGGAATCCTTCTCTTTCGGTTTGCGGGCGACAGCGGTCTCTGGAACTCGCATCTCGAGCAAGTAGAGACGGACTTTCCTGGCAGAGAGCTTGTGGTTCGCCCTTGTGGTTGGTAGCAAGCGCGTCAGTGAGGTTAAGGCTGAGTTCGTCGAACGGTCCGGCACTCGACTCGCCGCCGAGGCGCCTCGTTGCCCCACATATCGGGCACAAAGCGCCCCTCAGCTGCCGCATCAATCTGCTCTTCGCTCCAGTAGTCAAACCGACGGTAGTTCGGTCCGGTAGCGGCGCAAGCTCCCTGGAGGCCACCGAAGAACGCGTCTTCCTCATCTGCATCGAGCTCATGGCACGAGAGGACAAACGACTCGCCAGCGACCAGCCCGATGAAGAAGCGCCGAGCCTGCCGAGGAAAACTCGTCTCCCAGACGCTGAATTCGACAACCGCCCTCTCTGTTTGCATGGCGATGAAAGTCGAGAACTGGAGCAGGTCATCGCTCATCCGGTTGTAGTCATCGAGCCTGACCCCAGCCAACGCCGGCAACTCCCCCTCCAGGTCTTGAGGGAGCACGAGAATCAGCAGTTCTCGGTCAACGCCCAATCCTCTGGGCAACTCCTCGTCAGGCACGACAAACGCGGCGCCTGGCACCGTGAGGTTTTCTTGATGCCAATCGAGCAACTGCCTGATGTCAGGTAGCTCGTCAGAGGCTGCTTGAAGATTGAAGGTCGTAGCAGTGATGCGCATGGGCGAGCCTGAAGTTGTTGATTTCAGGTGTATCCATTGGATTTATCCCTGTCTGCCCTCGCACGCCAAGTTCATGCGTCCGGCAAGGTGACCGGCAAAGGTCTAAGGCGAGAGCTTCGTGTGCCGTTTGTGGCTGGATGCGCCGCGTTTAGGCTATGGACGGAAGTATTGCCACGAGCTCCGCGGCCTTGCCGCGTGCGTCAGCGTCGGCGCTGATGCTGCGATGAGCGGTCAACGGAGTGATGTCCCAGCCCCGGTAGAGGTCTCGCACTTCCTGCGTGTCGTGGTTGGAAATCAGCACATGAGCGCCGCGGCTCACGGCTCGAATGGCGCACTCGAGAAGCTTCTCGTGCTCCTTGCGGCCAAAGCCTCCCGCGGTATAGCCAGTGAAGCTCGAGCCGTTGGCGCTGTCAAGGTACGGTGGGTCGCAATAGACGACGTCGCCGAGTCCAGCGAGGTCCATCGTCGCACCGAAGCCGCCACCCAACACCAGGCATCGGTCCAGCTTCCTTGAAGCAGCGTCGATTTGGTCCCATGGGAAGGCCGGCAGCTTTGCAGGGTGCCCGTAGGGCGTGTTGAAAGCACCGCTGCTGTTCACACGGAAGAGCCCGTTGAAGCCAAACCTGTTGAGGTAGGGCAGGCGAACAGCGCGCTCGAAGCGGTCGGCCGACCCGTTGAACTCAGCTCGGATCCGCAGATAGGCCTCCTGCGTTCGATTTCCATCGGTGAAGAACTGCGCGGCGCGCTCGGCGAACTCTCGCGGTCGAAGCTTCACGGCGACCCACATCGCTGCCAGGTCGCTATTGGCGTCGTTGATGAGGTAGTACTGGTAGTCTGTGGCCAAGAAGACCGAGCCGGCTCCGACGAACGGCTCGACGAGCCGCCGGCCCGGTGGAAGCAAGGGAAGCAGTTGCGGCAGTAGGCGTTGCTTGCCTCCAGACCATTTCAGAAACGGCTTGGAAGCTGGGCCGGCGGTTGGAGAGGGGGCGGGAGTAGGGTATGGATGCGCTTGCATCCAACCTGAAGCAACCCAGGTTTAGCCGCGTGACGCTTTTGATAAGCCGTCGACCACGGGCCACTAAGGGCGAACGTGTGCGGCTCTGGAAAAACCGCGACCCACCACCATCTGGCCGGGCATGAACGCGCGGACCGACTTCCCTCTAGACGCCTATTCAGCCACCGTCGCCCATGTGGCAGAGACCGCGAGTGCGGCTGTCGCGCACATCAGGGTGCGAAAGAACGGTCGCGACGCAGGCAGCGGCTCCGGGTTCCTCTTCACGCCGGACGGCTTTGCCTTGACCAACTCTCATGTTGTGGAAGGTGCGAGCGAGCTACGGGCAGCATTCGCTGATGGGACCGAGGGAGTTGCGCGTCTGGTTGGCCAGGACGCTTCTACGGACATCGCTGTTTTGAGGCTGGAATCCCATCCAGCTGCCTTCCTGCCGCTCGGAAGCTCTGCCAACCTTCGGCCAGGTCAGCTGGCTGTGGCCGTTGGCAACCCGCTCGGGTTTGACTTCACCGTCACGGCCGGCATCGTGAGCGCGCTTGGCCGGAGTTTGCCGGCGCGCGGCGGTCGGATGGTTGAAGACGTCGTTCAGACCGACGTGGCGCTCAACCCCGGCAATTCGGGAGGACCGTTGCTGGATGGGTCCGCGCAAGTCATTGGCGTCAATACGGCCGTCATTCCTTCGGCCCAAGGCTTGAGCTTCGCCGTGGCGGTCGACACGGCCCGCTGGGTGGCAGGTGAATTGATGCGTCACGGCACGGTGAGGAGGGGGCGTCTCGGCGTGCAGTGCGCCGTGGTGGCGCTGCCGCGGCGGTGGGTACGTGAGAACGAATGGCCTACAGCGACCGGCGTTCGTCTAATGGAGGTGGTTTCCGGTTCGCCAGCCGCACAAGGCGGTCTGCGCGAGGCCGACATCCTTATCGGCTGTGATGGCGCGCCGCTGGCGCAACTTTCTGATCTGCTCAAACGGCTGGCCGGGGAGGGCTACGGTCGACCGTTGTTGCTCAAGTTCTTGAGGCCAGTGGCTGGGACGCTCAAACCTATGGTGTTGACCGTGCAGCCGGGTGGTTGAAGGAAAAGCGCCCTCGGCGAGGGCGCTTGAATGATGATGGTGAGCAGTTGGCTCCCGCTAGTCCTCGATGGACGCGGCCCAGCGCTTGTGAGCGATGTAGGCCTCAGCTTCGGCCAGTTCTTCCTGCGAGAGCGGCGTCATCGACTTGCACAGCTTGGGCGTTTCAACAATCGCGACATGCATCGGTCGTGTGATGCCGAGCTTGGCTATAAGTACCTGTTCGAGTCGACCGTCCTTCATCAGCTTGAGTAGCTCTCCGGCAAGGAGGTCGCTGTCGAGTTCGCTGCCTTCAGACGCGCGAGCGCCGTCGTAATACTCGCTCTTGTGGTGAAGCTGGGAGCCATGTAGTCCTCCCTCACTCAAGACTTGCATGAAGCCAGACCTATCCCGCTGCCAGCTGTCGATAGCTTGCCAAACAGTCGGCTCGGCTGGGCTCAGCAGGTACACCAGTGTCCGCAGGTACTCGTCAGTCAGTTCCTCGTCGTCGGCCCAGTTCCACTCAGGCGCCGTTGCATTCGCCACTATGGCGAGGCAGGGGCAGCCGTCCGTAAGCTCGAATGCGCGAAGCTTGGCCGTCGTCAGCGAAGGTCGTTTTTCAGGGGAGACCCAGCAATCCTCAAGCCTCCAAGCAAGCTCCCCGACTCCACCTCCCGGAAAGTTCGTTCGCGCGAGCCAGGCGCGCAGGGGCAAGGAGGGCAGCTCGTGCCCTTTCAGCAGTTCATTGATGTTCATGTGTTCCTCTTTACGGGACGAGGTATCTCGTCGCTCTGGTCGTATAGGAACGGTGCGTTTAGCCACGCCCGCTAGGATTCGCGTCGCGTTAGCGAGGAAGGCCGGCCAATCAATCGAAGGTTGGGGGTTGCTTCTCGTGAGCACCGGTGGAGTGTTCCGTTCAGCCGCGATATGAGAAAAACTCGACCGGCGTCTGGCCCGGTACGACGAGCTTGCCAGCACCAACGATGTCGCTAAAACCCAGAGGGTTGAAGTTCCCGTCGCCACCAATCCGTGCAGGCTCGAAGTCTCCGTACCCATTGCGCTTCAAAATGTCCTGCACTTCCACCGCCTCTTCAGCCGTGAAACCGTGCGCGTACTCGGAGCAGTCGTCGTGAGGCGGGGGCTGGTCATAGAAGAAGCCTCTGAGCGAATGCTCCCAGTGGTGCGCTTCAGGCTTTGCCGGTAGAAGATTGCTGGCAGTGACTAGCTGAAAGAGCTCAGTCGCGGCCACAGAGGGGTGCAGCCGCCGCATCCCGACCCACGAGTATTGGTCGGGCGCCAGGTAACGTGTCTCGTCCTCGAGCGAAACGCAGGCCAAGAGATAGCGCGGAGGAAGAACAACGCGAGGGGGAAGGCTGGAGAACACCTGGTGCGACGACAACGTGGGTGACTGCTCAACGCGGAATGTCGCGATTCCTCGTGTCGCGGCCCCACCGAGTTCCCAAGCCGCGGTTTCACCGGACTCACGCCTCATGAGCTGGTAGGTGGAACCGAGTGCATCGAGCCACTTTCTCGCGTTCCCGTCGGACTCGGGGCCTTCCACGACTCGCCAGGTGTCGTACCGGTCAGGACCTAACTTTGAATTCAAGTGTTCTGCAAGGAGGGTCGCCTGCCGCTTGTTCATCAGGCCGTCGCGCAGCTTCAACGTCTCAACGGCACTATCCAGAGTCTGGGTTGCTTCGCCGTAGAGGAGCCTTGGTGTAAGGCGCAATGCAATTGAGACCGGGTGCTCTGTGGTCTTCTGGTACGCGGTACGCTTTTCATACTCTATGACAGCGTATCGGTAGGCGCGCCGACGCAGCCCTGCCATCCATTTCTCTCCTCGCGTGACCTGCTCCCTCCCCGCCGTACCAATCTAAACGAGAGTGAGTCCGTCCTTTTGGAGAATGACGGATATGAGAACCAGCAAGTACAGCGAGCAGCAGATCATTGGCTTCTTGAACCAGGCCACAGCCGGGATGGGCATCAAGGAGCTGTGCCGCAAGGAAGGCTTCAGCGAGGCCACCTTCTACAAGTGGCGGGCCAAGTACGGCGGCCTGCAGGTCAGCGAGGCGGCCGTGCGGCTGCGTGAGCTCGAG
>NZ_JBFUIM010000029.1:0-12941 GCF_056401875.1 Roseateles sp. P4_D2 | reverse complement strand
TTCAGTTGCTGAACAGCATTCCTCGGCCGGTACCACTGATGTAGATGCGGCCGTAGATGCCTTGATCGGCCGCCATGACGCCAATGCCGCCGAACTGGTTCGCGTCGTCGTTGAAGCGCGTCCAGGTGGCGCCGGCGTCGTCGGAGCGATGCACGCCCCACACGCCGTTGATCACGCCCACGACGTAGACCGCGGCCGAGTACGGCGCGCCGGCTTTGGCCTTGCCCAGCGCGATGGCGCTTGCACCCTGCACCTGGGGCCAGGGGTTGCCGGTGAAGATCGACGCGAAGTTGCTGAGCTTGGCCCAGCTCGCACCCGAATCGGTCGAGTGGTACACCGCGTTGCCGTCGGTCAGCCAGAGGTCGCCCTCGACGTTGGGGTTGACCGCCAGCGAGGTGCTGCCGAAGTAGTTCGGCGCCAGCCCGGCGTTCACCGAGCCCTGGCTCAGCGTGAACGTGTGGCCGCCATCGGTCGACGTGTAGACCTTGCCCGGCGTGCCCCACCAGTGGCCACCGGAATCGTAGGCATAGACCTTGTTCGGGTTCTTGCGATCGGCAACCAGGTGGTAGGCGCGGGGGAAGACGCTGTTGATCGCGGGCAGATTGGTCGGCACCCAGGTGGCACCGTTGTCCGTGGTGTAGGACGGCACCGAGTAGCCGGGTGCCCAGACTGCCTTGTTGCGCCCGGTGATGGCGATGCTCGCTTCCCCGCCCGTGTTTTGCGCCGCGCCCGGTGCGTAGGTGGCGAACTTCGCCCAGGTCTTGCCGCCGTCGCCGGACCACATGCCGTAGGCGGTGTTGTTGCCCAGCACGACGCCGATGGTGGCCATGTACTGCGGGTCCGACCACGCCATGTCGGCGGCGAAGCTGTTGCTCCAGTCGGTGGCCGGCGTCAGCGTCGGCTTGGTCGTGAGGTTGGTGTGCACCCAGGCGCCGACGTCGCCCGAACTGTTGATCACGGTGTAGGTGGCGCCGGCCGGCGGCGTGGCCAGGCCCAGCACGGCGGTCTCCTCAAGGCCGTCGACCGTCATGGCCCAGGTTGGCGTGGCCGAGGAGGCGTTGCTTGTCTGCATGACGCCGCCGGCGACGTGCAGGATGTGATTGCGGTCGAAGGGATCGATCTCCACATCGTCGATCCAGCCCCAGGAGACCTCGCCCGGCGTCATCGCTTCGATCTCGCGCCAGTTCCGGCCGGCATCGTCGGACAGCTGGAGGATTCGCTGGCCGGGGAAGTTGCCCCAGGTGTTGGTCACGCCCAGCGCAATGCGCGTGGTAGCACCCGTGCCGGAGACGGACACGCCGCCGTAGCCGACCGAGTCGTCGCTCCTGAGCAAGGTCCAGTTGCTGCCGTCGAACTTGTACAGACGGGCAGGACCCGCGGAGCCGGGACCGGCATCCCTGGTGAAGACCACGTAGAACATGCCGTCCGCGGCACGCACCATGTGCGGAATGTGATAGCCGGAGATCGGCACCGTGACCGGGGTCCACGAGGCGCCGCCGTTGGTCGACTTGTACAGGTTCGAGGCCAGGCCTGCGGTCTGGACATAGTCCGGCGCGATGGGCACGTAGATCGTCTGCGTGGCCGTGCCGCTGCCCTTGGTGCCGGTGTCGTAGACGACCGTCTCGACGCCCATTGCGCTGCCGCCGCCCAAGGCATTGACCTGGTCCTGGGTCAGCTTGGCGCTGGACAGCGACGTGACTTGCGCCCAGGTGAGGCCGGAGTCGGCGCTCTTCCACAGGCCGGCCGTGCGCGAGCCGTAGAACAGCGTCGATGGCTTGTTGGGGTCGACCATCAGGCGCTCGCCGATGGCCCGGCCGGGGTTGTTGCCGCCCAGCGGGAAGGGCAGGGCGACATAGGTCCACTGGTCACCGCGGTTGCTGGAGATATACAGGCGGCCGTTGCCCCCGGACGTGTACATGCCGGCGCCCATGTAGACGCGCTGGTCGTTGTTCGGATCGACAGCGATGCTCTCAACGCCGTGGAAACTTGCCTCGCCGCCACCGAAGCCCAGGCCGTCGGTGATGGGCACCCAGGACGACGTGGGTTGGTTCCAGCGGTAGGCGCCACCGATGTCGGTGCGTGCGTACAGCAGGTTGGCGGTGGTCGGGTGGAAGACCAGGCCGGTGACGTAGCCGCCACCGCCCCATTTCGCGCTCGTCCAGGTGGTGGCCCCGGACGGTGCAGGAGCGGGAGCGGGAGCCGGTGCCGGTGCCGGTGCCGGTGCCGGTGCCGGGGCAGGCGCAGGGGCAGGGGCAGGTGCAGGTGCAGGTGCAGGTGCAGGAGCGGGTGCGGGAGCAGGAGCGGGTGCGGGAGCAGGAGCGGGTGCGGGTGCGGGTGCGTCGCCACCGCCGCCGCCGCCGCCACAGCCGGCCACCAGGGTCGCGGTGACGATGGAGAGAACGGTGAGTGGTTTGCTGTACTTCTTCATGATGGGAAACGAGGTTGGGTTCGTTGAGGGCTTGACATGGCGGCGCTGATCACAGGTTGCGCATTACTGGCTTTCACGACACTTCTCTGATCGATGGCCGCAGACAGCGCGATCACGCGACCACACCGCCGCTCATCCGACCCGGCGCCATTGGCGCCTTCAGCCGCGGGCAATGCGCAACGCGCTGGCGTGGCGGCTGGGCATGCGCTCGGGCACGTCGACCTCCAGCGCCTGGGCGGTCTGGCGGAATTTCAGCGGCCCGCCCCCCAGCAGTTCGACCCGGCGCACCGGGCGCGGATCGTGGGCGTTGCCTTGGCGCAGCGAGGCGATCTTCAGCGTGCCCTTGGGTTCGCCCAGCGTCAGCGCGTACAGCGCATCGCCCCGGGTCGTGAAGCGGATGTCCTGCGCCGTGTAGTCCACGTTCTCCTTGAAGGCGCCGCTGGCGGCCTCGGTCGGGCCTTCGCCGTGGATCTTCCACGGCCGCGTGCCGTGGATGGCTTCGGCGTTGAGCTTCATCCAGGCGGCCATCTCGGTCATCAGCAGGTCTGATTCGGCCGTCAGCGTGCCGTCGGCGCGCTGCACCACGTTGAGCAGCATGTTGCCGTTCTTGCTGACGATGTCGCACAGCATCGTGATCACCTGCGCCGGCGTCTTGTAGCGGTCGTGCTCGGAGTGAAACCAGTCGCCGTTGGAGGTGCAGGTCTGCCATGGCAGCGGGTTGATGCCCGGGAGCACGCCACGCTCGACGTCCTGCACGCCCACCTCGGCGATGTACTCGCCCGACCCCAGCGACTTGTGGTTGTACACGGCCTGCATGTCGCCATGGCGGCGGACCGAGGTGTTGAACAGGTGGGCCACCATGGCGCGGCCCACATCGCCGAACGGGATGCCGCCGTCGGAGTACAGCAAGTCGGGTTGGTGGCTGTCGATGAGGTCGATGATGCGGCGGTACCAGATCTCGTGGAACTTCGGGTTGTTGGTGTACCAGTCGCCGCCGCGGTTCAGGTACGGCGTGTTGTGCGGCTCGTGGTAGAGGTCGAAGTTCTCGGGATTGGCGCCGTCATAGGCCACGCCCAGCTTGGGCCAGAACTGGTCGCACTGGTGGCTGGTCCACCACCAGTTGTGACTGGTCGCCAGGTGCTCGGAGACACCGAAGCGCAGCCCGCGCTTGCGCGCGGCGCGGCCCCATTCGCCGACCACGTCGCGCATCGGCCCCATCTGGGTGGCGTTCCAGCGGTGGTGCTTGGAATTCCACAAGTCGAAGTTGTCGTGGTGCACGCCCATCGAGACGAAGTACTTCGCACCCGCCGCCGCGTAGCGGTCCATCAGCGCTTCGGGCTCGAAGCGCTCGGCCTTCCACAGCTTGATGATGTCCTTGTAGCCGAACTCCGACGGGTGGCCGTAGGTCTTCACGTGGTGGTCGTAGTGCGGGTGGCCGGGCACGTACATGAATCGGGCATACCAGTCGCCGCGGCTGGGCACGGCTTGCGGCCCCCAGTGGGACCAGATGCCCAGCTTGGCCTCGCGGAACCACGCAGGGACCGCCGACTTGCGCAGCGACTCGGCAGCGGCCGTGAACGGGCCGGACGCCAGCGGCGGCGGCTTGTATGGGGCGGGCGCCACTGGCGCGCAGTCTTGCGCCTGTGCAATGCGGGCGGCGCCCAGGCCGGCGGCGGCCAGCAGTGGCGTGGTCAGGAAGCTGCGTTTACTCAGGCTTGACATGGGGTTCTCTCTCACTTGGCGTTGTCGACGATGGCCTTGACCAGGTCGGGGAACATTGCGCACCGGTCGTACCAGTACGGCGTTCCATTGGCGGCCGTGGTATCGATATAGCTGGTCGCGTTGGCCGCCGGGGACGCAGCTCAGTGCGTGGGCCTGCCAGCCCGACAGGGACGAGTTGCCGCGGCAGGGCAGGCAGTCATTTCTTGCACAGCTCGCTGATGGCGTTCGGGGCGGTGGCGGTGATCACGCCCAGCCGATAGGGCAGCTCGATGTAGTCGTAGTTCTTGCCCTTTTCCATGTCCAGGCCCTGGAAGAGGAACTTCAGCGGCTGGCAGGGGTCGATGCTCAGAGTCTGGTCGATGCCGTCGCGAATCATTTCGCCGTGGGATACGCCTTCGGACCAGATCCGGCCGTTGAACTTGACGTTGTCTGCGCCAGCGAACCTGTTCATCGGGGCGCCGGGAATGGGTTGCCAGGCGCCATCCAGGCGATCCGCCGTCCAGGCGCGGAAATACCGGCCCTTGGGCCCCATCGCCTCGATCAGCGTCAGGTACTTGTTGGTGCCGGCGATCTTGTAGGTGTTGCTGGCCTCGAACATGTCATCGCGCTTTTCCGCCATGACGACGACGGGTTCGGCGAAGCCCTGAGGGAAGCGGTCGATCGTCGTCTCGCCGCGGTAGAAGCTGCCGTTGTCGCCTGTGAAGAAGAGATGGCACTTCTTGTCGTCGCAGATGTTCCAGAAGTCCAGCCAGACCGCATGGCCCTCGGCGTTCTTGACGCTGGCCGGGATGACCGAATAGAAGGGCTTGGGCGCCGTCCACGAGTGGGGGTCGGCGATGTTGGGGGTGGTCGAATAGAGCGGGTCACCGCCCTGGAAGATCAAATACCAGAGCTTCTGCGGCGCGAAGTAGAAGACCTGGGGTGCCGCGCGATAGCCCGGCCCGATGGGCGATTTCTCGAGCATGAACTGCGGGGCCTTCGGCGCCTCATCCCAGTTCGCGAAGCTCGTGTAGGCCATGCCCCAGCCGTTCTTGCCCGCAGTGGTCATGAAGACGTGATAGCGGCCGTCGTGGAACACGATGGTCGGGTCCTTGACGCCGAAGATGTCCGCCCGGTCGGCCGGCGGCTTGATCAGCGTCTCGCTGGATTTCCATTCAAAGCCGATGGCCTGGGCCGGCGTCCCGCCGCCGCCGCCGGCGGGCTTCGCGTCGGCGGCTGCGCTGCTGCCACCACAGCCGGCCAAGAGGCCCGCCGCGAGCATCGAAGAGACGATGAGTTGTCTATTGCACTTGTTCATGAGGGAAGACGGAGATCAGGTTCGTTGATGGAATGCGGGCGCTGTTGTGCTGGTCAGGGCGCTGGCAGTGGCAGCACCACAGTGGCGCCGCCCGCCGCGGCCAGCGCCAGGGGGCGTCTCGATATCTTGAGCGGCACGATCACGCGCCAGCCTCGCCAAAGGAGGGCCGTGTAGGACACGACTGGGCTGGCAGGGCACCGTCTGACGCCTTCATCACTTGGCGTTGTCGACGATGGCCTTGATCAGTTCAGGGAAGTACTGCGCACCGGTCGAGCGGTTGAACAGGCCGAACTGGTGGTTGGCGCCGTAGCCGTTGTCCCACCACACTGGCACGATGCCGTGCTGGAACATGGACTTCGTCACGTACTTGGTCCAGTAGGTGCGGTAGACACCAGACGGGTCGTACTCGGACTTCAGGATCGCGCCGTACTCGCCCATCAGCACCGGCATGCCGGCGTCGACGAAGCGGGTCTTCATCTTCTGGAACTGCGCGTCGACCCAGGCCTCGTTGGCCCAGGTCTCGGTCACGGCCGGGTCGGTCGCGATGGCGCCCCACTGCCAGATCGTGCTCTTGTCATTGAGCGCGAAGTTGAACGGGTCGTAGTAGTGCACTTCCAGGAACATCCGGTTCGTCGCCGAGTCCGCAGGCTTGATGAAGCCGTTGTAGGTCGAGTCGATGTTGGTATTGAAGCCCTGTACCACGAGATGGCGCTTGGCATTGTTGCCGCCGGTGGCCCGCACCGTGTCGATGAAGACCTGGTTGAACCCGTTCTGGACGGCCTGGTACTCGGCAGTCGGCGGGCCGTAGTCACCAGCGACCATCACCTCGTTGGTGCCGGCGAACAGCAGGAAGTCGTCGTAGTTCTTGAAGTTGTTGGCGATCTGCGTCCACAGCTTGGCCAGGCGTGCGTTGGCGCTCGCCTGGTAGGCGTAGGTCGGGATCAGCCAGCTTTGCTCGTGGTGCGTGTTCAGCACGACGTAGAGGCCGGCGTTGCGGGCATAGCCGACCACCTCGGTGACGCGCGCCATGAAGGTCGGGCTGATGTTGCCGTCGGCGTCGGCGTACTGGTTCCAGCTCGCAGGGATGCGCACGGTCTTGAAGCCGGCCGCCTTCACTGCGTCGAGCAATTGCTGGTTGATCAGCGGGTTGCCCCAGTTGGTCTCGTTGGGCGAGGCGTCCAGCGAGTTGCCGATGTTCCAGGCGGGCGACATCTGCTGCGACAGCTGGACGCTCGTCAGGTCGCGCATAGGTGCTGGCGCAGGTGCAGGTGCAGGTGCAGGTGCAGGTGCAGGTGCAGGTGCAGGTGCAGGTGCAGGTGCAGGTGCAGGTGCAGGTGCAGGTGCTGGTGCTGGTGCTGGTGCAGGCGCAGGTGCAGGCGCTGGTGCTGGTGCTGGTGCTGGTGCTGGTGCTGGTGCTGGTGCTGGTGCTGGTGCCGGTGCGTCGCCACCACCGCCTCCACAGCCAGCCACCAGGGTGGCCGTAACAATGGAGAGAAGGGCGAGTCGTTTGCTGTACTTCATTAAAAAAATCCGGCTCGTTGATGGGATGGCACGGCGGCGCTGATCACGGGGAAGGCACTGGCTCCAGCACCACGGCGGCGCCGCCGGCTGCAGCCAGCGACAGGCTCAGCACGTCCTTGCGGGTCACCTTGCGTTCCGTGCGGCGCACTTCGCGCACGACCTCCCCGTCCTGCCAGATCGTGGCGCGCCAGTTGCCGGGCGGCAGGAAGTCCAGCGACACCTTCTGCGTGCGCGCCTGGTCCCCCGTCATCGCGCCGAGGTACCAGGTCTTGCCGTGGCGGCGCGCCAGCACGATGTCCTGCCCCGGCTCGCCCGCGATGAAGCGGGTCTCATCCCAGGCCGTCGGCACGCGCTTGATGAAGTCGAAGCCGGGCTCGCCGCGGTAGGCGGTGGGGTCGTCGGAGACCATCTGCAGCGGGCTGTCGTAGACGACATACATCGCCAGCGCCTGGCCGCGCGTGTTCTGCACCAGCGGCATCTCGGCGCGCACCTCGAAGGTGGCCGGTGTCGCGTTGCGGAAGCCGCCGGGCGTGTAGTCCATCGGGCCGACCAGCATGCGCGTGTACGGCAAGGTCACGTTATGGCTGGGCGTGACGCGCGTGCTCATCTTGCTCCACTCGGCGCCCAGCACGCCCTCCTGGGTGATGTAGTTGGGGTAGGTGCGCTGCAGGCCGGCGGGCACGTAGGCGCCGTGCAGGTCCAGCAGCAGCTTGCGCTTGGCGGTGGCGGCGGCAATGCGCTCGTAGAAGTCCACCACCTGCTGGTCGTCGCGGTTCATGAAGTCGACCTTGATGCCCTTGATGCCCCAGCGGACGTAGGTGTCCAGCACCTCGTCCATGCGCGCGTCCACATGCACCCAGTGGGCCCACAGCAGCAGGCCCACGCCCTTGGCCTCGGCGTAGCGCGCGAGTTCGGCCATGTCGATGCCCTTCGCCGGGCGGGTGATGTCGGTCTCGGGGTGGGCGTCGCAGCAACCGCTCGGGCCGGAGGCCCAGTTCGCGTCGATGAGGTAGTAGGGGAAGCCGGACTCGGCGGCGAAGTCGATGAAGCGCTTGTAGGCGCCCATGTCGGGCTTCATGCCGACCAGCGGGCCGGACCACCAGTCCCATGCCGCCTTGCCGGGCTTGACCCAGCTGAAATCACCCTGGGCGGGCGGATTGAGGTTGCCGACGAGGTGCGACTCGATCAGCTTGCCGGCCTGGTCAGCCATCATGACGGCACGCCAGGCAGTCGTCAGGCCAGCCGTGGAAACGAAGGCCGGGCCCGGGCGCCCGGGCACGCCGGACAGCTGCAGGCGCAACGCGTTGCCCTCCTGCCGCAGCGAGGCGCCGGCGTAGCCCTGCAGGTGAGCCTGCGTGATGGCGTAGTGGGTGCGGCCCGACGGCGTGGCGCACACCACCGGCACGTCGTAGACGGCGCCCGGCTTCATCTGCGAGATGCGCAGGCGTTCGAACGGTTGTTCGTGCGAACCATCGATGGGCGTGACCAGGCACGACGGGTCGCCGGCCGGCACGAAGGCCGTGCGCTCGCCGCGCAGCTTCACGGGGCCGGTGTCTTCCAGGCGGTAGCGGAAGGCAACGCCGTCGTCGTAGGCGCGGGCATCGATGAAGAGGCGGCGGCCGGCGCCGGCCTCGCGGAAGGTGAGCGTCGCGCCGCGGTAGTGGTCGCGGGCCGTGGCCGCCTTCGTGGCGACGAGTGGAATGACGCGGTCTTCCGCGACGTCCTGGCGCGACTCCAGCGTCAACGCGCCGAGGGCTTGGCCGTCCAGATCAAGCCCCAGCGGTGAGGGAGCGATGACGGCTTCGCCATGGCGGCTGACGCTGAACTGGCCGCCGTTGTCGGCGATGCGCAGCGCGACGTGGCCATCGGGCGAGGTGATGACGGCGTCGGCCGCGTAGGCGCCCGATGCGGCCAGGGCGAGCGCGGCGATGGCGAGGTGGGTGGTGGTCTTCATGAATGTGTAGGGTGTGTGGGTCTTCGTCTTCATGCCGTGAGGAGAGCGTTCATCCCAGGCGTACTTCCGTGGCGCGGCCGGTGTAGACCACCTCGCGCAGCGGTGTGGATTGCAGCGTCGGCCCGCCGTTGCCGATGCGGTGGATGCGCAGGCGCTTGGTCGTGCCCATGCCGGCGTAGCGACCCTTGCGCGACGCCAGGCGCAGCACGCCGCGGCGGTCGTCCCAGGTCATGCGGATCACGCTGAAGCCGCCCTTCTCGTAGGCATAGTCCAGGCCGCCGTCCTCGTAGAGGTCGAAAGCGCCGTTGGCACCAGGCACGACGTAGAGGTCGAGCACCTCACCGGTGGCCTCGGCGGTGGACTGCAGCACCGGCCCGAGCGGCAGGATGCTGCCCGCGCGCAGGTGCAGCGGCATGCGCTCCAGCGGCGACGCCACGTCATGCGTGCGGCCACCGGCGCGCCGTTCTCCCGTCCAGAAATCGACCCAGCCGCCGGCAGCCTGCGGCAGGTACACCGGCCAGCTCGACACCTCGGGCGCCAGGACGGGCGCCACATGCACTGCGCGGCCGAACATGTAGCTGTGCGCCTGGTCCAGGGCTTGCTGGTCCTGCGGGAAATCGAACACGAGCGGCCGCATGATCGGCGCGCCTTTCGCATGCACCTCGTGGGCCAGGCTGTAGAGGTAGGGCAGCAGCTGATAGCGCAGCTCCAGATACTGGCGCGCGACCGTCTCCACCTTGTCGCCATAGCGCCAGAACTCGGTGTTGGTCATGTAGCCATGCACGCGCTGCAGCGGCAGGAAGGTCGCGTACTGGAACCACCGGATCAGGCGCTCGTGGTAGGCCTTGTCGGTGTACTGGCCGTCGCCCGGGCGGAAGAAGCCGCCGGCGTCGACCGTCCAGTAGGCATAGCCGGCGGCGGCCATGTTCAGGCCCGCGGGGATCTGCCGCTTGAGCGTGTCCCAGTCGTTGCCGATGTCGCCCGACCAGGTGGCTGCCGCATGGCGTTGCTGCCCGGGGAAGGCCGAGCGCGTGAGGATCATCACGCGCCGGTCAGGTGCCGCCTGGCGATGGCCCTCGTAGACGGTGCGCGTGACGTGCCACGGGTAGGCCAGGCGCACGCGCTCGCCGCGGCCTGCGGCCGTGTGTCGGCCCACCAGGTCGTCGTTCTCGGGTTCCGTCGCGTCCTGCCACCAGGCGTCGATGCCGAGATTGAACAGGCGTTCGCGCTGGTTGTTCCAGTAGAAGGCGGCGGCCTTGGGGTCGAAGAAGTCGACCCAGTCGGTCTGGTCGATGTAGTGACCGCCGGCTGCGGCGGCGCGGCCGAGCTCGGTGTCGCGCCCGATCTTGGCCCACACCGACAGCATGAGCCGCCCGTTCAGGCCGTGCACCTCGCGCATCAGCGCGGCGGGATCGGGGTAGTGGGCCTCGTCGAAGCGCATTGCGTTCCAGCCGTGGCGGCCCCAGTACTGCCAGTCCTGCACCATCACGTCGACGGGCAGCTTGCGGCGGCGGAACTCGCGCAGCGTGTCGACGATCTCCTGCGACGAATGGAAGCGTTCGCGGGTGTGGATGTAGCCATAGGCCCAGCGCGGCATCATCGGCGTGGCGCCCGAGATTTCGCGGTAGCCCTCGAACACCTCGTCCGCGCTGGGGCCGGCGATGACGACGTAGTCGATGGCATCGGCCACCGGTGAGCGCCAGGTCGTGCTGGCGCGCACGGTGCCGAAGCGCAGCGAGGGAGAGTCGTCCTTGTCGGCGTGGATGCGCACCTGATGCTCGCCCGCCGGCAGCTCGACGACAAAGCCGACCGTCGGCGGCAGCCAGTGGTTCGCGATCTCGACGCAGGACTTGCCGTCGATCTCGACCGAGTGGCGCGAACCCATCGCGCGGCCGACATCGAGCAGGAAGGCGAACCGGCCGGCCGTTTCCGTTCGGAACGTGCCTTCGAAACGCGTCACGTTTCGCACGACTTGCGCATTGCCCGTGGTCGTCGTCACATCCACGACTTCGGACTTACTTTCGGCATTGACACGGCCCAGCGCGACCCGCTGCTCGGGCATGTTCAGCTCGGCCATGCCGTTGTTGTGCCAGAGCAGGCCGTAGCCGCGGCTGGACAGCATGAACGGCAGGCTGATCTGCGTGTTCACCTGCGTCAGGCGGCGCGGGTGGCCGCGCAGGTCCATGGCGCCGTCCTGGAAGCAGCCGGTACCGTAGAGCCGTTCGTCGGCGGGTGACTCGAACACCTGCTCGGCGATGAACACAGGCTCGTCGCCCAGCCGCGACGGCGTCAGCCGCCGGGTGCCGGGCGCTTCACTGAGCAGCAACGCGCCGTTGCGGTCGAAGAAGCGCAGCGCCCCGGTGCCGTTGTCCACCTCGCAGCGGATGCCCGGCAGTTCCAGGCGGGTCGCATCAGCGCCCGACGTCTGCTTCATCAGAGGCTTGGCACGGCCGGGCAGCAGCGCGAGGCTTGGTGGTGGCGCAGGCGTTGAGGCCTGCGAAGGAAGGAAGCGAACTCGCAGCGCCCTGTCGCAGAGCGCGCTGATCCGCAGCGTGCCCTGGGGCGTCGTCAGCACCCATTCCGGGGCTGGCGATGGCTGCGCGCGGCGGGCCTCGGCGTTCCCCGGCGCCAGGTTGCCGGCGGCGGCGTTCGCCACGCCGGACAAGGAGGCCGTCGCGGCCGTTGCCGCCGCAGCGCCCAGTGGGGTGGCGGCAGCAGCGAGGGCGGCCCGCAACGCCTCGCGCCGGGAGAGGGTGTGCTTGGTGTATTTCATGTCATCGCTCTGGTTTTGATGGCAAGACGGTGGGGTAGGGCGCGTTGAACATGGTCTTGCATGTCTACAAGGTCAGCGCATCCACACGCTCCGGGATCTCGCGGTCCGGCATGCCGCGCACATCCCTGGCCGAAAAATCGCTGACACCGCGCAGCGCGAACAGCGCCGCCCCGCCGCGCCCGCGCCGCAGATTGACGGCATGGAAGCTGGCATCGCTGACATCGTCGAGCACGACCGCGCTTCGCCCCTCCGGCTTGACGTAGCCAACCTTGACGTGATGAACCTCGATGGCCTTCACGTGGCGCATGTAAAACGCATACGCCGGCGCCTTGCCGAACATGCCGGGCTCCGGATATCCGTTTGCGTTTTCGGGCGGAACCACCTTGCTCCAGGCCGCGTCGCCGCCGCCCTGCGTTTCTATCTGCACATTGCTGATACGAATATCCTCGATCAGATGCCCTTCCAGCCCGGCGATGGTGCTGGCGTGATTGACGTGCGCACCGGACACCACAATGTTGCTGATATTGATGCGCTTGATCGTGCCCACCGGCGGCTTGTTCGGTCCGCGCAGGCGCGCGCCCAAACGGATGAAGATCGGATCGTTCACCACGTTGCGCATGGTGATGTTGGAAATCGTCAGGTCCTCGATGTGCGAACCGTCGACGCTCTCAATCGCCAGGCCCCGGCACTCGTCGAAAATGCAGTTCGTGATGGTGATGTTCTTGAAGTCACCATTCGATTCGGTGCCCATCTTGATGCGGCCGTATCGCCCCGACCGGTATTCCGGTGCACTGCGCTTGAAGGTGCCGTCAATCACGCTGCCCTCGTCGAAATTTCCCGATACCAGGCAATCGGATATCGTGATGTTTTCGCAGTGCTGGATGCGCCCCAGGCCGTAGCTGGCCTTGAGGCAGATCGCATCGTCCCAGGGCGTATTCAGGCTGCAATTCGTGACACGCACGTTGTTGCACCCGTCGATATCCATGCCGTCGCGGTTGGTGTCGATGGTCAAGTGATCGATCAACACATTGCTGCAGCCGGTCGCCAATATGCCGAAATGGCCGCCATGCAGGATCGAGAAATCGCGCAGGGTCACGTTGCGGCATTCGCGCAGGGCAATCGCCTTGTCGGCTTCGCCGGGCTGGTCCGGTTTGTCGGTGTAGTAGCCGGTGTATTTGTCGTGGCCGCTGATCAAGCCTTTGCCATGAATCAAGCCGCCGCCGACGATGGCCACGTTGTCCAGACC
>NZ_JBFUIM010000028.1:0-14274 GCF_056401875.1 Roseateles sp. P4_D2 | reverse complement strand
GTGCCTCAACGAGCACTGGTTCGAGACGCTGGCGCAGGCCCGGGTCGTGATCCAGGCCTGGGTACAGGACTACAACGAGGTGCGGCCGCATTCGAGCATCGGCCGCATGCCACCCAGGTGCTTCGCACGCCTTCAACGGCAGCAGGCTGTCGAGGAAGGTTCAGCTTCAACCGCCGCACTGGCGATACCCTTGACCCCCAGGGCTCCCTCGCAATGACTGGTACGGCGATTGGGGGCAGGTCACGCGGGCTGACGCGCAATGAGTACTCCTTCTCATAGCTGCTGCCAAAGGCGGTGTACAGCGCGGAGTGACCGTAGAAGTCTTTTTCGTCGCCTTTCGAGATGTAGCCAAGTGCGGTTTCGCCAGACGGCTCGAAGGGGTCGTAGTACGAGAGGGCATCTCGTGGCGCGCGGAACGACTCCTCCAGCTCGGCAACGCGTTCGGTAGGCGTCAGTCCGGTCGGGATGTTCAGTTCGGCGCGGAGGAGGGCAAGGAAAGTTGATTCGTCCATGCAAGGTCTAGCGCAAGCATTTAGCCTTCCCCTCCAGTAGAGAGCCCGGCAAATCCAACTAGCTATAGGCTAGACCTCTCAGTGCGCCCTTGAAACTCGGACAGTTGGCGCACCAAGTCGTCTAACTGCTCTGCCAGGGTGCGATGACGGAGGTCCGGCGTGCCAACGACATGCCTCGCGCCGGCGATAAAGAGGTAAGCGAGCCAGTAGGGCGGCTCGCCTGGCCTGCGGTACGAGAAGACGGTCATGCGGTCGACATGTTGGTGCTCCAGGGAGGAGACCAACGCTTCGACAGGCGCCTTCAGTTCATTCGCCATCTGCAAGTCCAGTTCCATCACGCGTCCAGGCGTTACGGGCCATTTGAAGGGCCGGCCGCCGCCCGGACACGCTCTGCCCAATCAATCCAGTCCTGTTGCGAAGCCAGGAAGGTCAGTGTGGTGGGCTCGTAGTAGTTTCGCGCGCCGAGGTCGGCCAGGTTGTAGTCCGCCGTGCTGAGTGACAGACGACGAGCACCCTCACGAGCCACCTCTGCGTCTGGGTGGTCATCGGACGCTACTCGCACCTCGGCGTCGACGATTGAAAGCAACGCGAAATATCCTGCTTGAAAGGCTAAGGACGCAGTCTCCGCGGAAGGGCTGTGCAACGCCGCATCCATGTAGTCGTTGCTCGCACGTGCTAGCGCAGCCTGCCGAGATGAAGAGCCTGGAATAAACATCTTTTGCTTCACCGGTTATCAGCAATCAAAGCGAACCGGACATGAAAACCACTCAAGCCCTGCAACGCCATCTCGCCAGCCTTTTCGTCATTTCCGCCTTCCTCGATGACTTCGGCCGCGGCCTCACGGAAAACATTTCGATGACGGTCGGTATGGCCTCCGCTCGTCTGAAGCCAGGCGTCTTGCCGTACTCCGCCGGCGCGGCCTTCCCCCTTTCTGCGGTTCTCGGGGCAGCACAGGACATCTGCACCCGTGCAACCGTCGCCAGCGAAGACGCCCTTGAAGACATGCTGGATGACGTCCGGGTGCAGTTCGAGGTGGTCGACGAATGCGATGAGCAGGACCGAGCCGTCGCGCTGGAGAACCTGCTGCATGTCTTCGGGCCAGCCGCATGGACCGCCCGAGAGACTTGGCGCGAGGTGGCGGCAGGCTTTCCCATCAGTGGGGGCGATTTCGCGGCATGGATGGACGAGCTTTGGCAGCGCCGCCATGGCGCGCAGGTCAGGGTTATCTGCGACCCGCAGGACCTGCCCGGCCTCGGGTGAGAGGGCTTCCAAACGGATAAACACCGGTCGCTCCACTTTGTACATCCAACTTGGCAACCGATAGTGCAAGACCTTCAAATCCTCCAGCGCCGCTTCGGCAGCATGTTCGTGACCGCCGCCTTCCTCGACCGGTTCAACGATGGTCTCAGCGGGTATATCGTGCGGACCATCATGTCGGCGACTGAAACCGCGCCGGGGAACTCGTCGCCCGACAAGCACAGCGCTGACGCCGCATGCCCTCTGGCATGTGTTCTGGGAGCGGCGCAAGACATCTGCGCATCCACCTTTGTGGAAGACGAGGAGTCGCTGGACCAACTGCTCGAGGTCATTCACCGGCAGTTCGACGTCGCCGATGACTGCAATGAGACGGACCGGATGTTCGCGCTTCAGTATCTGGAGGAAGTCTTCTTGCTGGCATCCGATGAAGCACGCGAGGCTTTGCAGGAAGTCGAAGATGGGTTTCCGGTCAGCGGAGGTGCGTTTGTTGTCTGGAAGCGCAGGTTCGAACGCTGAGCGAGCCGCCGGCAGGACGGACTGCGCTTGATTCGAATGACTACGGTAGGGGCGTGTGGCGAACATCGGGCTAAGCCAGCTCTTCACGGTCCTTGAAGACCATCAGGAGCTGGCCATCACGCAACCTAAGTGAGGAAACCTCGTGGTTGCCGCTGCGGTGACGGTGCATCAGGTGCACTGTCACGAGTTGTCCGGCTACCAGTCGTTTGGCGATGTCTAGCTTGCCTTCGCCCTTGAGTGCGCTTACGTAACGCCCGGAGTCCGGACCGTCCATCAGCTTCCCGTAGCTTTCGACCAAAAACCACGCCTTCTCTCCGAGGAGGCGTTCTGCTTGCATTCGAAGCTTCATGCTGCGTCGCAACGCTTCGAGATTCTCATCGTCCATGGCAAAGTCGGTGCAGGAGCAAAGGGCCATGGCGAGCCAGTGCTCTGTGGTGGAAACAGGGTGGCATGGATGGTTGCTCCGGACTCTTGATCAGCGCGCGAGCTCGGTCAACTATTCTGAGAATGTCCTACTAGCTAACACAGGTAGGTATATACGCACATTTAGACAAAGGCAGCGCGATGCGCCAGACTTAATAGCTAAGTCTGATCACCTATTCGAGAGGTCGCCTTTTGGTCAAAAGCTATACCCCCATTGCCGTTATAAAGGACATTCGCCCGCAGGCGTCAATGCTCGTCATCGCTCGTCTTTGGGATAGAAGCGATAGCCGACTACTTCAGTGGATTTCGGAGGGGCCAGACCGCCTGAGTGGTGAAGTCCGTGTCGCCGCGATATTGCCATCGCAAGAGGTCACGGCTGAGGACTACCTGGTATTCCAGAGTCTCGCCGTCCAGCCCATTTTTGTTCCAGAGGCGTTGTCGGAGGCGTCTCCCGTAGAGGTTGAGGCTTTCGTCCTTGAAGCCCTGGCAGGGGCGCGTCTCATGCATGAATGCCTGCACAAATGACGTCGAAGCCGTTTGTGCGAGCTGCAAACAAGTATGTTGCGACTGGGAGGGCGGATATGGGGACGAAGATGGCGGTTCAGGTCGCCTTCGAGCTAGGCCGGAAGCTCTGTTTGCAGGTCGTCTGAGGCGCGTCAGCTACAAGGTCCGGGTGTAGTTAGCTCAGCTTTCAGCGACCTTGAACTCATCGCGCGACCGCCCCTGCGCCTCGTAGTTGGCGAGCCACTTGGCCGGAAGCCCGCGGCCGCTCCAGGTGTTGTCCGTGTTCGCAGGGTCGCGGTACATCACCGCTGACTGTGAAGGTGCCTTGGGCTTGCGGGCAGGGCGGCTTGAGACGTAGGGTTGAAGTGCGCGGAGCCCGTCTGCAGCGGAAAAGCCCGCCGCTTCAATCTTCTTGACGAAGCCGTCCGCGAGGACCTTCAGTTCCTCGGCGCGCTTGGCAGCAATTTCTTCGTCTAGCTTCTTGCTTACCTCGAGCAACTCTGCGTAGCTCAGCTTGGATGGATCAAGGTTCGTCATAGCTGGGGGTAGGGCGGCTACGTTGGCCGCGCGCGCATGGTATGCGAGGCCGAAGTCACCTCAGCTTTACGGCTAGAGGGAAATCGAGAGGGCGCCGAGCTAATAGGCCACAACGATATGTAAGGGCTCAACCCGAGGCTTCTCGTGCGCGGACGGCGTAATCTCGAAAAATTGGAAGCGCGCCCCAACCGCCTGAGTTAGCAGAGCGGATCTCCAGTGGGCGATGCGAGGGGAGAACTCGGATGAAGTCGAGGCAAGAAGGCCTGGAACTGGTGGTCGTGGCGTTCCTGCACGCGCAGAGAAAACTCGGTCCTGAGGCGAAGACGATGTCTATCGCCGAGTTGAAGAACCGGTTGCTTCAAATTACTGACCGTCGGTTCGATGCCAAGGACTTCGGCGTGCCGGACTTGCGTGCTTTCCTCGCGATGCTTGCCCCCGAGCTCTTGGTCATCAAGGCGACAGGGCACGGCGCGGTCGAGCTGACCATTGCTCCAGAAGCCGTAGTCGTTCTTAAGACTTTAGCCGGTGAACAGCGTGCGAACGAGGGCTCGCCAAAGACGATCGCCCCGATGGATGTCCTTCAGGATCTTCTCAAGCCTGATGGGCGCACCCGACCGGACTTGTGGGCTGCGATCATGGACTACGCGAGCAAGCTGACCTTCGTCTGGGACGAGCGTATGGGTGAAGCCAGACCAAGGCGCGGCAAAGAGCCGCTGCCGGTGATGCCCACTGTCACCTCGGTGGAGCTGGGGGAGTGGCGCCGAACCTTCGTGAGCGAGCACAAGGCCGAACTCGAAGGCAGCGAGCTGGCTAGTGCGCAGCGCTGGCAAGAGCAAGGTCTAGCTACGGTCTTCCTCCCTGCGAAGCTGAGGCAACCATGGAATCGCGAGCTTGCGCTTCGTGTTCGTCAGCGGCTGCAGGAGTTCTTCGCGCAACTGAATCCGAAAGCCTCCAGCATCGCCGGAGCGCCGGCTGCTGCCGCTGAGCCAGACCAGGTTGCCGACATGCTTGGTGCGCTGCTCATGGCAGCCAAAGATAGAGGGGATGGATTCACAGTTGGTGAGCTCCTGTCCCAGCAATTGCAAGGCGCATCTGAGGAGCAGTCAGAGCAGCTCATTGCCAGGATAGTCAATGCGTGGGCTTCGCCTCGCGCAGTGCCGGCAGAGCCCGCCTCGCTATCAGATGTGTCAGAGCGGCTCGACTCATATTCGCGGAAGAACTTGGCGACAGCCTTTATCAACGCGATTCACCGAGTCGATGCGGTTGACCCCGAGCTGAGCGCGGCAGAGCGCGACTTTGCCTTTAAGCTCAAAGACGATATCGCGGCCGCGTACGGACTCGACGCACGCTCACCCGTTGAGGTATGCCGTGCTTCGTTGGCGAAGCTCGAAGAGCTTCTTGCCAAAGGGGCGTCGATCGTCACACGATTCCTAAGGGCTACACCTGCGACGGCCCGGATTGCGTCGGGTGACCTCTTGCCGCTCGCTCATCGACTGCAGCCCTTACTCGTGGCGGCTGAGCAAGAGTTCCTAGGCGACCTCGATGTGTTGATCGGTCCGGCCTTCCGCAAGCTCTTCGAAGCCTATGAGAAGAACGAAGACGCTGAGGTGATCCGACGTGCGCCTGAGTACCTGGAGAACATCGCAGGACATAGACCGACCTCGCCTGACCCGCGACTTCATAGCCAGGTTTGGCTCAGCCTTGTGCAGCCGGTCCTTAATCACCTTGCGACCTTGGTTGAAGACGCGACCTCGCGCGGCGAAATTGCACTCGCGCCTTCGTTGGTACTCAGGAATCCGAGGACTAAGGCAGACCTTCGAGCGGCAGGTGTGGACGTTTTTCTTTCCTTCTCGCTGGTCAACCAAGGGAAGGGCTATGCGCGTGACGTGTCATTGCAGCGGGGAGGCGAGGACGGCGCGGCTGCGGCTTGTGACCTGGTCGTGTACGAACCGACCGGTCCGTTCGCTGTCCCGCCTGGTGGGGAGCAGCTCGTTCGACTGAGGCTAAAACTTGCTGAACCTTGTGCGGAGCTGCGAATCCCTGTGCAGTGGAGCTGTGTCTCGGGCTCGGGGAAGCAGGTCGTTGCTAAAGGCGAGCTAGGAATCTCGCAGCAGGTGACAGAGCCGAACTGGGACGCGCTTCTTTCGGACCCGCCGTATACCTTGAACCCGATCAAGCGGGCCGACAGGCTGTACGGCCGCGGCACCATCCTTCAGAGCCTGGTTCTGAATGCGATGGCCGGTACATCAACTTTCGTTTGGGGACAGAAGCGCATCGGCAAGACGTCGCTCCTGCAGGTCCTGGCGGGGAATTTGTCTGCGAGGCCAGACACCACCTGTGTTTTGCTGCGTATGGGGGAGTTGACTTCGCTTCACGAAGGGCAGCTTGCGCACCGCATAGCGCGCCGATTGTTGGACAAGGTGGATACGAAGATCGAGGCGCCCCAGGAAGCGGATTTCGGTGCCGGCATCAGCCTGCTGGTGCCATTCGTTGAGCGACTGGCAGACAAGATGGAGCGGCACAAGTTCGTGGTCATCATCGACGAGTTCGATGATCTCGATCCCTCCTTCTACATGGGCGAGCGTGGACGTCAGTTCATGAAGGGATTGAGGTCAGCGTCAGAGGCTGGCTTGACGTTCTTCTTTGTTGGCAGCGAGAGGATGGATGCAATCTTCGAGCGGCACCAGGCTGACCTGAACAAGTGGACGAATGTGCGGCTCGACAGGATCGACAACCGCGCTGACTGCCAGGCACTGATCCAAACGCCCGTTGAAGGCGCCCTGGAATTTGATGCCACGGCCGTGGACTTCATCGTCGACTACACAGCAGGCAACCCGTTCTACATCCACAACTTTTGCTTCCAGCTCTTCCAGCGGTGCTTGCTGGAACATCGGACGTTCATTGACGCCAACGACACCTCCGCGGTACGGCATCAACTGCTCAAGTCCCTTGGCGCAACAAACTTCGCGCACCTTTGGGAAGACAACCCTGTGCTGGAAGCGCAGGACAAGCGTCGAGAGGCTGCTGAGAACTGCATTGCGCTCGCTTGCATCTCGGCGCTCGGTGGTCGTTTCGAGGACGTTGAAGAATTGGCTGAAGCGCAGCAAGGGCTTCCGATCGCTGCAGAGGACCGAGCCAGAACCGGGGAGCTTCGAAAAGCATGTGCCAGGCTGCACAAGCGTGGAGTCTTGTCCGATCGCGGTGGCGCTGATGAGAAGGTGGTCTCGTTGCAGATCTTTCGCGAGTGGCTTGGCGAGAACGCTCGCTCGAAACTCCTGCCCATCTGGACGAGCCAGCTGGAACTAGAACGGGCCGCTGCTGACGATGAGCCGGCCCCAGCCGCCCAGTTTGAAGCTCCTGACGCGGCATTCCCGATCAGCGAAGACGAACTGCTTGCAGTCGCTCAAAAACTGACGTACTGCGGGAAGCAGAAGGACGTGGCCGAGATCAAGCAGTGGTTGCGGCAGTTCGATGACGACACGCGTATCGAGACGGCCTACCTGCTGCTGAAGCGCATCTCCGAGCAAGGGTTCATCACCGAAGGAATGCGAGCGACTTCGCTAGCCAAGGTGGAGGAGATGATCTCCGCCAGGCGGCTTGCCACGGGCAGCGGCACGTGGACGATTGTGAAGAATCGTCGGACCAACCTCGCCATCGGCTACCTGGATGTCGAGCACAAGAGTGGCGCCACGATGGCCCGCGATATGAAGACTCGGATGCAGGCGGGCAGGTTGGCTTCAATTAGCGACATGGACACTTGGATGCGTGCCAACGTAGACAAGGATGGCTTCGTGGCCCTGGTCGATGACTTCGCCGGAACGGGGCAAACGCTGGTCGGCGGTCTGAAGAAGGCCCGTGTGAAGGTTTCTCCGGAGCTTTGGGACCGCTACGTTTCCGAGGGGCGCCTGAGCCTCTTCCTGATGTATGCGTTCCCTGACGCAGTTAGGGCTGTTGAGGAAGCGTTCCCAGGCATCCTCGTGCTGGTAGCGCACTACTTTGGCGACGACCTGCGAGCCTGCGACGAGGAGTCCGGAATCTTCGACACTCCAGCGGAGCGGACATTTGCCCAGGACATCCTCCAGCAGATCGGTCGCGAGTTGTCACCGAGCTATCCGCTCGGGCACGGCAACATGGGAGCGTTGGTCGTGTTCTACAACACGACGCCTAACAACACGCTGCCAATTTTCTGGTGCGGCGGGACGGTGCAAGAGCGGCCTTGGAAGCCGTTGTTCCCGCGTTCCTGACGCAAACGTCAGTGCTTGGCCAACGTCGGCGTCGACGCTCCGGCGGTCCAGGTGCTCGCAATCGAGTGCAGACGTCGCCACGCCGTGGACCGTCCAGACGCATCACCGCGGCCGAACCGCCGAATCAGGCGCCGTCTTTGGGTAGCCAGCCTGCCAGGATTCGTCGGACGGTCTCAGGCTGGCCGCACGAGCCACGCTGTTCGCGAAGCTTCGTGCCCCTTGCTCCGTGCCCCCTGCGATGAGTTGGGGTAAACCCTTGTGCAGACGTCTGGACAAGACGACCGTCGTCTGGAATCGACGAGAATGCCCCATGCTTCCCTTGTACGTTAGGGTGTCGGCAAACGTATGTGGGGTGGTTGACATACACGTAGAATCCGTGAATGTCGAACGAGTTTTCCTTCGTGTTCCCCGCCATCCGAGGTGTTCAGGCCGGACGGGAGTACTACGTCTCCATGTGCCCTTTGCGGCTGCTGCCGCGGCTGTTCCTCTTCGATGAAGAGGAGCTCATGCCAGAGGTGCGCGCCCAGCGCTCGTTGAACAAGGCACGCGTCCCTGAGATCGCGCGGTACATCACTGACAACCCGGACAGCTACACCTTTTCGGCGATCACGGCGTCGGTGGACGGCGGCGTTCAGTTCGAGGCCTTGGGGTCTGGCCCTACGAACTTCCGCATGGGCACGCTTACGGTGTCGATGGAGGCGAAGTTCATCGTGAATGATGGGCAGCACCGCAGAGCTGCCATCGAGGCGGCGCTGCAACGCGCGCCAGAGCTTGGCGACGAGACCATTGCAGTGGTTTTCTTCATCGACAGGGGGCTTGAGCGCTGCCAACAGATGTTCGCCGACCTCAACTGTGCGATACGGCCTTCGGCGTCGGTCCGAGTCCTGTACGACCATCGCAGCGACTCAGCCAGCGTTGCTCGGCACTTGAGCATGCAGTCGCCGATCTTCCGTGACCTCATCGAGACCGGAAAGTCGTCGTTGTCGCCGCGCTCGCGCAAGCTGTTCACCTTGAGCGCCCTGAACTTCGCAACGGTCGAACTCCATTCCGACGAAGAGCTCCAGGATTTCTCGTCGGCCAGCAAAAAGTCCATGGATTTTTGGACCGCCGTGGGCGATCAGATGCCGGAATGGGTGCAGGTCCGTGAGGGGCGGATGACTTCGGGTGAGGTTCGGCGCGATTTCATCCATTCCCACGCAATCGTGTTGCAAGCGTTGGGGCGCGTAGGTAAAGCGCTCTACGAGCATCCGCCGGCGGCGCGTGCTGAGCGGCTACAGCGCCTGCGCACCATCGACTGGTCCAGGAAGAACGCAGCTATGTGGGAAGGCCGCGCAATGAACGGCTGGTCCGTTCAGAACTCCGCAAGAAACGTCATCTTGACGAGCAATCAAATCAAGCAGGTGCTGGACCTCGAGCTCACTTCCGAGGAAGCCGCCGCAGAGAACGCGATGTTGGAGGCCCGGAAGGCCCAGCGCCGTGGAAAGCGAACATGACTACGTCCGTTGAAGACATCGTTGCCGAGATTCAGTCGCTGTACCGTTCAGACGACGTGCCATGGATCGTGGGCTATAGCGGCGGCAAGGACTCCACAGCCTCCTTGCAGCTGGTGTGGAAGGCTCTGGCCGGCCTGAAGCCTGAAGAGCGCAAGAAGGAAGTGCACGTCATTTCGACGGACACGCTCGTGGAGAACCCAGTCATCGCTGCCTGGGTTGATGTGTCGCTGAAGAGCATCGAGGTAGCAGCGCAGACCCAAGGCCTTCCTATCCTCGCCAAGCGCTTGACGCCAAGCCTTGAGAACCGTTTTTGGGTCAACCTCATCGGCAAGGGGTACCCGGCACCGCGACCCAAGTTCCGTTGGTGCACGGACCGTTTGAAGATCAGCGCGTCTACCAAGTACATCCAAGACCTATCGGAGAACAACGGCGAGGCCATCCTCGTGCTGGGTCAGCGCCGTGGTGAGAGCCAGCGCCGCGACAAGACGATGGACCAGTACTCTGGCAGCACTCGTGACCGCCTGAGCAAAAACAAGGACCCCCGACTGTCTCGTGTGTGGGTTTACTTGCCAATCGAGACCTGGACCAGCGACGACGTCTGGGAATACCTTATCGTTGAAGAAAATCCTTGGGGCATCAAAAACAAGGAGCTCTTCGACATCTACCGAGGCGCCACGCCTGATGCGGAATGCCCGATCGTCGTTGACACATCCACGGCCAGCTGCGGCGACAGTCGTTTCGGCTGCTACGTCTGCACGATGGTTGCGCAGGACAAGTCCATGCAGGCGATGGTCCAGAACGATGAGCAGAAGCAATGGATGCAGCCCATCCTGGACTTCCGAAATAAGAACTTGGCCGGCGAGGATCGAGCGGTTCGAGACTTCAGGCGTCTGAACAATCGTCTGACGGTGTTCAAGGGTGAACTGGTACATGGCCCGTACAAGCAGGAATACCGCGCAAAGCTGCTGAGGGAGCTGCTACGCACCCAGCGTCAAATCCAGACGTCTGGACATCCGGACGGCAATCGCATCGAGCTCATCTCGCTTGACGAGATTGACGAGATTCGGCGGCTTTGGACCGAGGAGAAGGGCGAAATTGAGGACCTGGTGCCCGATATCTATCGTGAGGTCTATGACGTGGACTATCCCGGCAAGGAACTCGAGCAAGTGCCGCTGGAAGCCGCAGACCTAGACATCCTGAAGTCCGTCGCAGAGGAGATGGATCCCGAAGGGGCGGAGGAGCTGTACAAGCTGACCCGCGGCCTGCTGGCAGTGCAGTTCCAGACGATGGACTCGAACAAACGGTCCAAACATCTTGACCGCCTGGAGGAAACGCTGAAGCGCTATGCCTTCCGCAACGAGGAGGACGCTCGCGCTTTCGCGCTGTCCGCCAAAGACCCCGAGGGCTCGGTTGACGACAACGCCGACCCCTCCAATCTGATTGTCTGAACGATGGCAAAGGTAACCATCACAAGCCTGGCCGTCGCGAACTTCGGGCCGTATCGTGAGGAGCAGGTGCTGGACTTGCGCGTCAAGGACAAGCGGCCAGTCATTCTTGTTAAGGCGCTGAACGGCAGTGGCAAGACGACCCTGCTGACCTCGCTCCAGATAGGCCTCTACGGGCAACGTGCCATCCCAAGCGGACGCAAAAGCGAGTACGAGAGCTTAGTTCGCGATCTCATGCGCTCAGATGCCGCGGGGGCGCACTACGTGGAGGTAGGGCTGTCCTTCGACTCGGCAGCGGCACATCAGGAATACTTGGTGCGCCGTGAGTGGACGCGCAAGGCTGACGGTGTCGCGGAAGTGGTGACTGTCTTCACCGACGGTGCCAAGGACTTCGACCTGTCAGCGACTTGGGACGAGTTCATCGAGGGCATCCTCCCAGCCGAGCTCATTCAGCTGTTCTTCTTCGATGGCGAGAAGATTGAAGCTCTTGCCAACCCTGAGAAGCTCCCGGATTTGCTGCGTCGTGCAACCGAGGTGTTCCTCGGCATTGGCGGGATTGATGCGCTTGGCAATGACCTGAAAGCGGTGGAGCGTCGAACGGCGATCAAGAACCGCGGAGAGTCCCCGGAGTTTGACGAGGCCCGTCTGCAGCTTGAGGCGCTGGAGAGCCACGTGTATTCGTTGGCTGGCAATATCGAGATGATGCGCCAGGAAAAGGCGTCGCTGGTTAACGCCGTTGATCAGTCGCGACTCGCCCTAGACAAATTCAAGCGAAAAGCCCAACGCAAAGGAGCTGATGCCTATGCCTCAGCGGCAGAGATCCGAAGCAAGGTTGCGGACGCTGCAGCGACTGTGAAGATTGAACGCAAAGGGTTGGTCGACCTGATGTCGGATCCACTGCTCCCGACGCTCTGGTTGGGTGATCTATGGCGCCAGTACCAGGATGCGTGGAGCGAAGAGGTTCAGACCAAGCAGGCGCGCCACTTAGCGACCGAGTTCAAGAAGCGCGATAGCCGCCTCCTGAAGCACCTGGCTGTACGCGCGCCGGCTTCGATCCTTCAGGAGTTCCGAAATGCGCTCGCAGATGACCTCAAGGGTTACGTCGGAGCTCAGACGCGAAAGCTCGTCGGGCTCCAGGAAGCCAATCCAGCCGATTTGGAGACAGTCGCACGTGAGAGGCAGCAGGACCTGAAGTACCAGCTGCGACAGCTCGCTGCCGCGCAGTCGGTTGCCGACAAGGCAGAGAAGTCGATCGGCGAGATTCCTGCTGAGGAGCAGATGCTTGGCATCTTGAACGAGCTCCAAGAGCTGAGCAGGACTGTGGCGGAGTCCGAGCTCAAGCTTGCAGAGGTCGACAGACGCCTGACTGAGGCCGAATCACAGCACGAGAATCAGCGTGTCCGTTTGCTCGGCGCCCAGGAGCGCTTTGGAAAGGACTTCCGCGACAAGGCGCTAGAAACTCGGGGTTTAGAGGCCTCCATTCGTGCGCGCCAAGCGCTTTCCATCTTCCGGGAGCGACTGCTTGCCTCCAAGGCGGACTGGCTCTCGAACATGATTTCCGAGGCGTTCCAGGAGCTGCTGCGCAAGCGCCACTTGGTGGAGCGCGTCGTCGTGGACCCGAAGACCTACCGTGTGTCGATCAAGGACAGCAAAGGCAAGGAGCTTCCGATGGAGCGCCTGTCGGCGGGCGAGCGCCAGCTGTTGGCTATCGCCGTCCTTAGCGCCCTTATCAAGGAGCGCAAGGGACGGTTCCCGGTCGTAGTCGACACGCCGCTGGCCCGATTGGACCAGGAGCATCGGTCGCTTCTCATTCGGCGCTTCTTCGCGACGGTCTCTCACCAGGTTGTCGTGCTCTCGACGGACCAGGAAGTGGAGGGCGCCTCGTATGACGCGATGAAACCCCACACGATGGCGGAGTACGTACTGCAGTACGACGACGGTGAGCGCCGCACCAAGGTGACGCGAGTGGCTGGTGGCCAAGCCCCTGTGAAGGAGGCTGCGTGATGGACCGTCTACGACTTTCAAGCACAGCCAAACATCAGCTTGTGGCGCTGAAGAGGCGAACTGGTGTGGAGCACAACAACGCGCTCTGCCGGCATGCACTGTGCCTTTCTCTCGCCAATCCGTCGGCGCCGCCCGATGAGGAGTTCAACTTCGCCGGGGGTCTCGAGATTGAGTGGCGTGTGCTTGCCGGCGGGCAGGAGGCGCTGTACTACAACCTGCTGATGATCAGGCTGCTGCACGAAGGCGTCACGCCGACTGAAGAAGCCGTACGCAAGGCTGCGCTGCTGCACGTTCATCGTGGGTTGTCGTATTTGATGAGCCGCCGGGAGGATGACCTTCTGGGTGAGCTCGCCGCGGCTTTGTCGGTGGTGGTACCGGCGCAGGCGGTAGAGGGCAGCTGACTAAGGGCTGGACTCTGCCGGTCGTCCCTCGGGGCAACCGTGGCGCCGTCTGTCATATCCTTGCTGGTAGCCGAAGCGCTTCCTTAGCGGAGCCTTTTGGTACGCAGATACGAGAGGAGGGATCGTGACCATCGTTGAGGCCATCAAAGAGGCAATGCTTCATGCCGCGCGCCCGCTGAGTGCGCGTGAGGCGTACGAGATCATCGTCGCGCGCGATCTCTACAAGTTCCAAGCAAAGGACCCTCAGCACGTCGTCGTCATGCAGATTCGAAGGCATGCCATCGGCGTCGACTTTCCGACGGCGGCTCCGACTAAGCATTTCAAGCTTCACGGGGACAACACCTACGAACCTTTGGCCAATCCCGTCAGGCTCCCCGCCGGCGGGGAGCCAAAGCCAAAGGCACGGAGAGCAGCTCCGGGCAGCAAGGCCGGCGCAAAGAGACCGGTGAAGACGCAGGACGTCACACGCCTGTCGGTGATTGAGGCGGAGCTGTGGGAGGCTCACAAAAAATACCTGAGCGTCTTCAAGCAGAAGATGCTTCAAGAGCTCAAGAAGATGACGCCCGCCGCTTTCGAAGCCTTCGGACGCGAACTGCTTGACGGGTACGGGTTCGAGAACACGCACGTCACGCAGATTTCGAAGGACGGCGGCATCGACGGCTACGGTAGGCTGAAGGTCGGCTTGACCTGCTCCCTCCCCGCCGTACCAATCTAAACGAGAGTGAGTCCGTCCTTTTGGAGAATGACGGATATGAGAACCAGCAAGTACAGCGAGCAGCAGATCATTGGCTTCTTGAACCAGGCCACAGCCGGGATGGGCATCAAGGAGCTGTGCCGCAAGGAAGGCTTCAGCGAGGCCACCTTCTACAAGTGGCGGGCCAAGTACGGCGGCCTGCAGGTCAGCGAGGCCGTGCGGCTGCGTGTGCGTGAGCTCGAGG
>NZ_JBFUIM010000027.1:0-18052 GCF_056401875.1 Roseateles sp. P4_D2 | reverse complement strand
ATGGCAAAAGGCAAGTTTGAACGGACCAAGCCGCACGTGAACGTGGGCACGATTGGTCACGTTGACCACGGCAAGACCACGCTGACCGCGGCAATCGCGACCGTGCTGTCCAAGAAGTTCGGCGGCGAGGCCAAGGCCTACGACCAGATCGACGCAGCGCCTGAAGAAAAGGCCCGCGGCATCACGATCAACACCGCCCACGTCGAGTACGAGACGGCCAACCGCCACTACGCGCACGTTGACTGCCCCGGCCACGCCGACTACGTCAAGAACATGATCACCGGTGCCGCCCAGATGGACGGCGCCATCCTGGTGTGCTCGGCCGCTGACGGCCCGATGCCCCAGACCCGCGAGCACATCCTGCTGGCTCGYCAGGTCGGCGTGAAGTTCATCATCGTCTTCCTGAACAAGTGCGACATGGTCGACGACGCCGAGCTGCTCGAGCTGGTCGAAATGGAAGTGCGCGAGCTCCTGTCCAAGTACGACTTCCCCGGCGACGACACCCCCATCATCAAGGGTTCGGCCAAGCTGGCGCTGGAAGGCGACACGGGCGACCTGGGCGAGCAAGCCATCATGCGTCTGGCCGACGCCCTGGACAACTACATCCCCCAGCCGGACCGTGCCATCGACGGCGCCTTCCTGCTGCCGGTTGAAGACGTCTTCTCGATCTCCGGCCGCGGCACCGTCGTGACCGGYCGCGTCGAGCGCGGCATCATCAAGGTCGGCGAAGAAATCGAAATCGTCGGCATCCGCGACGTGCAGAAGACCACCGTCACCGGCGTCGAAATGTTCCGCAAGCTGCTGGACCAAGGTCAAGCAGGCGACAACGTCGGCATCCTGCTGCGCGGCACCAAGCGTGAAGACGTCGAGCGCGGCCAGGTTCTGGCCAAGCCCGGCTCGATCAAGCCCCACACCCACTTCACGGCCGAGATCTACGTCTTGTCCAAGGAAGAGGGCGGCCGCCACACGCCGTTCTTCAACAACTACCGTCCCCAGTTCTACTTCCGTACCACGGACGTGACCGGTGCCGTCGAGTTGCCCAAGGACAAGGAAATGGTCATGCCGGGCGACAACGTCGGCATCACCGTGAAGCTGATCGCGCCGATCGCGATGGAAACTGGCCTGCGCTTCGCCATCCGTGAAGGCGGTCGTACCGTCGGCTCGGGCGTCGTCGCCACGATCCTCGCGTAAGTTTTTCAAGGCCACAGGGGCATAGCTCAATTGGCAGAGCGTCGGTCTCCAAAACCGAAGGTTGGGGGTTCGAGACCCTCTGCCCCTGCCAACAGTCGCTGATCACGACGGTTGGTTTCCTGGCAACAAGCATCGGCCCGCGAGAGAGATCTCGGCGGGCCTTGCTGCTGATGGCGACAAACCTTGGCAGCGTCTGACAGCCGCTTCAAAGCGGCGCGTGAAAGTGAAGTGATGGCGAATCCTCCCCAGGTCGAGACCGTGACCAGCGGCGCCGACAAGGCCAAGCTGGCCGTTGCGGTACTGCTGCTGATTGGCGCGCTGGCGGCCTACTACGGCCTGTCCAAGCAAGGCCCGCTGGCGCAGTGGGCCTCGCTGCTCGTGTTGTTGGCCGCCGGCGTGGCGGCTTTCTTTACGTCTGAACACGGCAAGGCGCTGATCGCCTACGGCCGCGACTCGACGCGTGAAGTCAAGAAGGTGGTCTGGCCGACCCGCAAGGAAGCGACCCAGATGACGGGCTATGTGTTTGCCTTCGTCGTCGTCATGGCGCTCTTCCTGTGGATGACGGACAAGACGTTGGAATGGGTGCTGTACGACCTGATCCTGGGCTGGAAGCGCTGATCGCAAGGAATCTTGATGTCTGAAGAACAAGTCGTCACGACCGAAGCCCCGACGGGCCTGCCCAAGCGCTGGTATGTCGTCCATGCCTACTCGGGCATGGAAAAGGCTGTCGAACGCAACCTGCGCGAGCGCATTGACCGCGCCGGCATGCAGGACAAGTTCGGCCGCATCCTGGTGCCAACCGAAGAAGTCGTCGAGCTGAAGAACGGCAAGAAAGCCGTCACCGAGCGCCGCTTCTTCCCGGGCTATGTGCTGGTGGAAATGGCGATGGACGACGAGTCCTGGCATCTGGTCAAGCACACGTCCAAGGTGACGGGCTTTGTGGGCGGCGCAAAGAACCGCCCGGCCCCGATCTCGGAGGCCGAGGTCATGAAGATCGTCAACCAGATGCAGGAAGGCGTCGAGAAGCCACGGCCCAAGGTCGAGTGGACGGTCGGCGAGGTCGTGCGCGTCAAGGAAGGCCCCTTCACCGACTTCAACGGCTCGGTCGAAGAGGTCAACTACGACAAGTCCAAGGTGCGTGTGTCGGTCACGATCTTCGGCCGCGCGACGCCGGTGGAACTGGACTTCTCGCAGGTCGAAAAAGTTTGACGACGCGTCGTCAAACTTTTCGCCGCTGCCCGCAGGGCTAAGGCAAAAGGTCCGACGCGCACCTCTGACGTCCAAGTGAAGGGCTGCATAGCCTGAAATTTGAGCAGCAGAGTAGAATCCTGGGTTCGGCCGGCGTCCCCTAACGTCGACCCGTGATCAGTCTGCAACGAGAGGCGGACAAGAGGAGCAAAGGTAAGGACTTCGGTCCGAGTCCGATGCGCTAGCACTCAGGTGTTCAGGCTTGCCGCCCGGGCACTGGATTGGAGAAAACATGGCAAAGAAGATTGTCGGCTTCATCAAGCTGCAAATTCCGGCCGGCAAGGCCAACCCTTCGCCCCCGGTGGGTCCCGCGCTTGGTCAGCGTGGCCTGAACATCATGGAATTCTGCAAGGCGTTCAACGCCCAGACTTCGGCTGGTGGCTTCGAGCCCGGCATGAAGCTGCCGGTGGTCATCACCGCGTTCGCAGACAAGAGCTTCACCTTCGTCATCAAGTCGCCCCCGGCGACCGTGTTGATCAAGAAGGCCGCGAAGATCGAGAAGGGCTCGCAGCGCCCCCACCTGGATAAGGTCGGCAAGCTGACCCGCGCCCAGTTGGAAGAGATCGCAACGATCAAGACCAAGGACCTGACGGCCGCCAGCATGGACGCCGCAGTCAAGACCATCGCCGGCTCCGCCCGCTCGATGGGCATCATCGTGGAAGGGGTCTGACATGGCCAAGCTCACCAAGAAGCAAAAGGCGCTGGCTGGCAAGGTCGAGTCGACCAAGCTGTACGCGCTGACCGAAGCCCTGGACCTGGTCAAGAGCCTGGCCTCGGCCAAGTTCGATGAATCTATCGACGTCGCCGTTCAGCTCGGCATCGATGCCAAGAAGTCGGACCAGGTCGTTCGTGGCGCCGTCGTGCTGCCCAACGGCACCGGCAAGACCAAGCGCGTCGCCGTGTTCGCCCAAGGTGCCAAGGCTGATGAAGCCCGCGCCGCCGGCGCCGACGTCGTCGGCATGGAAGACCTGGCCGAGCGCGTCAAGGCGGGCGACATGCCCTTCGACGTGGTCATCGCCTCGCCCGACACGATGCGTGTCGTCGGTACTCTGGGTCAGATCCTGGGCCCGCGCGGCCTGATGCCTAACCCCAAGGTTGGCACCGTGACCCCGGACGTCGCCACTGCCGTCAAGAACGCCAAGGCTGGCCAGGTCCAGTTCCGCGTCGACAAGGCCGGCATCATCCACGGCACCCTCGGCCGTCGCTCGTTCGACACCGACAAGCTGGAAGGCAACCTGCGCGCGCTGATCGAAGCTCTGAACAAGAGCAAGCCGGCGTCGAGCAAGGGCATCTACCTGCGCAAGGTCGCCGTGTCCTCGACGATGGGCGTCGGCGCCCGCGTCGAAATCGCGTCGATCAACGCTCAAGCCAACGCAGCTTGATGCACTGAATCTGCTCGGGGCGAGTCTGGCCCTGGGCAACAAGATTGGTGGGGCGCTGCTCCGGTTCGCCGGGGCGGCGCGTCATCCAAGACCGTTGGTGGAGACCCCTTAAATCTCGGCGCAAGTTGAGAACCAACGCAGATGGCGGTCCCGCTGAAGGGTTTGCTGCTCCGAGCCATCGGGGTGGGTTTCCTGACAGATGGTCGCTGAATCCCTGGCGCTCCCAAAGCCGCAAGGCCGAGAGAGCAAATGTGAGGAGTAGACCTTGAGTCTCAATCGCAACGAGAAGGCAGTCGTTGTCTCCGACGTCGCAGCGCAAGCTGCCAAGTCGCAGACGCTGGCGCTGGCCGAGTACCGTGGCCTCACCGTTGAAGCCTTGAACAAGCTGCGCGTCACCGCGCGCGCCCAAGGTGTGTATCTTCACGTGCTGAAGAACACCCTGGCGCGTCGCGCTGTCGCCGGCACCCCGTTCGAGGCTGCTTCGGAGAGCATGGTCGGCCCGCTGATCTACGGCTTTTCGGAAGACGCTGTCGCGGCTGCCAAAGTCATCGCTGACTTTGCCAAGACCAACGACAAGCTCGTCATCAAGGGCGGTGCGTACGGTGGCAAGGCTCTGGACGTGAACGGCGTGAAGGCGCTGGCATCCGTCCCGAGCAAGGAAGTGCTGCTGTCGCAAATCGCAGGCCTGCTGCTGTCGCCGGTGCAACGCACCGCGGCCGTGCTGGCTGCCCTGGCTGCAAAGCGTGGCGAAGGCGCCGCTTCTACGGAAGCTGCTGCTGAAGAAGCCCCGGCTGCCGCCTGATCGACGAACTACGCGTTACACGCAATCAATCTGTTTTAAGGAAATTCATCATGGCATTCGATAAAGACGCTTTCCTGGCCTCGCTGGACAGCATGACCGTTCTGGAGCTGAACGATCTGGTCAAGGCAATTGAAGAGAAGTTCGGCGTGTCCGCCGCTTCGATGGCTGCTCCGGCCGCCGGTGGCGCCGGCGGCGGCGCCGCTGCTGCCGTTGAAGAGAAGACCGAGTTCAACGTCGTGCTGACCGAAGCCGGCGCGCAGAAGGTCTCCGTCATCAAGGCCGTCCGTGAAATCACGGGCCTGGGTCTGAAGGAAGCCAAGGACCTGGTCGACGGCGCTCCGAAGAACGTCAAGGAAGCCGTTTCCAAGGCCGACGGCGAAGCTGCAGTCAAGAAGCTGGTGGAAGCCGGCGCCAAGGCTGAGCTGAAGTAAGACTTTGGGGTGGGGCCTGTGCAGCAGGTCCGGCCCCACTGACTAGAAAAGGGGTTGCCTTTGGGCTTCCCCTTTTTTGTCTTTGCGGGTTAATCCTGCTTGAGAACAGGTGAAAGACCTCGCGCGGGTATGATGCGCGGTTCTTTCACGTGTTCTCTGATCCGACTGCAGAGAACCAGTTTGGTCGGACTTCGGTGCAATGCCGAAGTTGTCCGCCAGCGGTTGGTAGTGGCCAACCACCAAGCTAGGCAGCCGCCCGTTCTGGGTGAGTGAGCCAGCCAGTCGCCGACGCGGCTCGCCCCACGGCCAGGGGTGGGCTCGACACGGAGTGTTTATGGCGCAAGCAACCCCCTACAGCTATACCGAGCGCAAGCGGATCCGCAAGAGCTTCGGCAAGCGCGAGAGCGTTCTCAACGTTCCCTATCTGCTCACGATGCAGAAGGACAGCTACGTGGCCTTCCTGCAAAAGGACGTGCCCGCCGCCAAACGCAAGCCCGAAGGGCTGCAGGCGGCCTTCCTCTCGGCGTTCCCGATTGTTTCGCACAACGGTTTCGTCGAGATGAAGTTCCTCGAGTTCAACATTGCCAAGCCGCCGTTCGACACCCGCGAGTGCCAGCAGCGGGGGTTGACCTACGCTGCCGCCGTCCGTGCGCGGCTGCAGATGATCATCTATGACCGTGAGAGCCCGCAGGCCAAGACGGTCAAGGAAATCAAGGAGCAAGAGGTCTACATGGGCGAAGTGCCCCTGATGACCGACTACGGCTCCTTCATCGTCAACGGTACCGAGCGCGTCATCGTGTCGCAGCTGCACCGCTCACCTGGCGTGTTCTTCGAGCACGACAAGGGCAAGACGCACAGCTCGGGCAAGCTGCTGTTCAGCGCTCGCATCATTCCTTACCGCGGCTCCTGGCTGGACTTCGAGTTCGACCCGAAGGACATCCTGTACTTCCGCGTTGACCGCCGCCGCAAGATGCCGGTCACCATCCTGCTGAAGGCCATCGGCCTGAAGCCGGAACAGATCCTGGCCCACTTCTTCGTGTTCGACAACTTCCGCCTGATGGACGTTGGCGCGCAGCTCGAATTCGTCGCCGACCGCCTGAAGGGCGAAGTCGCCCGCTTCGACATCGTCGACAAGTCGGGTGCCGTCATCGTCGAGAAGGACAAGCGCATCACGGCCCGCCATGCGCGCCAGCTGGAGCAGTCCGGCACGCAGCACATCTCGGTGCCCGAGGACTTCCTGGTCGGCCGCGTGCTGGCCAAGAACATGATCGACGCCGACACCGGCGAGATCATTGCCAAGGCCAATGATGAACTGACCGACGCGCTGCTGAAGAAGCTGCGCCAGGCCGGCGTCAAGGAAATCCAGTGCCTGTTCACGAACGAGCTGGACGAAGGCGCCTACATCTCGCAGACGCTGGCGTCTGACGAGACCGAAACGCAGCTGGCCGCCCGCGTCGCCATCTACCGCATGATGCGCCCCGGCGAGCCGCCGACGGAAGACGCCGTCGAGGCCCTGTTCAACCGCCTGTTCTACAGCACCGACACCTACGACCTGAGCCGTGTCGGCCGCATGAAGTTCAACGCGCGCGTCGGCCGTGACACGCCCGAAGGCAACATGAACCTGTCCAACGAGGACATCCTTGACGTCGTCAAGATCCTCGTCGAGCTGCGCAATGGCCGCGGCGAAGTGGACGACATCGACCACCTGGGCAATCGTCGCGTGCGTTGCGTGGGCGAACTGGCCGAAAACCAGTACCGCTCGGGCCTCGCCCGCATCGAGAAGGCCGTCAAGGAACGTCTGGGCCAGGCCGAGACCGAAGCCCTGATGCCGCACGACCTGATCAACTCCAAGCCGATCTCCGCGGCGCTGAAGGAGTTCTTCGGTGCGTCGCAGCTGTCGCAGTTCATGGACCAGACCAACCCGCTGTCGGAAATCACGCACAAGCGTCGTGTTTCCGCTCTTGGCCCGGGTGGTTTGACCCGCGAGCGCGCTGGCTTCGAAGTCCGCGACGTGCACCCGACCCACTACGGCCGCGTCTGCCCGATCGAAACGCCGGAAGGCCCGAACATCGGCCTGATCAACTCGCTGGCGCTGTTCGCTCAGCTCAACGAGTACGGTTTCCTGGAAACGCCGTATCGCCGCGTTGTTGACGGTCACGTCACCGACCAGATCGACTACCTGTCCGCCATCGAGGAAGGCAAGTACGTCATCGCCCAGGCGAATGCGACGCTGAACACGACCGGCGAGCTGACGGACGAGCTGGTCTCGGCCCGTGAAAACGGCGAGTCGGTGCTGACGTCTCCTGAGCGCATCCAGTACATGGACGTGGCGCCGACGCAGATCGTGTCGGTCGCAGCTTCGCTCGTGCCCTTCCTCGAGCACGACGACGCGAACCGCGCACTGATGGGCGCCAACATGCAGCGCCAGGCCGTGCCTGTGCTGCGTCCCGAGAAGGCTTTCGTGGGTACGGGCGTCGAGCGCGTGGCTGCGAAGGACTCGGGTACGGTGGTCGCGGCTCGCCGCGGCGGCGTGGTCGACTACGTCGACACGAACCGCATCGTGATCCGCGTGAACGATGACGAGACCGTGGCCGGTGAGGTCGGTGTCGACATCTACAACCTGATCAAGTACCAGCGTTCCAACCAGAACACCAACATCCACCAGCGCCCGATCGTGCGCCGTGGCGACAAGGTGGCGGCCGAGGACATCATTGCCGACGGCGCGTCCACCGACATCGGTGAACTGGCCCTGGGCCAGAACATGCTGGTCGCGTTCATGCCCTGGAACGGCTACAACTTCGAAGACTCGATCCTGATCTCCGAACGCGTCATCGCCGAAGACCGCTACACCTCGATCCACATCGAGGAACTGGTGGTCAATGCGCGTGACACCAAGCTGGGCGCCGAGGAAATCACCCGCGACATCCCGAACCTGTCGGAGCAACAACTCGGCCGTCTGGACGAGTCGGGCATCGTTTACGTCGGTGCCGAGGTGAACCCGGGCGACGTGCTGGTCGGCAAGGTCACGCCCAAGGGCGAGACGACGCTGACGCCGGAAGAAAAGCTGCTGCGCGCCATCTTTGGCGAGAAGGCTTCGGACGTGAAGGACACGTCGCTGCGTGTCGACCAAGGCACCAACGGCACCGTCATCGACGTGCAGGTCTTCACCCGTGAAGGCATCCAGCGCGACAAGCGCGCCCAGCAGATCATCGACGACGAGCTCAAGCGCTACCGCTTGGACCTGAACGACCAGCTGCGCATCGTCGAGAGCGACGCCTTCGACCGTATCGAGAAGCTGCTCGTCGGCAAGCTCGCCAACGGCGGCCCGCAGAAGATCGCCAAGGGCACGGCCATCGACAAGGAATACCTGGCCTCGGTCGAGAAGTTCCATTGGTTCGACATCCGTCCCGCCGAGGAAGACATCGCCAACCAGCTCGAGTCGATCAAGAACTCGCTCGACCAGACTCGCCACAGCTTCGACCTGGCTTTTGAAGAAAAGCGCAAGAAGCTGACGCAGGGCGACGAGCTGCCCGCTGGCGTGCTGAAGATGGTCAAGGTCTACCTGGCCGTCAAGCGCCGCCTGCAGCCTGGCGACAAGATGGCCGGCCGTCACGGCAACAAGGGTGTGGTGTCCAAGGTCACCCCGATCGAAGACATGCCCTACATGGCCGACGGCACGCCTGCCGACATCGTGCTGAATCCGCTGGGCGTGCCCTCGCGGATGAACGTGGGTCAGGTTCTCGAAGTGCATCTGGGCTGGGCCGGCAAGGGCATCGGCCAGCGCATCGGCGACATGCTGCAGCAGCACACCAAGGTTGCCGAGCTGCGCAAGCTGTTCGACCAGCTCTACAACCAGAGCGGTGGCAAGACGGAACGCATCGAAGACCTGACGGACGACGAAGTGCTGGAGATGGCCGCGAACCTCGCCAAGGGCGTGCCCTTCGCGACGCCGGTCTTCGATGGTGCCAAGGAAGAAGAAATCCGCGGCATGCTCAAGCTGGCGTACCCGGACGACATTGCCGCCAAGAAGGGCCTGACCGCTACGCGCACCCAGGCCTGGCTGTGCGACGGCCGCACCGGCGAGCAGTTCGAGCGCCCGGTCACCGTCGGCTACATGCACGTGCTGAAGCTGCACCACCTGGTGGACGACAAGATGCACGCCCGTTCGACTGGCCCGTACTCGCTCGTCACGCAGCAACCGCTGGGCGGCAAGGCGCAGTTCGGCGGCCAGCGTTTCGGCGAAATGGAAGTCTGGGCGCTTGAAGCCTATGGCGCCTCCTACATCCTGCAGGAAATGCTGACGGTCAAGTCCGATGACGTGAACGGGCGCACCAAGGTGTACGAGTCCATCGTCAAGGGCGAACACGCCATCGAAGCCGGCATGCCGGAATCCTTCAATGTTCTGGTCAAGGAAATCCGTTCCCTTGGCATCGACATTGAACTGGTCAAGAACTAAGGAGCAGATGCATGAAGGGACTACTCGACCTATTCAAGCAATTCACCCCCGATGAGCATTTCGATGCCATCCAGATCGGCCTGGCTTCTCCGGAGAAGATCCGCAGCTGGTCGTTCGGCGAGGTGAAGAAGCCCGAGACCATCAACTACCGCACCTTCAAGCCGGAACGCGACGGCCTGTTCTGCGCCAAGATCTTTGGCCCGATCAAGGACTACGAGTGCCTGTGCGGCAAGTACAAGCGCCTGAAGCACCGCGGCGTCATCTGCGAGAAGTGCGGCGTTGAAGTCACCCAGACCAAGGTCCGTCGTGACCGCATGGGCCACATCGACCTGGCCGCGCCCTGCGCGCACATCTGGTTCCTGAAGAGCCTGCCGTCGCGTCTGGGCCTGGTGCTCGACATGACGCTGCGCGACATCGAACGCGTGCTGTACTTCGAAGCGTATGTGGTCGTCGACCCGGGTATGACCCCGCTGAAGAAGTTCTCGATCATGAGCGAGGACGACTACGACGCCAAGCGCATCGAATTCGGCGATGAGTTCATCGCGCTGATGGGCGCCGAGGGCATCAAGAACCTGCTGCAGGAAATGGATCTCGACATCGAGATCGATCGCCTGCGCAACGACATGACCGGCTCCGAACTCAAGGTCAAGAAGAACTCCAAGCGCTTGAAGGTCATGGAGGCCTTCAAGAAGTCCGGCATCAAGCCGAACTGGATGGTGCTGGACGTGCTGCCCGTGCTGCCGCCGGACCTGCGTCCGTTGGTGCCGCTGGACGGCGGCCGCTTCGCGACTTCCGACCTGAACGACCTTTACCGTCGCGTCATCAACCGCAACAACCGCCTGGCCCGCCTGCTCGAGCTGAAGGCCCCTGAGATCATCGTGCGCAACGAAAAGCGCATGCTGCAGGAAGCCGTCGACTCGCTGCTGGACAACGGCCGCCGCGGCAAGGCGATGACCGGCGCGAACAAGCGTGCCCTCAAGTCGCTGGCCGACATGATCAAGGGCAAGAGCGGTCGCTTCCGCCAGAACTTGCTGGGCAAGCGCGTCGACTACTCGGGCCGTTCGGTCATCGTGGTCGGCCCGACGCTCAAGCTGCACCAGTGCGGCCTGCCCAAGCTGATGGCGCTCGAACTCTTCAAGCCCTTCATCTTCTCGCGCCTCGAAGCCATGGGCATCGCGACGACGATCAAGGCTGCCAAGAAGGAAGTCGAATCCGGCACGCCGGTGGTCTGGGACATCCTCGAAGAAGTCATCAAGGAGCACCCGGTCCTGCTGAACCGTGCCCCGACGCTGCACCGCCTCGGTATCCAGGCTTTCGAGCCCGTGCTGATTGAAGGCAAGGCCATCCAGCTGCACCCCCTCGTCTGCTCGGCCTTCAACGCCGACTTCGACGGTGACCAGATGGCCGTCCACGTGCCGCTGTCGATCGAAGCGCAGATGGAAGCCCGCACGCTGATGCTGGCCTCCAACAACGTGCTGTTCCCGGCTTCCGGCGAACCATCGATCGTGCCGTCGCAAGACGTGGTGCTGGGTCTGTACTACGCGACTCGCGAACGCACCAACGGCAAGGGCGAGGGCATGATCTTCTCGGACATTCCCGAGATGATCCGTGCGCTGGAAAACGGTGCCGTCGAGATCACCGCCAAGATCAGCGTGCGTCTGGTCGAGTGGACCAAGGACAAGGACACGGGCGAGTTCGTGGCCGAGACCAAGCTAACGGACACCACCGTCGGCCGTGCTTTGCTGTCCGAGATCCTGCCCAAGGGCCTGCCGTTCTCGAACATCAACAAGGCACTCAAGAAGAAGGAAATCAGCAAGCTGATCAACACCTCCTTCCGCAAGTGCGGCCTGAAGGAAACCGTCGTGCTGGCCGACAAGCTGCTGCAAAGCGGCTTCAAGCTCGCCACGCGCGCCGGTATCTCCATCGCCATCGACGACATGCTGGTGCCCGCTCAGAAGCACACGCTGATCGAGCGCGCCGAGAAGGAAGTCAAGGAGATCGAGCAGCAGTACGTCTCGGGTCTCGTGACGGCCGGCGAGCGCTACAACAAGGTCGTGGACATCTGGGGCAAGGCCGGCGACGAAATCGGCAAGAAAATGATGGACCACCTCAAGGTCGAGAAGACCGTGGACCGTCATGGCAAGACCGTCGACCAGGAGTCCTTCAACTCGATCTACATGATGGCCGACTCGGGTGCCCGCGGTAGCGCGGCCCAGATCCGCCAGTTGGCTGGCATGCGCGGCCTGATGGCCAAGCCGGACGGCTCCATCATCGAGACCCCCATCACGGCGAACTTCCGTGAAGGCCTGAACGTGTTGCAGTACTTCATCTCCACCCACGGTGCTCGTAAGGGCCTGGCGGACACGGCGCTGAAGACCGCGAACTCCGGCTACCTGACGCGTCGCCTGGTCGACGTGACCCAGGATCTGGTGGTCATCGAGAATGACTGCGGCACCGACAACGGCATGGCGATGCGTGCCTTGGTCGAAGGTGGTGAAGTCATCGAATCGCTGCGTGACCGCGTCCTCGGCCGCGTCACCGCGATCGATGTTGTGCACCCCGAGACCCAGATTTCGCTGCTGGGTGCCAGCCACATGCTGGACGAAGACACGCTGGACGTGCTGGAAGCCGCTGGTGTCGACGAAATCAAGGTCCGCACGCCGCTGACCTGCGCCACACGTTTTGGCCTTTGCGCCAAGTGCTATGGCCGCGACCTCGGCCGCGGTGGCCTGGTGAACGTCGGTGAAGCTGTCGGCGTCATTGCCGCGCAGTCCATCGGCGAACCCGGTACGCAGCTGACGATGCGGACCTTCCACATCGGCGGTGCGGCGTCGCGTGCAGCGGTGGCCTCCAGCGTCGAAGCCAAGTCGGACGGCATCATCGGCTTCAACGCCACGATGCGCTACGTCACCAACGGCAAGGGCGAACTGGTGGTGATTTCCCGCTCCGGCGAGATCGTCATTTCCGACCCGCACGGCCGCGAGCGTGAGCGTCACAAGGTGCCGTACGGCGCGATCCTGAACATCAAGGCCAGCCAGACTATCAAGGCCGGTGTGGTGCTCGCGAACTGGGACCCGCTGACCCGTCCGATCATCACGGAATTCGCCGGCAAGGCAAAGTTCGAGAACGTCGAGGAAGGCGTGACCGTCGCCAAGCAGGTGGACGAGGTGACCGGTCTGTCGACCCTGGTCGTCATCGACCCGAAGCGCCGCGGTGCGGCCAAGGTGATCCGCCCGCAGGTCAAGCTGTTGGACGCTGGTGGCCACGAAGTCAAGATCCCGGGTACCGATCACTCGGTGGCCATCGGCTTCCAGGTCGGCTCGCTGATCCAGATCCGCGACGGCCAGGAGCTGCTGCCCGGTGAAGTGCTCGCCCGTATCCCGGTCGAAGGCCAGAAGACCCGTGACATTACCGGCGGTCTGCCGCGTGTGGCGGAGTTGTTCGAAGCGCGAAGCCCGAAGGATGTCGGTGTGCTCGCTGAGCAGACCGGTACCGTGTCGTTCGGTAAGGAGACTAAGGGCAAGATTCGCCTGCAGATCACCGACCCGGACGGCAAGGCCCACGAGGAACTCGTGCCCAAGGAAAAGAACATCCTGGTGCACGAAGGCCAGGTGGTCAACCGCGGCGAGCTGATCGTCGACGGCGCAGCGGATCCGCAGGACATCCTGCGCCTGCTGGGCATCGAGGAACTGGCGCGCTACATCGTCGACGAAGTGCAGGACGTCTACCGTCTGCAGGGCGTGAAGATCAACGACAAGCACATCGAGGTGATCGTTCGCCAGATGCTGCGTCGCGTGATGATTACCAACCCGGGCGATTCGACCTACATCCTCAACGAGCAGGTCGAGCGCTCGGAGCTGCTGGATACCAACGACCGATTGCGCAAGGAAGGCAAGATGATTGCCATCCACGCGGACGTGCTGCTGGGTATCACCAAGGCCTCGCTGTCGACCGATTCGTTCATCTCGGCCGCTTCCTTCCAGGAAACGACCCGCGTGCTCACCGAGGCTGCCATCATGGGCAAGCGCGACGAGCTGCGTGGCCTGAAGGAAAACGTCATCGTCGGGCGTTTGATCCCCGCGGGCACCGGCATGGCCTTCCACGAGGCGCGCCGCGTCAAGGAAGCCATGGACGACGCCGAGCGCCGTGCCATCGCGCTGCAGGAGGCCGAGGAATTGGCCGCTGCACAGATGGCTGGCGTGGACGCTGGCGACAGCTCGGCTGAATAAGCCCCGAGGGTTCTACCCTCCGAAGCCGCCCGCGGTTCAAGCTGCGGGCGGCTTTTTATTTGGTGGGCTCATTCGAGCGACCAGCGTTCCGGCGTCACGATGAGCAGCCCGCGCGGCCGGGCGCGCTTGGCCAGCGCCAGCACGGCCTTGTCGCGTGAGATCAGCCAGCGCGCCCGGCTCGAGAGTGCCAGATCAATGAATTTCTGGTCGTCGGGGTCGCGGCAGACCAAGCGCGAGGCCAGGGGCTGGGGCTCGATGGTCTCGACCGGCTGCGCGTGGGCGTCGAACTGTGCCTCGATGAAGACCAGATCTGGCGCATAGCTCGCCGCGACGCCGCGACCCAGCACATGTCGGATCTCATCGCGCATGGGTGGCGCTACCAGCCAGCGCAACGTGCCCGAAGTGACCGCGGTGATCAAAGCCTGAATGCGTGAGTCGCGGAACACCAGCCAGTCCATCACGACCTGGGTGTCGATGACGATGGCCGGCTTGTCTGCAGCGGAAGACGGGAAGCTGGGTAAGGCGGCGGGCGGGGTGGAGGCGGCCATGTCGTCAGCTTACAGGGCATGGCGCATGCATCCGGGCAGACCCTTGTGCCGAATTCCCCGCCGGTCTACAATCCTCGGCTCTTTGCCTTTTGGGCGGCGCATTGCTGCGTGCCTAAAAATCAGCGAAGGCTCACAGACTTCAAACGGGAACAAGTCGTTTATGCCAACCATCAATCAACTGGTGCGCCACGGTCGAGAGGCCGAGGTCACCAAATCCAAGTCGCCTGCGATGCAGAATTGCCCGCAGCGCCGCGGTGTCTGCACCCGCGTCTATACCACCACGCCCAAGAAGCCGAACTCGGCTCTGCGTAAGGTCGCCAAGGTGCGTCTGACCAACGGTTTCGAGGTCATCTCGTACATCGGCGGTGAAGGCCACAACCTGCAAGAACACAGCGTTGTGCTCGTGCGCGGCGGCCGTGTGAAAGACTTGCCCGGCGTTCGTTACCACATCGTCCGTGGTTCGCTCGACCTGCAAGGCGTCAAGGATCGCAAGCAATCGCGTTCCAAGTACGGCGCGAAGCGTCCGAAGAAGTAAATCGTTTGTTCGGCTCAGTCAGCATTGACTGAACCAACGTTGTTGCGGCTGCTGAAATGTCAGTCAGCCGAGTAAGTGGATAACCCCAGATGTCGGTGGTTGTCCAACGGAGTCCGGCAAACGCCACCTCCAACTGAAGCAGAAGGAAGAATCCCATGCCACGTCGTCGCGAAGTACCCAAGCGCGAAATCCTGCCGGACCCCAAGTTCGGCTCCGTCGATCTGTCCAAGTTCATGAACGTCATCATGGAATCGGGCAAGAAGGCCGTCGCTGAGCGCATCATTTACGGTGCCCTGGAGCAGGTCGAGAAGAAGATCGGCAAGGATCCGCTGGAAGTGTTCATGGTCGCCCTGAACAACGTGAAGCCCATGGTCGAAGTGAAGTCCCGCCGTGTCGGCGGTGCGAACTACCAAGTTCCCGTGGAAGTTCGCCCCGTCCGCCGGATGGCTCTGGCCATGCGTTGGTTGAAGGAATCCGCTCGCAAGCGCGGTGAGAAGTCGATGGCCCAGCGCCTGGCCAATGAACTGCTGGAGGCCGCTGAAGGCCGTGGCGGCGCGATGAAGAAGCGCGACGAAGTTCACCGCATGGCTGAAGCCAACAAGGCTTTCTCGCACTTCCGCTTCTAAACTCACTGTCTTTCAGCCGCCTCGGGTTTCTACCAACCCGCTGGCGGCTCCTGTCTTCTGGAGCAAACCATGGCCCGCAAAACCCCCATCGAGCGCTACCGCAACATCGGTATCTCTGCGCACATCGATGCCGGCAAGACCACCACGACCGAGCGCATCCTTTACTACACCGGCGTGAACCACAAGATCGGTGAGGTGCATGACGGCGCCGCCACGATGGACTGGATGGAGCAAGAGCAAGAGCGTGGCATCACGATCACCTCTGCTGCCACGACCTGCTTCTGGAAGGGCATGGACCTGGCTCGACCCGAGCACCGCATCAACATCATCGACACCCCCGGGCACGTCGACTTCACGATTGAAGTCGAGCGCTCGATGCGCGTGCTGGACGGTGCCTGCATGGTCTATTGCGCCGTCGGTGGTGTGCAGCCCCAGTCGGAAACCGTCTGGCGCCAGGCCAACAAGTACAAGGTGCCCCGCCTCGCGTTCGTCAACAAGATGGACCGCACCGGCGCGAACTTCTTCAAGGTCTACGACCAGATGAAGCTGCGTCTCAAGGCTAATCCGGTGCCCGTCGTCATCCCCATCGGCGCCGAAGACAAGTTCACCGGCGTGATCGACCTCATCAAGATGAAGGCGATCATCTGGGACGAAGCCTCGCAAGGCATGAAGTTCAACTACGAAGACATCCCGGCTGACCTGCAGGCCGAGGCCGTCAAGTGGCGCGAAAACCTCATCGAAGCCGCCGCTGAGTCCAGCGAAGAGCTGATGAACAAGTACCTGGAGTCGGGTGATCTGGACGAAGAGGAAATCGTCTCTGCCATCCGCAAGCGCACGATCGCCGCTGAAATCCAGCCGATGTTCTGCGGCACCGCCTTCAAGAACAAGGGCGTGCAGCGCATGCTCGACGGCATCATCGATTTCATGCCCTCGCCGGCTGACATCCCGCCGGTGCCTGGCACCGACGATGACGACAAGCCGGTCGTGCGCCAACGTATCGACGAAGAGAAGTTCGCTGCGCTGGCCTTCAAGCTGATGACCGACCCCTACGTCGGCCAGCTGACCTTCGTGCGCGTCTACTCGGGCGTGCTGAAGTCGGGCGACTCGGTCTACAACCCGATCCGCGGCAAGAAGGAACGCATCGGCCGGATCCTGCAGATGCACGCCAACCAGCGTGAAGAAATCTCGGAAATTCTGGCCGGCGACATCGCCGCCTGCGTGGGCTTGAAGGACGTCACCACGGGCGAAACCCTGTGCGACCCGGACAGCATCATCACGCTGGAAAAGATGGTCTTCCCTGAGCCCGTGATCTCGCAGGCCGTCGAGCCCAAGACCAAGGCCGACCAGGAAAAGATGGGTATCGCCCTGGGCCGCCTGGCCAAGGAAGACCCGTCCTTCCGTCTGCGCACCGATGAAGAGTCGGGCCAGACCATCATCTCCGGCATGGGCGAGCTCCACCTGGAAATCATCGTCGACCGCATGAAGCGCGAGTTCGGCGTGGAAGCCAACGTCGGCAAGCCGCAAGTGGCCTACCGCGAAACCATCCGCAAGACGGCTTCGGACGTCGAAGGCAAGTTCGTGCGCCAATCCGGGGGCAAGGGCCAGTACGGCCACGTCGTGCTGACCGTCGAGCCGCAGGAAGCTGGCAAGGGCTTCGAGTTCGTCGACGCCATCAAGGGCGGCGTGGTGCCGCGCGAATACATCCCCGCGGTCGAAAAGGGTGTTATCGACTCCCTGCCGAACGGCGTGCTGGCTGGCTTCCCGGTTGTGGACGTCAAGGTCACGCTGACCTTCGGTTCGTACCATGATGTCGACTCGAACGAAAACGCGTTCAAGATGGCTGCGTCCCTGGGCTTCAAGGAAGGCTGCCGCAGGGCTTCGCCGGTGATCCTGGAGCCGATGATGGCCGTGGAAGTCGAGACGCCTGAAGACTATGCCGGCAACGTGATGGGCGATCTGTCCAGCCGCCGCGGCATGGTGCAGGGCATGGACGACATGGTCGGTGGCGGCAAGGCCATCAAGGCCGAAGTCCCGCTGTCGGAAATGTTCGGCTACTCGACGACCCTGCGCTCGATGTCGCAAGGCCGTGCCACGTACACGATGGAGTTCAAGCACTACAGCGAAGCTCCGAAGAACGTGGCCGACGCCATCATTACCGCTCGCGGAAAGTAATGGTCTGGGGTTGGACCTGCGTAGCAGCTCCGACTCCACTGATTCAGAAGCCGGCGCGAGCCTGAGGCTTGCGCCGCCGTCTTCTCGTGGATCGCCCTGGGTTGCCAGTCACCAGGGATTTCCGGTTCACGAGGAAACGCAAAACCAACCGACTGGCAATGCTCTTTCTCTGGAGTCAAGAAAATGGCAAAAGGCAAGTTTGAACGGACCAAGCCGCACGTGAACGTGGGCACGATTGGTCACGTTGACCACGGCAAGACCACGCTGACCGCGGCAATCGCGACCGTGCTGTCCAAGAAGTTCGGCGGCGAGGCCAAGGCCTACGACCAGATCGACGCAGCGCCTGAAGAAAAGGCCCGCGGCATCACGATCAACACCGCCCACGTCGAGTACGAGACGGCCAACCGCCACTACGCGCACGTTGACTGCCCC
>NZ_JBFUIM010000026.1:0-22245 GCF_056401875.1 Roseateles sp. P4_D2 | reverse complement strand
CGGCACGGGCGCGACCTTGGGCACCTCGATCACCGGGAGTTCGGGCATGGGCGGCATGCTCGGGGGCGGCAGATCGGGCATCTTGGGGGCGGGTGGCGGGGGCTCGGGAGGCTTTGGCGGGGTCTTGAGCTCAACGATGCTCACATCCGTGATGCGGGGCTTCTCTGGGGGCGGCACGCGGGTGCGCCACATCAGCACCGCCGCCAGCAGGATGAGATGGACGATCACCGCAATGGTCAGCGCATAGCCGTTGACCCCCCGCCGCCATTGCTGCTGCTGTCCGGTTTCAGTCGTGGTCGGGGCGGGGTCGTGAGATGGCGTTGTCATGTTCTTTTGTGACGTTCGGCTGTTGTCTAGCAGCCTGTAAGGCTTATCGGCGTTCAGAAGATCTCGATCACCGTCGCAGCTGGGGCAAGGCCCTCGCTGACGGCGCGCAGCGTGGCGCGGCCGCTGTCCCCGGTCTTGCCGGTGGACTGCAGGATCACCTGTGCATGGCCGTTGAACACGCTGCGCTGCCAAGGTGCGGCTGGTGTGGTGGTACGCAGCGTGGCCCAGCGGCGGCCGCCCTGCGCGCCGTCGAACAGCGCGCGCGTGCCACCGGCCGGCGTCGGGAAGACGGCGGTCAGCGTGGCCTCGGGCCCTGCGGTCGGGTCGAGGTCGATGGCCGCCATGCCGGCCTCCTGCCGTAGCGCGACTGGGCGGCCGTCCAGAAGGAACTGCACACCTGGTGCGACCTCGCCGAGGAGCAGCACCTGGCGTTCGCCGGCGGGCGCCGTGCGCGTGATGGTGGCCTGCACCATGTTCCAGGCGCTGTCGGCGGGCCGCTGGTCGGGTGGAACCCATGCGAAGGGGTCGCGCCAGCCGGGGCCTCCGGTCTGGGCGGTTCCGCCCATCAGCGCGGCCGCCTCCTCGGGTCGAGCGATGCTGTGGTGTCGCCAGTGCGTAGCGGCAGCGTAGCGATGCAGTTCAGCTGGCCGGTCGGCCTCGTGGGAGCCGGGGTCGCCGTTGCCCATGCCGATGAGCCGTACCGGCCCACTGGTTTCGAACGCGACGCGGTGCTCGGCGGTCGGAACGACACGGCCCTCGCGGTCGACGACGTTAACGGTGACCAGCGCGACATCGTCGCTGCCGGCGCGCAGCCGCGCGCGGTCCACCGTCAGCCGCACCGCAGTGCCGTCGCCCGTGGTGGCCACGGTCTGCGTGGTGACGAGCTGACCGGCCCGATAGCCGCGTGCCGTCAGGCTGCCCGGCGCATAGGGCACGGCCCATTGCAGGTGGCCGTAGCGCTCCAGCGCCTTGCGGCCGAGCGAGCGGCCGTTCAGCAGCAGCTCGACCTCGTCGGTGTTGGCGTAGACGCGCACATCGACGGGCTGGCCTTCTCGACCCGGCCAGTTCCAGTGCGGCAGCACGTGCACCATGGGCTCGGCGGTCCACGCGGCCTTCAGGTACTGGCCGCTGTCCTTCAGCGCGCCGGTCGTGTCCAGCATGCCGAACTGCGACGAGACGGCGGGCCAGCCGAAGGGCGAGGGCTCGCCGCGGTAGTCGAAGCCGGTCCAGACGAACATGCCGGCAAGGAAGGGGCGCTCGGCATTGAAGCGCCAGCCTTCCTCGATGGAAGAGGTGCGGGTGCCCGTGCGTTTGTCGTAGGCGGCGATGTGGGCACGGGCCGGATCGTTGGCATAGACGCCGCGCGTGGCATGAGTCGCGGCCTCCTCGGTGACGAGCATGGGCCGATCGGGAAAGCGCCGGTGCATCGCGTCGATGTCGTGCTGGCCCTTGTAGTTGAAGCCGATGACGTCCGAGCCGACCGACGTGCCTTCGGCTTGGCCCGAGCTGGAGGCGGCCTGCGTCACCGGCCGCGTCGGGTCCAGGCGGCGCACGATGGTCTGCATCTGCCGCGTCAGGCGGGTGCCGATCTCGCTGTTCTCAATGGCCCATTCCTCGTTGCCGACCGACCAGAGAATGACCGACGGATGGTTGCGGCCACGGCGCACCATGCGTTCCAGTTCGTCGCGGATCTGCGGCGCCGTGCCCATCATGCGGTGCTCGTCGATGACGAGCATCCCCAGGCGGTCGCAGGCGTCCAGCAGCTCCGGCGTGGCCGGGTTATGGGCGAAGCGGATGGCGTTGACGCCCATCGCCTTGAGCATCTTCAGCCGCGCCTCGTGCATGCCGTCGGGCAGCGCGACGCCGATGCCGGCGTGGTCCTGGTGGTTGTTGACGCCGTGCAGCTTGACGTGGCGCCCATTGAGGAAGAAGCCCTCGTTGGCGTCGAAGCGCAGGGTGCGGATGCCGAAGGGCGCGTTGACGCGGTCGACGACCTCGGCGCCACGCTTGACGAGGGTCGTCAGCGTGTAGCGCTGCGGCGTCTCCAGCGACCACAGCTGCGGCGCCACGACGCTCAGTTGGGCCGTCACCTCCAGGCTGGCGTCAGCGGCAACGCGGCCGGCCGGCACGCTGGTGCGGGCGACGACGCGGCCGGCCGGGTCGCGCAGCTCGTGCTCCAGGCTGAAGGACTCGGCCGCCTCGCCGCTGTTGCGCACGGTGGTGTCGACGGCCACCTCGGCGCGGTCGCCGTCGACCGTGGCGCGCACGAAGCTGCCTTGCGGCGTCACATGCAGCGACCCGGTCTGCGTCAGCCAAACATGGCGGTAGATGCCCGCGCCTTCGTACCACCAGCCCTCTGGCGTCGTGGCGTCCACGCGCACTGCGACGACGTTGCGCCCGCCGAAGTTCAGGTAGTCGCTGATGTCGACCTGGAAGCCCGAGTAGCCGCTGGCCTCGCGGTGCAGGTAGTGGCCGTTGACCCAGACGACGCTGTCGCGGAACACGCCGTCGAACTCCAGCGCAATGCGCTGGCCGCGCGCCGACGCAGGTATGGCGATCTCACGCCGGTACCAGCCAACGCTGTTCTCCGGGAAGCCGCGGCCGATGGCCTTCATGCCGTGCTGCGTACTGCCGCGTGAGCTGAATGGCAGCTCCACTGCCCAGTCATGCGGCAGGTCGACGCGGCGCCATGGCCGGTCCTCGAAGTCGGCTGCGGCAGGGCCGTCGCCGTAACCAGCCTTGCCGAAGAAGAACGGCCGTATGGCGTGGTCGAAGTCCTGCGCCGGGTCCGACGCGTGGCCCAGCGCGAAGCGCCAGCCATCGTCGATGCGGGTGCGCTGGCGCGGGCTATCGGCCGCAGTGGCGCCGACATGGGGCTGCCCGGCGCCGGGCCAATCCGTGCGGCCGTCGGCGCTCTGGGCTTGGGCGGCCAGGGGACTCAGTGCGGCCAGCGACAGCGCGAGGGACAGCAGGGTGCTCTGGAGTTTCATGGGTTTTCCGGACGTGAAGGCTTGGTCGGCTGGTGAGCCGCGGCCGGACCGTACGGTGCTGGTGGCGCGAGCGGTTGCGCAAAATACCGGTAATACCAATAAGAAATTCGCGCCTTAGTTAGGCGATTTTGCAGAAATTGGTCAGACCGGTGCAATTGGAGAAGACCCTATCGACGAACTGAGCGCAGCTATCAACGCGATTCCGAACGCGTCAGCACCATGGACAGGAATGACGCATTCGGGCCGTTGGACAGCTTGAAGAAGAGTTTGTTGCGGCCCTTGTTGAAGTGCAGGAGGCGCTTGCCTTCGGTGCGGTTGTAGTCGCGCAGATAGCTCGGGCCGCCGTTGAAGATGGTGTCGAAATACGTCGCCTTGTTGGCGTTGCCGCCCTTCCACACCATGCGGTCGTTCAGGTAGATCTGGACGTCGTCATCGGCCCCTATCCAAGCGATCAGGTCCTGGGCTTCGTCGACGAACACCTCGGTGTAGCCGTAGTAAACCGAATCTTCGACCTGGTCGGGCGGCACGAACGGATAGCTTTGCGCGGTCACGTAGCGCCACTTGAGCAGGCGCTTGTCCTTGCCGTAGTAGACGGCGTCCAACAGCACCGCCTTCTCGGGCGGGTAGGTCGGGTTGTCGAACAGGCCACCCTCATGGCGGCCGGGGAAAGGCCCGATGACATACCAGCTGTTCAGGTAGACCCGGTTCGCGTACTCCCCGCCCTGGCCGAGCACGCGCCCTTGTCCGCGCACGAGACCGGCCGCATCGACGGGCGGGATCTGGGCCTTGCCATGGTCGAAGAAGTCGGTGCCCCAGTATCTTTTCGATGATGTCGCGTGTTCGGTGCGGGCGTCCGCAGCGATGAAGTTGCTGATCTCGGCGTGAACCGACGTATCCGACCCGCCGCCCTTGACGGACGGTGCGCCGGGGCGACCGCCAGTGCCATCCCCGCCCGAGCCAGGCTTGCCGCCTTCGACCTGCACGCCGTTCGCCTTGGCCTCCAGGCGCTGCTGACGTTTGGCCAGCGTGGCTCGCGCCTTGGCTTCGAGTGCGGCGACTTCGCTGTCCGCCATCTCCTGCGTGACGGGCGCTGGCGTACTGCCGCCCGCCTTGCCCTCGCCCGCCTTGCCTGCGTCAGCCTGAGCCTCGTTCGCCTTGGCCCCAAGCTGCTGCGAAGGCTTTTCCGACGCGACGGGCTCCTTGGACTCGGGCGCAGCGTTATTGCTGGCCGCCGTGGTTTGCGCGACGGGCGCCTGCGGCGCCGCAGCCGGTGGCGGCTCGGCCGCTGGTGGCGGCTTGGGCACGCCGGTCAGTTGGGCCAGCTCCTCGGCCTTGATTTCCTTGTCGAGCGCGTCGATGGCCTTGGACAGCTCACGCGCCTGTTCCACCATTTCCTGCGGCGTTTGCGGCACCGCAGGGGGCAGGCCCGGCTCTGGATCAATGGCTGCCGATTTCTCCATCAGCCGCTTGATGGTCTGCAGGTCTTGCAGGCGCTTGGCCGTGCTGGCTTGGCCGGTGGCGCGCAGGCTGGATGCGACTTCGGCTTCCTGCTCGCGCAGCTCCAGCTGATAGCTGCCGAAGTAGTACAGCCACCCCAGCAGCGCGGCATGCGCGGCCACGGAAAGCGACAGATAGGGCCGGCGCACCACCTGCGTGGCGGCTGCCACGAGCAGGGACAGCAGCGGTGAACGGCGGGGTTCCCAGCTCATTGACGGGTGTGCATGGAAATCTTGGTGAAGCCTTCGAACTGGCACAGGTCCAGCACGTGCACGATGGCCTGATAACGCGCCATCTCGTCGCCGTCGATGCGGATGGGGCGGCCCGGGTTGCTCGCCGCCTCCTGCTTGAGGCGGTCGTGCAGGCCCTGCACAGATACCGCGCTGCCGTCGACATACAGCTTGCCCTGCTTGTCCACGCCAATCGTCAGCGGCGGCGCACCAGCGCCCACGCGGTCCAGGCTCATCTGCGCGGCCGGCAGCGTGATGGGCAGCTCCTTCTGCGGCCTCTCGCCGACGGGCTGCTTGAACGAGGTCGCCACCATGAAGAACATCAGCAGGAAGAAGATGCAGTCGATCAGCGCGATCAAGCCGATCTCCGGTGCTTCGTCCTCGCCCAGGTCAATGCGCATGCTGCACCACCCGCAGTGCCGGCGTTTCCGGCGCGGGCAGGAAGCGCTGGTTGATCAGCGCATTGATCTGCCGCTCCAGCGCCAGGCCGAGCGTCGCCAGGCGGTGCTTGAAGAAGTGGTGCATGCCCAGCGCCGGCAGGGCCACCGTCAAGCCCGCGGCGGTGTTGACCAGCGCCTTCGAGATGCCGCCCGCCAGCAGCGCCGGGTTGCCCATGCCTTCGGAGAAGGCGATCACATGGAAGGCGTCGATCATGCCCAGCACCGTGCCCAGCAGGCCGACGATGGGCGCCACCGTGGCCACGATGGCCAGCGCATAGGCCTTTTGCTGGTGCTGGCGCAGTTCCATCGAGGCGATGTCGCCGGCCGCACTGCTGACGACTGCGTAGGGCTGATGGCGATGCGCGAGCAGGAAGGCGATGACGCGCGCCAGCGTGCTGCCGTCGTCGGCCAGCAGCGTCTCCAGTTCCGTGAAGCGGCCCGCCGTCCACAACGGCTGCACGCGCGCCACCAGGTCGGCCGGCACCACGGCGCGGGCGCGCAGGTGCACGAAGCGCTCGATGGTCACGGCCACGAACAGGATGGACAGCCCCAGCGTGACCAGCACGGCAGCGCCACCCTCGGCGACCTGCTCGACCAGGTTCATCTCGGCCGCCAATGCCAGGCCGGGGAGGCTGGCTGCGCCAAGCGCGATTGCGATTCGTTTCATGGAGTTGAAGGAGTTGGGAGGGTTGAGCGGAGGCAGCACGGCGGCCAGCGCGGCGCGCCGCCAGCGGTGCACGACGGTCGAAGCAGTCATCACCCGCCCTTGCGCTTGCGCCGCCAGGCGTCCACCACCTGCTGTGCCAACGCGGCCGCCTCGGCTTGTTCTGCGGCACTCAGGGGCTTGGTCGACTTGGCCTGATCGAAGGCCGTCGCCATGGCCTTTTCCATGATGTCACCCATGCCGACGCCGGGAAACTTCTCATCCTGGATGGTCTTCCAAGCCACCTTGTAGCCCGCACGCTGCACCGGCGTGACGCCCAGATCGCGGGCGCTGTCGCCGGTGGCCATGGCCAGGTGCAGCAGCGCGTCAGCATCGCCGCCCGCCGCAGCCTTGCGGACCTCGGCCTGCAGTTTCGCGATCAGCGCGGGATCGGCTTTCTCCTTCTCAAGCGGGTTCTGCAGCGCGTTCAGGTAGGCCGAGGCCCCGCCCTCCGCCCCGCCTTCATAGGCGCGCTGGAACAGCTCCTTGCTGCGCCCCAGGGTGGCCTGGTCGAAGACCTGGCAGCGCCGCGCCTGACCCTCGGCGGACTCGATCACCTTGTTGACCCCGCCCCCGGCGTCCATCATCTTCTTGAGCGGTTCCGGCACGCCGTTGGCGCCGTCGCGCATGGCGTACAGCGCCCCAGGCGCGCCGGCCATCATCGAGCACATCTGCAGCGTCTGCGCCGCCTCCAGCACCTCCTTGGGCGTGCCGCCGCCCAGCGCCAGCTGCACCTTGCGCAGCGCCTCAGCCGGCGAGTTGGCCTGCTCCATCGCCTTCTTGGCCATGGCGCTGTAGTCGGGCGCCGATGCCGAAGCCCGGGCGGCTGCGGCCTGGACCGGCGCAGCGGAGGCTGCCGTCGACGCGGCCTGGGCCGGCGGCTCGGCCGGCGCAACGCTGCTGGCCGCCTGACTGGCTTGCGCCTGCGGGCTCGGCAGCGGCGCCTCGGCAAGGGGCGGGCGCTTGTACAGCCAGGTCCCGGTGCCTATCACCGCGAACGCGATGACGATTGCGAGGACGCGACGAGGCTGAGCGGGCGCGGAGGCCCCCGTGTGTTGCGGCTGTTCTGTCATGGTTCCTGCTCCTTGTTCGACACGGTCCGGACGGCGTGGCGCCGAAGCGCCTGCAACCACGCGCAGACCGGATGACTGCTGCTTACTTGGCCCTTTCCGGCGTGGCCGCCTGCCCGGCCGCCTCACCCGCCCGCGCCGCCACCTCGATGGGCTCCCGCTTGGCGATGCGGTCGCGGAAGAAGGCCTGCACCTGCTCGGCCGTCACGGCTTCGAGGTTGGCCGTCTCGCTCTGCATCATGGCCTTCATGCGCGGCTCGATGAGGATGCGCTGCAGCCAGTAGGCCCAGTGGCCGTTGTACTCGGGCGCCTTGCGGCTTTGCTCGATCATGGGCTGCTTGGCGCGCTGCAGCTCGTCGGCGCCGACCGGCTGGGCGGCCAGCTCCTTGAGCTGGGCGCGCAGCACCTCACGGAAGGCATCGAACTTCTCGGGCGGCGTCTCGATCTCGGCGCTGAAGCGCCCCTGGCCGGCGATGTCCAGGCTGCCGCCGCCGCTGGCGCGCGGCGAGTAGGTGATGCCGAGCTTCTCGCGCACGATGTCGACCAGCCGCGTCTGCAGCAGCGTGGCCGCTACCCGGCCGGTGTTGGACAAGGCGGTGTCTGTCCACTGGTCGGGCATGGACCAGTGCCAGCCGAGCATGCCCTGGTCGGTGCGGCCCTTGTGCAGGGCCACATGAGGCGCGCCGCCATCGGCGGGCGGCGTGGCCTTGAGCGGCACGGCCGGCAGGCGCGGGCGCGCCGGCCCGGCGCCGAAGGTGGCCTGTACGGCGGCGATGGCCGCTTCCTCGCTCACATCGCCGATGACCACCACATCAGCCGCCCCGGCCAGGGCCGGTCGCAGCATGGCGCCGACATCGTCGCCGCGGGCAGCCAGCAACTCGGCCGCCGTCGGCACGCCGCCGAGCCGCGGCTCGCCGTTGTTCATCACCTTGGACAGCTCGCGGCCGTAGACGATGCCGGGCAGCGTCTCGAACTGGTTGGCCATCATCGGCGCCACGCCGGCCAGCTTCTCACCCATTTCCGGGCGAAAGCCAGGGTCGCGCACGAAGGCGGCCAGCAGTTGGAGCTGGGGCTTGAGGTCGGTCGGGCGGGTGTCGCCCACCAGCAGCACGCGTCGGCTGTCCATTTGCAGATTCAGCCCGGCCAGCACGCCGCCGGCCTGCTGCCACTGCGCCACCTCTGCCAGCGAAAGCTTGCCGGTGCCGCCCAGCGGGAACATGTTCAGGGTCCAGGTGGCCGACACCTGCTCGGGCTTGAGGCCGGCCATGCCCTGGCCCACCAGCACCTGCACGATGACCTTGTCCTTCTCCTGTGCCGTGGGCTTGATGACCAGGCGGGTGCCGTTGGCAAAGGCCAGCGTGGTGCTGCCCAGTTCGGCGTCGGTCGTCTTGCTGACGATGGCGCTGGGGGCGCCGAAGTCGGCGTAGGGCCAGGTCACGGCCACCGGCGCGGCCTGGGCCTGCAGCGGCCGGGCCATGGCCTGGGCGAGCTGGGCAGACAGGGCCTGCGGCCCGGCGGCGCCGGCCTTGGCACTGCGGAAGACCAGCGGCTGGCCACCGAAGTCGCGGCGCAGCACGGCGGTCAGTTCCTCGGGCCTGATGGACGCCAGCATCGGCTCCGCCTCGGCCACGCCCTGTTCGGCACTCTGGTAGAGACCCTCGTAGTGGACGGCGTTGACCAGCGCGTCGGCGATGGCCGCGCTCTGGCGCGTCGGCGCCTGGGCCACCATGGCCTGGAGCGCGCTGCGGATGGTCGGCATGAGGCGCTGCAGGTCGGCCGGCTGCACGCCCTGGGCCTGCAACTGGCGCAGCTCGGCCGTCGCGGCATCCAGGGCCTCGGCCCATTTTTCGGGCGGCGCCATCAGTGTCAGCTGGGCCTGGCCCGTCACCTTGTAGATGCGCGGCATGTCCATGCCGAAGGCGCCGAGGAAGGGGCTGCCTGGCTTGAGGGCACGGTCGCTCAGGCGCAGGTTGAGCACGCCGGCGGCCATTTGCTGCACGAGCACGTCGCGGCCGAAGGCCAGCGTGGGCGGGCGCATGTCCGGCGGGTTGATCCAGGTCAGCGAGAGCTTGTCAGGCGCGCCGTCGGCGATGAACTCGGCCGCGGGCTGTGTCGGCTTGGCCGCGCCGAGGTCGAGGGCGTCGGGTTTGCCGCTCGCCTTCCAGTCGGCGAAGCGCTCGCGGATCTGCTTCTCGACGGCGTCAACGTCGATGCTGCCGACGACGATGAGCGTGGCGTTGTCCGGCCGGTAGTTGGCCTGGTAGTAGCGCCGCAGCTTGTCGGCCGTGGCGGCCTGGACGGTGTCGATGCGCCCGATGGGCAGGCGCTGGGCCACGCGGGTGCCGGCCAGCGTCAGGGCCTGCTCGGCAAGGAAGGCGCGCATGCCGGGCACGTCGCGCGTGCGCTCCTCCGACAGCACGACGCCCTTTTCCTGCTCGACGAGTTGGGCGTCGAGCTTGAGGTGCCCGCCAATCTCGCGGAACAGCATCAGGCCCGTGTCCAGCGCCGCGGCGTCGGCCTTGGGGAAGTTGAAGTGGTAGACGGTCTGCTCGAAATCGGTGAAGGCGTTGGTGTCCGCGCCGAAGCTCAGGCCCTGGCGCTGCAACAGATGCACCACCTCGCCGTCTGGCAGCTTGGCGCTGCCGCGGAAGGCCATGTGCTCCAGGAAGTGGGCCAGGCCCTGCTCTTCATCACGCTCCTGCAGCGAGCCTGCGCCGATGCGCATGCGCATGGCCACGCCGTCCTTGGGCGTCTCGTTGTGCTGGATGGCGTAGCGCAAGCCATTGGGCAGGCGGCCGAAACGCACCGCCGGATCAGGCTTGCGCTGGACCAGCTCATGGCCCCAGGCAGGCTGCGCTGCGGCGACGGTGGCCGTCGCGGCCGATGCCTCGGCACGGGCGGTCGCGGCGGCGACGCCGCACATCAGCGCTGCGGCCAGCGCGACGGCGTGCAGCACGGATGCGCGCTGCTGGAATCTGGATTTCATGCTTGTTCTCCCTGCCCGATGACGGGCTTGTTGATGGGCCGGCAACGGCCCGACTCTCTTTTATGCCATCTCTGCCCGGCGTGAACGGCCCATCCACCACACCACGCTGCAGCCGAGCAAGGCGGTCAGCAAGGGCAAGGGCGAGTAGCGCGGTACCTCATTCAGGCAGTACGCCGTGCCCGCCCAGGCAAGGCCTGTGAGTATTTCGATCATGCCGACCGGTCCTTTGCCCTTCGCACGCCGCATCAGATCCTTGCGCTTGCCCTGGATGGGGTACCACACCTGCATCACACCGGCCGAGACCGTGCCGCCGGCGAGGCAGAAAAGAAACGTCAGCGTCAGCCAGAGGCCATGCGTCGGCAAGACCAGCAGCAGCGGCGACACCACCAACCACACTGGCACCAGCGCGGCCAGCACCTTCGGCCAGCGCAGCAGCGACGGCGGAACCGGTGCGCTGCCCAGCAGGTCAGGCGCATCCTCGGCCGCGACGGTGATCCAGGCCAGACTGCTCGCCAGTGACGATGCCAGCATCACCGCCACAGACGCCAGCACGGTCAGCCCCGCGCCGCGCAGTGCGAGCAGCACCACAGGCAGCAGGTACAGCAGCTGCAGCAGCGTCTGGGCGATGAGCTGCGGGTCGCGTGCGATGAGGCGCCACTCCTTGACCAGCACGCTGCGCCACAGCCCGCCCTTGAACCGGACGCTGCCGCGCTGCGGCGCCGCCGCGATACGCCTGGCGCTGCCGGTGACGGACTCCTGCGTGCCCGCCAGGAAACGATGGTGGGCCAGACCGATGACGAGCCCGAAGCCGACGACGCCGACCAGCGCGACCGTCAGCAGCGGCAGCGGCGCGCCGACCAGCGCGCGGCCCGGAAACCAGACTGGACTGTCCGGCGCCAGCGGACCGCCTGGCTCGGCCCAGCGGATCAGCCGGGCAAGCAGTTGCTGCAGATCGGCAGCGCTGATCACGTTGGGCAGCTGCGACAGCACGGCCAACGCCCCGCCCATCAGCGTGCCCAGCACCTGCGCCACGATGCGGGCCCGGCGGGCGCCGAGCACACGGACCAGCGCCAGCGTGAGTGCCAGGCCCAGTGCGGTGGTCGCCAGCGCCAGTGCCGGCACCGCCAGGTAGATGCCGAGCAGCTGCGGGTGCCCGAGGAACAGGCCCACGTGCGCGAACGGCGCCAGCAGGAACAGGAACAGCCCACCGACGTTGGCGACGATGCCCAGGCCCCGCACCATGAAAACAGTGTGTGTCGCCACCGGTGACGACAGCAGCAGGTCGAGGTCACCGCGGTCGAACAGCGCCTCAACGGACTGCAGGATGGCCTGCGCGAGCATCAGGCTGATGGCGATCCAGGCCGCTGCGCAGATCAACATGGTCAGCACAAGCTGCTCGCTGCCGGGTGGCCACATGCGCAGAACGAAGTAGGCGCCGACGTGCAGCGCCACGCTCAGCGCGACGGCGAACCCCAGCAGCCCACGGGCCATCCGCTTGCCCATGCCGCGCCAGCCCAGCCGGAGCTCGTGACGGAGAAGCCACTGCACGGAGCCCGGGCGCAACGCCAGCAGCGCCGTCATGCCGCGCTCGTGAGCTGCAGGAACACGTCTTCCAGCGTCCCGCCCGGCCCGCCGCCGGTCGCCGCACGGGCGCGCAGTTCGTCCAGCGTGCCCTGGGCGGTGATGCGGCCGCGATGGATGATGCTGATGCGCTGCGCCAGCCGCTCGGCGATCTCCAGGATGTGCGTGGTGAGGATGACCGTGTGACCCTGCCTGACTCGCTCGACCAGCAGGTCCTTCACCTGGCGCGCCGCCGCCGCGTCCAGCCCGGTGAGCGGCTCGTCCAGGATCAGCAACTGCGGGTCGTGAATGAGCGCGCCGGCCAGCGCCAGCTTCTGGCGCATGCCACGTGAGAAGCCTTCGGTGATCTCGCCGGTGTGAGTCCACAGGTCCAGCCAGCGCAGCAGTTCCTCCGCGCGCGGCGCGGCCACGCCGGGCTCGATGCCCCACAGGCCGGCCACGAACTCCAGGTACTCGAGCGGGCGCAGCTTGCCGTACAGCAGCGGGTCGTCGGGCAGGAAGGCCAGCCTGCGTTTGGCTTCGATGGGCTCGAGCGCGACATCGTGGCCCAGGATATGCACGCTGCCCCCATCGGGCCGCAACAGCCCGGCCACCATGCGCAGCGTGGTCGTCTTGCCGGCGCCGTTGGGGCCGAGCAGCGCATGGAACTCGCCCTGCGGGATGCTGAGGCTGAGCTGGTCCACGGCGGGCTGGCCGCCGAATCGCTTCACCAGGCCGTTGATTTCCAGCGCGGATGCCCGCTGCGGAGATTGTTGGTTCATCTTTTTTCTCCCTGCCTGATGACGGGCGTGTTCAACTTTTATGGTTTTGCGGGGCTGGGCCAGCGCAGGCGGATACGGGCCTGGTTGCGGACGATGACGAGGTCTGTCCCGTCGGCCAGCAGGACCCGCAGCGCCGCCACATCGGCGATGGCGCCCGCCTTCTCCGCACCGACGATGACGTCACGCGGCTTGAAGCCGGCCGCATCGCCTGGGCTGCCTGCCTCCACGCTCAGCACGATGAGGCCGGCCTTGTCACCCAGGCCAGCGGCCGACTGCTCGCCCAGGGTCTCGACCGGCTTGAGGCTCAGCCCGTACAGCTGTTGCACGGCTTGCGGTGGCGCGGCCTGGCTGAGCTGCTGGGTCACCGGGAATGCGGGCTGCTTCGCCAGCGCCTTCAGCCTCGCCGGGCGCACGCCGAAGTCGTCCATGGGGAAGTTGACGAAGCCGACGCGCGCGGCGAGCGCTGCGTTCGTGACCGTGTAATCGCCCCGGGCCGGCGCAGCAAAGCGCGGGTCACCGGCCACGGAGTCGGCATCGCTCCCGCGTGCCTGGGCGGCCCGCAGGTCGGCCTCTGCCACGAAGAAGTTGCGGTTCACGCTGCGCCCCCAGCGCTTGATCTCCACCGGCTGATGCGCCCCCATGACGACATTGGACTCGAACACGTCGCCGCCGTTGTCGAACCACACGTGCGGGTGGAAGCTGCTGTTCACGAGGATGTTGTTGCGCACGATGCGCTGGAAGCCCTCGCGCAGCTTGAGGCCGCCGGCCAGCATCAGGTTCTCTTCGATGACGTAGTTGGAGGCGCCGTCGTCCAGGTCGACGTCCCAGCCATGGTCGCAACGCCAGCGGTTGCGCTTCATGAGGATGGGTTCGACGGCGTCCAGCAGCGCCAACTCCGGATGGGCCGCGGCGCGGCGGTCCATCTCAGCGCGGTCGGGGTGCCAGTAGCGGTCGCGGCCCCAGCTGTTGAAGCTGCCGTGGTCGCCGGTCAGGCGCACGGTGTCGAACACGTCGTTGTGGGTGAGGCGGTGGCCGCCCCAGGTGCCGTCGCCGATGTTGATGCCGGCGCGCGGCATGCGGTAGATGCTGTTGTGGTCGACGGTGATGCGCGCGGCCATCGACAGCTGCACGCCGGTGGCCTGGCGGTCGATCTGGCCGATGTCGTGGATGAGGTTGTCGCTGGCCTCGGAGTCCTTGGGATAGGCATCCGACTTCGGGCCGGGCGTGCGGTCGATGGCCGCGACCTCCAACTGCTCGTGGTATTCGAACAGCGGTGACCGCACCGACTCTGGCCTGCCGACGAAGGCCACGGCCGTGCCGCCGATGTCGTGGATGTGGTTGGCCGAGATGGTCACGCGCTGTGCGCGGCCGCTGACGACGACGGCATGGCCGCCGAGGTCGACGAACTCGGAGTTCTCGACGCGAACGTCGCCGGCGTTCTCGATGGTCACGGCACCTGTGCGGTAGAACTTCCAGTCCGAGCGCAGCAGCGGCTCGGTGGCCTTCAGGAAGGTGGGCTCCGTCTCCCGGAACACGAGATTGCGAACCCGCACATGCTGCACCTGGGCCTTGCGGCCCTCGATGCGAATCAGGGCTTCCTGCGCGCTGCCGCGAAAGCCCCGTGCCGGCGGTCGCTCGCCGGCCAGCGGCTTGAAGTAGAGCCAGCCCTCGCGGCGGTCGTGGAACCACTCGCCAGGCGCGTCCAGCTCTTCCAGCACGTTCTCGACGTAGCGGTCCTTGTCGCTCGGCGGCATGACGCGGTTGTTGGCCAGTTGCGGGCCGTAGTCCAGGCTGCCGTCGGGTTTCTTGCCGAGGATGGAGACCTGCAGGCCGCCCCAGCCATATCCGTGCAACGCGTGAAGCACGGCACCTTGCGGGTCATGCCAGCGTGCCACGCGCTCCGGCGACGTGGCGTCAGCTGCACCGCCGAAGCCAGGGTTGGCGGCGTCGAGATTGGGATAGCGGGCTCGCACGAGCATGTGCTGCCCCAACCACAGGCGCTGGAACGAAGCGCCAGCAAACCGGGCGCGCCAGAGGCCGTCCTTCCAGGCCTCCCAGCGCAGTGCCGGCAGCGACATCGCGCCGCTCAGTACGGGCTGGGCGCCAGGCGCAGCGGCGAGCACGAAGGGCTCGTCTGCCGTGCCCGACAGGGCCTCGTCGATGACGATGGGCGCCGACAGCTGGTAGTTGCCAGCAGCCAGCTCGATGCGGTGGATGCGCTTGTCCGTCCGCGCCCGCTGCAGGGCCGTCTCCAGCGACTTGGCGTCCTTCACGGTCAGCGCATCGGCCTGCGCGCCGCAGGCCAGAACCGCCAGAGTGAGCAGCAGGGTCATCAGCCTCATGGCGCGTCCCTCTCGGTCATCCGCGTTGGATGGCTGGTGTTCGCCGGTCCCGTCACGGCGCGGCCTTGATGCGCACCATGATCACGCCATGCGGTGCAACCTTGCCGCCGTAGCTGCCGCTCACGCCCTTCGTGACCTTCTTGCTCCACAGGTCCTTCACGTCGGCCTTCTGGTCGACGGGCAGTTGGAGCTGTTCCCAAGCCACCTTCATGTCGGCCGGCGTCTTGCCGCGGTTGAACAGCACCACCGCGTGCTCACCGCCCGCCAGCGGACGCACCCAGACTTCGAGGTCGCCTTCTTTCAGCGCGCGGCGGCCTTGCTGGCCCAGTGGATCCTGGTCGACGGCGATGACGTCCTTGTTGGTGAGGATGCGCACCGTGTCGGCGTCCATCTTCGACAAGTCGTTGCCGGCGATCAGCGGCGCGGCCAGCATGGCCCACAGCGAGAAGTGCGACTCGTACTCGGTGGTCGTCATGCCGCCGTTGCCCACTTCCAGCATGTCGGGGTCGTTCCAGGCATTTGGCGCTGACACGCCCCCGCGCGCGGCCTGCATGTCCAGGACGTTGGTCATGCCATTCCCCTTGTCCTTCGTGCTTTCCCAACCGTCGTAGATGTCATGGGTGGTGCGCCACAGGTGGCCGACCGTCGGGCCCCAGCGCTCGGGATGGTCGGTGCCCCATTCGCAGATGGAAAACACGATGTCGCGGCCGGACTCGCGCAGGGCCTTGGCCATGACGGTGTAGGCGGCCTCGGCGTTGCGGGTGCCGGTGTTGCACCAGTCGTATTTCAGAAAGTCCACGCCCCATCTGGCGTACTGGCTCGCGTCCTGGAACTCACGGCCAGCGCTGCCCGGGCGGCCGGCGCAGGTCAGAGAGCCGGCGTCGGAATAGAGACCAAACTTCAGTCCCTTGCTGTGCACGTAGTCGGCGAGCGCCTTGATGCCGGACGGGAAGCGCTCGGGGTCGGCCTGGATGTTGCCGTCGGCGTCGCGGCTCTTCTGCCAGCAGTCGTCGATGACGATGTACTGGTAGCCGGCGTCCTTCATGCCGGAGGCGGCCATCGCGTCGGCCTGCTGGCGGATCAATTGCTCGCTGACGTTGCAGTCGAACTTGTTCCACGAGTTCCAGCCCATCGGCGGGGTTGGCGCCACATTGGGCTTGGGAGCTTCCAGCTTCAGCGTGCCGTCGGCGTGGGCGGGCGTGGTGGCGATGAAGCAGAGCAGTGCGACGGTATGAGCGGCGCGTCGGATCAGGTGGTGCATGCGGAGATTCACTTGAGGGGGATACGAAGAGCGCCGTTGAGCGGTGCGTCGAACTGGCGTCGGGCTCAGCGCCCGTAGCGCCGGCCTGCCGATTCCAGCGGCCAGTCGTCGGTGCGCAGCGGCGGCAGTGGCAGGCCGTCGCCACCGACGACATTGGCCTCGCTGGCGTTGTTGACCCAGGCGTAGCGCGCCGCCACCGGGGCCGCCACGGCGGCACTGCGCAGCACGATGCGATCACCGTCGACGCGTGCTTCGGCCGGTACCCAGCGCCGGTCGGCGCCGGCGACGTAGAAGCCGCGCAGCGGCTCGCCGGTGCGCGCAGTTCGCAGGCCGCCGGCGGTGGTGTCGAAGCGCAGCTCAAATTCGCCGCCCTTCGACTGATGGCCGGTCAGGCGCGGGCCCGTGGCCGGCGCGGTGCGCAGCCGCAGCTCGTGCATCGCCAGCGCGGCCAGGCGCTGGCCCACGGTGCGCTTGTTGCGGGGGTGAATGTCGACGGCATCGCCCACGTCGATCGCCGTGGCCATGCCGGTGTGGGGCAGCGCCAGGGCCGCGGCCTGGCTGGCGCGCAGTTCGGCCCAGCCGTTGCCGTCGGGTCGGTTCTCGGCCATGGGCCGCCACGAGGCCAGTTGCACGAAGAAGAAGGGCAGGTCAGGGTCGGCGAACTGGCCACGCCAGTCCTGGATGAGGCGCTTGAAGCCGTCGGCATAGGCAGCCGCACGCCCGGAGTTTTCCTCGCCCTGGTACCAGAGCACGCCGCGCACGGACAGGCCTTGCAGCGGTGCGACGAGGCCGTTGTGGCCCAGGGCCGGGGCGCTGTTCGCCACGGGGCCGCCGGCCGCCACGAGCTTCTCGACGCGTGCCCGCCAGGGGCCGGCGAGCGACACGCTGCCGGCGGAGGTGTCCAGGCGCAGATCGGCAGCCTCACCGTTGATGCCGCCGCCACCGCCCGTGTCGGTCACCCGCACGGCGATCCAGTTGGCGCCTGAGCGCAGCACGCCGGCTGGCAGCGTGTAGTGGCGCGCCTGCTCCCAGCCGCACTGGCCGCCGACCTTCTGGCCGTTGACCCAGACCTCGTCGCAGTCGTCCACCTTGGCCAGGCGCAGCTCCGCGGCTCCCGCGGCCTGGGCGGCCTTCAGCTCGACGCGCTTGCGCATCCAGACGACGCCGTCGACGTCGGCCAGGCCCTGGCCTTCCCAGTTGCCGGGCGCCTTCAGTGTGGGCCAGTCGGCGTCGATGTCGGCAGCGGCAGACCAACCCGAGGCGTCCACGCCCTCCAGCGGGAGACCCTTCTGCCAGGCGGCGATGCGGGGCAGCATGCGCTGGCCCAATGCTGCAGTGAAGGCAGCGTTGTCGGCCGGCAAGGCGTGCACCGCGGGTGCGAGGTCAGGGTCGCGCAGCGCCGCGTCGCGGCTCATCCAGGTCTCCAGCATGGAGCCGCCCCAGGCCGTGTTGATCAGGCCGATGGGCACGCCCTGCACCGCCTGCATCTCGCGCGCGAAGTGGTAGCCGACGGCGCTGAACTCGGCCACGCGGCCGGGCTCCGCGACGACCCAGGGCGCAGGCGCGATGTTGGCTTCGGGTTGCACGCTGGCGCGCAGCGGCACGCGCAGGTGGCGCAGCTGCGCATTCTGCGGTGAGGCCACTTCCTGTGGGCCGGTGTCGGTCTGCGCCAGCGGCCACTCCATGTTCGATTGGCCGCCGAGCAGCCAGACATCGCCGACCAGCACGTCGTTCAGCACCGCGGTCTTGTCGCCCGTGACGACGAGGCGGTGCGGGCCGCCGGCCGGTAACGGGGCCAGCTGGACGCGCCAGCGGCCGTCGGCGCCTGCGCGGGCCGTGCCGCTGCGGCCACCGAGGTCGATGCTCAGCGTCTGGCCCGGTGTGGCCTGACCCCACACGTTCAGCGGTCGGTCGCGCTGCAGCACCATGTGGTCGCTGAACACTTGGGCCAGGCGCACCTCGGCGTGCGCGGTGGCAGCCAGCAGGGAGAGCAGCAGGGGGAGGGCTATCGTTCTCATCGCGTTGTTCTCGTCTTTCGGGGCTTCATCTCAAATATCAATTCCGCTTGCACGGCATCCGGCGGCGCACGAACCGGGATGTTGCGGGCCGTCCCCGAGGGGAGCGACTGGCCTTGCCGACGTTCAGTCGGTGCAACAACTGGGCGAAGTGCCTGTCATCCTTCAGTTCAGAGGTTCCAGCAGCTCCACGCCGAGCGGCGCCAGCTTCAGGCTTCCTTCCCAGCGCTGGTCACCGAGCACCCCCTTCATCGCGCCGGCGATCGGCACCTCCATCGGTTGCCAGTTGGCGTTGACGTACAGCACGCGTCCTTCGACCTCGCGTGCGAACACGCCGTCGGGCGTCTTCGGACCCGGCTCGATGCCCAGGCTCGCGTAGAGCGAGCGCAGCAGCGGCCGCATGATCTGGGGCTGCGCCGGTGTGGCGAGGTAGATCGCGCGGCCCTTGCCGAACTTGTTGACAGTGATGGCCGGCGGCCTGCCGTCCAGGTTGCTGAAGCGGCTCAGCACGTCGGCGGTGGAGGGCTCCAGCACCTCGTAATGCTCAATCGTGCCCTTCACCTCCTCGTCGCCGATTTTCAGCGTGCCGGCGACACTGTAGTACTCGTTGGTGCGCAGGCCGAAGACGTCGGTCAGCCCGCCGGGCAACGGCGTCCCATGCCACTGGTTGTGCTCGTTCACCTTGGCCGACTGCGCCGTCATGATCACGGTGCCGCCGTCGGTGACGAACTTGCGCACCGCCTCGGTGGAGGCTTTGTCCAGCAGGTACATGCCGGGCAGGATGATGAGGCGGTAGCGGCTCAGGTCTTCGTAGGAGAGCTTGATGGCCGCGACGTCGATGTTGTCCTTCAGCAGCGGCTCGAAGGCACCGAGGGCCTGCTTCTGATAGGGCGTCTTCAGGTAGTCGCGTGAGCTGTTGGCGGGGCCATTGGCACTGTGGGCCGCGACGTTGTCGAAGGAGTAGGCGATGGCCACTTTGGGCTCGACGCGGCGCGGGAAGCCAAGTTTCTCCAGCTTGGCGTAGTCGCCGGCGATGCGGGCCCATTCGGCCAGCTTCCACGAGGGACGGTCGTCATGGTCGATCAAGCCCATCAGCGCCTGCTCCTCGCCGCCGAGATGGCTGTTGTAGGTCCAGGCCAGCGCGGCCTGGCCACCCATCAGCAGCACGAAGTGGGCCCACATGCGCGACCAGCCCTTGCTGCCGTATGAGCCCGGGCCGCCGGCGGTGAACTCGTTGAACCAGGTTGGCGTCGTCATGCCCGCCTTGATGAGGGCGGCCTGCCATCCGCCATAGATCGGTTCGCCGGCATAGAAGCCCATGGCGCCATAGGTGGTGTGCTGGCGATAGCTGCCGTGGTAGTCGAAGCCCTTGCGGCCCGACCAGCTCCAGTAGTTCGACAGCGTAGGCTTGTCGGGCGTGTGCTTGCGGCGCACGGCCTCCCGGTCGTCCAGAACGGCGATGGTCAGGTCGGACCAGAAACGGCGCAGGTCCAGATAGCGCTCGGCCGGCCCGGGGCCGTCGGCATAGGGCAGCCGCACTTCTTCCCACTTGCCGATGCGACGCGACCAGCGCTGCGTGGCCCAGGCCTTGTTCAGCGCGTCGATGCTGCCGTAGCGCTTCTTCAGCCATTCGACGAAGCGCTTGCGGTCAGCCTCGGAATAGGAGATGTAGCCATTGCCGATCTCGTTGTCATAGCCCACGGCCAGCAGGGCCGGATGCTTGGCGTAGCGCTTGATGAGCCTGTCGGCCATGCGCGTGGCCAGGCGCCGGTAGTCCGGGTCGCCGATGTTGTCCATGTAGCGCTCGGCCGGCGCCAGGCGGGTGCCGGCCTGGTTGGTGATGTCGACGCCGGGGTATTTGTGGTGCAGCCACATCGGCGCCGGCTGCCCCGGGATGTCGAGGATGACCTTGATGCCGGCGGCGTGCACCTCGGCCATCACGGCGTCGAAATGCTTGAAGTCGAACTTGCCTTCCTCGGGTTCGAAGTAGTCCCAGGCCAGGTCACCCATGCGGACGACCTTGAAGCCAGATTGCTTCATCAGCGCAACGTCGCGCTTGACCTGCTCCAGCGTGCGGTCCACGGGCTGGTAGTTCACGCCCGCGAACAGCTGGCCGGCCCCGGGCCAGTCGGGATGGCCTTCGGCGCTCTGGGCGAAGGCGGGGTTGAGCGCGGCCAGGGCCAGCGTGCAGGCAAGCAAGGTCTTCTTCAGTTTCATGATCGGGGTGTCGGAACTGCTCGCGAGAGAGGCGTTGGTCTTGAAGGATGAGGGTTTCCGGTCCGGGTGGTTGCGATCACGCGCAGGTGCGCCCCCCGCAGCATGACCGCCTCAGCGATTCCCATCAGGCGCAGCGCACCAGGCGCGCGCCATGTGGCGGCACGGTCAGCACGCGGGTGCCTGCGGGCAGGTCGGTGCGTGCCCAGCAGTCGCGGCTGGCATCCGGCAACCACGTGGGCAGGGGCACCTGCCACGGCGCGTCGCCGGTGTTCAGCCACGCCGCCCAGGTGCCTTGAGGACCGTTGCAGACGAAGCGATGACCCTGGGCCACCGAGTGCCACTCGCGTGCCCCAGGTACGCGCAGCAGCGCCAGCACCTCGGGGTTGGTGATCAGGCGCAGCGTCCAGTCGTCGAGGCGGCGCAGGTCGTTGCCCAGGATCAGCGGGCTACGGGCGCAGGTCCAGGCGGTCATCATCAGCAGCTGCTCGTCACGCGTGAAGCGGGTGTCGCGCTCGCCGTGCTTCGCCGGTTCGCCGTCGTAGTTGCGCAGGCCGATCTTGCCGACGGGCAGCATGTCCGCATCGGGCCAGGCGCCGGGGCGCGCGTGCGGCGCCCACTTCACAAGGTTCACCAGGTTGTCGCGCAGTTGCGGCCAGGTGTCCCAGAAGTCGTTGCACACCCGCCATTGGTTGGCGTGGGCCTGCAGGTGGGCGGACTGATCCAGGTGCGACGGACCCGGCGACAGGCTCAGCACCATGGGCCGGCCGGTCGCGTCGATGGCGCGGCGGATCAGCTCGACTTCCTTGCCGTGGTAGTTGGGCGCGGCGATGTCGTCGACCTTGACGAAGTCCACGCCCCATTCGGCAAGCTGCGCGAACCAGGCGCGGTACCAGTCGAAGGCGCCGGGGTGCTCGGGCTTGACGCCGCACATGTCGGTGTTCCAGGCGCAGGTGGAGTGGGTGTTGGCGACTTCGTTGCAGCGGTACTTGCTGCCCGCGATGGGCAGCTCCAGCCCGACCGCCTGGCGCGGGATGCCGCGCATGATGTGCACGCCGAAGCGCAGGCCCATGGCATGCACCTTGGCGGCCAGCGGCGCGAAGCCGCGGCCGCCGGCGGCGCTGGGGAAACGGTTGGGCGCGGGCTGCGGGCGGCCGTTGCCGTCCAGCACCAGCGGCGCGAAGTCCCGGTACCAGCCCGACGTGACGCCCGCCTCGTACCACTGGATGTCGACGGTGGCGGTGTCGTAGCCGAAGGGCAGGAAGCGCTCGGCAAGGATGCGCGCGTTGTCCAGGTACTCGGCTTCGGTGACGCTGGCGCCGAAGGCGTCCCAGCTGTTCCAGCCCATGGGCGGCGTGGGGGCCCAGGCGTGGAAGGGCAGGCCGGGCTCGGTGGCGCCGGCGGCGGCGGTGTTGGCGGACAGGGCGGTGGCAGCCGTCGCCGACCCGCCGGCCATGGCGGCCAGCCCGGCGCCTGCGACGGTGCGCACGAAGCTGCGGCGGGCCGGTTCATCGAGCGAGGTGGTGGCTGTCGAGTTCGTCTTGTTCATGAGCGATGCGGAATGAGGAAGGGCGCGGGGTTCAGTTGCTGAACAGCATTCCTCGGCCGGTACCACTGATGTAGATGCGGCCGTAGATGCCTTGATCGGCCGCCATGACGCCAATGCCGCCGAACTGGTTCGCGTCGTCGTTGAAGCGCGTCCAGGTGGCGCCGGCGTCGTCGGAGCGATGCACGCCCCACACGCCGTTGATCACGCCCACGACGTAGACCGCGGCCGAGTACGGCGCGCCGGCTTTGGCCTTGCCCAGCGCGATGGCGCTTGCACCCT
>NZ_JBFUIM010000025.1:0-29052 GCF_056401875.1 Roseateles sp. P4_D2 | reverse complement strand
CTCCAAACTACTCGCTTTCGCGTTTTGTTCGTCAGCAGCAAAGAGGCGAGATTTTGATCTGCTTTCGCAGCATCGTCAAGTACTTTGCGAAAATTTCTTTTCAGAACTCTTCAGCACCCAACGAACTCTCCAGCTCGCCATCCAGACCTTTCAGCCCAGCTCCACCAACCACCTCACAACCATCCGCCGTTCCCGACAAGCGCTGCGTTGTGATCAGCGAAGCCCACGACTGTAGCATAGGTTTTTCGGATGCGGAAGCCACGCCAGTTCTTTTACTGGATCAGCAGGCGGGAACGTATTCAATCGACGTTGGCTTGCAATGCTCGCCGTCCGGACGCTGCGAGTCCGGCCAACGACCGCGGACGACCGACGTCAAGGCAAGAGTCAGGCAGGCAGCGGGCGACCGTCACGCCTCTTCGTGGAAAGCTTCCTCGCGCTTGCTCTTGATGGACGGCAGCATCACGACGACGATCATCAGTGCCGCTGCAATCAGCAATCCGGCGGATAGTGGACGGGTCAGGAATGTGCTCCAGTCGCCCCGCGCCAGCAGCAACGCCCTGCGAAGGTTCTCTTCCATCATGGGCCCCAGAATGAAGCCCAACAGCAGCGGCGCCGGCTCGCAGCTCAGCTTGTAGAAGACGTAGCCAAGCAGCGCAAACGCCGCGGTCATATAGACGTCAAAGCTGTTGTTGTTCAGCGAGTAGGTGCCAATGCAGCAGAAGACGACGATGGCCGGAAAGAGAAACCGGTAGGGCACTGTCAGCAACTTGATCCAAATGCCGATCAGAGGCAGGTTGAGCACGATCAGCATCAGATTGCCGATCCACATCGATGCGATCAGCCCCCAAAACAGCTCCGGGTTGCTCGTCATGACCTGAGGCCCCGGCTGAATGCCCTTGATGGTCATGGCACCCACCATCAGCGCCATCACAGCATTTGGCGGAATGCCAAGCGTGAGCATCGGAATGAAAGAGGTCTGCGCACCGGCGTTGTTAGCGCTTTCTGGGCCGGCGACCCCTTGGATGGCGCCTTTGCCGAAGGGCACACGAGGATTGCGGACGACTTTCTTCTCCAAGGTGTAGGACGCGAAAGAGGCCAGCAGCGCGCCGCCACCGGGCAACACTCCCAGCACAGCGCCGAGGGCTGTGCCCCGCAGCACCGAAGGCCAGGCCTCCTTGAAGTCTTCCTTCGTCGGCCACAGGCCTTTCACCTCCTTGGTGAAGACCTCGCGATGTTCTTCGGGCTGACCCAGATTGGCGATGATTTCCCCGAAGCCAAACACGCCCATGGCGATGACCACGAAGCCAATGCCGTCAGTCAATTCAGGAACATCGAAGGAGAAGCGCGCCGTGCCGGTGATGACGTCGGTGTTGATCTGCCCGAGCAGCAGGCCGAGCACGATCATTGCAATGGCCTTGATGAGCGATCCCGACGCGAGCACAACCGCGCCGACCAGGCCGAGCACCATCAGCGAGAAGTACTCGGCCGAGCCGAACTTGAAGGCCAGCTCGGTCAGCGGCGGCGCGAAGGCCGCGATGATGATGGTGCCCACGCAGCCGGCGAAGAAGCTGCCCAGGCCGGCGGCCGCGAGCGCCGCACCGGCACGGCCGCGCCGGGCCATCTGATAGCCGTCGATGGCCGTCACGACGGAGCTGGACTCACCCGGCACATTGATCAGGATGGCCGTCGTCGAGCCTCCGTATTGAGCGCCGTAATAGATACCGGCCAGCATGATCAGGGCAGGTGTGGCGTCCAGCGTGTAGATGGACGGCAGCAGCATCGCGATGGTCGCGACGGGCCCCAGACCGGGCAGCACGCCAATAAGCGTTCCCAGCACCGACCCGAAGAAGCAGTACATCAGGTTCTGCAGCGTCAGCGCCGTATGGAACCCAAGACCCAGATTGTTCAGCAGGTCCATGGTGCCCTCAGCCCGTGATGTAGATGGGCCAGAGCGGGATGGTCAGCTTCAGGCCAAGAATGAACAGCGCCCAACTGCCGACCGTCAGCACGACGCTGCTGATCAGCACATCGCGCCAGTGGAACTCATTGCCAGCCAGGGCAGACAACGTGATGAGCAACGGCAGCGTGCAGGCCAGCCCCAGGCGAGGCAGCGCGACGCCGAAGACGGCGATGGCGGCGACGATGATGAGCAAAGGGCGCCAGGCAATGGCGCCGATGGGATCGCCGCCTTCTGATTCCAGCGTCAACGCCTTGAAAAGCACGAGGCCGCCCAGCAAGGCCAGCAGGATGCCCAGGCCGAAGGGGAAATAACCCGGGCCTGGTCGGGCCGAGGTGCCGAAGGAGTATTCCGTCGAGCCCCATGCGAACGCCACGCCCACCACCAGGAACATCAGCCCGGACCAGAAGTCCCGCTGGCTTTTGATCTTCATTGCTTGTCGCCTCCGGCGCGCCGCGGGCGCGCGTTTTCTTGCCGGTGATTCTGGCAGTCGGGTCGACGCTGCCCGACTGTGGATTACACGTAAGACAAGAGAGACTAGCCTTCCCAGGACGGCGTGCTGCGCAACACCTCCTCCACCGTCGTCACCCCTTCCGCCACCTTCATCGCGCCGGCCAAGCGCAGTGGGCGCAGGCCCTCCTGCATGGCCTGACGACGCAGTGCGGCCAGGTCAGCGACCGAGGCCTTGACGCCTTCTGAAACGGTCAACAGTTCGTAAAGGCCCGCACGGCCGCGGAAACCCGTATTGCGGCATTCCAGGCAGCCCACCGGCTTGAAAGGCTTGACGCCTCCACCCAGGCGCCAGTGCCGCACCAGCTCGTTGAGGTTCTCCCGCGTGACCATGGGGTCGGGCTGCTTGCAGTGCGGGCACAGGGTGCGCACCAGCCGCTGGGCCAGCACACCAATGACGGTGGCGCTGATCAAATAGCTCGGCACGCCCAGATCCATCAGCCGCGTGATCGCCGATACCGAGTCGTTGGTATGCAAGGTGCTGAAGACGAGGTGACCCGTCAGCGCGGCCTGGATGGCCATCTCGGCCGTCTCCAGGTCCCGAATCTCGCCGACCATGATGATGTCCGGATCCTGGCGCATCAACGCGCGCAGGCCTTCGGCGAAACCGAGATCCAGCACGTTCTGCACCTGGGTCTGGTTGAAGGCCGGCTCGATCATCTCGATGGGGTCTTCGATGGTGCAGACATTGACCTCTTCGGTCGCCAGGCGCTTGAGCGTCGAGTACAGCGTCGTCGTCTTGCCGCTGCCGGTCGGGCCGGTCACCAGGATGATGCCGTGGGGCTGCTTGACCAGGCTCTCCCAGCGGTCGGAGTCGTGCTGGCCGAAGCCCAGGGACGACAGATCCTTGACGGCGGTCTCGGGGTCGAAGATGCGCATGACCATCTTCTCGCCGAAGGCGGTCGGCAGCGTCGACAGCCGCATTTCGACTTCGTCGCCGGCTGGGTTGCGCGTCTTGATGCGGCCATCCAGCGGGCGGCGCTTCTCGACGACGTCCATGCGGCCGAGCAGCTTGATGCGCGAGGTCATTGCGCCCATCACCGTCGGTGGCAGCTGGTAGACCGTATGCAGCACGCCGTCGATGCGGAAGCGGATGACACCCATCTCGCGGCGCGGTTCAAGGTGGATGTCCGATGCGCGCTGGTCAAAGGCGTATTGCCACAGCCAGTCGACGACCTGCACGACGCCCTGATCATTGGCATCGAGCTGCTTGTTGGTCTTGCCCAGCTCGACAAGCTGCTCGAAGCTGGCCACCTGGCTCTGCTCGCCCGCCTTGGCTGCGGCGCGCACCGAACGCGCCAGCGTGAAGAACTCGGTCGTGTAGCGCGCGATCTCCAGCGGGTTGGCGATGACGAGCTTGATGGGCTTGCGCACATGCGACTCAATCTGCGCGACCCAGCTGGTGTCGAAGGGCTCGGATGTCGCGATCGTCACGTCATTGATGCCGAACTGCACCGGCAGGCAGCGTTTGGCTTCGGCATAGCCGATGGACATCACGTCGCCGACGCGGCCCACGTCCACCTTCAGCGGGTCGATGCGCAGATAAGGCAACTTGGCGCGCACCGCCAGCCATTCGGACAGTGCGTCCACATCCAGTGGCTTGCCAGTCGACAGGCGCACCAGAGCGGCGTGGCCCAGGCGAACGAGGGGATGCAAGGCACTATCGCCGGCCGCGAAGCGCTGCTCCGTGCGCTGGACCTGGCTTTCGTCGATGAGGCCATCCTCCTGCAGCCAATGCAGCAGCTGGCGCCATTCCAGGCGGCCTTCAGTCTTCGTGGGGGCAGCCAGTGGCTTGGACTTGGTCGACATCGAGGCTCGGCTTCTCAAAGGGCGTTGAGGATGCTCATCGGCAGCGGCCGCACCAGCCTAAGCCATTTGCGGGCCGGCAACTTGAAGCGTGATTCGATATTAGCTGCGCGCTGCTCCAGGATGTCACGATGTGGCACCTGCACGCCGCGCGCCGCGACGACGACGGTGTTGCCCTCCTTGGTGGGCGCCAGGCTCCAGACCTGGTCCGACCCGAAGGCCTTGGCGATGCGCAATGCGCTGCGCGCAAAGCTCGCGCTGCGGCCGAACAGATTGACCGTCATCAGCCCGCCGTCCGCCAGCACGCCACGGCAGGCGGCGTAAAAGGCCTCGTCGTCCAGCACGGGCGACGCAGCGTCATGGTCGTAGAGATCCACGCTCAACACATCCACCGTCTGCAGGTTGGCGCTGTCATTGACCCAGGCCGCGGCGTCGCCGTTGACGACGCTCAACCGGGCATCGTTGCCCGGCAGACGGAACCACTGCCGGCAGGCGGCGATGACCTCGGGGTTGATCTCCACCGCCGTCGTGCGCATCTTCAGCTGGCCATGGCAAAAGCGCGTCAGCGCCGCGGCGCCCAGGCCGAGTTGCACGGCATGGCCTTCGCCCAGTGCGGCCGGGTCCCGCCACAACATCCAGGCGCACATGCGCTGGATGTACTCCAGCTCCAGCTGATCGGGCTTGCGGATACGCATTGCACCTTGCACCCAGATCGAGTCCAGGTGCAGAAAACGCACGCCGTCGAATTCGCTCAGCGTCGCCGGGCCCCAGGTCGTTGGCTTGGGCTTCATCGCCCGGCCGTCAGCAGTCTTGTCATAGGCGGGATCCTAGGCCACCAGATACGGCGCCAGCCCGGCCCGCCAGGCGGCGATCTTGTCTGCCAGGCTCAGGCCGGCATGCGCTGGGCTCGTCGACGGCAGTCGCAGCACGGGCAAGGCCACGTCGCCCAGGGCCAGCAGCGTCTGCCGGTGAGCGAGCGCGCCGTTGCAGGCAATCGCGCGCAGCTGCGGCAGCCGGGTGACGAGATCCATCAGATCGCTCGGCTCGGCGGCTTCGATGGCCGTGTCCAGGCTGCCCTCGCGCCGGCAGGCAGCCACGGCGTCCCACAGCGCCACACGGCCGCGGCGCAATGCCTGCAGGCGCTCGGCATAGGGCCGCGTCGCCAGATCCGGTTCGCCCAGCAGCGCCGCCATGACGGGCCAGAAGGCATTGCGCGGATGCGCGTAGTACTGCGCTGCCTGCAGCGAAGCAGCGCCGGGAAAGCTGCCGAGCACCAGCAGGCGGGCCTGGGCGTCAAACACCGGCGCGAGGCCGACAAGACGCTCGATTTCGGGGTTTGGAGGCCTGGCAAACACGGCCGGCAGCTGCGACGATGCGCGGGTTTTCACAGGGAGTGACTCGACATGATGAATACGGAAGCCATCTGGCTGTTTCTCAGCACCCAGGGCGTGGACTTCGGCTTGAAGATTCTCGCGGCCATCGCCGCCTGGGTCGTGGGCCGGTGGCTCATTTCAATCGCGCTGCGTGTGTTCTCGGCGGCGCTGGAGCGCGGCAAGCGCATCGACTCGACGCTGGCCACCTATCTGCGCTCCATCCTCAGCGTGCTGCTGAACCTGGTGCTGATCCTCGCGATTCTGGACATCTTCGGCGTCAAGACCACCTCCTTCGCCGCCTTGCTGGCCGGCGCGGGCCTGGCTATCGGCACCGCCTGGGGCGGGTTGCTGACCCACTTCGCGGCCGGTGTCTTCATGCAGGTGCTGCGCCCTTTTAAGGTGGGCGACTTCGTGCAGGCCGGTGGCGTGACCGGCACGGTGACCGAGATTGGCCTCTTTGGCACGACTATCAACACGCCGGACAACGTGCACACCCTGGTCGGCAACAACACCGTGTTCAGCAGCGCCATCCAGAACTACTCGGCGCAGGCGTTCCGCCGCGTCGACTGCCTGGCCAAGGTCGCCAACAGCGTGGACCCGCTGGACGCCATCGCGCGGCTGCGTCCGGCCATCGCGGCCATTCCCAATGTGCTGGCCAAGCCGGCGCCCGATATCGAGATCCTGCAGTTCACGCCCGAAGGCCCGCTGCTGTGCGTGCGGCCGTACTGCCACACGGACCATTACTGGCAGGTCTACTTCGACACCCACAAGGCCGTCGTCGCGACCTTTGGCGCCGCCGGCTACCCGGTGCCCGAAACGCCCCTCGCGCCGCGCAATCGCTGAACCTGGAGAAACCATGGCTGACCTGACCGCCCGCGTCGCCGGGCTGTGGCGCTACCCCGTCAAGTCGTGCGCCGGCGAAGCCGTCAATACCCTGCTGCTGGACGGCGACGGCTGGCCCGTGGGCGACCGCGGCTGGGGCATCGTCGACGCGGGCGGCGAGCTGACCTGGATGGGCGCGCACCCACGGCTCGCGCTGGTCCACGCCCGGTTGGTGGGCTCGGACCTTGAGTTACAGGCCTTGGGCCGATCGTTGACAGTGCCCGGCGAAGGCGGCGACGCGCTGGAAGTGCGCGGCTGGAACGGCGAACGCCAGGACTTCGACGTGCTGCAGGTCTGGGATGCTGGCGAAGACGCGGCCGCGCTGCTGAAGGCGACCACGGGCGAGCCGCTGCGGCTGGTGCGCTTGAGCATCGAGGCACAGCGCCGGCCCATCCTCAATGCACTGCATATCGTCGGCGAGGGTTCGCTGCAGTCCTGGCAGGACGCCATGGCCCAGCCGCTGAACGGGCCGGCACAGCGTGCGCGACCCAATCTGCTGCTCAGTGCCGAAGACGGCGGCGACCTGCCGCCTTTCATCGAGGACATCCTGATCGAGGCCCGCATCGGCGCACTGACGCTGCGCCGCACGACGGTCTGCGTGCGCTGCGTCGTGCCAACGGTGGACCCGGCGAGCGGCGAACCGCAGCCGGTCGTGCTGGACGCCTTGACCCGGCTCAGCGCCGAGCGCGCCCCGGGCGCACCGGTGCAGTTCGGTGTCTACGCGCGTGGCGACGGCGCGGGGACCCTGCGCATCGGCGACCGCGTGGACCTGTCGCTGAATTTCGGCGAGGCCTGATCAGCCCAGTCGCGGCAGCGCGGCGCGCGCGTTGGCGCTGGTGATTGCCGCCGTCTGCTCCAGCGTCCAGCCGCGCAGCTCGGCCAGGCTTTCGGCAATGCGCGGCAGCTCGGCCGACTCGTTGCGTGCCTGGCCTGGGCTGGTTTCGCGCTGCTCGGCGGTCTTGTAGAGCCACTGCGGCGGGATGTCCGGCGCATCAGTCTCCATGACCAGCGCCGTATCCGGCACGCTGGCTGCAATGCGGCGGATCTGCAGGGACCGCTCGAAGGTCAGCGTGCCGCCGAAGCCGAGCTTGAAGCCCAGCTCGATGAAGGCTTGCGCCTGCTGCTCGCTGCCGTTGAAGGCATGGGCTATGCCACCGTGCGTGAAGCCGACACGGCGCAGGCCGGCCAGCAGCTTGTCGGCGCTGCGCCGCACGTGCAGCAGCACCGGCAGGCCGGCGCGCTTGGCGAGCTTGAGTTGCTCGACGTAGAAGTGCTGCTGGGTGTCGGGGTCGATGCCCTCGACGAAATAGTCGAGGCCGATTTCGCCAACGGCGACGAGACGCGGATCGGCATGATGCGTCTCCACCGCTTCGGCGAGTTTTTCCAGATCGCCTTCGCCCGCGCGCATCACGCACAGCGGATGGATGCCCAGGGCGTAGGTGAAGTCGTGCTGGATGGCCAGCAGGCGCACCGCGTCGAGGTTGTGGGCATCGACGGCCGGGATGACGATCTGGTTGACACCCGCCGCCTTGGCGCGCGCGACGACCGCGTCGCGGTCGGCGGCGAACTCAGCCGCGTCGAGGTGGCAGTGGGTGTCTATCCACATGCCCAACCTTCTACCTCAGCGGAAGACGACCGTGCGATTGCCGTTGAGCAACACCCTGTGCTCGGCATGCCACTGAATGGCCCGCGCCAGCGCCACGCACTCCATGTCTCGGCCGATGCCCACGAGCTGCTCGGGCGGCATGCTGTGGTCGATGCGGGCGACCTCCTGCTCGATGATCGGCCCCTCGTCGAGGTCGCTGGTCACGTAATGCGCGGTTGCGCCGATCAGCTTGACGCCGCGTTCATAGGCCTGGTGGTAGGGCTTGGCGCCCTTGAAGCTGGGCAGGAAGCTGTGGTGGATGTTGATGGCCCGGCCGCTCAGGTCGCGGCACAGCTCGGGCGACAGGATCTGCATGTAGCGCGCCAGCACGACGAGGTCGATCTGGTTTTCGGCCACCACTTCGCGGATCTTGGCTTCCTGCGCCTGCTTCTGTGCGTCGGTGGCGCCCAGCAGCGGGAAGTGGTGGAAGGGAATGTTGTGCGAGGCCGCGAGCTGATAGAAGTCGCGGTGGTTGGAGACGATGGCCGGGATCTCGATGGGCAAGTGCCCGGTCTGCACGCGGAACAGCAGATCGTTCAGGCAATGGCCGAGCTTGGACACCAGCAGCAGCACACGGGTCTTGCGGGCGCGGGCCACCAGCTCCCAATCCATGTCGAACTGGGCGGCGAGCGGCGCAAACGCGGCCTGCAGCGCACCCTCTTCAGCCTTGGCCTCGAACTCGATGCGCATGAAGAAGCGCGCATGGTCAGCGTCACCATGCTGGTGGGAGGTCAGGATGTTGCCGCCTTCGCGCAGCAGCACACCGGTGACGGCATGCACGATGCCGGCGCGGTCGGGGCATGAAAGCTTGAGGATGAATCGCGGGGTCATGCGGTCGTTGCAGGGGCTTGGAACTGGCCCGCCACCAGCAGCAGCTGCCGATCGCAGCGCGCCGCCAGATCGCGGTCATGGGTGACGAGAACGAAGGCGGTGCCGGACTCGCGGGCGCGCTCCAGCATCAGCTCGAAGACGACCGCGGCGGTGTCGCGGTCGAGGTTGCCGGTGGGCTCGTCGGCCAGCACGCAGGCCGGGCGGGTGACAAGGGCCCGGGCGATGGCCACGCGCTGGCGCTCGCCGCCCGACAGCTCGGACGGGCGGTGCTGCGCGCGGTCCTTGAGGCCGACGCGGGCCAGCATCTCGGCGGCCGTTTCGCGCGCCTGGGCAGGCGTCTGGCGGCGGATGCGCAGCGGCATCGCGACGTTGTCCAGCGCCGAGAACTCGGGCAGCAGGTGGTGGAACTGGTAGACGAAACCCAGCTGCTGGTTGCGCCAGCGGCCACGCTCGGCCTCATCCATGGACGCCAGCGACCGGCCCATCAGCGTGACGGCGCCCGAGGTCGGCACGTCCAGGCCGCCCAGCAGATGCAGCAAGGTGCTCTTGCCCGAGCCCGAAGCACCGACGATGGCCAGCGTCTCGCCGCGCGACACATGCAGGTCCACTCCCTTGAGCACGGTGACGTCCAGGCCGCCTTCGCTGAAGCGACGGGTCAAGGCCGTGGCCTGAAGAATCTGATCACTCATAACGCAGCGCCTCCGCCGGCTGCACGCGGCTGGCGCGCCAGCTTGGGTAGAGCGTGGCGAGGAAGGACAGGGCCAGGGACACCAGCGCAATCGGCACGATGTCGCCTTGCTGCGGGTCGCTGGGCATCTGGCTGATGACGTAGATGCTGCCGGGCAGGAAGCTGACGTTGAGCAGGCGCTCGATGGTGGGCACGATGACGTCGATATTGCAGGCCACCAACAGCCCCAGGCCCACGCCAGACAGCGTGCCGATGACGCCGGCCACCGCGCCCTGCACGATGAACACGCCCATGATGGAGCGCGGGCTGGCGCCGAGCGTGCGCAGGATGGCGATGTCGCTCTGCTTGTCGGTCACGGTCATCACCAGGGTGGAAACAAGGTTGAAGGCGGCCACCGCGACGATCAGCGTCAGGATGATGCTCATCAGGCGCTTCTCGATCTGCACGGCGTCGAACCAGTTGGCGTTGGAACGCGTCCAGTCACGCACCAGGATGTCCGGGCCCATGGCGCCCTTGAGTTCGGCTGCCACGCGGCGGGCGTCGTGAACGTCACGCAGCTTGAGCTGCACGCCGGTCGGGCCACCGGTGCGGTAGAGCTTGGCCGCGTCGTCGATGTGGATCAGGGCCAGGCCCGAGTCGTATTCATAGTGGCCGGCGCTGAAGGTGCCGACCACATTGAAGCTCCTGTATCGCGGCGAGGCGCCCATCGGCGTGACCTGGGCGCCGGGCGCGACGACGGTGATCTTGTCGCCCACACCCACGCCCAACTGGCGTGCCAGCTCCGAGCCCAGCACGATGTTCCAGGCACCGGGCTGCAGTTGGGCGAAAACGCCGTCCTTGAGCTGAGCACCAAGGCCGGTGACCGTCGCTTCCTCGGCCGGCGAGATGCCACGGATGATGGCGCCGCGCATATCCTCGCCACGTGCGATCAGGCTCTGGCTGGCGACAAACGGCGCCGCACCCATCACCTCGGGGTTCTGTCTTGCCTTGGCCGCCGTGGCCTGCCAGTCCGGCAGCGCCTGGCCGGTGTACTCCAGCAGCTCAATGTGGGCGATGACGTTGAGCATGCGGTCGCGCACTTCCTTCTGGAAGCCGTTCATCACCGACAGCACGATGATCAGCGCCGCCACGCCCAGCGCGATGCCCAGGATGGACACGCTCGAGATGAAGCTGATGAAGCGGTTGCGCCGCCCGCCGCGGCCGGCGCGCGTGTAGCGCCAGCCGACCTGGAGTTCAAACGGCAGGGTCATGAGGCTTTGCAAAGGCGTACGGCATGGGGCCGGGATGGTAACTGGCAGGCCGTGGCGAGAATGGCACCCGACCTCTTCTGGAATCGCGATGAAGCCCTTGTCTGTCCTGCTGCCAGCCTGTCTTCTGACATTCGCCCTGGCCGCCCCGGCCGCGGCCGCGCCCGATCTCGTCATCCTGGTGCGCCACGCCGAGCGCGCCACCGAGCCCGTGGGCGACCCGGCCCTGACGCCGGCTGGCGAGCAGCGCGCCCAGGCCCTGGCCCAGGCGCTGGCCGGCCTGCGCGTGAACAGCATCCTGACGACGCAGTTCCGCCGCACGCGCGACACCGCCGCGCCGCTGGCCAAGACGCTGGGCCTGCAACCGCGCATCGTGGACGCCAAGGGCGCCGCCCATGTGCAGGCGTTGGCCGACGCGGTGCGCGCCCAGACCGGCGTGGTGCTCGTCGTCGGCCACAGCAACACCGTCACGGCCGTGCTGGCGGCGCTGGGCGGCCCAAAGCTGGCGGACCTGTGCGACACGAGCTTTCATCACGCCTTCTTGCTGCAGCCAGCAACCGAGCCGCCGCGCTGGGCGCAGTTCAGCTATGGCGCGCCAAGCGGAGCGCCCGAAGCGAACTGTCTCTAGTGCAGCATCTGCTCCACCTCGGCCGCCGGGTCGCCAGTGGCGGCGATCTTGGCGGCGAGCAGGTCCAGGTCCAGATGCAGGTGCTCGATCAGCTCGGGCACGGCCACCTTCAGCGCATGCACAGGCTCGTCATGGTGCTCGGCGGCATCCGCCAGCACCTCGGCCACGTGCAGCACGGCCGCGATCAGCGAGAAGGGGCGGATCTCCAGCGGCGTGTTGGCATCCTTGAAGGCCTCCACCATCGCCTGCGGGAAATGCCAGTGCGCAGCCAGCGACGCGGTCACGTCGGCGTGGGTGCAGCCGAAGCGGTGCTCCTCCAGCGAGAAGCGGCTGCCGGGCTCGGCGGCATGGGTCTCGACGTCGGCCACCAGATGCGGCTCGTCCAGGGCCATCAGCAGCTGGCCGGTGCGCAGCATCAGCCCCGCGAGGTAGGCGGTGTCGGCCGTGGCCGCATCGGCGCCCAGCATGCGGGCCAGGATGCGCGCGTAGTTGGCCGTGGCGACCCCGTGGCGCCAGAAGGTGGCCCGGTCCAGACCCTGGACCTTGGGAAAGGCGCCGCTCAGGCAGGCGGCCATGGTGAGGTTGCGCAGCGTCTCCAGGCCCAGCGCATGGGCGGCGTCAATGACGGTGGCGATCTGGTGCGCGGGGCTGTAGTGCGCCGTGTTCGCCAGGCGCAACACCTTGGCGGCCAGCGCTGCGTCCTTCTCGATCAGCGCGGCGATCTGCGAAATGCCGACGTTGTCGTCGTCAAAGCTCTTCAAGAGCCGCGTGGCCACCTCGGGCATGGTCGGCAGGGCGTTGTGCCTGACGAAGAAACGTTCGGCAGCTGCACTCATCTTTGACCTCCGGGGCGATGACAGTCGGGCCAGTCTAGGACGAAGGCCGCAGGCCCGCCACGGACTTCACGTCCCCTAAACGATCAGCAATGCGCGGAAGTCATTCACATTCGTGAAGCTCGGCCCCGGGACGAGCAGGTCGCCCAGCGGCGCGAAGAAACTGGCGCTGTCGTGCTCGTCCAGCAGGGCCTGCGGATTGAGCCCCAGGGCGCGGGCGCGGCCCAGGCTGCTGGGAGTCAGCAAGGCACCGGCATGGGGGCCAACACCGTCGATGCCGTCAGTGTCGGCGGCCAGCGCATAGACACCGGGCTCGCACTGCAGGGCCAGCGCACAGCCGAGCAGGAACTCGGTGGCGCGGCCGCCTTTTCCAATTGCGGCCGCGAGCCGGCTCGGGTCGACGGTCACCGTCGTTTCGCCGCCGGACAGGATCACGCAGGGCCTGGCAAAGGGCTCGCCGCGGCGTGCGACGGCGCGAGCGAGCGCCGCATGCATGCCGCCGACCACGCGCGACTCGCCTTCGATCTCGTCGCTGAGGATGTGGGCGGCGATGCCCTGCTCGCGGGCAAAGGCGGCGGCCGCCTCCAGGCTCATTTGCGGCGTGGACAGCATGACGAGTTCATGGCCGGCTTGGGCGAAGTCACCGGGCTTGGGCGTCTCGAAGGTGCCCGACTCGAGTCCGGCGCGGGCGGCGGCGAGCAGTTCGATCTTGTAGCGCCGGCAGATGGCCAGCGCATCGGCGCAGGTGGTCGGGTCGGCCACCGTCGGGCCGGAGGCGATGACGGCCGGGTCGTCACCGGGCACGTCGCTGATCGCCAGCGTCAGCACCCGCGCCGGCGCGCAGGCCGCGGCCAGCCTCCCGCCCTTGATGGCCGACAGATGCTTGCGCACGCAGTTCATCTCGTCGATGGCCGCGCCGCTGTTCAGCAGGGCGCGGTTGATCGCCTGCTTGTCGGCCAGCGTCAGGCCGGGCGCGGGCAGGCTCATCAAGGCGGAGCCGCCGCCGGAGATCAGGCAGATGACCAGGTCGTCGGCAGTCAGGCCGAGGGTCAGGGCCAGCAGCTTCTCGCTGGCGGCCAGGCCGGCGGCGTCCGGCACTGGATGAGCCGCCTCGACGACCTGCAGCCGGCGCGGCTTGTAGTTCGGCGGTACATGGCCGTAGCGGGTGATGACGAGGCCCGACAGCTTGGCGTCGGCCGGCCAGGCGGCTTCCAGCGCCTGGGCCATGGAACCGCCCGCCTTGCCCGCGCCAAGCACCAGGGTGCGGCCCTTGGGCGGCGGCGGCAAATGCGCCGCCAACACCCGCCCGGGCAGCGCGCGCGCGACGGCCACGTCATAGAGCTGCCGCAGCAGCGCGCGCGGGTCCAGGCTCATGCCAGGCTCATGGCTGCTGAGCCCAGCGGCCGATCAACGCGCGCTCTTCTTCCGTCAGGCCGGTCGCGTTATTCAGCGGCATGGCGCGCTGCACGATGACCTGCTGGTAGATCTGGGCCTTGTGGGCGCTCAGGCCCTCGGCCGAATCCAGCCGCACGCCCTTCTGCGCCACCTCGCCGGTATGGCAGGCCAGGCAACGCTGGGCGGCGATCGCCTGAACCTGCTCGAGCGTGACCGGCGCGGCCGCGGCGGCCTGCGGCGCGGGCGCCATTCTGACGATGAGCCCACCGATGAGTAACGCTGCCAGGCCCAGCGAATCCCAGCCGTTCACGCCCTTGTGCCGCTTCACGAAGAAGATGCGGATCGACACGCCCGCGGCCATCAACACGCACAGCACCAGCCAGTTGTCCGGCCGCTGGTACAGCATGCCGTAGTGGTTGCTGAGCATGGCAATCAGCACCGGCAGGCCGAAATAGGTGTTGTGGACGCTGCGCTGCTTGCCGCGCTGGCCATAGATGGGGTCGGGCTTCTGGCCGGCACGCATCTGCGCGATGACCTTCTTCTGGCCCGGGATGATCCAGTGCGCCACGTTGGCCGTCATCATGGTGGCCAGCGTCGCGCCGACGATCAGGAAGGCCGCGCGGCCGGCGAAGAGATGACAGGCCAGCCAGCTTTCCAGCGCGACAAAGGCAGCGACGACGGCCATCACGCGGCCGTCATTGCCGATTTGCCCATCCTTGGTGCGGCCGAGGGCCTGGCAGGCGATGTCATAGACCGCCGAGCCGACGACCAGGAAGCCCAGCGCCGCCGCCACGGCCTGCCAGGGCGCGCCCCAGGTATGGACGCGCGGGTCGATCAGCATCTGGCTGGCATTGCACAGGTAGAGCACGACGAACAGCGCAAAACCGCTCATCCACGTCCAGTAGCTCTCCCAATAGAACCAGTGCAAGTCCTGCGGCAGGTTGGCCGGCGCCACCATGTACTTCTGCGGGTTGTAGAAGCCGCCGCCGTGCACGGCCCAGAGTTCGCCGTCCACGCCCTTGGCCTTGAGGTCATCGGCGGTCGGCCTGACGAGGTGGTTGTCCAGCCAGACGAAGTAGAAGGACGCGCCGATCCAGGCGATGACGGTGATGACGTGCAGCCAGCGCAGCAGCAGGCTGGCCCAGTCGAGGAGGTAGATATCCATGAGCGGTGGTGTTCTCGCACGGCCCCACCACGGCGGGTGCTGTGGGGCCCAGGGGTCGCGTCAGCGCAGGCTCAACGCCTCCGACACCGCTGCGACAGGGCGGAAGTGTATGCAGCAGCGGCGCCTTGGCGTCAGCCCTTCTTGAACCCGACGTAGGCCACGCCGATCACCGCACCGCGGCCGTCCTTGATCGGGCTGTAGCAGGCATCGAACCGTTTGCCCAGCACTTCCACTTCGCCGCTGAAGGACTGGCCCCGGCTGATCGTCTCGTAGGCCTTGGCTCGCGCCAGCGGCGTACCCACGCCGCGCGTGCCCTCGGGCGTGAGCACATTGGTGCTGATGCGCACGAACTCGTCGCCGGACTTCACGAACACCGTGGCCGTGGCACCGGTCTTTCGCTTGAGGTCGTCCACCAGCTCGTAGTCGTTGTTCAGCTTGCGCGCGCCGAAGTAAAGGCCGGGCACCTGCTTGCCGCCTGACGTTTCAGTGCCCCGGAGCTCGGGCGCACCGAGTTGTGCCAGGCGCGCCTGCATGTCGGCGATGAGGGCCTGGGGGTTGCCGGCCGCGTGCAGCCGGAAGAACGCAACGGCGCCGACGAGTTGCTGCGCCTGATCGCGCAGGCTTTCGGCGGCGGCGGCGCTCTGCTCCACCAGGGCGGCGTTCTGCTGCGTGCTGCGGTCCATCTGGACGACGGATTCGCCCACGTCGTTCACGTGCCTGGCCTGCACGGCGCCAGCGGCGCTGATCTCGTTGACGATGCGGTCCACCTTCTGGATGGCGTCCACCACCTGCTGCATCGTCTCGCCCGCGCCGTCCACCTGCCGCGAACCCTGCTGCACCTGCTCGCCGCTGTCGGCAATGAGCTGCTTGATCTCCTTCGCGGCGTTGGCACTGCGTTGCGCGAGGCCACGCACTTCGCCGGCGACGACCGCAAAGCCTCGGCCCTGCTCACCCGCGCGAGCCGCCTCCACCGCGGCATTGAGCGCCAGGATGTTGGTCTGGAAGGCGATGCCGTCGATGACGCCGATGATCTCGGCGATACGTGCCGAGCCGTGGCTGATGGCCTGCATGGTGTCCACCACCCCGCCCACCGCGGCACCGCCGCGCTCGGCCACGCCGCAAGCCGTCGTGGCCACGCTGCTGGCATCGCGTGCATGGTCCGCACCGAGCAGCACCTGCTGACGTAGCGTCTCCATCGCGCCCGCCGTGCGCTGCAACTCCGCGGCCTGCAACTCGGTGCGGTGGGAGAGGTCGGTGTTGCCGGTGGCGATTTCGGCGCTGGCCATGGCCACGCTCTCGGCACCCTCGCGCACCTGAGCGACAACCGTGATGAGCCGCTGCTGCATCTGCGCCAGACCCGCCATCACGCTGGCCTGGTCGCCGGGTTTGACGGGCACGTGGTGGGTCAGGTCACCTTGGGCAACATACTGCAGTTGCTGCGCCACGACGCGCGGCTCGCCGCCCAGCTCGCGCAGCAGCGCACGCGACAGCACGACGGCCAGCGCCACGACGGACAGGAGGCTGGTGATCAGCAGGCTCCAGATGAGTGCCTGCCCCAGCGATTGCAGCGCCGCCACGCCGAGCGCCACCGTCAGCATGACCAGCCAGCCGAAGGCCAACCCAAGCTTGTGCGCGGTCGACAGTCCGGCCCGCTTCTCGTTCAACGCCATGTCAATTCTTCGTGCACGCGCCTACCGCAGCAGGCGCCGCCGCCGGCGTCGAAAGAACGGGTTGGGCCATCAAAATCTCCGTGTCGGGGCGCATGAGTGCAAACAGCAAAATTGATCCTGCAGCCCGGGAGTATTGGCTGCATCCGAAGGTGCCGAAAGCTCGACGCCGGCGTTGTAACACCGCGTGCCGCGATTTAGTTCACGGCAATGCAAGAACCTGTGCCAACGCCGCAATTGCGATGACCGCCGGCTGTTTGCCCGCCACGCCGGGCACCCCGATGGGGCAGACGACGCGAGCCAGGTCGGTCTCGGTGAAGCCACGGGCCTCCAGCCGTTGACGAAAGCTCGCCCATTTGGTGCGGCTGCCGATCATGCCGATGAAGACCAGGTCGCCCCGCTCGCGCTGGCGCCTCAGGCAGGCGGCAATGATCTCGAAGTCCTCGGCATGGTTGTGGCTCATGACGAGGACGGCCGAACCAGGGGAGAGATCGTCGACAGCATCGGCCGCTGGATCACAGACCTCCTGGCGCCAGCCGCGCTCGGGCGGTTCGTCGGGAAACTGACCCTCGCGGCTGTCGATCCAGTGCAGCGCAAGCGGCAGGTCGCGGGCGATGTGGGCGATGGCCAGGCCGACATGGCCGGCGCCAAACAAGGCCAGGGGCCGCTGCGGTGGCTGGGGCACATGGGCGGCCAGGTCTTCGCCCGCTGCGACGCGCTCGAAGGCCAGCCAGACCACGCCGCCGCAACATTGGCCCAGGCTGGGGCCGAGGGGATAGCGCACCTCCGCCTCCAGTTCGTCGCCATCCAGCGCCCGGCGGGCGCGGGCAATGGCGTCGAACTCCAGGTGGCCTCCGCCCACGGTGCCGGTGATGCCATCCGGCGTCACCGCCATCCAGGCGCCCTCCTCGCGCGGCACGCTGCCGGTGGTGCGGGCGACCGTGACGAGAATCAGCGGTTCAGCTGCCACGGTAGGTCGAGTAAGCCCAAGGCGATGCCAGCAGCGGCACGTGGTAGTGGCTGTCTTCATCAGCAATGCCGAAGTCCAGCGGCACCTCGTCCAGAAAAGCCGGCTCCGGCAACACCGTGCCAAGGGCGCGGAAATACGCAGCCACCTCGAAGACGAGGCGGTAGCGACCCGCTGTCAGGGCCGCACCGTCCAGCAGGGGGCCGTCGGCGCGGCCGTCCCCATTCAGGTGCAGGCTGCGCAGCCATTTGGGGCCTTCGGCGTCGAAGCGGTACAGGCGCACGGCCATGCCGGCGGCGGGGCAGCCATTGGCGGTGTCGAGAACATGTGTTGTGAGCTTGCCCATGGAATCTCCGTCGATTGATGCAAAGTGTAGGGATGAGCACGCCCCATCAGCCCCGGTATCCCCGCGACCTCGTCGGCTATGGCGAGAACCCGCCCCACGCGCAATGGCCCGGCAGCGCCCGGGTGGCCGTGCAGTTCGTCCTCAACTACGAAGAGGGCGGCGAGAACTCCGTGCTGCATGGTGACGCCGGCAGCGAGCAGTTCCTGTCCGAGATGGCCAACCCGCCCAGCTTCCCGGCGCGGCACCTGAGCATGGAAAGCATCTACGAGTACGGCTCGCGCGTGGGCGTGTGGCGGCTGCTGAAGGAGTTCGAGCAGCGCGCGCTGCCGTTGACGATCTTCGGCGTGGGCATGGCGCTGGAGCGCTCGCCCGAAGTGACCCAGGCCTTCGTCGAGCTCAACCACGAGATCGCCTCCCACGGCTGGCGCTGGGTGCACTACCAGAACATCGACGAGGACACCGAGCGCGCCCACATGGCCCAGGCAATGGCAAGCCTCAAGCGCCTGACGCTGGGCCGTGACCCGCATGGCCTGGGCTGGTACACCGGCCGCGACAGCCCCAACACCCGCCGCCTGGCGGCCGATTTCGGCGGCTTCGACTACGACAGCGACTACTACGGCGACGACCTGCCCTTCTGGCTGCAGGTCAGGAAGACCAATGGCGAGCTGGCGCCGCACCTCGTCGTGCCCTACACGCTGGACTGCAACGACATGCGCTTCGCCCTGCCTCAGGGCTTCAGCCATGGCGAGCCCTTCTTCGAATACCTGCGTGACAGCTTCGATGTGCTCTATGCCGAGGGCGCCGACAGCCCGAAGATGATGAGCATCGGCATGCACTGCCGCCTGCTCGGCCGCCCGGGCCGCATGCGGGCCCTGCAGAAGTTCCTGGACCACATCGAGGCGCATGACCGCGTCTGGGTCTGCCGGCGGCTGGACATCGCGCGACACTGGAAAACCGTTCACCCCTTTGACGCCAAGACGGCCTTCGTCTGGGAATGATGAAACTCGACGACCTCAACAACGCCAGCGCCGCGGACTTTGTCGCGCTGCTGGACGGCACCTACGAACACTCCCCCTGGATCGCCGAGCGCGCTGCCGCGGCACGCCCGTTCAAGTCGCTGGCTGCGCTGAAGGTCGCGCTGGCCCGTGTCGTACGCGAAGCGACGGTGGATGAACAGCTCGGCCTGATCCGCGCCCATCCCGAGCTGGCCGGCAAGGCCGCCGTCGCCGGCAAGCTGACGGCCGAGTCGACGAACGAGCAGCAGAAAGCCGGGCTGACGGCCTGCACGCCCGAGGAGTTCGAGAAGCTCCAACTGCTCAATGCGAAGTACAACGAGCGGTTTGGCTTTCCCTTCATCCTGGCGGTGCGGGGCCCGCGCGGCACCGGCTTCACGCGCACCGAGATCATTGCGACCTTCGAGCGACGGCTGCGTTCCCACCCCGACGTTGAGCGCGCCGAGTGCCTGCGCCAGATCCATCGCATTGCGGAGATCCGGCTCAACGACAAGTTCGGCGTTCGGCCCGAGCTGGGCGAGCAGCTGTGGGACTGGGCCGCCCAATTGGCCGTTCACAGCGAGGCCGAGGATTTCCTGACCTGCACCTACGCCACGCCCACGCACACAGCCGTCGCCGAGCAACTCATGACGTGGATGCGCGACTGCGGCTTTGACGAGGTCAGCCGCGATGCGGTCGGCAATGTCGTGGGCGTCTACAACGGCACGAGCGCCGACAAGCGGTTGCTGACCGGCAGCCACTACGACACCGTGCGCCGCGCCGGCCGCTTCGATGGGCGGCTGGGCATCTTTGTGCCCATACTGGTCGTGCGCGAGCTGCATCGCGCCGGCAAGCGTCTGCCCTTTGGCCTCGAGGTTGTGGGCTTCTCCGAGGAAGAGGGTCAACGCTACCCGGCGGACTTTCTCGGCTCGAGCGCGCTGATCGGCGCCTTCCAACCCGCCTGGCTGGACCAGACCGACGCCGCCGGCATCACGCTGCGGGATGCGATGCAGGCCGCCGGGCTGCCGGGCACGGCGCAGGCTATCCAGACGGTCAAGCGCGACCCGTCGCGCTACCTCGGCTTTGTCGAAGTCCACATCGAGCAAGGCCCGGTGCTCGACAGCCTGGACCTGCCCCTGGGCATCGTCACCAGCATCAACGGCAGCCGCCGCTACACCGGCGAGATCATCGGCCTGGCCAGCCACGCCGGCACAACGCCCATGGGCCAACGCCGCGACGCCGCGGCGGGCGTGGCCGAGCTGATCCTGTTCACGGAACAGCGGGCCGCAGCGGTGCCGGACGTCGTCGGCACGGTCGGCATGCTGGAAGTGCCTTCTGGCTCCATCAACGTCATCCCCGGTCGCTGCCGTTTCAGCCTCGACCTGCGCGCAACGACCGACACAGCCCGCGACGCACTCGACGCCGACGTGCGCGCCAAGCTCGAGGAGATCTGCCTGCGCCGCGGCCTGAGCTTCACACTGCAGCCGACGTTGGCCGCCAACGCGGCGCCGAGCGATGCGGCCTGGCAGATGCGCTGGGAGGCCGCCGTCACCGGGCTGGGCCTGCCCATCCACCGCCTGCCCTCTGGCGCCGGCCATGACGCGATGAAGCTGCACGAGCTGTTGCCGCAGGCCATGCTGTTCGTGCGCGGCGGCAATGGCGGCATCAGCCACAACCCGTTGGAGTCGGTGACGGTAGATGACGCCGACCTGTCCATCCGGGCATTTGAACGTTTGATCGATACCCTATGACTCAGAACCGCATTGATGCCTGGATCAGCGAGAACTTCGACGACGAAGTCCGCTTCCTCCAGACCCTCGTCCGCATCCCCACCGACACCCCGCCCGGCAACAACGCGCCGCACGCCTACCGCACGGCCGAGCTGCTGGCGGAACTGGGCTTCGAGGCAGAGAAGCACACCGTGCCCGCCGCCGAGGTGCATGCGGCCGGCATGCAGTCCGTCACCAACCTGATCGTGCGCCATCGCTTCAGCGAGGACGGCCCGACGATTGCGCTCAACGCCCACGGCGACGTGGTGCCCCCGGGCGAAGGTTGGACGCATGAGCCGTACGGCGCCGAGATCGTCGACGGCAAGCTCTATGGCCGCGCGTCCGCCGTCAGCAAGAGCGACTTCGCGACCTACACCTTCGCGCTGCTGGCTCTCAAGAACTCGGGCCTGCCGCTGAAGGGCGCCGTCGAGCTGCACTTCACTTACGACGAGGAATTCGGTGGCGAACTCGGCCCCGGCTGGCTGCTCAGGCACGGCCTGACCAAGCCCGACTACCTGATCGCCGCCGGCTTCAGCTACCAGGTCGTCACCGCCCACAACGGCTGCCTGCAGATGGAAGTGACCCTGCACGGCCTGGCCTCGCACGCGGCCTATCCGAGCACCGGCATCGACGCGCTGCAGGCCGCCAACAAACTGCTGACGGCCCTCTACGCGCACAACGACGTGCTGAAGATGCGCCGCTCCGAGGTGGCTGGCATCACCCACCCCTACCTGAACGTCGGCCGCATCGAAGGCGGCAGCAACACCAATGTCGTGCCCGGCAAGGTCGTCATCAAGCTGGACCGCCGCATGATTCCCGAGGAGGACCCGGCCGCCGTCGAGGCGGAAGTGCGCGCGCTGATCGAGAACACGGTGGCCCAGAGCCCCGGCATCAAGCTGGACATCAAGCGCCTGCTGCTCGCCAACTCCATGAAACCACTGCCCGGCGCCGCGCCCCTCATCGCCGCGCTGCAGAAGCATGGCGAGGCGGTGTTCGGCGAGGCCATCCCGACCTCGGGCACGCCGCTGTACACCGATGTGCGCCTGTACACGGCCCACGGCATCCCGGCCGCCATCTACGGCGCCGGGCCGCGCACGGTGCTTGAGAGCAATGCCAAGCGCGCGGACGAGCACCTGGTGCTGGACGACCTGAGGCGCGCGACCCAGGTGGTGGCACGGGCGCTGGCCGAGCTGCTTGCCGCGTGACGCGGCGGCGGCACCGGATCAGGCAGGCCCTGCCACCAGCGCCGCGTTGACGGTGTCGACCAAGCTTTTGAGGCTGCTCTCGCCCCAACCGGTCTTGATGCCCGCGACGCTGCGGTCGCGCCGCAGCACAACGGTGTAGGGCAGCGAGCCCGGCGCCTCGAAAGCCTTCTGGCAGGCCTGGGTCGGGTCGTAGCTCAACGTCAGCTGCACATGCTCGGCCAGCGCGCGGGAGAGCTTGCGAAAGACATCGCGCTCCTCCGTGTTGACCGACACGACCTGCAGCCGGTCGGCAGCGGCCCGCTGCAGCCGGTCCAGATAGGGGAATTCTTCGCGGCAATAGCCGCACCACGAAGCCCAGAAGTTAACGACGACCACCTTGCCCTCGTAGTCGGACAGCCGGGGCTCCTTGCCATCAAGCAGGCGGCCCAGTGGAGCGTCAGGCGCCACGCGCTCCAGCGGCGGCCGGGTAGGCTTGGGCTTGGCCGGCTCGTCGGCCCGCGCGCCGCCCACGGCCAGGCATCCAGCCCAGGTCAGCAGGCCGCGCCTGTTCATGCATTGCTTCATCTCGCTTCCCTGTGTCCGGCGCGTTAGGCCGCGGTGGCCCCATTCTGCGCGCAGGCGCTGCCACCTAGAATCCCCCCATGTCAGCCCCGACGCATGCCCGCGCCCGCCGCCACGTCTGGTGGCTCGTGGCCGTGTTCCTGCTGGGTGTGCTGGCACCTGGCGTCAGCGCCGCCCTGGCCCATGCGCGGGGCGACTTTTCGGCCTGGCAGGACGTCTGCCGCGCGCCGGCGTCCAACGCCAATGCCGCCGAGCCCAAGCCCATTGAGGCCGCGCTGGACCTGCTGGCCAAAGGCCATTGCCCGGCCTGCCATCTGGGCGCCGCCGACCTCATCGAGCCTCCCGCGACACCCGAGCTGCGGTTGCGCGACGACCTGGTGCTGGAAGCTCCGGAGCGCTTCTGGACCGCGCCCGTCACTGCCCACGCCTGGCGCCCCGCCAGCGCACGCGCCCCACCCGGGCCGATCTGAGTCATCCGCCGCCGCGGCCATCAAGGCCCGGCGTTTTGCCGGCGCCCGCACCGGGCGCCGGCGCGACCCAGATCCAGCCCTTCCATGAAGAAATCCACCCTTGCGCGCGCGGCCGCCGCTTGCGTCGTCCTGTCCGTGGGGCCAGCCGCGCAGGCCTGTGACGACTGCGACGACGCCTCATCTCCGGCCCAAGTTGCCGCCGCAGACCCCGACACGCCGACGCCGCGCAACAAGCTCGACCTCGTCCGCGTGCAGGGTGTTGCACCCAGCTCCCTGCCCACCAACATCCCAACGACTCGAGAAACCGTCACGCGCGAAGACATTGCGCGCAGCATCAACGCGACCGACTCGGAAGACGCGCTGAAGTACCTGCCCAGCCTGCTGGTGCGCAAGCGCTACATCGGCGACTACAACCACGCCATCCTGTCCAGCCGCGCCTCGGGCACCGGTAACAGCGCACGCTCGGCCGTCTACGCGGACGGCATGCTGCTGTCCAACTATCTGGGCAACGGCGTCGGCGGCCTGTCCTTCCCGCCGCGCTGGGGATTGGTGACGCCGGAGGAGATCGAGCGCGTCGACGTCATGTACGGGCCCTTCTCGGCCGCCTACCCCGGCAACTCGGCCGGCGCCGTCGTCGACTACGTGACGCGCATGCCGACCCAGTTCGAGGCCCATGCCAAGCTGGGCTATGTGTCCCAGCCCTTCGAGCTCTATGGCACCAAGGCCAACTACCGCGCCCGGCAGGCCAGCGCCTCGGTAGGCGACCGCGCCGGCGACCTCAGCTGGTGGCTCAACGTGAACCGCACCGACAGCGACGGCCAGCCGCTGACCTTCGCCAACCGCCTGGCCAGCACGGGCACCGTGGTCACCAACGGTACCCCGGTGACGGGCGCCGTGCTGGTGCCCAACAGCAATGGCCAGCCCTGGTATCTGCTGGGCTCGGCCACGCAATACAGCACCCGGCAGGACCACGTGAAGCTCAAGCTGGCTTATGAGCTCAGCCCCACGCTGCGCGCCAGCTATGTGATGGGCGTCTGGCACAACGATTCAGACGGCAATTCAGAGAGCTGGCTGCGCGACGCGAGCGGCAAGCCCGTCTATTCGGGGCCTGTCGTCATCGATGGCAAGCAGCTCACCGCGCCGACTGGTGGCGACTTCCCGTTGACGCGCGAGCAGCTGCTGCACGTCATGCACGGCCTGTCGGTCAAGAGCCGCAGCGGCGGTGAATGGGACTGGGAAGCCGCGGCCAGCCTTTACGACTATCGCAAGGACGACAAGCGCCAGAACGCCGCAAGCAACCCGCGGCCGGGCGCTCGGACGGGCGGCGCGGGCACGCTGGCCGACGGCAGCGGCACCGGCTGGAACACCCTCGCCCTCAAGGGCATCTGGCGCCCCGCGGGGACCGACCACGTCGTCGACCTCGGCCTGCAGCAGGACAGCTACCGGCTCAGCTACCTGACGTCCAACATCACCGGCAACTACCTCGCTGACGGCCCCGGCGCGCTGGCCAGCAACGTGCGCGGCAGGACGCGCCTGCAGGCCGCCTACGGCCAGGACGCCTGGCTGATCACCCCCGACTGGAAGGCCGTGCTGGGCCTGCGCGCTGAAGCCTGGCAGGCCCACGACGGACGCACGGACTTCTCGGCCACGGCCGGCCAGGCCTATGCCGCGCGCAGCGAGAGCTTCCTGTCACCCAAGGCGGCCCTGTCCTGGCAGGCCACGGCCGACACCGTGCTCAAGGCCTCCGTCGGCCGGGCCGTTCGCATGCCCACCGTGGCCGAGCTGTATGGCGCCACGTCGACGACGAACTCGGCGTACATCAACGACCCCAACCTCAAGCCCGAGAAGTCCTGGACGGCCGAGCTGAGCGCTGAAGCCACCTGGGGACCGCTGCAGTCGCGCCTCACGCTGTTCGCCGAGACAACCCGCGATTCGCTGTACTCGCAGGCCCTCTTCGACCCGGCGGCCAACAGGAACGTCAGCCGCGTGCAGAACATCGACAAGATAGGCACGACCGGCTTGGAGGCCACGCTCGCCGCCAACGACTGGCTGCTCAAGGGCCTGGACCTGTCGGCCAGCGCGACCTACACCGACTCCAGGATCAAGGCCAACAGCGGCTTTGTCGCAACGCCGGGCGACACCCTGGGGCGTTGGCAGCCCAACATCCCGTACTGGCGCGCCACCGCCCTGGCAGCCTGGCGCTTCGACGAACACTGGAGCGCCAGCCTCGCGGCCCGCTACAGCGGCCGCCAGTACCGCACACTCAACAATGCCGACGTGAACGGCTTTGCCTACATGGGCGTCAGCAAATATGCGACGGCCGATCTGCGCGTGCTGTGGAAGATTGACCGCCAGTGGAGCGCCGCCGTCGGCATCGACAACCTGAACGACTATCAATACTGGAACTTCCACCCCTACCCGCAGCGCAGCTACTCGGCCGAGCTGAAATTCGATCTATGAAGACATACCTCACCGCCACTCTGCTTGCCGTCGCCGGCACCGCCCAGGCCCACATCACGCTGGAGCAGCCCGAGGCCCCGGCCGGCAGCAGCTACCGCGCCGTCTTCAAGGTCGGGCACGGCTGCGAGGGCGGCGCGGCGACGAAGGAAATCGTCGTGACCCTGCCTGAGGGCTTGCGCGGCGCCAAGCCCATGCCCAAAGCCGGCTGGACGCTGACCACCAAGCAGCGGCCGCTGAAAGTCCCCTACGACAGCCACGGCAAGGCCGTCACCGACGAACTGGCCGAGGCACGCTGGGTGGCCAATGGCGAGGCCAACTATGTGCAGGACGCCTGGTACGACGAGTTCGTGCTGCGCGTGTCCCTGCCAGCCGAGCCGGGCGAACTGGCCTTTGCCGTGCGCCAGGTCTGCACCCAGGGCGAGTGGAACTGGGCCGAGCTGCCGAGCGCCGCCAACCCCAAGCCGCGCGCACCGTCCGTCAGGTTGAAGGTGCTGCCCGCCCGTACCGAGGCTCACAGTCACTGAGCCGAAAAAGCCGGGTCGATCCCGGCTGATCGCGGCTTTGTCGCAGGCCGCTGCGCCGATGATTCAGCCCGTCACCAGTGCATGGCCCCCGGCAACGTTGCGGCCCCTGGCGAGGCGGCACGCGAGCCGCCCGCGACCATGAAAGCACGAGATTCGGGCCCGACTGCGTCACCTCCCGGTGTCGCCCTGCCAGGCCACCTGCGCTGTGATCCACGCCGCAGCCCTACGCCCCTCCGGGGTGCGTCCCGGGCGGCGTGAAGCGCTCTTTCGCCCCGAACGGCCTTGGCCGCTCGGGGCTTTACTTTGCCTGCATGCAAACGCCACTCGGCGTGCACCGGCGGCCTTCTGGGGACTGACCGGTAGCATCGCAACCTGTTGCAGCAGCAGGAGTTCTTCATGACAGTGCTCGCTCGATTCTGCGCGGCACTGTGGTTTGCGGCGGCGGTGCAGGCTGCGGCAGCCGTCGAGGTCGTGCGCATCCCGCGCCCCGAGGTTCGGGAAGACCGTCGGTCGGTCTACGCCGATCAATTGCTGGCGCTGGCGTTGGCGCGCTGCGGCACCGAGTACCGGATCGAGCATGCGGGTGTCACCATGAACCAGGAGCGCCAGGTCCTTGAGTTGGAGGCGGGGCGCATGATCGACGTCGCGCCCATTCCCGCCTCGCCCGAGCGCGAAGCCCGCCTGCTGGCGATCCGCATCCCCGTCAATCGCGGCATGCTCGGTTGGCGGATTGGCCTCATCCGGCGCGGAGATCAGGCACGCTTTGGGTCGCTCAACTCACTGCAGCAGCTCCAGCAACTGCGGGTAGGCCAAGGCCAGAGCTGGCCGGACACCGAGATCCTGCGTGCCAACGGCATTCCGGTCGTGGCTGGCTCGGCCTATCTGGCGCTCTTCAACATGCTGCAGGGAGAACGATTCGACTACTTTCCCCGTGGGTTGACCGAGGTCTGGGATGAACTGGAGGAGCGCTCGGACCGCTTCGAGGTGGAGTCGCACGTGGTGCTGCACTACCCCTATGACGCCTACTTCATGGTGAACCGCAAGGCCACGAAGCTCGCCGCCGACATCGAGCGCGGACTGAACCAGGCGATGGCCGATGGCAGCTTTGACAAGCTCTTTGAGCGCTACTTCGGCGAACGGTTACGCCGTGCGCGCCTGCATGAGCGCGTGGTGATCGATCTCACCAATCCGCTGCTCACGCCCGGCACTGCCACGCCTGCCGAACGTCCGGAGCTCTGGTACGACTTCCGGCGCTGGCCAGCGAAGGCGAAGTAGGCAACGACGACCTCACGCCGACAAGGCAATTTGCCTTTGAGACGCAAGCAGGCCGCCCACGCTCCCAGCCCGGGTGCGCGCCTCAGCGCATCGCGACGATGCCGCCCTCGGCCGACGGCGCCAGCAGGAACAAGCCAGCCTCGCTGCGTTCGCCGCTGCGCACCTGCACGTCCACCAGGCAAGCCTGGCCGACGTCGGTGGCACGCAGCAGGCGCGTCTTGCGCTGCTGCGGCGAGCGGCCCAGACGCTCGATGAGTTCGCGGTAGACCGCCACGCGGCCCGGCTCACCGGCAGCGCCCAAGCTGCCGTCCATCGTGAACTGGGCCGTCAGGCCCCAGGCGTCGCTGGCATTCCAGCGCGAATCGAAGTCATCCAGCCGGCGTTGCAGTGTCGCCTTGTCGTCACAAGGCGACGCGGCGGCATGAGCCTCGGCGGGCAGGACCAGCACACCGGCGGCCACCAAGCCCAGAGCGGTGACGATGGCCCAGCTCAGGCTGAGTGGGGCAGAAGAGGAATCAAAACGCTTCATGAGGATCTCCTGGAAAAGGATCAACGGGACAGAGACACGCTCGATGCGCCCGGGGCAGCTCGGCGCGCGCCGCCGGTGCGGCAGTGCTGAGCAGAAGGACGAGGTCGAGGCGTTGCATGGATCGCACTTTGCCGAGCAGGCCGGGCCCTGCCATCGCCCCGAAGAGCCATGCGACGAGCCACGACCGATGGCCCGTCGGGCATGGCCCATCAGCGCGATGGCAACCGCGACGCCGGCCGGAACACTGCGGCGCATCCGGCCCCATCACGCCGGCTCAAACGGAGCCTTCACCATGACCACCCTCCCCCCGCGCCTGGACCTCTACGCCCATATCCACAAGGCTTTGCGCCTGTTCATGAGCGACACACTGCAGCAGCTGAGCCGCCTCGATGTCGACGACCCGCTCGAGCTGGCCGCCAGCCTGGGCCAGCTCGACGCGTTGCTGGATGCCGCCCGGCACCATCTCGACAAGGAGAACGAGTTCGTCCACCCCGCCATCGAAGCCCGCCGCGCGGGGGCCAGCGCGGCCATCGAGGTCGAGCACGAGGAGCACCTGGACGCCATCGCCGGCCTGCGCGCCGAGTCCGCCGCGCTGCGCGCCATGCCGTCAGCGAGCGCCGCCCAGCGCCTGTACCGCCGCTTCGCGGCCTTCGTGGCCCACAACCTCGAGCACATGGGCGTGGAGGAGAGCCGCCACAACCTGGCGCTGTGGGCCGCCTACAGCGACGCCGAACTGCTCGACATCCACCACCGCCTCCTGGCCAGCATCGGCCCGCGCGAGATGAGCGAGACGCTGCGCTGGATGATCCCGGCCTTGACGCCGGCTGAGCGCGCCCTTGTCATCGGCAGCCTGCCGCCGCCGGTTCAGGCGCCGGTGCTGGCCTCGGCGCGCGCGCTGCTCAACGACACGGCCTGGGCCAAGCTGTGCCGGGCGCTGGGTCAGGCCAGCGTGCCGGGCCTGGTGGCCATCTGACGCTGGTTCCACCACGCGGCCGCCTCGCCGCGTGAGTTCAGGCCCAGCTTGTCGAGGATGTTGGCCACATGCCGCTTGACGGTGTGGGGGCTCAGGTCCAGCGCGCGGGCGATGTGCTTGTTGCTGGCGCCGGCGGCGATCTGGGCGATGACTTCGGCCTCGCGCTGCGAGAGCCGGTCGTCCCCGGAAACGGCGGCAGCTTCGACCACCACCCGCGTGGCCGGCCGCACGGCTTCAGCCCAGCCGCGCAGCCGGGCGAGGTCGACCGGGTCGAGCAGGTCGCCCCAGTCCTCGCCCGCCATCTGCAGCAGCTTCGGCACGGCCCAAAGCAGGCCGCCGGGCTCGCGCCGGGCC
>NZ_JBFUIM010000024.1:0-33695 GCF_056401875.1 Roseateles sp. P4_D2 | reverse complement strand
GACGCAATCAAATTAAGCTGATTCCGCTGCCAAGCGATAAAACTTGCAGCGTGCAGATTGGATAAAACCAAGTTCTGCTGACTCTACGAATTGGGTTTATTGACCATGTCAATGAACCAACCAGTCAAGCCTGACGACCATAGCGACTTGGTCCCACTCCTTCCCATCCCGAACAGGACAGTGAAACGAGCCAGCGCCGATGATAGTGCGGATTCCCGTGTGAAAGTAGGTCATCGTCAGGCTATTTACCCCTCAAAACCCCTCCAGCTCAGGCTGTGAGGGGTTTTGTTTTTGGGTGATCTGAATATTCAGCCGGATTCAAGAGTGCGCGGCAAACGAATCGGGCGGTGATGAACAATGCCGCCTGCCGACATGGGCGGATTTCGGATGCCCGTTGGGTGCTGTTGCCGTATTGAATTGGTGGCGCCAATTCAGGCCCACTCAAAACAAATCAATTTGCGGAGCCAGGGGCGCCGCAGGCAGTTCCCAACTCGCGACTTCGCTGTAGCGGTAGCCCGCCCCGTCACCCTCGCTGCGGACAAGCAGCACGCGATCGATGGTCCAGTCGATGGGTTCTATCGCGATGGGCGCATCGGCGATTGCGGCGAGATAGCTGAGGGTGATGTGCGGCACGTTCTGCGCCGACGCGCTGAGCCCTTGCTTTGCGAGCGCGGCGTTGATGGCACGTAGCAGATCGACGAATCCGGCCGGCATCCCTCTCGGCTTCAATGCGGAATAGCCTTCGTTGCTGACAATCCAGCTGAGCGTCATGGTGACAGCGTGCGCCGCGATCAAGCCACCCGCCCGCAGCAGGAGTTGTTCCACCTCCGGCATCTCGTCCGGCCAATAGCGACCCGACAGTGACTGATGCCAGTTGGCGCGCGCAACCAGCAAGGTGCGCAACCGCTGGTCCAAATGGAGTCCCTGAATTGCCGTTTCGATGCAGTCTCCTGCGTCAGCCGATGGGCAGGCCATGAACAGGTAGCGCGGCCGGCTCATCGGGTCTCCCGCCTCTCATCAAGACGATTTGTAATCGGTGGCGTCCGCTCAGTCACCTTAGTCCCTCACGCGCGACCGCCGCCCAGCGACTGCCGCACGAAGCGAACCAACGCACGTGCGGTTTCCGAGCCGCTAGGCAGCGGCAGGGTCAACGCTTGCACAGTGTCAATACCGGCCAGCATGCGCCATCCGGGCAGCACGTCGACCAGCGCAGCTGCCGTCAACGAGCCCAAGCTCGGCGTCCCGGCCGCAGCGTCGTCCTCATCCCGCAGCGCCCGCAGCGGCTCCACGCAGAAATCCGGTGCGATGACCAATCCGGCGCCGTGGCGCGCCAGAGCAACAAGCCCGTCCAGGTCGCTGCCCCAGGCCACCGCCTGCAGCGACACGCTCTGCCGTCGTCCATCGTCGTGCTGCCACTCGGTGACGACGGGCTCCTCTCCCTGGCCCAGCAGCAGCAGGGGTGCGTTGGCGAGATCCTGGGGCTCTTGCGCAGATGTGTGTCGGCCGCGACCGTAGACGCGGACCACAAACGGCAGCACCGGCTGGGCGACCCATTGCTCGGGTGGCTTGCTGGTGACGCGGAACGCGATGTCCAGCCCTTCGCGCATCAAGTCCACGCGGCGATCCGTGAAGAAGAGTTCGTAGCGCACGGCCGGGTGCAGCAGTTGGAAGCGCGCGAGCAAAGGCGCGAGCACATGCCGGCCAAAACCGGCGGTGGTGCTGATGCGGATCGTGCCGTCAAGCTGGTCACGCGCGTGCCGCAGGGCCAGGCGGGCGCTCTCTGCCGCATCACGAACGGCGCGGGCACGGGCGTGGAGGCGCCGGCCGGCCTCCGTCAGGCCCAGGCTGCGCGTGCTGCGAGCGAACAGCGCCAGGCCGACTGCGTTCTCGATAGCCGCAATGCGGCGGCTGATCGCCGCGCGTGTCAGCCCGAGGTCCCGCGCCGCCTGGGCAAAGCTGCCGGCCTGGGCAATGCGTGCGAAAAGCTCCAGCGCATTCGCGTCCAAAGCCTCTTCGGCAGCGGTCTGGCGGCGTCGGCCGACGCCAGGCGGGACGGGGTTCTTTGTCGACATTTTGTTGACGATCTGGGGCTTGTAGACGATCTACTGCTTGAAAAGTTGCCAATCTAGACTGCCTCCACCGCCGCCACAAGCGCGCTGACCCGAGGTTCCGATGAACAGCCTTCCCTTGACCCCTGCCGATGCGCTGCCGCTGCCCATTCCGGCGACAAGTGCACTGGACCTGGACGACACCCACGCCCGCGACCTGCAGGTGCGTGTCTGTCCGACGCCGCTGCGTTGCAGCGATGGCCGCCTGCTTGCGGCGCAGTGGTTTGAGCCCCCGCATGCCGTCGGCGTGCGCGCGGTGGCCGTGATAGGGGCCGCAACGGCGGTGCCGGCCAGCTATTACCGCCACTTCGCGGAGTGGCTGGCCAGGCGCGGCTATGCCGTGTTGAGCTTCGACTATCGAGGCATCGCTGCCTCGCGCGAGGCTTTGCAGCCCGGCGAGGACGTGCGCCTGCGGGATTGGGCTCGGGTGGACATGGGCGCAGCCTTGCACGCGGCAGACAAGCGTCGGCGCGAGGAGGCTGCGGCCCAGCGCCGCGAACTCGGCCTGCTGTGGGTCGGGCATTCGCTGGGCGGCAACTCGGTCGGCCTCGTGCCCGGCTTCGAGGACAAGGTGGATGCGCTGCTTGGCGTTGCGGCCCAGGTGGCCTACCTGGGGCATTGGTCGGGCTTCGCGCGCCTGCAGGCTTGGCTGTTCTTCCATCTGATGCTGCCGGTCGCAGTGAGGCTGTTCGGCCATGCGCCCGGCCGCATGCTCGGCCCGCGCGCCGAGAACCTGCCTGCTGCCGCGGCGCTGGAATGGGCCGCGTGGGGGCGAAAGCCCGGCTTCCTGTTCGGCGACGAAAGCCTGGCGCGCGAGCGGAGCTACCACCGGTTTACCGGCCCGGCGCATCTGTGGAGCGTCACAGACGACCATCTCTTCGGTCCTGCCGCCGCCGTCGACGCGCTGGCCGGCCATTTCAGCGCCGCGCGCGTGCAGCGCCATGCCGTCGCTCCGGCCGATCTGGGCGTCAGCAAAATCGAGCATTTCGGCCCCTTCCGACGTGACCTGGGTGCCAAGCTTTGGCCGCGCCTGCTCGAGCCCATCGAAGCCGCGACACCTCGGCTTGCAGCACGCTTGCACTCGGCGTAAGCACCGCTGCGGTGCACGCTTGGGCGCGGCTAAGGTCGCGTCATGATTGACGACCGCTTTCTTGCCGACAACACCGCCGTGCTGCGCGCGCCGGTGCGGTTCTATTTCGACTTCTCCTCGCCCTATTCCTACATCGCCTCGGAGTGGGTCGAGGCCGTCGCCGCCCGGCATGGCCGGCGCGTGCAATGGCATGCCATCCTGCTCGGCGTGACCTTCCAGGCTGCAGAGCTGAGATCGCCCGTGGCTCACCCGATCAAGCGCGACTACACGCTGCGCGACTTCGAGCGCTCGGCCCATTTCGCCGGACTGCCCTACCGTCAGCCCGATGCCTTTCCGATCGCGACGCAGAACGCGGCGCGCGTGTTCTGGTGGCTGAGTGATCAGGACCCGGCCCGCGCCGTCGCTTGGGCGCACGCCGGGCTGCGCGCCTATTTCACGCGCGGTATCTTGCTCGGTGATGTTGAGGCACTGAAGGGGCTGTTGGCCGATTCCGGCATTGATGCCGACGCGGCCGAGGCCGCCTGGAGCGACCCGGTCTGGAAGAACCGCCTCAAAGCCGAGAACGACGCTGCCATTGCCGCTGGCGTGTTTGGCGCGCCTCATTTCATCGTCGACGGGGAACCCTTCTGGGGCAACGACCGCCAGGCCCAGATCGAGCGTTGGCTGGGCAGCGGCCCGTTCAAGGGACTGGCCTGAGGATGTTCACGCTCGCGTCATGACATACGGGCAGCATGCCCGCCATGCCGACGACGCAAGACTCCGCTGCCGCCGACACGCCCACGCTGTCGGTGCGAACTGTCTGGATCTCTGACCTGCATCTGGGCACCCCCGGTTGCCAGGCCAAGGCCCTGCTCGACTTCCTGCGCGACGTCGAGTGCGAGACGCTCTACCTCGTCGGCGACATCATCGACGGCTGGCAGCTGCGCCGCTCCTGGTACTGGCCGCAGGCGCATAACGACGTCGTGCAGAAACTGCTGCGCAAGGCGCGCAAGGGCACGCGGGTCATCTTCATCCCCGGCAACCATGACGAATTCGCGCGCAAATACCTCGCGCACAACTTCGGCGGCGTCGATGTGATGGAAGAGGCCATGCATGTGACGGCCGACGGCAAACGGCTGTGGGTCACGCATGGTGACCTGTACGACGGCGTCATCCAGTGCGCGCGCTGGCTGGCCATCGCGGGCGATCTGGCCTATGAGTTCACGCTCAAGGTCAACCGTTGGTTCAACCGCATCCGCGCCAAATGCGGCCTGCCGTACTGGAGCCTGTCGCGCTATCTGAAACACAAGGTCAAGCGCGCGGTCAGCTATATCAACGAGTTCGAAAACGCCGTTGCCCGTGAGGCCAGGAAGCGCGGTGCGCACGGCGTTGTCTGCGGCCACATTCATCATGCGGAGATCCGCGAGATCGACGGCATCCTTTACTGCAATGACGGCGATTGGGTGGAGAGCCTCACAGCCCTCGTCGAGCACTTCGACGGCCGGCTGGAGATCATCGACCGAGGCGACGAAGCGGCATTGCCCGGCATGCTGCCTGCGCCGAAGACCGTGCCTGTGGCGCTGCCGATGCCGGCAGCCGCGAAGGCCGCGGCACCGGATACGGTCAGCTCAGCCTGAGCAATGCCTGGCCGGCGCGGATCTGCACGTCCGGGGCAATGCCCTCGGCCAGGTCAAAGCCCTTGGGCACGAAGACGATGATGGTCGAACCGTGCTCGAACCAGCCCATCTCCTGGCCTTTCACGTGCGGCGCCGAGCAAGGCATCTCGTTCGCACCCTTGCGGCCGAGATGCAGCAGCACGTCGAGGAAGTGCAGGCGGATGCTGGCCACCAGGATGGCCGCGACAGGCACCAGCGCGATCGGATGACCGCTTGAGAGCGTCATGCGCACCACGGCGCGCTCGTTGCGACAGAACAGCCGTTCCACACGCTTCAGTGCCACCGGATTCACGTTCCACGTGTCTCCGCTCAGATAGGTCACATGCTCCACCGTGCCGTCCGCCGGCGCGTGGAAGCGGTGGTACATCGCCGACGTCAGCCGCAGCGTGACGAAGCGGCCGCCCTCGAAGGCGCAGGCGTCCTGGGTCGGCCCGAACAGCTCCTCGGTCGAATATGGAAACCCCTTGGCCTGGTAGACCTGCCCGCGTTCGACGACGCCGGTCGCGCCGACGATGGCGTCGCTGGGGCTTGCAAAGATTTCAGGCCGCGCGTCGAACACGCGTGAGCCGGGTCTCAGCTCGCGGGTGAAGCAATCCTTCAGCGAACGGAAGCTCTGGTGCTTGGCCTCGCTCAGGTCCAGCGGCGTGAACATCCGCCAGACGGCAATGGTCAGCCGCGTCAGCCACGGGCTCTCGATGCGTGAGAAGCGACCCATCATCTGCGTGAGCGCGATCCGCGGCACGCGGTTGGTCAGCAGGAAGTTCAAGTCTTCCTGCGCCACGAGGCGTTTGAACCATCCCCGGCGGGGCCGCGCGTGGTCATTCATCCCGACGCTCAGCGCGGGCGATGCTTCGCGGTCTTTCATCAGAACTTCTGCTCCAGCATCTCGCGAAAAACGCCGCGGCGGATGGCCTTGGCGGTCAGCTCGGGCGCGGTCCACCACCAGCCGTCAGCACGCATCTCGTCGCACGCGGCGATGAAGCGGTTCATAACCTCGGCGAACTCGGCGTCGCTGTAGTTCAGGCTGAAGATCAGCCGGCCCGTGCCCACCCAGCTCAGCGCCAGGCCATGCTTGCGCAGATAGAACTGCAGCATCCAGTGGTAGCGGCCGGGCTGGTCGTACATCACGGTCCAGATCGTCGACAGATTGGCCATGCGCACAGGCGCGCCGGCCGCCTGCAGGCGGGCGTTGAACTGCGCGCAGCGCGCGTTCCAGCGTGCGTCGAGGCCGTCGTACAGCGCTTTCGTCTCGGGGCGCTCGATCCGCTTCAGGAACGCCGCCATTGCGGCCACCACGTAGGGGTGCGCATTGAAGGTGCCGCGTGCAAAGCAGATGTCCGCCGGCCGGTCCTCGCGGTAACGCTGCATCAGTGCGCGGCTGCCGCACACCACACCCACCGGCAACCCGCCGCCAAGCGTCTTGCCGTAGGTGACGAGGTCGGCCTTCACGCCGAAGTACGCTTGAGCGCCGCCCGGTGCCAGGCGAAAACCCACGAACACCTCGTCGAAGATCAGCACGATGCCGCGTGCCGTGCACACCTCGCGCAGCTTCTTGAGCCAGGCCGTGTAGGCCTCGCGGTCGTAGCTCGCGCGGCGGCTGCCGTCGATCAGCGCGGAGTCACCCGGCGCACTCGCGTTGGGATGAAGTGCCTGCAGCGGATTGACCAGCACGCAGGCGATGTCGCGGCGCGTCGCCAGCACCTTGAGCGAACGCTCGGCCATGTCCTGCAGCGTGAAAGTCTCGCGCGGCGGCAGCGGGTTGCCCGGGCCGGGCTGCACGTCCTCCCACCAGCCGTGGTACGCACCGGCAAAGCGCACCAGGCGCTTCCTCTTGGTGTGATAACGCGCCAGCCGCACGGCCTGCATGACGGCCTCGGTGCCGGACATGTGGAAGCTCACCTCGTCCTGACCGGAGATGGCCTTCAGCCGCGACAGCACATCCAGCACGCAGGGGTGGTAGGCGCCGAGCACGGGGCCGAGGTTGCGCGCCGTTATGACCGCCTCGTCGATGCATTCCTTGTAGGCGTCATAGCCCAACACATTGACGCCGTAGGAGCCGGTCAGGTCGTAGAGCCGGTTGCCGTCCAGGTCCTCCACCTGCACGCCCTCGCTGTGCTTCAGGAAGGCGCCCACCTTCAGATGCTCGCGCAGCACGGGGCTGAACTGGAAGGGCACGCGGTAGCGGCCGGTGAAACGCAGGTCGGAGATGGTGTCGCGCGCCTGCTCGGTGGCCGCGAGCGTCTTCGCAAAGCGCGTGTTGAACTCGGCGCCCAGTCGCTGCAGCGCCGCCTTGCGCTGCGCGGCCACATCGGCCGGCGCGCCGTCGGCCGCGAAGAACTGCGCCTCGTCGTAGGCATAGCCCGGCACCCAGCGCGCTAGCCGCTTGGCCATGCGCGAATGCCCGGCCAGCGACCGGTGCTTGGCCCGCGACAGCTCGATGCGCCGCTTGGCGGCCGGCAGCAGCGCCAGCAAGCCGAGCGCCAGTGCCGAGAAGGTGAGGGTTTCGTCCATCAGCTCAATGCGCCTGCTGGCCGACGTGGTCCATCGGGTCAATGAGCTGACCGCGCAGCAGGTACAGCGGCGCCTTCCAGTACAGCATCACGTCGTGGAAGGGGTCGGTGATGATCTTGAAGCCCCAGGCCAGACCCTGCATCAGGTTCTGCGTCACCCACAGCTGCACGACGCGGAAGACCAGGCCCGTCACGCCCAGGCAGAACCAGGCCATGCCCACGTCCTCGACATAGCCCTGCAGGCCCACGGCGGGCTGGATCAGGCCGCCCAGCGACGGCGCCAACCACAGCACCGCCGGCAGCGCCACCCACACCGCCATGAGCACGATCTTGCGGCGGATGTTGTAGCCAATCTTGATCTCTTCCTTGTACTCGTCGGTAGCCTTGTTCACCTCGTCATAGCCACGCGGCTCGAAGAAGAAGTGACCCGCCTGGCGCGTCGTCATCGATACGCACCAAGCCAGCAGTGCCGACCACGCGGGATTCACGAACAACAGCGCATACGACACCAGGAAGCTCAAGGCGCTGATCAGGTGCAGGCTCTGGTTGATGCGGCTGTGGTGGTAGTAGCGGTGGTCGTCCCAGCGCTGGGTCTTCAGGGTTTGAAAGAACTCGTTCACGTCCCGTCCTCGTATTTGGGTGGCAAGCAGCGCGATGGTGGGCTGCTTGCGTGAAATCGGCGTGACGGTCCGGTTGTCATCGTGCTGTTGCAAACGCTGCCGACCATGCGCGCATGAAAACCGCAACCGACGCCGACGACATCCTGGTTGACGACTTGCCCGCGCCGCGCCATTCGCGTCGGCTTGCGGTGGTGACGGAGACCTATCCGCCCGAAGTCAACGGCGTCGCCATGTCGATGGCTCGCGTCGTGGACGGTCTGAACCGCCGCAACCACGACGTGCAGCTCATCCGCCCGCGCCAGCCAGCCCGGATGGGCATGCAGCCCACCGGCAAGCCCGAGATCGACGAAGTCCTGACCAAGGGCCTGCCCGTGCCGCTGTATCCCAACCTGCGCATGGGCGTGCCCAGCAAGCGCAGCCTCGTGAAGCTGTGGTCGCTGCGCCGTCCCGACGTCGTTCACATCGCGACCGAAGGGCCGCTGGGTTGGTCGGCACTCCAGGCGGCCCAGCACCTGTCGCTGCCCGTCACGTCCGACTACCGCACCAACTTCCATGCCTACGGCAAGCACTACCGCCTGGGCCTGCTGTCCAAGCCCATCATGGGCTATCTGCGCAAATTCCATAACCGCTGCGACGCAACCATGGTGCCCACCGAGGCCATGCGCGTGCTGCTGGCCGAACGCGGCTTCGAGCGGCTGTCGGTGGTGGGCCGTGGTGTCGATACGCAGCGCTTCGATCCGGCGCGACGCAACGCTGCGATGCGCGCGAGCTGGGGCGCCGCGTCTGACGATCTGGTCATGGGTTACGTCGGCCGCCTGGCCCCCGAGAAGAACCTTGGCGTCGTGCTGGCCGCTTTTGAAGCTGTGAAGCGGCTGCAACCGCGTGCCCGCCTCGTCTTCGTCGGCGACGGGCCGATGCGTGCCGAGCTGGCGGCGCGTGTTCCCGACGCCGTGTTTGCAGGACAGCGCGGTGGCGACGATCTGGCGGCGCATTACGCAGGGCTGGACCTCTTCCTGTTTGCAAGCCTGACCGAGACCTTCGGCAATGTGACGACCGAGGCCATGGCCAGCGGCTGCGCCGTCGTCGCCTTCGAGAGTGCGGCTGCGGGCGAGTTGATCCGTAGCGGCGTGAACGGCTGGCTGGCCGGTCCGGGCAAGGAAGACGCCTTTGTCGCGGCGGCGGGCGTTGCCGCCATGGACGCCAACGCCCGCCGGGTGGTGGCCGGGGCGGCGCGAGCCACGGCAAGGCGATTGGATTGGGCCGATATCACGGCGCGTTTCGAATCGGTGCTGGAAGGCGCCATCGCGCGCGGCGAGCCGGTGTTCCGACTGACGGGTTTGCAGGCCGCGGCCTAACGCGAGGAGCCTCTAGGCGCGGCTGCGGGTGTCCACCCAGATCAGCGCTGCAATCGCGCCCGCAACCAGCACGCCCAGCCCGCTGAGCGTCACCGCGATCGGCACACCCGCGGCTTCGCAGCCGGCATAGGTCGCCAGCATCGCCAGCACGCTCAGGTTTTCATTGAACCCCTGCACGGCGATGGACCGCCCCGCGCTCAGCAGCGTCGCGCCGCGGTGCTGCAGCAGCGCGTTCAGGGGCACGACCATCGCGCCACCCACGGCGCCGACCAGAGCGAGCACGACCGCGGCCGTTGCCACCTCGCTGACCTCGGCCACCACTGGCATCAGCAGGCCCAGTGCGATGCCGGCCCAAAGCCCATGCCGCGCCTGGTGCAACGCCAGCCAGCGCCCTGCCGCCGCCGCGCCGCCGATGACGCCCACCGCCACCGCCGCCTGCAGATAGGCTGCCTGGCTCAAGGGCAGCGCGAGTGCCTCGCCAGCCCATCTCAACACCGCGAACTGCAGCGTCGCCCCGACGCCCCAGAACAGCGTCGTTGCCGCCAGCGACAAGCCACCCTCGCGGTCGCGCCAGAGTGTGCGGTTGGCAGCGCGGAATTCGCGCAGCAGCGTCGCTGGATCGTGCGCGACGCTGCGCTGGCGCCGCCCGCTGTCGGCGATGCCGGCGTTCAGCAGGCTGGACACCGCATAGATGACGAGCAKGGCCGCGAGCGAGCCCGTCAGCTTGTCGGCCGGCAGGTTCAGGCCATCGCAGAAGTCGGCCATGCCCGAGGCCAACCAAAGGGGGCTGACCAGCGCGCCGCCCAGCACCGCGCCCAGCAGTGCCGCGGAGACGACGCTGATCTCGATCCAGCCATTGGCCTTCACGAGCGCTTCGGGCGCGGCCATCTCGGTGATCAGGCCGTACTTGGCCGGCGCATAGGCCGCAGCGCCCAGGCCGACCACCGCCAGCGCCGCCACCGGGTGCAGGCCGAGGGCCAGCAGCGCCAGGCCGAGCATCTTCACGAGGTTCATCGCGGCCATCACGCGGCCCTTGGCGAAGGCGTCGGCCAGTGGCCCGACCCAGGGCGCGAGCAGCACATAGGCGGCCATGAAGCCCACCTTCAGCAGTGGCGCCCACCACAGCGGGAAGCCCTGCTGCGCGAGCAGCGCGATGGCGACGATGAGCAGGGCGTTGTCGGCCAGCGCCGAGGCGAACTGCGCGCCGATGACGAGGCCGAAGCCGCGCGGCAGGGCGGGGCGTGCGGCGCAGAGTGAGTGGGTGTCGGAGGAGGTGGCGTGCACGAGTGCCGCACTGTGACAGTGCGGCGTGAAAAGGCGATGACGCGGCCGGATTCCGGGCAGCGAAAGGCGGGGCTGCTCTTCAACAGCCGCGCTCGCCCCACGCGCCTCAGCCTCTGATCACCACCTCGAACAGCAGTGCCAGTTGGCTGGCGATCAGCAGCTCCTGGCGCGTCCAGGCCCGCGTCGTGCGGGCATCGACCAGCCACAGGGCGCCGGCCAGCTGCGCACCGTCATACAGGGGCACCTCGATACGTGCCTCGGCGGCGCCTTGCAGGCCGGACAGCTCGGCATGGCAGGGATGCAGGGCCGCATCCGGCAGCGCGAGCGGCGCGCCATGGCGGGTCAGCAGGTCGACGTAGCGCGGCTGCTCAGCGTTGCTCAGTCCGCCTTGCCCGAGCGGCCAACGGATCACGCTGGCCAGCCCGAGGATGCGGATGCTCGCCGCCTTCAGCTCAGCCAATGCCTCGGGCGGCGTTGCCGTGGACAGGCGCTGGCGCTGGCCGCACAGATGCAGCAGCAATTCCTCCGGCGTGACCGGCGTACCGGCCTCCTCGGCCGGCGGCGCGGCCAACGTCGTGCGAGCGGGCAGGCTGAGGCGCTCGATCTCGGACTGCAGGGCCAGGTGTTGCCAGAGGTGGTCCAGTGCGCCGGGGGCATCTCCCTCCGCCTGCAGCAGCTCGGCCAGTTGCAGGTGGGCCTGGCGTGCCTGCGCACGAGCCTGGATGCGCTGGGCCAGGGCCAGGCCGTGGCGGGTCGAGCGCACGGCGGCGGCGTTGTCGCCGCGGGCCAGGGCGATCTCGGTCCAGGTGCGGCTGGCGGCCGCCTCCAGCCAGGGGTAGCCGTGGCGAGCAGCAATGTCGAGCGCCAGACGGCAGTCGGCCACGGCCCAGTCCATGCGCTGACGGGCCAGCGCTGCGCGGGCAAGATGCCAATGCGCCTCGGCCTCGAAGACGCGGTGGCCGCCGCGCCGCGCCGCGGCCAGGCCATGGCTGAAATGGCGCTCGGCGGCGGGCAGGTCGCCAGTCTCAAAACTGCCGACGCCGATGTTCAGCGCCAGCTTGGCGGCCAGGTAGCTGTCGTCGCCGCCGCCGAGCTTGAGTTGCTCGCCGGCGTCACGCATCTGGCGCAAGCCGCGCGCCCAGTCGGCCTGGGCGTAATGAATCTGTCCGAGGCCAATGCGCGCGGCCACGCCGGCCTGCAAATGACCGCTGACCTCCGCGAGGTCCAGCGCCCGCGACCATTGCTCACTGGCGAGCTGATACTCGCCCTGCTGGTAGGCAATACGCCCGAGCGCTTCGCAAACCCGCGCGGCCTGCACCGGGAAATGTCCGGCGGCTGCCAGCGCACCGGCTTGTTCAAGGGCCGGCAGCAATTCCAGTGCACGTCCGCGCGGCTCCAGCAGACCGAAGCGCGCGTAGAGTGCATCCACACCGACAGCGGTGTCGCCCGCCGTGAAAGCGTTTACGCTGAGCGCATCCAGCAGCCGGTCGGCCGCGGCAGGGTGGCGATGGGCGACGCGGGCGATACGGCCCAGCAGGTCGGCCAGGGCTTCGCTGGCGGCAGGGTGGAGGGTGAACACGGCGGCGGATCCGGATGGATCGGGTTGGTTTCTCACTGGTATTCTTGTCGATTCCGAGAGCAAGCCGCACTCCGACTCGGGCTGATCCTTAGCCCAATCGAGTGGCCGTAGACCAGTTTAAAACCAATTGACGTGCATGGTCGTTGGTATTAGAGTGGTATCGACAGAATCCCGTCGACCATGCCGCCTGTTCTCGATCCCTCCCTGCTGACTTCCCACGACTCCGGCCGGCCTGCGCGCTGGTGGGTCGGCATCGACGGGGGCGGCACCAGCACGCGGGCCGTCGTGGCCGATGCGCATGGGCACATTCTCGGCCGCGGTGAGGCAGGCGCTTCGGCCCTCGGCCAGGGCGCCGAGCAGGCCTGGCGGCATATCGCCGAGGCCATCGACCACGCCGGCGTGCCTGGTTTGACGCTGCGGGATTGCGCTATCGGCCTGGGCCTGTCGGGCACCGGCGTGCCGGCGCAATTGCGCGCCTTTGTCGCGGCCGACCCCGGCGTGGCTCGCTTCAGTTTGGTCACCGACGGCCTCGTCGCCCTGCTGGGCGCCCATGATGGCCAGCCCGGTGCACTGTTGATTTCAGGCACTGGCTCGGTTGCCGAGGCCCTGCTGCCCGACGGCAGCCGCCGCATGGTGGGCGGCTGGGGCTGGCAAATCGGCGATGAGGGCAGTGGCGCGTGGCTCGGCCAACAGGCCATGAAGCTTGCTCAAGCCGCCTACGACAGCCGCGTCCCGGCCGGTCCGCTGGTGCAGGCCGTCTGGCGCCAGACCGGCGCGACGCGCGAAGAAATGCTGGGCTTCTGTGCCCAAGCCGGGCAGAGGGGCTATGCCAGCTTGGCGCCCCTGGTCTTCGAGCACGAAGAAAACGACCCTGCCGCCAGCGTGCTGCTGGCGCAGGCAGCGGGTGCGCTCGACGCCCTCGCTGCCGCACTCCATCCCACCCTGCCGCTGGCCCTGGCCGGCAGCATCGCGCTGCGCTTGGGCGCGCGCCTCAGCCCGGCCTTGCAGTCTCGCCGTGTCGAACCTCAGGGCGAGCCGGTCATCGGCGCGCTCTGGTTGATTCAACAACAAGAAATGAACCACGCATGAGCGCCGTCTTCAATTTCAAGCCTGATCCCAATGCGGCGTCGCCGCTCTACATGCAGCTCGCGCAGAGCCTGGCGACGGCCATCCGCGAGGGGGTCTTCCACGCCGACGAGGCCCTGCCCAGCGAGCGCGTGCTGGCCGAGCAGCTCGAGCTGTCGCGTGTCACCGCGCGCAAGGCCATCGACCGTCTCGTCGAGCAGGGGCTGATCATCCGCAAGCGCGGCTCGGGCAACTACATCGCGCCCAAGCTGGAGCAGCCGCTGACGCGCCTGACCAGCTTCTCGGAAGAACTGCACCAGCGAGGCTTCGTGCCCAGCTCGCGCTGGCTGCTGCGCGGCTTCACGCCGGCGGCACCCGACGAGCAGCTGTCGCTGGAGCTGAAGAGCGGTGAGCGCGTCGCCCGCCTGGAGCGCTTGCGCCTGGCCGACTCGGTCGTCATGGCCTACGAAGTCTCGGTGCTGCCGCAGACCGTGCTGCCCGACCCGCAGAAGGTCGAGGCGTCGCTCTACACCCATCTTGGCGACCGCGCGCCGGTGCGCGCGCTGCAGCACATCCGCGCGCTGAATGCCGACGCCAAGCTCGCCGGTCTGCTGGAGGTGCCGTTAGGTGCGGCCGTCCTCTTCATCACGCGGGTCGGCTATCTGTCCTCGGGCCAGGCCGTCGAGCTGACGCATTCCTATTGCCGAAGCGACTACTACGACTTCGTGGCCGAGATGCGCAGGGACTGATGAAACTTCGACTCGAAGGCGACATCGTCACGCCCCAGGGCGTGATCACCGGCCACCTGGACATCGCCCACGGCCGCATCGCGGCCGTCAGCGGCACGCCCATCGATGTCTTGCGCGCCGGCGAGGGCGGCCGGTCCATCCTGTTGCCCGGCTTCATCGACACCCATGTGCATGGCGGCGGTGGCCGCGACACGATGGAGGGCGGCGACGCCATCGCGACGATTGCGCGCCGCCACGCCCGCCACGGCACGACGGCGCTGCTGGCCACGACGATGACGGCGCCGGTCGGCGAGATCGAGGCCGCGCTGAAGGCGCTGGGCCCGGTCTGCCGCCAGCGCGGCCGCCAGTCGGCCCGCGTGCTCGGCGTGCATCTCGAAGGCCCGTACATCAGCCCTGATCGACTCGGTGCCCAGCCTGCGCATGCCATCCCCGCGACGCTGGAAGAGGTGCAGCGGCTCAACGAATTCGCGCCCATCAAGGTGCTGACCATCGCGCCCGAGATGGTCGGCCACCTGGCGCTGATCGGCCCGCTGCGCGACGCCGGCATCCGTGTGCAGATCGGCCACAGCAATGGCGGCTATGACGACGGCGTGGCGGCCCTCCAGGCCGGCGCCGCGGGCTTCACCCACCTCTTCAACGCGATGACCGGCCTGCACCACCGCGAGCCCGGCATGGTCGGCGCGGCGCTCGCCCACGGCGAACACGCCGAGCTCATCCCCGACCTCATGCATGTGCACCCCGGCGCCATCCGCGTCGCGCTGCGCTGCATCCCCGGCCTGTTCTGCGTGACCGACTCGACCGCCGCAGCCGGCATGCCCGACGGCGAATACCGCCTCGGCGAATACACGGTGCAGAAATGCCTGGGCGGTGTGCGCCTGGCCGACGGCACGCTGGCCGGCAGCGCTCTGACGATGGACCAGGCGCTGCGCAACCTCGTGCAGACCGTGGGCCTGACCTTGCCCGAAGCGTCGCGGCGTGTGTCGACCGCGGCCGCCGAATACCTGGGCCTGACAGACCGCGGGCGCCTTGAGGCTGGCGCCTGGGCCGATGTGGTCGTGATGGATGCCGCACTGAATCTGCGGCGCGTGTTTGTAGAAGGTGAAGAGATCGATGTCGTCGTTGATGCTTGAAGAGGCGCTGAGCGCGCCGGACGTGGTGGCCCGCCAACTGGCAGCGGACCCGCTGAGCTATACCCGCCTGGGCCAGGCGCTGCAGGAGCAGCCGCCCAGCAGCGTGCTGACGATTGCGCGCGGCAGCTCCGACCATGCGGCTCACTACCTGGCCTACCTCGTCATGGCGCGCCTGGGCCGGCTGGTCACCTCGCTGCCGATGTCGCTGATCACGCTCTACCAGAGCCGCATCCACTGCCAGGGCCTGCTGTCGATGGCCTTCTCGCAGTCAGGCCAGAGCCCCGACCTGATCGCGCCGACGAAGTTCTTCCGCGAAGGCGGTGCGCGCACGGTGGCCTTCGTCAACGCCAGCGGCTCGCCGCTCGCGGCCGCGGCGGAACACGTGTTCGAGCTGCACGCCGGCCCCGAGAAGAGCGTGGCCGCTACGAAGAGCTATATCGCCCAGCTGGTGGCCGGCGCCCGCGTCGTCGCTGCCTGGCAGCAGGACGACGCCCTGCGCGCCGCGCTGAACGTGCTGCCCATCGCGTTGGAGCGGGCCGCCAAGCTGGATTGGAGCGCCGCGCTGCCGGTGCTGCAGAACGAGGACCGCCTCTTTGTGCTCGGCCGTGGCACGGGCCTGGCCGTCGCGATGGAAGCGGCGCTCAAGCTCAAGGAAACCTGCGGTATCCAGGCCGAGGCCTTCTCGGGCGCCGAGGTCAAGCACGGCCCCATGGCCCTGGTGCGTGACGGCTATCCGCTGCTGGTGTTCGCGCCGCGCGGCCCGGCCCAGGCCGGCCTGCTGGCCATCGCCGAAGAGATGAGCTCTCGCGGCGGTCGCGTGCTGCTGGCCGCCCCAATTGGAACGCCCTGCACGCCGGGCGTCGAGCTGCTGCCGCTGGTGACGACGGGCAACGAGGACCTCGACCCCATCGCCCTCGTGCAGAGCTTCTATCCCATGGTCGAGGCGCTGGCGCGCGCACGGGGCTTCAACCCCGATGTGCCGCCCAACCTGGCCAAGGTCACCAAGACCCACTGAGAACAGCCATGAGCACCTTCGACCCCGGCCGTCTCGTGATGGTCGATATCCCCGGCCAGTCTCTTGACGCTGAGACTGCGGCCTTTCTGCGCCAGCAGAAGATCCGCTCGGTCTGCCTGTTCCGCAAGAACATCGGCAGCGAGAGCGAGGTGCGCGCGCTGATGAGCGACCTCATCGAAGTGCTCGGCCCTGAGGCGCTGATCGGCATCGACCAGGAGGGCGGCGCCGTGGTTCGCGTGACCTTCCTGCCGCAGCCGCCGTCGGCGATGGCCTTGGGCGCGAGTGGCGACGCCGACCGTGCCGAGGCCGTGGGCGCCGCGGTGGCGCGCGGGCTGAAGTCGCTGGGCATCAACTGGAATTTCGCGCCGGTGCTCGACGTCAACAACAACCCGGCCAACCCGGTCATCGGCGAGCGCAGCTTTTCCAACGACCCGGTCGAGGTCAGCCGTCTCGCGGCTGCGTGGATGCGTGGCTCGCTGCGCGAAGGCGTGGCCTGCTGCGTGAAGCACTTCCCCGGCCATGGCGACACGCATGTGGACTCGCACCACGCCCTGCCCACCGTCGACAAGACGCGTGCCGAGCTGAACGCACTGGAGCTGGCGCCCTTCAAGGCACTGGCCTCGCAGGCGCCGGCCATGATGACGGCCCACATCGTCTATCCGCAGATCGACCCCGACCGCCCGGCCACGCTGTCGCCGCAGCTGATCGGCGGCATCCTGCGCCAGGACTGGGGCTATGACGGCGTCGTCATCACCGATGCGCTGATGATGAAGGCCGTGGCCGAGCGTTTCGGCTACGCCAGGTCGGCCGTCATGGCGATCGAGGCCGGCGCCGACATGGTGCTGGCCCAGGGCTCGCCGGCCGAGCAGCTCGTCGCCATCAACGCGCTGCGCGACGCCTTCGCCAGCGGCCGGTTGACGGCCGAGCAGGGCGAGACGGCCAATCGCCGCCTCGACCGCCTCGCCGCCGCCTACCCGGCCCGCGCCGTGGACGACAGCGCTGCCCGGGCGGCCGACCATGCGTTGATGGCCGAAGCCTGGGCCGCGGGCCTGACCGCACTGCGCGGTGCCAGGCCGCCGGCTTTGGATGCACCCATCCGCGTCATCGTGCAGGGCGATGTGCCGACCGACATGGTCTCCGAGGCCGGCCCCACTGGCCGACAAGCCGTGGCCCTGTTCGAGTCCTTCAGCGACGCCCAGGTCCAGATGGTCGACGACATCGCCCAGCTCGACTGGCGCACCGTGCCCAAGGACGGGCGTGTCAATGTGCTGGTCTCTACGCGCCGCGCCCGCTACGGCTTGGCCGCGAGCGAGTGGCGACCCGACCTGCACTTGTCGCTGTGGAACCCCTACCAGAGCCTGGACGTCGCCGGCCCGACCGTGCTGAGCTGGGGCTTTGCGCCCGGTGCGCTGGCCGGCCTCAAGGCCTGGCTGGAAGGCCGAGCCCAAGCCACCGGCCGCGCGCCGCAGGGACTGCAGTGATGGAACAGGCTCGGACTCCAATGAGGTGGGTGCCCACCCTGTACTTCGTGCAGGGCATGCAGTTCTTCGTCGTCATGCTCATCGCGGGCCTGATGTTCAAGAACCTGGGGGTCGAGAACGACCAGATCGCCCGCTGGACGGCCGTGCTCGGCCTGGCGTGGGCCATCAAGCCGCTGTGGAGCCCGTTCCTGGAACTCGCGCGCAGCAAGAAGCTGATCGTCGTCGTGGCGCAATACGTCGGCGCCGTGGGCTTGGGGCTGATGGCGCTGGCACTGCATCTGCCGCACTGGTTCGGCGCGGCCATCGTCGTGCTCTTCCTGATCGCCTACGCGTCGGCCACGCATGACATCGCCTGCGATGGCCTCTACATGGCCTCGCTCGACGAGAAGCGCCAGGCCGCCTATGCCGGCTGGCAGGGCGCCTTCTTCAACGGCGCGCGCTTCTTCATCACCGGCGTCATCCTGAAGCTGGCGGGCCATCTGGAAGGCACGATGGGTGCAGCCAACGCCTGGTCCACCGTCTTCCTGGCGCTGGCCGGCCTGGTGGCCGTGCTGGCCACCTACAACGCCCGCTTCCTGCCCGGCACGCTGAGCACCGAGCACAGCGAACTGACGGCCTCGGGTGTGGCCGCCATGCTGAAGGAGGTTGTCGTCGACTTCTTCCAGAAGCCGGGCATCTGGCGCGCCGTGCTCTTCATCGTCATGTTCCGCTTCGCCGAAGGCCAGGTGCAGACCATTGGCCCGCTCTTCCTGCTGGAAGCGCGCGACAAGGGGGGGCTCGGCCTGACGACCGGCCAGGTGGCCGACGTCTACGGCTGGGTGGGCACGGGTGCGTTCCTCGTCGGGTCCGTGCTGGGTGGCTGGGTCACCAGCAAGCTCAGCCTGCAGCGCGCGATGCCGCTGCTGCTGGTGGCCATGAGTGTGCCCAACATCACCTTCTATTACCTCGCCAGCCAGCTGCCGGCTGATATGCCGCACATCGCCGCCGCCGTGGGCGTGGAGATGTTCGGCTATGGCTTCGGCTTCGTCGGCATGATCCTGTACATCATGCAGGCCGTGGCCCCGGGCCGCTTCCAGACGGCCCACTATGCGCTCGGTTCGGGCGTCATGCAGCTGGGCTTCATCTTCGCCAAGTCCATCAGCGGCGACATCCAGATCGCGATGGGCTACCAGCAGTTTTTCGCCTGGACGATTGGCTGTGGCCTGCCGGCATTGCTGCTGCTGCTGTGGGTGCCGATGCCGCGCAAGGCCGCGCCGGCCGAGGCCGTGCCGGCATGAAGGCCGCGGCGCTGTTGCTGGTTGCCGCGGCTCCTGCATTCGCCGCTGGCGAGTTCTTCGACGACTTCTCGCAGACCAGCCTGGACGCGCTCCGCCAGAGCGGCTGGGTGCTGCGCGAGGGCACCGGCCACCCGGGCCTGCCGGGTGCACGCTTCGCCACCACCCAGCTCTCGCTGGACGGCGGACTGCTCAAGCTGAAGATGTCAACGGACGGCACGCCGGCCAACACCTCGCTGGCCCAGCTCTGCGCGGCTCGCAAGTTCCTGGTTGGCACGACGACGGCGCGTGTGCGCTTTCGCGACACGGCGGGCTCACGCGACCCCATCGTCCAGAGCTTCTTCCTGGCCGGGCCGCTCAAGCACGACTACGACCCCGACTTCAGCGAGGTCGACTTCGAATACCTGCCGCATGGCGGCTGGGGCGAGCCGGAGACGCGGCTCTACGGCGTCAGCTGGCACACGGTGCGCATCGACCCCTGGGAGTCCTTCAACCAGGCCTCCATCGTGCAAGGCTCCTTCGACGGCTGGCAGCTGCTGACCGTGCAGGTCGAAGCCACGCGCACCCGCCACTACGTCAACGGCAAGCTGATGGGCGAGCACACCGGCCGCAATGTGCCGAGCAAGCCGATGGCGATCAGCTTCAACCATTGGATTTCCGACGGTGCGACGGCGGGTGCGCCGCGCGACTACGAATTTGAGGTCGACTGGGTGCTGCACGAGGCCGGCAAGACGCTGAGCTCCACCGCGATGCAGACCCGTGCCGCGCAATTGCGCAAAGAGGGCGTGACCCGCCGCGACACCGTGCCGGATGCCGGCCTGACGAGCGAATGCAATCTATGAAGAAGACCTTGATCGCCGCACTGGCGCTGGCGGCCTCCCTTGCCCAGGCTGAGACCAAACCGCCGGTCGTCGGCACCTACATCCTGGCCGAACGCGGCGTCGATGTCGTCGAGCAACTGCAGCCCGGCCGTGTCACGCACCTGCTCTATGCCTTTTTACTGATCTGCGGTGAAGGCGAGCGCGCCAAGGAGGCCACAGCCTGTGCCGGCAAGCCCAACTTCAGCATCGCACCGCATGCCGACCAGGACATCTTCTCCGCCGCCTTCCAGCGCCTGAAGGTCCGCGACCCCAAGGTGCAGGTGCTGGCATCGGTGGGGGGCTGGGGCGGCTCCGATCCCTTCTTCCACCTGGCCGCGACAGCCCAGGGCCGCGCGGCTTTCGTCAAGTCCTCGGTGGACTGGCTGCGTGCCCACCCGGGCTTCGACGGCCTGGACATCGACTGGGAGCACCCTGGCTCCAACGGCGCGGTCAACGGCGTGCAGTTGGGTAGCAAGGCCGACGCTGAGAATTACGTGCTGCTGATGCAGGATTTGCGCGTGGGGCTGGATGCCCTGGGTCGCGATGTCGGCAAGCGCTACGCGCTGACCACCGCGATTGCCACGACCAAGGAGCAGTTGGCTCGCATGGCCATGGGCCGCGCGGCGCCGTCGCTGGACCTGGTCTTCATGATGACCTACGACTTCGCCGGTCCTTGGACCAAGAAGGCCGTCAACCACACTGCGCTGCGCAGCGCCAAGCCCAGCGACGACACCAGCCTGGAGGCGTCGGTCGCCAACCTGAAGCGCGAGGGCGTGCCGGCGGCCAAGCTTGTCGCCGGCGTGGCGATGTATGGCCGCGGTTTCGACGGCGTGAAGGCCGACGGCAGCTACGCCAAGCCCTGGCCCAACGAGGACGGCTCGGTGCCTTTCAAGGACATCGACTCGCTGACGGGCATGAAGGCCCATTTCGACAAGCGCACCCAGTCCTGGGCCATGGTCGGCGGTGGTCGCTTCGTGGGTTACGACGACCCGCGTGCCGTGCGCGCCAAGGTCGCGTTCGCGAAGAAGCAGGGCCTGGCTGGCGTGTTCGCCTGGGAACTGAGCCAGGACAACGGCGAAATCCTGAGCGCCATGCAGCCGTGAGTGCGATGTCCTCACGACGCATCGCGTCGGTGGACGCACTGCGCGGCCTGGCCGTGGCGGCCATGCTGCTGGTCAACAACCCGGGCGACTGGGGCGCGGTCTACTGGCCGCTGGAGCATGCGGCCTGGCATGGCTGCACGCCGACCGACCTGATCTTCCCGTTCTTCCTGTTCATCGTGGGCGTCTCGGCGGCGCTGGCGCTCGGGCCACGCGTGGATGCCGGCGCCGCGCCGGGGCCACTGCGAGCCGCCGTCATCCAGCGCGGCCTGCGCATCGTCGGCCTGGGCCTGGTGTTGCATCTGCTGGCCTGGTGGTTGATGCACAAGACCGAGTTCCGTGTGCTGGGTGTGCTGCAACGCATAGGCCTTTGCTTTGCGTTCGCGGGCGTGGCGGCCCTCCACCTGCGTGTACGCGGGCAGTGGACCTTGCTGCTGGCCTTGCTGATCGGCTACGGCGCGCTGCTGCTGTTCGGCAGCCCGACGCTGGACAAGCTCGGCAGCCTGAACCAGCGGATCGACACCTTGGTGCTGGGCCGGTGGGCTTACGAGTGGGATGCGGCGACCGGCATCGCCTTCGACCCCGAAGGCCTTCTGTCCACGCTGGGCGCGCTGGCGACGACGATCTTCGGCCTGCTTTGCGGCGGCCTGCTGCGCCGCGATCAGACACGAGGCCTGCTGTTGACGGGTGTTGCGGCGGCGCTCGTGGGTTGGTGGTGGTCGGGCTGGCTGCCCTGGAACAAGCAGCTGTGGACGCCGTCCTTCGTGCTGTGGACCGGCGGCCTGGCGGCTGTGGCGCTGGCCGCGGCGCATCAGTGGATCGATCGTCTCGGCCATCGCCCCTTGGGTCGCGCCTTTGGGCTGAACGCTATCGGCGCCTATGCCGGGGCCTGGATGTGCACCGTGTTGTTGGCGGCCACCGGCTGGATGGAGCCGCTGTACCGCACCGTGTTCGGGCCGTTGAATCCGCTGATCGGGCCTTATGGCCAGTCGCTGTCGTTCGCGCTCGCTTTCGTCGCGGTTTGGGCCGTGATCGTGTGGGCCCTGGACAAGCGCGGCTGGTACTGGAAGGTTTGAAAACCGGACACGCGAGCATGAGCGACGCCTTCGCCATCCGCATGCCGCCGGACATCCAGTCCGTGCAGATCGGCGAGCATCAAGTCGTCTTCATCGACAACTTCCTTGAGAACCCACTGGCGGTGGTCGAGGCGGCCAGCCAGGTCAGCTTCGCGCCTTATCCCGGTGTGGCCGATCGCAAGGGCTACCCGGGCATTCGCGCGCCGGTGCCGGCCGACTACTCGGCCAACCTCACTGCGCTGATGGAGCCGCTGATCCGCCTCAACTTCGGCGTGCCCGAAGCGCTCGATCTGCGCAAGAGCGAATGCGCTTTCTCGCTGACGACGATGCAGCCCGACGAACTCGGCCCGTTGCAGCGCACACCCCACTTCGACGCCAGCACGCCCCACCATATGGCCGTGCTGCTCTACCTCTGCGACGGCGCGCACGGCGGCACCGCCTTCTACCGCCACAAGGCCACCGGCCTGCAGCAGGTCACGGCGGACAACCGCGAGGCCTTCCTCGACACCTACTACGCCGAGCTCAACGCCCGCCCGCCCGCGCAGCGCTACTTCGACGACTCCGACGAGCACTTCGAGTTCCTGGGCATGATGCCTGCCCGCTTCAACCGCCTCGTCATCTACCGCGGCAGCCTGCTTCACTCGGCCGTCGTGAACCCGCAGCTCAGCCTGAGCAGCGATCCGCGCACGGGGCGGCTGACGGCGAATTCCTTCTACGACTTCTAGGCTGCGGTCTGCGCTTCACGCAACAAGGAAAGCCCGGCATTCGCCGGGCTTTTGCATGGCCGGGGGCGTCGATCAGAACTTCGCCGTCAGGCCGATCTTGTAGGTCGTCTCGCCCTTGAAGGACCAGGCTGGGTAGCCGGCCTTCAGCGGGTCCTTGTGCAGGCCGTCGGCCGGCAGGCTGGTGGACATGGCGCCGTACTGGACGTCGTCCTGCTTGGTCAGGTTCACCGCGTCGAAGCTCAGCTTGAGCCACTTGTTGATGTTCCAGCCGAAGCTCGCATCCAGCGTGCCGAAGTTGGCGTGCATGCGGTTGCCGTACCAGTAGGCGTTCTCGCGAATGATGTACTTGGAGCGCCAGTTGTAGGCCAGGCGGCCGAAGTAGTCGGGCGTCTCGTAGTAGCCCACCAGGTTCACGTTGTGCTTGGACGACTGGGTGAACAGGCCGAGCTGGTCGGCGAAGCTCTCCTTGGGCGCCGTGCCTTCGGTGAAGGTGTAGTTCGACACGATGCCGAAGCCGTTCTCGAAGGCATGGTTGGCCTGCAGCTCGATGCCACGCAGGCGGCCGCCGCCGGCGTTGACGAAGTTCTGCACCGTCCAGTTGTCGACCTTGCTGAACGGGTCGACCAAGCCGATCTTCTGGTTCAGCAGCACATTGGCCGTGATGAAGTTCGAGATGTCCTTGTTGAAGAAGGTCGCCGACAGCACATTGCCCTTGCCGTAGTAGTACTCCAGGCTCAGGTCGATCTGGCTGGACTTCATGGGCTTGAGCTCGACGCTGCCGACCGTCCAGGTCTCGTTGCCGATGCGGTCGTCGTTGTAGCCGGACACCTGGATGCCGAACATGTTGGCGAAGTTCGGGCGCGTGATGGCCTGCGACGCTGCGGCGCGCAGCACCAGGTCCTTGCGCAGGTCGAAGGCCAGGTTGACGCTGGGCAGCACGTCGTTGTACTTGGACTTCTTGACGTCGAAGCCGCGGCCCCAGTTCTCGTTGCCCTCGTAGTCGCCCGCGGCCAGCGGCGTGCCGTCGAACTTGTAGCCGGTGCTCTTCACGTCCGTGGAGATGTAGCGCAGGCCGAAGTTGCCGCGCAGGTTGCCAGCCTCGAAGTCGAACATGCCGTACAGGGCCTGGTTCTTTTCGCTCAACTCGCTGTAGGCGGAGCGGTCTTCGTTCCAGCCGTTGATGTTCTTCAACGTGCCGGCCACCATGGCGCCGATGTTGGGGCGCGGGATGCTCCAGCTGGCCACGTCGACCGTGCCGTCGAACAGGCTCGCCGTGGGGCTGGTGGCGATGGTGGCGGCCCAGACCGGGCGGTAGGCGCGCTTCTCGAAGGTGTGGTCAGCAAAGCGCACGCCGGTCTTGAAGGTGTTGATGGCGCCCCAGTTCAGGTCGAACGTGGCGTCGAACTGGGCGTACTTCTCCTGGTCCTTGTTCGGTCCCTGCGACGTGGCCCAGGTCTGCGGGCCCAGCTGCGAGGGCAGCTGAGCCGCTGTGAAGGACTGGCTGGACGTCGGGCTGATGACGATCTGGTGGCCTGTTGCGTCGATGGTGCCTTGCCAGTTCGGGCGCGCGAAACCCGCATCCCAGTTGCCGGCCTGGAAGTTGGCCGTCAGCGACGTGCCGCCCTTGGCCTTGGTCGTGCCGGCGACGAGGTCGAACTTGGCGCCGTCGAGCTTGTAGTGGCCGTCGAAGGTGATGCTGTCGGACGTCATCTGGGCGGCGCGCGCCCAGACCTGGAAGAACTGGTCGGGCAGCGGTTTGGCGGCGGTGGTCGTGCTGTGCACGCACATGCCGGTGGGGTTCCAGGCCGACTTCACGTCCGTGTTGCGCTTGTCGCAGTTCGGGTCCTGGAAGATGTAGTCGCTGCTGTTGGAGCTGTCGCCCACGAGCTTGAGCTTGAGCAGGTTCAAGCCGAGGTCCAGGCCTTGCGCCGGGCGGGCTTGCAGCGTCAGGTTGATGGCGTCGCGCTTGCGGTCCTGGATGAAGGCGGTGGGCGCCACGTCGCCCGACCAGCGGTTGTCGGCCTCCACGCCACGGCGGATATAGGAGCCGTCGGCATGGGCCGCGGCTGCCAGCACGCCAAAGGTCTTGGCCTCGTTCTTCCAGCTGTATAGGCCCGAGACTTCCTTCTCGGCGTCGCTGATGGTGCCCTTGCCGTACTTGACGCTGACGAAGCCGCTGTTGGCGGCCATGTCCAGGGGCTTGCGGGTCTTGACGATGACGGTGCCGCCAATGCCGCCTTCGGTCAGGTCGGCCTGGGAGGACTTGTAGACCTCCATGCCGCCGATCAGCTCGGAGGGCAGCAGGGAGTAGTTGAAGGAGCGGTCGATGTCGAGCTGGTCATACCAGCCCGTGGACGCGACGGTCTGGCCGTTCAGCGTCGTGTAGGTCATCTGCGGGTCGGAGCCGCGGATGGACACCGTGGCACCCTGGCCGAAGGCACGGCCCACGGACACGCCGGGGATGCGGCCCAGGGCCTGGCCGACGTCCGAGTCGGGCAGCTTGCCCACGTCCTCGGCGGAGACGGCATCGACGACGGCGCTGGCGTTCTTCTTGATCGTGGCGGCGGATTGCAGCGAGGCCCGGATGCCTGTGACGACCACCTGCTCGAGCTGGGCCGGCGTGTTCGCCGGTGCGGGCGCCACCGCCTCTTGTGCCTGCGCAGCCATGCTCAGCAATGTCAAGGCCGCAGCGGCCGCGATGGGGGTCGGTTTGACCTTCATGAACTAATCCTTGTTGTGGCCAATGATTCGGGTGGGGTGGCCGCCGTTGGCCTATGCGTACCACCTTGAGTCCGGTTGCCGCTCTTGTCTGGTTCGGATTTGCGTACAACCAGTGCAATGCCACTATAGATTTTGATAACGCCACTTTGCTACCAATCTAGTCTGGGTAGTTTCCCGGGTGGCTTGGTCGTGCCTATGAAGCAGGGTCAGATTGCCCTGTAGGAGGCTCACCTCGCATGGTCAATTGGTATCTGACTGGTGCCGGAACTCGGCCGACGATCCTGTTGTACGGTGGCGACGACGCGCTGGCAGCTAGGCGGTTTCATGGCAAGTGGCCTTGATCTGGTACAGGGTTTGCCGGAGGCGCCCCGCGTGCGGCAAGCCGGGACAATGGCGGCCCAGGAGCGATTGCCCCGAGACCCGATGTGGCAGACATGAACCCGGTTGAAAGCTGGTCGGCGGCCGACGAGCCGCAGCTCAAGGAGCGCCTGGAGCAGCGGGCCGAACCCGTGCTGCTGAAGGGCCTGCTGGCAGGCTGGCCCGCCGTGCAGGCCGGGCGCGAGACGGCTTTGAGCATCTGCGACTACCTGCGCCGCTTTGACCGGGGCGTCGAGGTCATGGCCACCAAGACGCGCGCTGCGGCGCGTGGCGTCATGGGCTACAACGACGGCCTGACCGACTTCGCCTTCGTCAAGGCGCGCATGACGCTGCCCGAGTTCATGGCGAACCTGGCGGCCTATCTGCCGGTCGACGGTGCACCCTCCATTGCTGCGCAATGCGCCAAGGTGAGCGACGTCATCCCGGCCTTCCTCGACGAGAACATCCTGCGGGCGCTGCCTGGCGTGGTGCCCAACTTCTGGCTGGGCAATGCGCTGACGGTGCCGGTGCATCACGACCACCCCTACAACCTCGCCTGCGTGGTGGCCGGGCGCCGGCGCTTCACGCTGTTCGCGCCGCAGCAGGTGGGCAATCTCTATATCGGGCCGCTCGAGCACACGCCGTCGGGGGCGCCCATCTCGGTCGTGCATCCAAAGTCGCCGGATTTCGAGCGCTACCCACGCTATCGCAAGGCGCTGGCGTCTGCACAGGTTGCCGAGCTGGAGCCGGGCGATGCGCTCTACATCCCGCCGCTCTGGTATCACCAGGTCGAGGCGTTGGAGAAGGTCAACCTGTTGATCAACTACTGGTGGCCCGTGGCCGGTGCCAAGGACTTGCCTGCGCCAGCGCACGCGCTGCTGCAGGCCATCCAGGTGCTGAACGCGCTGCCCGCAGCGCAACGCGACGCCTGGGCGGCCATGTTCGAGCACTATGTAGTGCAGCGCGAGCAGGAGCCGGCGGGACACATCCCCGAGGCCTGGCATGGCGTGCTGGCGCGGCGACGCTGAGGACGGATTCCATGCGGCCCATGAAGGAAGTTGACGACATCACGCGGGAGCGCTTCGAGCGCGACGTGCTGCCCGCCTACGAGCCGGTGGTGATGCGCGGCGCGGTGCGGCACTGGCCGTTGGTGGCGCAAGGGCGTGCAGGCCTGGAGCCCTGCCTGCAATACCTGATGAGCTTCGACGGCGGCAAGCCCGTGGACGCCGTGCTGGCCAAGCCCGAACCCACGCGGGCCTTCAGCTACAAGCCCGACCTGGACGGCTTCAACTTCATGCGCGACAAGCGGCCCTATGCCGCCTTGTTCGAGCAGCTCTGGCGCTACAGCCACTTCCCCGACCCGCCGAGCCTGGCGGCGCAAAGCGCATTGGTGTCGGAGGCCTTGCCGGGCCTGGAGTTGGCCAATGTTTTGCCGCTGCTGGACGCCGCCGTGCCACCGCGCATCTGGATCGGCAACCGTGCGACGGTGCCGGCCCACTTTGACGATTCCCACAACATTGCCTGCGTGGCTGCCGGCCGCCGCCGTTTCACGCTGCTGCCGCCGCAATGCGCACCGCTGCTCTACCTGGGCCCGCCGGACTACGCGCCCACGCCGGCGCCGATGTCAGTCGTGCCTGATCTGCACCGCGCCGATCCGACGCAGTTCCCTCTGCTGGCCGAGGCGCTGGAGAGCGCCGTGGTGGCCGAGTTGGAGCCAGGTGACGCGATCTATATGCCGCCGCTGTGGTTCCATCAGGTCGAGTCGCTGGCGCCGCACCTGAACATCCTGATGAACTATTGGTGGCGGCCGCTGGCCGCGCCGCAGCGCCCGGATGACCTGCACCTGGCGGCTATGCGGCTGGCCATGCTGGCGCTGCGGCATCTGCCCGACGGTGAACGTGAAGGCTGGCGCGCCTTGTTCGCGCACTATGTGTTCGGCGCGCGGGGCGAGGGGCTGGCGCATATCCCCGCAGGCCAGCGCCATCTGTTCGGCGACATCGACGCGGCGGCCGATGCCGTCGTGCGCAAGGACATCCTCGACCGGTTGCGGGGAGGCGCTGAATAGGCCTCCGCGATGCGGCGCGCCCTGGTTTGGGATGGGCTGCAAGGCGCAAAGCGCAGCCATAGCTTGACTATGGCGAGCATTTGCAACGCCGCAGGCCGCCCAAAGCAGGGATGCGCCGTGCGCGAGGGGCTGTTCAGCGCCTCCCTTGCTACCAGGTGTAGATCTGCAGGGCCTTGTCGCCGACACCCGGCGGGATGTTGGCCAGCAGCTCGCGGTGGTCAGGAAAGTTCGTCGCGCTGCGCTGGATGAAGTCGTCCACCGCCTCCAGCCGGTGGCGCGCCTGGTGCTCTGTCGGCGGCTGCAGGTCCTGCACATCCGGAAAGATGCCCATGCCGGCCAGCAGCGCGTACCAGGACACGGCCGGGTAGCCGCCGCCGAAGCGGCCCGTCTTGAGGGCGGCGACCAGGGGCTTGCGCGACATCCACGTCATCAGCACGCCTTGCAGCGAGTCCGACAGGTGCATGTTCTCGGCGTTCTCGCGCCAGTAGTCGGTGTCGGTGCGCGAGTTGGTCTTGTAGTGCGCGACGATGTAGTCGCGCGTGTTCTCGAAGCGCTTGTGCATGGCGGCGTTGAACGCGTCCTGCGAGGCGGCGCCGAGGTCGCCCTTCTCCAGCACTTCCACCAGCATGGACGCCGTGACCTGCACGAACAGCAGGGCCGTGGCTTCCAGCGGCTCGATGAAGCCCTGCGACAGGCCGATGGCCACGCAGTTGCGATTCCAGACCTTGGACATGCGGCCCACGCGCATCTTGAGGTGGCGGGCGGGGATGTCGGCATCCAACAGGCCCAGGTGCTGGCGCAGCTCGGTCTCGGCTTCGTCTGCCGAGCAGTGGGCGCTGCTGTAGACATAGCCATTGCCCTGGCGCTGAGTGAGCGGGATCTTCCACGCCCAGCCGTGGCGCAGCGCCGTGGATACGGTCTGCGACTCGATGGGGCCTTCAAGCGGCGTCGGCATCGCCACGGCCGCGTCGTTGAAGAGGTTCTCCCCGAAGCCGATGAAGGGTGTCTGCAGGGCCTTGCCAATCATCAGCGATGCAAAGCCGCTGCAGTCCACGAAGAAGTCGGCGGCCAGCGTCTCGCCGTCATCGAGCTGCAGCCGGTCGATGTCACCGCGCTCGTTGAGCAGCACCTGAGTGACGTGGCGCCGTAGGTGCGTCACACCGCGCTCCGCCGCCTTGAGGCCGAGGAATTGACCGAGCAGCGTGGCGTCGAAGTGATAGCCGTACCAGACGTCGAAGGGGAAATTGGGCAGCGCGCGCGGGCCGCGGGCCTGGCGCGCCAGCGCCGCGGACGCGAAGAAGCGGTCCGGGTGGGCGTACACATCAGCGCCATCGAGCCGCGCGTGCACGTTGTCGACGAAGGGATGCATGGTCATGTTGTCCAGCATCGACACGAAGGGATGGAAGTAGCGCTCGAAGCCGGGCTTGGTCGACCAGCCATCGAAGGTGATGCCGCTCTTGTAGGTGGCGTTGCAGGCCGGCATCCACTCCGACTCCTCGATGCCCAGGATCTCGAAGAACCGGCGCAGCCAGGGCGTCGAGCCCTCGCCCACGCCGATGATGCCGACCTGGGGGCTCTCCAGCACGGTGATCTTCAGCCGCGGGCCATAGGCCGTGGTGGCCAGCATCAGCGCCGTCATCCAGCCCGCCGAGCCGCCGCCGACGATGCAGATGTGCTTGACCGGCGGCGGCGCATCGGTGCTGCCGCCCAGCGGGCGGGCGGCGATGTACTGGTCGATGAGGGTGGCGGTGTCACTCATGGGAGTTCGCATCGAAAAAGGGGAGCGTGTGTGGCACGCTCCCCTTTGATTGTGTTCACCTGCGGCGCCTGCCGGACCCCGAGGGTTCCAGCAGTGCCGTTCGACATCAGAACTTGATTCGGGCGGTCAAGTAGAACTGGCGGCCGTTCTTGTAGATGGCGCGCGGCTGCACTTCCGAGGCGTAGTACTTCAGCTTCGGGTCGTTCAGGTTCTGCGCATCCAGGCTGACGGCGAAGTTGTCGTTGATCTTGTAGCCCAGAGACGCCGACAGCACGCCGTTGCCCTTCTGGAAGTAGTCCGTGCCACGGTCGGTGCCGATGAAGATGTCATCGGTGTAGCTGTAGTTCACGCGAGCCGAGAAGTGGTCGTTCTCGAAGAAGCCGCCCAGGGTGAACGAGTTCTTCACATCGCCGCGCAGCACATGGCCGTCCTGGTCGTGACCGTCCGCGAAGGTGTAGTTCGCCGTCACGCCGAAGTTGTTGGCGATGGGCGTCTCGAACGCGAACTCCAGACCGGTGACGGAAGCCTTCTTGTTGGTCAGGCCGGTGATGACGAACTGACGGTTCACCAGTTGCTGCACGCCACCCTGCTGGTTGGTGTTGCCCAGCAGCACCGGGTAGGTGCTGGTGAACGTGCCGTTCGTGATGTAGCTGCCCATCTGCATGTGGAAGGCACCCATCGACACGAAGGCGCGCGGCGCGAAGTACCACTCGATGTTGGCATCGAAGTTGGTGGAGCGGATCGGCTTCAGGTCGGGGTTGCCGGCCGTGCCGCCACCGATGGCGTTGTTGTCCAGGAACATGCCCGTCGTGCTCAGCGACGTGAAGGCGGACAACGCCGTGTAGTCGGCGCGGGTCACCGTGCGGCTCACGGCCAGGCGGCCTACGACGTCGCGGCGGATGTCCACACGCACGCTGGCGCTGGGCAGCAGGTCGGTGTAGCTGCGGTCTGCGGAGGTGGCCGTGAAGTCACCGAATGCCGACGACACATCAGCCTTCTCGCCCGGGAAGCTGGGGCGGAACGAACCCGAGGACTGCTTGGTACGAACGGCGCGCAGACCGACGTTGCCGCTCCAGCCGTCGCCTTCCAGGTTGCCCTGCAGGTAGGCGGCGGTGGTGGTTTCCTTCACGCTGTATTCGCCGCCGTCCATGGGCGAGCGGCGCGCGATGGGATCGCGGTTGGTGACGCGGCTGTTGTACTCAGCCAGGGCCGCGGCCGAGATATAGGTCAGGTTGGTCGGGAAGCCGCTGCCCAAGCCGCTGCCGTAGTTGCCCGGGAAGGACTGGCTGAAGGCCGGCAGGGTGTAGGGCGAGAGCTGGGGCGCATCGTTGCCGCTTGCATCGGCGCAGGCGCTGGGCTTGCTCCAGTCCCAAGGGCCGACGCGGTACGGCGTGCCGGTAGCACAGCCCGGGCCCTGGTTCAGCGTCGCATCGGTGTGGCGCTTGTGCTGGGCACTGCGCACGCCGAACTTCAGGCTCTTCAGCACGCCGGAGTCGAGCGAGTACTCGCCGTCGACCTGGGCCCAGCTTTCCTTGTCGTGAACGATGACGTGTTCGGCGCCGAAGATCCAGTCAAAGCCCACCGTGGGGTTGGTGAAGCTGAAGGCGGGCGCGGTGTCGTTGCCTTGCAAGGCATAGCTGGCCCGCGTGGCGGCGATGTGCGGCTCGACCACATCTTGGCTGACGGTCTGGCCCTTGCCCTTGGACGTGCCGGCATTGGCGGTCAGCGTCAGTGCGCTGTTGACTTTGAAGCTGCCATCCAGGCTCAGGAAGTTGCTCTCGGCAGAAGCCTTGCGCGAGATCATGTCGTAGTAGCCGGCGGTCGACGAACTGGCCCAGTCGAAGGTGGCCTGCGTCAGCGTCTTCACGCCCTTGCTGTCGGTCGCGATCTTGTAGTTCGAGATCGTGGCGCTGTTGATCAGGCCGGCGCGCGGCGCGATCAGGTAATTGCGGTTGTAGTTGTCCGCGTCCATCTTGGACGAGAAGCCCGTCAGCGTCAGGTCCACGTCCTGCGTGGGCTTGAATTCGGCGCGGATCAGGCCGCCCTTGCGCTCGCGCTCCTGCGTGAAGTAGGCGGCGCCGATCAGGTCGGGGGTGTAGACGCCGTTCAGCTCAGGGTGCGCGGCGACGAGGGCGGGCGCATTGGTGCTGTCCAGCTTGTTGATGAAGCCCAGCGTCTCCACGCCATCGCGACGCAGGCTGCGCTTTTCCGAGAAGGCTTGCACCAGGACGCCGAAGGTCTTGGACTCGTTCTTGAAGTTGGCCAGCACGCTGAGCTGCGGGTCCGTCTTCTTGGGCAGGCTGGCGTAAACCGCACCCAGGCCCGCTTCAAAGGTCAGCGCTTTGGAGAACTCCAACGGCTTGCGGGTGATGATGTTCACCGAACCGGCCGTGCCGCCTTCCACCAGCGAGGCTTCGGCGCTCTTGCGCACTTCGACACGGCTCACGAGTTCGGAAGGCAGCAGCGAGTAGCTCACGCTGCGGCCGACGCCGGCGCCGGTCTGGTCCAGCACGAACCAGTCACCGTTGGCGATGCCGTGGCCGTCCAGCAGGGTCTGCGTCAGGCTGGGGTTGGTGCCGCGCAGGCCGACGCGGTCACGTTCGTCGAAGCCGCCGGAGCCGCCGGCCGGGCTGTTCAGGATGGTGACCCCAGGCACGCGGGCCAGCGAGTCGGCAACGTTCTTGTCCGGCATCTTGCCGATGTCTTCGGCCGAGATGACGTCGATGTGGGCGTCGGCATTGCGTTTGACGCTCAGCGACTTTTCCTGCGACGCACGGATACCGGTGATGGTGACCGTGTCCAGTTGCTGGGGAGCCGGGGCTTGCTGCGCCATGGCGGCGCCGCTGGCGCCAAGCAAAGCGATGAGTACCGCCTGCGAGATGGGAGTCTGCTTGACCTTCATATGCTGTTCCTCGTTGTGGCCAATGAATTGGGGCGGCGGTGACTGCTTCGGGTGCGTTGCATACCACCTTCGGTCCGGTTGATGCCTTGTTTGCCCTCAAAAGCGCATCCAACCAGTGCCATGCCACTGTAACGATTGATAACGCCACTTTGCTACCAATTTTTACTGGGGGGTTTCCCGAGTGGTGGCGGCAAAGTGTCTGCTCATTGGGTGGCGCCCTCTCTGGGGCGACCAATCTAGCGGATCAAATTGGTGCTTAATTGGTATCTTTGCGCGTATAAAACTGTTGCGCTTGGGCGACGCGACCCTTGTGCAAGTCGTAAGAAGGCGCCCGGCAGTGCTCGCCAGCTGGTAGCTGGGTGGCCTTGATCTGGTTTTGTATTGGTCCGAGGCGAGGCGACGCCTGGGTGCCGTGGCGAGGCTGGGCGTCGCCAGGGAAGGCGAGATGAGCGGGGCGCCAGGGGAATCGTCCCGGGCCACGTTTTCGCGCTCTTTGTCTCTGGCTTCTTCGTGAGGCGGCTGTTGCGCCCCATTTGCCCTGTGCTATAGTTGCGGGCTTGCCTCAGGAGGGGTGGCCGAGTGGTTAAAGGCAGCAGACTGTAAATCTGCCCGCATAGCGTACGCTGGTTCGAATCCAGCCTCCTCCACCAAAACTGCCGTTGCTGGCGGTTGCGGCAGGGCTCCCAGAGCGGGAGTAGTTCAATGGTAGAACCTTAGCCTTCCAAGCTAATGACACGGGTTCGATTCCCGTTTCCCGCTCCAATCCGGGCGGTTTGGTTGGTCAGCGTCGACACCGGTTTGCCGGCCAGTTCATCTGGCGTCAAACCCGTGCCGATGCCCTTGTGGCTCAGTGGTAGAGCACTCCCTTGGTAAGGGAGAGGTCACGCGTTCGATCCGCGTCAAGGGCACCACAGATTTTCTCTTTTTCTACTCGTTTCAACGGGTTCGCCTCAGGAGCGCAAGATGGCAAAAGGCAAGTTTGAACGGACCAAGCCGCACGTGAACGTGGGCACGATTGGTCACGTTGACCACGGCAAGACCACGCTGACCGCGGCAATCGCGACCGTGCTGTCCAAGAAGTTCGGCGGCGAGGCCAAGGCCTACGACCAGATCGACGCAGCGCCTGAAGAAAAGGCCCGCGGCATCACGATCAACACCGCCCACGTCGAGTACGAGACGGCCAACCGCCACTACGCGCACGTTGACGACTGCCCC
>NZ_JBFUIM010000023.1:0-46955 GCF_056401875.1 Roseateles sp. P4_D2 | reverse complement strand
GGCCGCGGCACCGTCGTGACCGGTCGCGTCGAGCGCGGCATCATCAAGGTCGGCGAAGAAATCGAAATCGTCGGCATCCGCGACGTGCAGAAGACCACCGTCACCGGCGTCGAAATGTTCCGCAAGCTGCTGGACCAAGGTCAAGCAGGCGACAACGTCGGCATCCTGCTGCGCGGCACCAAGCGTGAAGACGTCGAGCGCGGCCAAGTGCTGGCCAAGCCCGGCTCGATCAAGCCGCACACCCACTTCACGGCCGAGATCTACGTCTTGTCCAAGGAAGAGGGCGGCCGCCACACGCCGTTCTTCAACAACTACCGTCCCCAGTTCTACTTCCGTACCACGGACGTGACCGGTGCGGTGGAGCTGCCCAAGGACAAGGAAATGGTCATGCCCGGCGACAACGTCGGCATCACCGTGAAGCTGATCGCGCCGATCGCGATGGAAACCGGCCTGCGCTTCGCCATCCGTGAAGGTGGTCGCACCGTCGGCTCGGGCGTCGTCGCCACGATCCTCGCGTAATTCATGCGTGACGTGCGCCGGGCGGCATCCGCTCGGTGCTCACCACCTGCTCTTTAAGGAACCGTCATGCAAAAGCAAAAGATCCGCATCCGCCTCAAGGCGTTTGATTACAAGCTGATCGACCAGTCGGCCCTCGAGATCGTCGAGACCGCCAAGCGCACCGGCGCCATCGTCAAGGGCCCCGTGCCCCTGCCGACGCGCATGGAACGTTTCGACATCCTGCGTTCGCCCCACGTCAACAAGACGAGTCGCGACCAGTTCGAGATCCGCACCCACCAGCGTCTGATGGACATCGTCGACCCGACCGACAAGACGGTTGACGCCCTGATGAAGCTCGACCTGCCCGCCGGCGTCGACGTCGAAATCAAGCTGCAGTAATTCCGAGCCTTTGGGCTTGGTAATCCAAGACCCCGGTCCTGCCTCGGCAGGCCGGGGTCTTGTCTTTTGTGCTGGGCGGGGCCTAACGCTTGCATCGGGGCAACCCCGCAGGCTATACTCACCAGCTTTTCCGGGTTGGCCTATGCCTGCTCGGATATTCGCGCGGTGTTTCGCAAGAGATCCTGCACAAGTCAGCCCGGCCAATCGATGTCGGGTGTTCGCAATAGCTTCCGAGGCGTGAGCCGACGGGGCTGGAGAAAAACATGAGTCTGAGCAACCGTCTCGGTTTGCTGGGCCGCAAGGTGGGCATGATGCGCATCTTCACGGACGATGGCGATGCCATCCCTGTGACGGTGCTGGACGTGTCCAACAACCGCGTGACCCAGGTCAAGACCCAAGAGACCGACGGCTACAGCGCCATTCAAGTGGCGTTCGGTACGCGCAAAGCTTCGCGCGTCACCAAGCCTGAAGCCGGCCACCTTGCCAAGGCAGGTGTCGAAGCCGGTGAAATCCTCAAGGAATTCCGCGTCGAAGCCGACGTCGCAGCCCAGTACCAAGCTGGCGCGACCGTTCCGGTGACGTTGTTCGCCGCCGGCCAGCTGGTCGACGTGCAGGGCACGTCCATCGGCAAGGGCTTTGCGGGCACCATCAAGCGCCACAACTTCAGCTCGCAGCGCGCGTCGCACGGTAACAGCCGTTCGCACAACGTGCCGGGCTCGATCTCGATGGCGCAAGACCCGGGCCGTGTGTTCCCGGGCAAGAAGATGACCGGCCACATGGGCGACGAAACCTGCACCACGCAGAACCTGGACATCGTGCGCGTTGACGAAGCCCGTCAACTGCTGCTGGTCCGCGGCGCGGTCCCGGGTTCCAAGAACGGCCACATCGTCGTTCGCCCGGCCGTCAAGGTCAAAGTCAAGAAGGGAGCCAACTGATGCAGCTCGAGCTCCTGAACGAGCAGGGTCAGGCCACCGCCAAGGTGGAAGCGCCTGACACCATCTTCGCTCGCGACTACAACGAAGCCCTGGTGCACCAGGTGGTCGTGGCCTTCCAGGCCAACGCCCGCCAAGGCACTCGTGCCCAGAAGGACCGTGAACAGGTTCATCACTCGACCAAGAAGCCTTTCCGCCAGAAGGGCACCGGCCGCGCTCGCGCCGGTATGACCTCGTCGCCGCTGTGGCGCGGGGGCGGTCGCATCTTCCCGAACATGCCTGACGAGAACTTCTCGCACAAGCTGAACAAGAAGATGTACCGCGCCGGCATGGCTGCGATCCTGTCGCAGCTGGCCCGCGAAGGCCGCCTGGCCGTGGTGGATTCGATCTCGATCGAAGCCCCCAAGACCAAGCTGCTGGCCGCCAAGTTCAAGGCCATGGGCCTGGACTCGGTGCTGGTCATCTCCGATGTCGTGGATGACAACCTGCTGCTGGCTTCGCGCAACCTGGCCAATGTGCTGGTCGTCGAGCCGCGCTACGCCGACCCCCTGTCGCTGGTCTTCTACAAGAAGGTGCTGGTGACCAAGGCTGCGGTCGAGCAACTCAAGGAGATGCTGGCATGAGCGCCCCCAAGTATTCCGAAGGCCGTCTGGCCTCCGTGCTGCTCGCGCCCATCGTGTCCGAAAAGGCCACGCAAGTTGCCGAGAAGCACAACCAGGTCCTGTTCAAGGTCCTGCGCGACGCCACCAAGCCCGAAATCAAGGCCGCTGTTGAACTGATGTTCAAGGTCGAGGTCGAGTCGGTCAACGTCGTCCAGGTCAAGGGCAAGACGAAGCGCTTTGGTGGCCGTGCCGGCCGCCGTGACCACGTCAAGAAGGCCTATGTGGCCCTCAAGGCCGGTCAAGAGCTCAATTTCTCCGGGGAGGCCGCGTAAATGGCCATCGTCAAAGTCAAACCTACCTCGCCCGGTCGCCGTGGCGTCGTCAAGGTGGTGCACAAGCACCTGCACAAGGGCGCGCCCCATGCAGCTTTGCTTGAGCCGCAAATCCAGAATTCGGGCCGCAACAACAACGGTCACATCACGATTCGCCACAAGGGCGGTGGTCACAAGCACCACTACCGCGTGGTCGACTTCAAGCGCAACAAGGACGGCATTCCGGCCAAGGTCGAGACCATCGAGTACGACCCGAACCGCACCGCCCACATTGCGCTGGTGGTGTACGCCGACGGCGAACGCCGCTACGTGATCGCTCCGCGCGGTCTGGAAGTGGGTTCGACCATCCTGAGCGGCGCGGAAGCCCCGATCAAGGCTGGCAACACGCTGCCGATCCGCAACATCCCGGTGGGCTCGACGATTCACTGCATCGAGCTGCAGCCTGGCAAGGGTGCCCAGATGATCCGTTCGGCCGGCACGTCTGCGGTCCTGATGGCTCGCGAAGGCGTTTACGCCCAGATCCGTCTGCGCTCCGGCGAAGTCCGCCGCGTGCACGTCGACTGCCGCGCCACCATCGGTGAAGTGAGCAACGAAGAGCACAGCCTGCGCCAGTACGGCAAGGCCGGCGCGATCCGCTGGAAGGGTATCCGTCCGACCGTTCGCGGTGTGGCGATGAACCCGGTGGATCACCCGCACGGTGGTGGCGAAGGCCGCACCGGCGAGGGCCAGGTCCCTGTGTCGCCGTGGAACACCCTGACGAAGGGCTACCGCACTCGCAACAACAAGCGCACGCAGACGTTCATCGTCTCGCGTCGCAAGAAGTAAGGGCTAGGCCATGACCCGTTCGCTGAAGAAGGGCCCCTTCGTTGACCACCATCTGATGGCCAAGGTCGACAAGGCTGTTGCCATTAAAGACAAGAAGCCCATCAAGACTTGGTCGCGCCGCTCGACGATCCTGCCCGAGTTCATCGGTCTGACGATCGCCGTGCACAACGGCAAGCAGCACGTGCCGGTTTATGTGTCTGACCAGATGGTCGGCCACAAGCTGGGTGAATTCGCACTGACCCGCACCTTCAAAGGCCATCCGGCCGACAAGAAGGCCGGGAAGAAGTAAGGATGCCGACGATGGAAACCAAAGCAATCGTTCGCGGCGTTCGCCTCTCGTGTGACAAGGGTCGCCTCGTGGCTGACCTGATCCGCGGCAAGAAGGTGGACCACGCCCTCAACATCCTGGAATTCACCCAGAAGAAGGCGGCCGTCATCATCAAGAAGGCGCTGGAAAGCGCCATCGCCAACGCCGAGCACAACGACGGCGCTGACATTGATGAACTCAAGGTCACCTCGATCTACGTCGAGCAGGGTGCCACGCTGAAGCGCTTCTCGGCTCGCGCCAAGGGTCGCGGCAACCGCATCAGCAAGCCCACCTGCCACATCTTTGTGGCTGTCGGCAACTAAGGCGCAAGAAGACTATGGGACAGAAAATCCATCCGGTTGGCTTTCGCCTTCCTGTCACCCGTAACTGGGCTTCGCGCTGGTATGCGAACAATCAGAACTTCGCCACGATGCTGGCCGAAGATCTGCGTGTTCGCGAGTACCTGAAGGCCAAGCTCAAGAATGCTGCCGTTTCGCGCATCCTGATCGAGCGCCCCGCCAAGAACGCACGCATCACGATCTACTCGGCTCGCCCGGGCGTCGTGATCGGCAAGAAGGGCGAGGACATCGAAGCGCTGAAGGCTGAACTGACCAAGCGTCTGGGCGTGCCCGTCGCCGTCAACATCGAAGAAGTGCGCAAGCCCGAAGTCGATGCTCAGCTGATCGCCGACTCGATCACCCAGCAGCTCGAGAAGCGCATCATGTTCCGCCGCGCCATGAAGCGCGCGATGCAGAACGCGATGCGTCTGGGTGCCCAGGGCATCAAGATCATGAGCGCTGGTCGTCTGAACGGCATCGAAATCGCTCGTACCGAGTGGTATCGCGAAGGTCGTGTGCCCCTGCACACCCTGAAGGCCGACATCGACTACGGCTTCTCCGAAGCCAAGACCACCTACGGCGTCATCGGCGTCAAGGTCTGGGTCTACCGCGGTGACCGTCTTGCCAATGGCGAGGCTCCAGTCATCAACACCCCCGCAGGCGCCGAAGACGATCGTCGCCCGCGCCGTAACGCCCGTCCGGGCGCTCCTGGTGGCCGTGGCCGTCCGGGTGGCGACCGTGGCCCGCGTGACGGAGCAGATCAGCCCGCTGCCGCCGCCCCCACGGGTGACGCAGCCAAGCCCGCCGCCAAGCGCGTGGTCCGCAAGGTCCCCGCAGCCGGTGGTGAGGCCAAAGGAGAATAAGCATGCTGCAACCCGCTCGTCGTAAATACCGCAAGGAGCAGAAGGGCCGCAACACGGGTGTTGCGACCCGAGGTGCTGCGGTGTCTTTCGGTGATTTCGGCCTCAAGGCCACCGAGCGCGGCCGTCTGACGGCCCGCCAGATCGAAGCGGCTCGCCGCGCGATCTCGCGCCACATCAAGCGCGGTGGTCGAATCTTCATCCGCGTGTTCCCGGACAAGCCCATCTCGCAAAAGCCTGCCGAAGTTCGGATGGGTAACGGCAAGGGCAACCCCGAGTACTACGTCGCTGAAATCCAGCCCGGCAAGGTGATCTACGAGGTTAACGGCGTTCCCGAGCAACTCGCTCGCGAGGCGTTCACGCTGGCTGCTGCCAAGCTGCCGCTGCGTTGCACCTTCGTGGCCCGCCAGGTCGGCACCTGAGGAAGACACCATGAAAGCAACTGAACTCCGCACCAAGGATGTCGCTGCCCTCGAAAAGGAAGTGACCGACTTGCTGAAGGCCCACTTCGGCCTGCGCATGCAAAAGGCCACCCAGCAGCTGACCAACCACAGCCAACTGGGCAAGACCCGCCGCGACATCGCGCGTGCCAAGACCGTCCTGGCACAAAAGAAGAAGGAGGCCACGAAATGACTGAGGCCCAAGTCCAAGCCAAGAACACGCGCACCCTGGTCGGCCGCGTGGTCAGCGACAAGCGTGCCAAGACGGTCACCGTCCTGGTCGAGCGTCGCGCCAAGCACGAGCTCTACGGCAAGATCGTGGCCCGTTCCCGCAAGTACCACGCCCATGACGAAAAGGGCGAGTACAAGATGGGTGACGTCGTCGAGATCAGCGAAGGCCGTCCGATCTCCAAGACCAAGAGCTGGGTCGTGACCCGCCTGGTCGAGAAGGCCGAGATCGTCTAAAGACACCGGTCGCATGACCGCTGCACAACCGGCACGCTGGGCAACTGGCGCGCCGGTTTTTCATTTCCGGAACACTCTCTCAGGAGCGACACCATGATCAAGGTTGGCGACAAGCTGCCCGCAGGCAGCCTGCAGGAATTCATCGAAGTGGAAGGCGAGGGCTGCTCGCTCGGCCCCAACAGCTTCGATATCGAGAAGGCCACGGCCGGCAAGACCATCGCCATCTTTGCCCTGCCGGGCGCCTACACGCCGACCTGCTCGGCCAAGCATGTGCCGGGCTACGTCGAGTCGACCGAGGCGTTGAAAGCTGCCGGTGTTGACGAGATCTGGTGCGTGTCCGTCAACGACGCCTTTGTCATGGGCGCGTGGGGTCGTGACCAGAAGACCGCCGGCAAGGTCCGCATGATGGCCGACGGTAGCGCCCAGTTCGCCCAGGCCACCGGCCTGACGCTGGACCTCACCGCCAAGGGCATGGGCGTGCGCTCGCAGCGCTACTCGATGCTGGTCAAGGATGGCGTCGTCAAGACGCTGAACGTCGAAGGCCCCGGCAAGTTCGAGGTCAGCGACGCCAGCACGATGCTGGCGCAAGCCAAGGCCGCCTAAGCAATTGGTCATTCCGCGGGCCGGCAGCAGCCGGTCCTGCAAAAACTTCTGCGACAGGCATTGACGCCCCAAGGGTTCTCACTGCATAATGCGCAGCTTCGCCGAACACCAGTGCACCTGCTACGCAGCTGCCCATGCTGGTTTCGGATCCGCCCTCAACCGTTGGGCAGCAAGTGGCGCAACGCTACAAGCTGACTGACTTACGGGCCCAAGACTGACCGACGCGCAGCTCTGCTGCAACTCGGGGCAAGTTGGGGACAGACATGATCCAAATGCAATCGCGGCTTGATGTCGCGGACAACACTGGTGCGAAGTCCGTTCAGTGCATCAAGGTGCTGGGCGGCTCCAAGCGCCGCTATGCGCACATTGGCGACATCATCAAGGTCAGCATCAAAGAAGCTGCTCCGCGTGGTCGCGTGAAGAAGGGCGAGGTCTACAGCGCCGTGGTGGTTCGTACTGCCAAGGGCGTGCGCCGCCAGGACGGCTCGCTCGTCAAGTTCGACGGCAATGCCGCCGTGCTGCTCAATGCCAAGCTGGAGCCGATCGGCACCCGCATCTTCGGCCCGGTGACGCGTGAACTGCGTACCGAGCGCTTCATGAAGATCGTGTCGCTGGCGCCCGAGGTGCTTTGAGCCCCCACTGTCTGAGGTAAGCCATGAACAAGATTCGTACCGGCGACCAGGTCATTGTGCTGACCGGCCGCGACAAGGGTAAGCGCGGCACTGTGTCCGCCCGCACTGACGACGCCCATGTGGTCGTTGACGGCATCAATGTCGTCAAGAAGCACGTCAAGCCCAACCCCATGAAGGGCACCACCGGTGGCGTCGTCGACAAGACCATGCCTATCCATCAATCCAACGTGGCGATCTTCAACGCCGCTTCCGGCAAGGCCGATCGGGTGGGCGTCAAGCTCGTCGACGGCAAGCGGGTGCGCGTGTTCAAGTCGACCGGCGAAGAGATCAAGGCTTAAGAGGTCCCTCATGGCTCGTCTTCAAACGCATTACCGCGAAAAAATCGTGCCCGGCCTGGTCGAGAAGTTCGGCTACAAGTCGGTCATGGAGGTGCCTCGCATCACCAAGATCACGCTCAACATGGGCGTGAGCGAGGCTGTCGCCGACAAGAAGGTCATGGACCACGCCGTGGGCGACCTGACCAAGATCGCCGGCCAGAAGCCCGTCGTCACGAAGTCGAAGAAGGCAATCGCCGGCTTCAAGATCCGTGACGCGGTGCCCATCGGCGCAATGGTCACCCTGCGCGGCGTCCAGATGTATGAATTCCTGGACCGCTTCGTGACGATCGCCCTGCCGCGCGTTCGCGACTTCCGGGGTATCTCCGGTCGTTCGTTCGATGGCCGTGGCAACTACAACATCGGCGTCAAAGAACAGATCATCTTCCCCGAAATCGAATACGACAAGGTGGATGCTCTGCGTGGTCTGAACATCAGCATCACGACGACTGCCAAGACGGACGACGAAGCCAAGGCTCTCCTGGCTGCGTTCAAGTTCCCGTTCAAGAACTGAGGTGATCTGTGGCTAAAACTTCCATCAAGCAACGTGAACTGAAGCGCGAAGCACTCGTCGCCAAGTTCGCGAAGAAGTACGCAGAACTGAAGGCCATCATCGACGACAGCAAGAAGTCGGATGAAGAGCGCTACGCCGCTCGCCTCGAGCTGCAGAAGCTGCCCCGTAACGCCTACCCGACTCGCCTGCGCAACCGCTGCGAGCTGACCGGTCGTCCGCGTGGCACCTTCCGCAAGTTCGGCCTGGCCCGTAACAAGATTCGTGAACTGGCCTTCAAGGGCGACATCCCCGGTGTCGTCAAGGCCAGCTGGTAATCGGCCGATAGGAGTATTCGCAAATGAGCATGAGTGATCCCATCGCCGATATGCTGACCCGCATTCGTAACGCGCAGATCGTCGAAAAGACGAGCGTTGCCATGCCGTCGTCCAAGCTGAAGGTGGCGATTGCCAAAGTCCTGAAGGACGAAGGCTATATCGATGACTTCGCCGTCCGCGGCGAAGCTGCCCGCCCCGAGCTGGAAATCGCGCTGAAGTACTACGCTGGCCGTCCGGTCATCGAGCGTATCGAGCGCGTCAGCCGCCCCGGCCTGCGCATCTACAAGGGCCGCCACGACATTCCTCAGGTCATGAATGGCCTGGGCGTGGCGATCGTCACGACTCCGCAAGGCGTCATGACGGACCGCAAGGCTCGCGCTGCCGGTATCGGCGGCGAAGTCCTCTGCTACGTCGCCTAAGCGAAGGAGTAGAAACAATGTCCCGCGTTGGAAAAATGCCGGTCAACCTCCCGCAAGGCGTGGATGTGACCGTCGGTGCTGATTCGATCAGCGTCAAGGGCTCGCTGGGCACGCTGGTGCGTCAGTCGAACAAGCTCGTCACCGTCAAGAACGAAGCCGGCAAGCTGAGCTTCGCTCCCGCCAACGAGTCGGCCGAAGCCGATGCGATGAGCGGCACCATGCGCGCCCTGGTGGCCAACATGGTCAGCGGCGTCAGCAAGGGTTTCGAGCGCAAGCTGAACCTGGTGGGCGTGGGCTTTCGCGCCCAGGCCCAGGGTCAGAAGCTCAACCTGCAGATCGGCTTCTCTCACCCCGTGGTGAAGGACATGCCGGCTGGTATCAAGGTCGAGTGCCCGACCCAGACGGAAATCGTCATCAAGGGCGCTGACCGTCAGGTCGTCGGCCAGATCGCCGCCGAGGTGCGCGCCTTCCGTCCGCCTGAGCCCTACAAGGGCAAGGGCATCCGTTATTCGGATGAGAAGGTCTCCCTCAAAGAGACCAAGAAGAAGTAAGGAGCAGCGCCATGATGACCAAGAAAGAACAACGCCTGCGTCGTTCGCGCCAGACCCGCGCTCGCATTGCGATCCAGCGCGTGGCCCGTCTGACGGTGTTCCGCTCCAACCTGCATATCTACGCCCAAGTCGTCTCGGAAGACGGCGCCAAGGTGTTGGCTGCAGCCTCCACTGCCGAGAAGTCGGTCCGCGAACAGCTGAGCAGCAACGGCGGCAACGTCGCCGCTGCCACGCTGGTGGGCAAGCTGATCGCCGAGAAGGCCAAGGCCGCTGGCGTCGAGAAGGTTGCCTTCGACCGCTCCGGTTTTGCCTACCACGGCCGTGTCAAGGCCCTGGCCGAAGCAGCCCGCGAAGCCGGCCTGCAGTTCTGACGCATCAAGGAATAAGAAATGGCAAAGTTTCAACCCCGCGGCGCTCAGGCTGAAGGCAACGACGACGGCCTGAAGGAAAAGATGATCGCGGTCAACCGCGTGACCAAGGTTGTGAAGGGTGGCCGTACGCTGTCCTTCGCCGCTCTGACCGTGGTCGGTGATGGCGATGGCCGCATCGGCATGGGCAAGGGCAAGGCCAAGGAAGTGCCGGTCGCCGTGCAGAAGGCCATGGAGTCGGCTCGCCGCAACATGGTCAAGGTCAGCCTGAAGAACGGCACCATCCACCACAACGTGGTGGGCGAGCACGGTGCTGCACACGTCATCATGGCCCCGGCTCCTGCCGGTACCGGCGTCATCGCCGGCGGCCCGATGCGCGCCGTCTTCGAAGTGATGGGCGTGACCGACATCGTGACCAAGAGCCACGGTTCGACCAACCCTTACAACATGGTCCGCGCCACGCTGGACGCTCTGAAGCGTTCAACCACGCCGGCCTCTGTCGCAGCCAAGCGCGGCAAGACTGTTGAAGAAATCTTCAACTGATCGCCCAAGCGGAGCACAAGATGTCTGACAAGAAAACCGTGACGGTCAAGCTGGTGCGTAGCCCCATCGGCTGCCGCGCCTCGCACCGTGCCACCGTGGTCGGCCTGGGTCTGCGTCGGCTGAACAGCCAGAGCACCCTGGAAGACACGCCCGCAGTGCGCGGCATGATCAACAAGATCGCTTATCTGGTGCAAGTGCTCTAAGCGCGGCACACAAGAGGACAAGACGATGGAACTCAACACGATCAAGCCCGCTGAGGGCTCCAAGCATGCCAAGCGCCGTGTCGGCCGCGGCATCGGCTCGGGCCTGGGCAAGACCGCAGGTCGTGGCCACAAGGGCCAGAAGTCCCGCGCTGGTGGCTACCACAAGGTCGGCTTCGAAGGCGGCCAGATGCCGCTGCAACGTCGCCTGCCCAAGCGTGGCTTCAAGTCGCTGACGCTGAAGTACAGCGTCGAGATCAACCTGTCGGACCTGCAAGGTCTGGCCGGCGAAGAGATCGACGTGTCGACGCTGAAGGCGGTCGGCCTGGTGCCCCAACTGGCCAAGTCGGTCAAGGTCATCCTGTCCGGCGCCATCGAGCGCAAGGTCACGCTGAAGGGCGTGAACGCCACGAAGGGCGCCAAGGCGGCCATCGAGGCGGCCGGCGGCTCGGTCGCTTAATTCACAGCGCACAAGGAACTGATCCAGCGTGGCTACCAACGCGAATCAGCTGGCCAAGAGCGGCAAGTTCGGCGACCTGCGTCGTCGGCTTGTGTTCCTGCTGCTGGCTCTGGTCGTCTACCGCATCGGGGCGCATATCCCCGTGCCCGGTATCGACCCGAACCAGCTGGCCCAATTCTTCAAGGGCCAGGCCGGTGGCATCCTGAGCCTGTTCAACATGTTCTCGGGCGGCGCGCTGTCGCGCTTCACCGTGTTCGCGTTGGGCATTACGCCTTACATCTCGGCGTCCATCGTTTTACAGCTGATGACCTACGTCGTGCCGACGCTGGAACAGCTGAAGAAGGAAGGCGAAGCCGGGCGTCGCAAGATCACCCAGTACACGCGTTATGCGACGCTGGGTCTGGCTCTGTTCCAGAGCCTGTCGATCGCATTGGCGCTGGAAGGCTCTGCTGGCCTGGTGCTGAACCCTGGTTTCGGCTTCCGCCTGACCGCAGTGTCCAGCCTGGTGGCCGGCACGATGTTCCTGATGTGGCTGGGTGAGCAGATCACCGAGCGCGGTCTGGGCAATGGCATCTCGATCCTGATCTTTGGCGGTATCGCCGCGGGTCTGCCGGGTGCGATCGGTGGCCTGTTCGAGCTGGTGCGTACCGGTGCGATGGGTTACGGCTCGGCGCTGATCGTGATCTCGCTGGTCGTGCTGGTGACCTTCGCCGTGGTCTTCGTCGAACGTGGCCAACGCAAGATCCTCGTGAACTATGCGAAGCGCCAGGTCGGCAACAAGGTCTACGGCGGCCAGTCGTCGCACCTGCCGCTGAAGCTGAACATGTCCGGCGTGATCCCGCCGATCTTCGCCTCGTCGATCATCCTGCTGCCGACAACGGTGGTGAGCTGGTTCGCGACGGGTGATGGTCTGCGCTGGTTGAAGGACCTGGCCGGCATGGTCAGCCCGGGTCAGCCGATCTATGTGCTGCTGTATTCGGCTGCCATCGTGTTCTTCTGCTTCTTCTACACGGCGCTGGTGTTCAACAGTCGTGAGACCGCAGACAACCTGAAGAAGAGTGGCGCGTTCATTCCGGGCATTCGTCCGGGTGAGCAGACCGCCAAGCACATCGACAAGATCCTTTCGCGGCTCACGCTGGCTGGTGCGATCTACATCACGCTGGTCTGCCTGCTGCCCGAATTCCTGACGCTGAAGTACAACGTTCCGTTCTACTTCGGTGGCACTTCCCTGTTGATCATCGTCGTCGTGACGATGGACTTCTGGGCCCAGGTGCAGAGCTACATCATGAGTCAGCAGTACGAGTCACTGCTGAAGAAGGCCAGCTTCAAGCCCTGAGGGCGCGGAGCTGATCGTTAACCAAGATTGATTCCAACAACAATCCTGAACGTACGGCATGGCGAAAGACGACGTCATTCAAATGCAGGGCGAGATTCTTGAGAACCTCCCCAACGCCACGTTCAGAGTCAAGTTGGAGAACGGGCATGTCGTTCTCGGTCACATCTCCGGCAAGATGCGGATGCACTACATCCGCATCCTGCCTGGCGACAAAGTGACCGTAGAGCTGACACCCTACGATTTGAGTCGTGCTCGCATCGTGTTCCGGGCGAAGTGAGCTGTTTGAACCCCCGGACGCGTGTGAGCGCAAAGAAGTTAGGCCAAGGAGCAGACCATGAAAGTTTCGGCATCCGTTAAGCAGATGTGCCGCAATTGCAAGATCATCCGCCGCAAGGGCGTGGTGCGTGTGATCTGCACCGACCCGCGCCACAAGCAGCGCCAGGGCTGAGCCCCAGCTCGCACGACAGGACTAGAGGACAACCATGGCACGTATTGCTGGTATCAACATTCCGCCGCAAAAGCACACTGAGATCGGTCTGACCTCGATCTACGGCATTGGCCGTACGACCGCTCAGCAGATCTGCACGAACTGCGGCATTCCGTTCGACAAGAAGGTCAAGGACCTGAACGACGGCGATCTCGAAAAGATCCGTGACGAGGTCAACAAGTTGACCATCGAAGGTGACCTGCGCCGTGAGCAGTCCATCAACATCAAGCGTCTGATGGACCTCGGTTGCTACCGCGGCTTCCGTCACCGCCGTGGCCTGCCGATGCGTGGTCAACGCACCCGTACGAATGCCCGTACCCGCAAGGGTCCGCGCAAGTCGGCTGCGACCGGCAAGAAGTAAGCTGCCCGAACTGAAAGAAGCTCATCATGGCAAAAGCACCCAACAATTCGGCTGCCCAGCGGGTTCGCAAGAAGGTCCGCAAGAACGTTGCAGACGGCATCGCGCACGTCCACGCCTCGTTCAACAACACCATCATCACCATCACTGACCGTCAAGGCGGCGCCCTGTCGTGGGCTTCGTCGGGTGGCCAAGGCTTCAAGGGCTCGCGCAAGTCGACCCCCTTTGCAGCCCAGGTGGCAGCTGAAGTGGCTGGCCGCGCTGCACAAGAGCAGGGCATCAAGAACCTCGACGTCAAGATCAAGGGCCCCGGCCCGGGTCGTGAGTCGTCGGTTCGCGCCCTGGCAGCGCTGGGCATTCGCATCAACTCGATCTCTGACGTGACGCCCGTGCCGCACAACGGCTGCCGTCCGCAGAAGCGTCGCCGTATCTGATCCCATTCACCTCTAGGTGACAGGGACATTGCAGATTCGGATGGCGGTGCGATAATCGCACGTTTTCCCGGAGCCGGCGGGCACTTTGTGCCGCGCCGGCTTCAGTCTTGAGTCGATCTCATTTTCGAGACGGCTCATAAGCCCACCGTCCAAGCCCATAAAAACACCGGCTGGACTCGCGTCAACAACCTCGGATTTGAGGCTTGGCGTCAGATTGAACAAGGACACGCAAAGTGGCACGTTACCTCGGCCCCAAGGGCAAACTTTCCCGCCGCGAAGGCACCGACCTCTACCTGAAGAGCGCCCGCCGCGCCATCAGCGACAAGGTCAAGTTCGACTCCAAGCCCGGCCAGCACGGCCGCACCTCCGGCCAACGCACGTCCGACTTCGGCCTGCAGCTGCGCGAGAAGCAGAAGGTCAAGCGCATGTACGGCGTGCTGGAGCGCCAGTTCCGCCGCTACTTCGCCGAAGCCGAGCGCCGCAAGGGCTCGACCGGCGTGAACCTGCTGCAGCTGCTGGAATCGCGTCTGGACAACGTCGTCTACCGCATGGGCTTCGGCTCCACCCGCGCAGAAGCCCGCCAGCTGGTTTCGCACAAGGGCGTCACGGTGAACGGCGAGGTCGTCAACATCGCTTCCTACCTGGTCAAGGCCGGTGACACCGTCGCCGTGCGCGACAAGGCCAAGAAGCAATTGCGCGTCACCGAGTCGTTCAAGCTCGCTGATTCCATCGGCCTGCCGGCCTGGGTCAGCGTCGACGGCACCAAGCTCGAAGGCGTGTTCAAGAAGGCTCCGGACCGCGATGAGTTCGGCGCCGAGATCAACGAATCGCTGATCGTCGAGTTGTACTCGCGTTAATGATTTCCCCCGCCGACCACGCCTGCTTTGGGCGCGGTCGGCGTTTCCTCGTCCGGGCTTTTGCCCTTCGTAGGCTCTGCCCGGCTGGTCCTCAGCCTTATCGGTGTAACGAACCGAGGGTATTGAAAGAAAGACCTCATGCAAACCAACTTGCTCAAACCCAAGTCCATCAACGTGGAGCCCCTGGGCGGTCATCGCGCCAAGGTCACCCTGGAGCCGTTCGAACGCGGCTACGGTCACACCCTGGGCAACGCCCTGCGCCGTGTGCTGCTCTCGTCGATGGTGGGGTATGCGCCGACGGAAGTGACGATTGCCGGCGTGCTCCACGAGTACTCGGCCATCGACGGCGTGCAAGAGGACGTGGTTCACATCATGCTGAACCTCAAGGGCGTCGTCTTCCGCCTGCACAACCGTGAAGAAGTGACCCTGGTCCTGCGCAAGGAAGGCGAAGGCCCCGTCACCGCGGCCGACATCCAGACCCCGCACGACGTCGAGATCATCAATCCCGAGCACGTCATTGCCCACTTGTCGCAGGGCGGCAAGCTCGACATGCAGATCAAGGTCGAGAAGGGCCGTGGCTATGTGCCCGGCACGATGCGCCGCTTCGGCGACGAGCCGACCAAGAGCATCGGCCGCATCGTCCTGGACGCCTCGTTCTCGCCCGTCAAGCGCGTCAGCTACGCCGTCGAAAACGCCCGCGTCGAGCAGCGTACCGACCTGGACAAGCTGGTCATGGAAATCGAAACCAACGGCGCCATCTCGCCCGAGGAAGCGATCCGTGCTTCGGCCAAGATCCTGGTTGAGCAACTGGCCGTCTTCGCCCAGCTGCAAGGCACCGACCTGGTCGACGCCTTCGACCAGCCGGCCCAGCGCTCCAGCAGCTTCGACCCGATCCTGCTGCGCCCGGTCGACGAACTCGAGCTCACCGTGCGTTCGGCCAACTGCCTGAAGGCCGAAAACATCTACTACATCGGCGATCTGATCCAGCGCACCGAGACCGAGCTGCTGAAGACCCCGAATCTGGGTCGCAAGTCGCTCAACGAAATCAAGGAAGTGCTGGCTTCGCGCGGCCTCACCCTCGGCGCCCGCCTGGAAAACTGGCCCCCGCAAGGCCTGGACAAGCGGTAATCCGCTTCGCTCGAACAGAAAAGACGGCCTGAAGGCCGTCATCGGATGACAAACGCACTTTGGTGCGTTTGATCGTGCAACCAGCAGTACCTGATCCGGCTGCTGGCATTAACAAAGTGAAAAAGGAATAGCACCATGCGTCACCGTAACGGCCTCCGTAAACTCAACCGCACCAGCGCCCACCGCGCTGCGATGCTGCGCAATATGTGCGTGTCTCTGCTCGAGCACGAAGCCATCAAAACCACGGTCCCCAAGGCCAAGGAACTGCGCCGCGTCGTTGAGCCCCTCATCACGCTCGCCAAGGAACCCACGCTGGCCAACCGCCGCCTGGCTTTCGACCGCCTGCGCGACCGCGACATCGTCAGCAAGCTGTTCAACGTACTGGGCCCGCGCTTCGCGGCTCGTCCGGGCGGCTACACCCGCATCCTGAAGATGGGCTTCCGCGTCGGCGACAACGCGCCCATGGCTTTCGTTGAGCTGGTGGATCGCGCCGAAGGCGAGACCGCTGGCGAAGCCGTCGAATAAGTTCAGCCCGCGCTGATCCATGAAGCCCGCCTCGTGCGGGCTTTTTCATGGGCGCTCGCGGCGTCGGCCCCCTCCTACGCGCAAGGCAAACCCAGCCTGACGACACCGCGGCCCCGGCGCGCGCACAGTGGAACGCCGCTTCCACTTCGCACGAACCCGCCATGAGCCTCCATCCCACCATCTCCTCGGCCAAGGTCGAGGGCACCGCGGTCTACGACCTCGCCGGCGACAAGCTCGGCGCCATCGACGACCTCGTCATCGACAAGCGCACCGGCCATGTGCGTTATGCCGCACTGGAATTCGGCGGCTTTCTCGGCCTGGGTACCGACCGCTACCCGTTGCCCTGGGACATGCTGAAGTACGACACCAGCAAGGATGGCTATGTCGTCAACCTGGATCGCGACCTGCTGACCGATGCGCCGCGGTACGCCAAGGACGCAGTGCCGGCCTACACCGAGGACTACGGCCGCAGCGTCTATACCCACTACGGCTTCAACTGGCAGTGAGGCGCACCATGAGCAAGTCCCATCTTGGCCACAGCCACAGCCACAACGCCCAGTCCGGCCCCGTGACGCACACCGCCAGCGAATTCGCCACAACCAAGGCCACCCAAGGGCAGACGCTGACCAAGCAGGCCAAGGCGCCGGCGCGCCAGAAAGACGGCACGGCGCGTGAAGCACCCCAGGGCCCGCCTCAGCACAAGATCTGACCGGCCGCGTTAACGGCGCAAAGGCAGCCAGTGCAGATCGCCGTCGCCAAGCACCGCCACTTGCGCGCTGTGCCGGGCAAGGTCCGCGCGCCGCAGCGTCAGCGCACCGGTGAGGCCGCCGAAGGCCGGCAGCACCAGGGCGTGCGGGTAGCGCACGAAGCAAGGCCGGCGCAGTCGGTCCCCCGCACGGCTGGCGATGACGACGGCGGGGTGCCAATGCCCTGCAAGCGTGAAGCCCGCTGCGCCGGGTGGCGGTGGCTCATGCGCAGCTGTCAAAGGGCCTAGCGCCCATGCCGTGCTGACAACCTCCATCGGCAAGCCGGGCGGATGAATGCGCCGGTCGTGGTTGCCGAGTACCAGCACGGTCTGTACGCGTCGCGCAAAGCCGTCGACCGATTCGAGCAGGGCCGGCGTCAGCCCCTCGGCGCCGTGCCAGAAATCACCCAGCACGACGAGTCGAGTCGCGCGGTGCGTCGCTACCAGCGCTTCCAGCCGCGCCAGTGTGCGCGCGCTGCTGCCAGCCGGCACCGCCTGACCTTGCGCACGAAAGGCAGCGCCCTTGCCCAGGTGCAGGTCGGCAGCGAACAGCGTGCGCGCGGTGGGCCACCAGACCGCGCCATCCGGCAGCAGGCACAAGGTCTCGCCGGCAGCTTCGATGCTGAGGCTCACCGCCGCCCCCGCCGCGCACCACTGCGTTTAGCGGTCTTGTTGCTCTCCTGCGCGAAGGCCAGCCGCGCGCCCACGTCCAGCGGCGCCGCGCCTCCGCCCGCCGCCGCCTCCAGCTCCGCCAGCATGCGTGTCAGCCGCTGCGCCAGCGACTCGGTCGTCACCCGTTCGCGCAGCATCTCCACCAGCAGCGGAAAGGCCAGCGGCGAGGTCTGCTTTGGCCGCTGCAAGTCCAGCGGCATTGCAGCCAGCCGGTCCAGCGTGCGCGCCAGCGAGTCCTCGTCCAGCTCGGCCGACAGCAGCTCCTCCTCGGCCTGGCGCAGCAGGCGGTTGCCCGGGTCGTGCTGGCGAAAGACGTCGAAGTACAGCGAGCTCGATGCCTGCAGCTGGCGCTGGCTGCGCACCTCGCCGGGGTGGCTCTGGAAGATCAGCCCCGAGATGCGCGCGATCTGCCGGAAGCGCCGGCGCGCCAGTTCGCTGGCGTTGATGCTGGCCAGCACCTCCTGGCGCAGAGTGTGGCGGTCCACGGCGGCAAGCAGTCCGGGCAGGCGCGCCGCCCAGTCGACGTCGGTGGCGCTGAGCAGCTCCATGCCGTATTCGTTGATGGCGACGGTGAAGGTGGCCGGCGTGTCGCGCCCCACGCGCCAGGCCAGCAGCCAAGCCAGGCCCAGGTGCACCGTGCGGCCGGCGAACGGGTAGAGGAAGAGGTGGTGGCCGTCCGACGAGGTCTGCACCTCGGCCAGCAGCCGCTGCGGCCCGGGCAGGGCCGACCACTCGGCCTGCAGCTTCAGCAGCGGTGCGACGAAGCGCATCTCCTTGTCCAGATAGCGACCCTGCGCCGCTTCATCGAAGCGCTCCAGCATCGCATCGGCCAGCGTGTCGGAGATCGGGAACTGCCCGCCGTTCCAGCGCGGCAGCAGCGCGCGGCCCGGCTTGCCGATGCGCACATAGGCGGTCAGCCCCTCGACGCGCACCAGCTCCAGCGCCCGGCCACCCAGCAGGAAGACATCGCCGGGCTTGAGCCGCGCGATGAAGCTCTCCTCCACCGTCGCGATGCGCCCCCCGCCCAGGAACTGCACGCTCATCATGGCATCCGACACGATGGTGCCGATGTTGCTGCGGTGGCGCCGCGCCAGCCGCACGTCCGGCACACGCCACACGCCCTCGTCGTCGGGCACCACGCGCTGGAAGTCCGGGTAGGCGCGCAGGCTCTCGCCGCCATGGCGCACAAAGGCCAGGGCCCATTGCCAGGCCTCGTCGCTCAAGCCGCGATAGCTCGGCGCTGTACGCACCTCGGCCAGCAACTGCTCGGGCCGGAAGCCTCCGCCCAGTGCCACCGTCACGAGATGCTGCACAAGCACATCCAGCGGCGCCACCGGCGCGTGGCGCGGCTCGATGCGGCCGGCCTCCACGGCGGCGCGCAGGGCCGAGGCCTCGACGATCTCCAGGCTGTGCGTCGGCACCATGGTCACGCGCGAGCGGCGCCCCGGCGCATGGCCGCTGCGACCGGCGCGCTGCAGCAGGCGGGCCACGCCCTTGGCCGAGCCGATCTGCAGCACCTGGTCCACCGGCAGGAAGTCCACGCCCAGGTCCAGGCTGGCCGTGCAGACGACGGCCTTGAGCTGGCCGGCCTTCATCGCCGCCTCTACCCAACGCCGCAGCTCGGCATCGATGGAGCCGTGATGCAGCGCGATCGCGCCGGCCCAGTCGGGCCGTGAGTCCAGCAGCGCCTGGAACCAGCGCTCGCTCTGAGAGCGCGTGTTGGTGAACACCAAGGTGCTGGCCGCCTTGTCGATCAGCTCGGCGACGGCCGGCAGCATGGTCAGACCCATGTGGCCGCCCCAGGCGAAGCGCTCGATGCGAGCGGGCAGCAGCGTCGCGATGTCGATCTTCTTGTCCTGGGCGCCGCGCACCAGCACCGCCTCCGGCGCCAGCACGTCACGCGCCTCGTCGAGATTGGCCAGCGTGGCCGACAGGCCCCAGGTCATCAGCGCCGGGTTCCAGTGCCGCAGCCGCGCCAGCGCCAGCTGCAGTTGCACGCCGCGTTTGGTGCCCAGCAATTCATGCCATTCATCGACGACGACCAAGCGCACCCGCTTCAGGATGTCCGGGGCGTCAGCGCGGGAGAGCATCAGGCTCAGGGATTCGGGCGTCGTGACGAGGCCGGTGGGCCAGCGGCGCTGTTGCGAGGCGCGCTCGCTGGTGGATGTGTCGCCGGTGCGTGCGGCCAGCGTCCAGTCCGGCGCGAGCGCAGACGCCGCGTCCTGCAGGGCTAGCAGCGTGTCGTGGCTGAGCGCGCGCATCGGGGTCACCCAGAGCACAGTCAGCGGAGCTTCCTTGTCGCCGAAGGCTTGCAGCGCGCCGAGCCAGACGGCCAAGGTCTTGCCGGAGCCGGTGGTGGCGTGAAGGAGGCCGGAATGGCCGGCTTTCATTTCCTTCCAGACGGTGCGTTGGAAGGGGAAGGCTTTCCAGCCTTTGCTTTCCAGCCATGTGGTGGTTGGGTTAGGCATTAGGTGGCTTTGCCTGGCGTGCTCTTGCTCGATGCATTGCCGGGAGTCCCGCCCGGCGGCGGGGTGACTTTCTTCTGCGGCGCCAGAAGAAAGTCACCAAAGAAGAGGCGCTGAACCGCACACGAGCACCACACCGCCAGGAGCGGCGCGCGAAAACGCTCACCTCCATTTCGGGCGGACGCGACCCGCTGCGCTCTCGCTGCTGTCCCTATGACGATCACCATCCAGCGCCCCTTCACGCCGCTTAACGTCGGCTGCACGCCGAACTCGTCAGGGAATGCAGCGTCGCTCGGGCGACGCGACCGCCGCGCAACCTCGGTGGTGTCGCCCGAGCGACGCTGCATTTGGTTTTCTGGTGAGCCCGGCGTGCAGCCGCGCGTTAAGCGGGCAGGTGGTGGAAGGACTGGTGCTGGTGACAGGGACAGCAGCGAGAGCGCAGCGGGTCGCGTCTTCCCGGTCAACGAGTGGCTGTTGCACGGCGCAGCTCGTGCATGTGGTGCTGGTGTGCGGTTCAGGGCCTCTTCTTTGGTGACTTTCTTCTGGCCCCGCAGAAGAAAGTTACCCGGCTGCCGGGACGGACTCCCGGCAATGCAGCGAGAGGACACTCGCTCCGCAAAAGCAACCCACATCAACTCACCACCTCCATCAACTCCCTCAGCGACTCCAACGTATCCGCCTCCCACAACGGCTTGTCCTCCCGAATCCGCAGCATGCGCGGAAACCGCACCGCGATGCCGCTCTTGTGCCGCGTGCTCGCCTGGATGCCTTCGAACCCCAACTCGAACACCATCGTTGGCCGAACCCTCCGCACCGGGCCGAACTTCTCCACGGTCGTCTTGCGGATCTCTCGATCCACTCGCTTGATCTCCTCGTCGGTCAGCCCCGAGTAGGCCTTCGCAAACGGCACCAGCATCAGCTCGCCGCCTGTCGAATCGAGCGCGGCCTCGGCCTCCGCCGCATCCCGCGGCGCGCGATTCCAGACGGCAAAGCTGTAGTCGGTATAGAGGTTGGCACGGCGGCCATGGCCGGCCTGGGCGTAGATCAACACGGCATCCACGCTCAGCGGTGCGACCTTCCACTTCCACCAAGCGCCGACGGTGCGGCCGATGCCATAGGCCGACTCCCGGTGCTTCAGCATCAGCCCCTCGACGCGCTTGTCGCGCGACTGCTCGCGGGCCGAGGCGAGGCCGGGCCAATCGCCCGCGTCCACCAGCGGAGAGGTCGCGATGCCGAGTCGCTCCAGCCGCGCACGGCGCACATGCATGGGCTCCTGGCGACGGTCCGCGCCCTCGCTCTCCAGCAGGTCGTACGCCAGCAGCCGCACCGGCGCCTCGGCCAGGATGGCCTTGGACAGCTTGGTGCGGCCGATGCGCTTTTGCAGCAGCGCGAAGGGCGCCGGCTCCGCCTCGCCGTGCCGCCAGGCCAGCAACTCGCCATCGACGACGGTGCCGTCCGGCCAGGTGCTCGCTTCCAGCACCACCTCCGGAAAGCGTTCCGTCACCAGCTCCTCGCCGCGCGACCAGATCCACACCTGGCCGTCGCGCTTGACCACCTGGGCCCGGATGCCGTCGTACTTCCATTCCGCCAGCCAGTCGCTGCGCTCGCCAAGCGCCGCCGGTTCGCCGGGCAGCGCATGCGCCAGGAAGAAGGGGTAGGGCTGGCCGCCACGAGAGCCGCTTGTGTCCTCGGCCAGCAGCGCCTGGAAGCGCGCGGCCGTCGGCGGCGTGTCGATCTGGGTGTAGCCCATCATGCGCTGCGCGATGCCGGCCGCGTCGGCCCCAGACCACTCGGCCAGCGCCCGCTGCACCAGCAGCTTGCTGACACCGACGCGAAAGCCCCCGCCCACCAGCTTGACGAACATGAAGCGCTCGTCCGCCGACAGGCCCTGCCACGCGCTCAACACGGCCTCGCGTCGCGCCGCTGCGTCGAGCGCACGCAGCGGCAGGATGCGCTGCTCCATCCAGTCGGCCAGCGGCTCGTCGAGCTTGTCCTGCGGGTCGGGAAGCACGTAAGCGATGGCCTCCGCCAGGTCGCCGGTGACGGCATAGCCGGCCTCGAACAGCCACTCCGGCAAACCCGCCGCCTCGCAGGCCAGCGCTCGCAGCTCGCTCGTGGGCACCGCTCGGCGCGGCGTGCCGCCGGCCAGCAGATAGACGGCCCAGGCCGCATCACGCGCGGGCGCGTCGGCCAGGTAGCGTTTCAATGCCGCCACCTTGGCCAGTGTGGACGTGCTGGCGTCGATGGCGAGGTAGAGGGCGACAAAGCGCTTCATTGCGCCGCCTCCACGCCATGCGTCTCGTCGCCGTACTCGGTCGCAAAGGCCTCGGCCTGCAAGCCCAGTTCACTCAGATAGCGCACCAGCGCGCCTTCGTCGCCATGCGTGACGATGACGCGCTGGGCGCCGGTCGATTGAATGGCCGACAGCAGCCCTGGCCAGTCCGCGTGGTCGCTGAAGACGAAGCCGCGGTCCACGCTGCGGCGCCGGCGGGCGCCGCGCAACCGCATCCAGCCGCTGGCAAAGGCGTCGCTGTGCGGCCCCAGCGCTTTGGCCCAGCGGCTGTCCTGCACGGCCGGCGGTGCGATGACGAGCGCGCCGCGCAGCGCCTTGAAGTTCGTTTCCGGCGTCACGGTCTCCACCTCCGGCAGGGCCACGCCCGCCGCGCGATAGGCCTCGTTCAGCCGCGCAACCGCTGCATGCACCAGCACCGGCCCAGGTGCGTCCGCGGTTGCCAGCCCCGCCACCAGCCGCTGCGCCTTGCCCAGGCTGTAGCCCATCAGCAGCGCCTGCTTGCCCTGGGCCGCGCAGTCGGCCCACCACGCACGCATCTCGGCCAGCACCTCGGTCTGCGGCGCCCAGCGGTAGATCGGCAGGGCAAAGGTGGCTTCGGTGATGAAGACATCGCAGCGCACCGGCTCGAAGGGCGCGCAGGTGGTGTTGGCCTCCCCCTCAGCATTCACCGCGCCGCTGACGAAGCAATCGCCCGACACGACCCAGACCTCGCCGCGGTGTTCCACCCGCACCTGGGCCGAGCCCAGCACATGGCCGGCAGGGTGCAGGCTGACGGTTACCTCGCCCAGTTGCAACGGCTCGCCATAGGCCAGGCCCTGGAAGGCCATGTCGGGACCCATGCGGGAGCGCATCAGCCCTTCGGCGTCGCTGTGGGCGAGGTAGGCGCCGTGGCCCTCGCGGCAATGGTCGGCATGGGCGTGGGTGATGACGGCACGCGCCACCGGCCGCCAGGGGTCGATATGAAAGCCGCCCGCCTCGCAATACAGGCCCTCGGGGCGGCGGGTGATCAAGTCAGCCATGGACCCAGTGTGCCCAGGTCGGCGCAGCACGCTTGTCGGACGGCATCCGCTCATTTACGGGACTCGCGCGGAACTCAAACGCCAGAGCCGTGACTCACCACGGGTGCGACCGCCAGGTCATGCCCGCCGCCACTGCTACGGACCCGACCTTGCTGCTCGATCCCCGCCATCGCCGATGCTCGCCCTTGCGCCTCAGCCTGCTGGCTGTGCAAACGCTGGCATGCGCCTCGGGCTGGGCAGCCGGCACGCCGCCGGTGGTGCCCACGCCGGCCGAGCTGACCCGCCCGCCCGAGGCTCGCAACACCGAGCCGCCGCCCGAGCGTCCGCAGCAGGTCACGCGCGAGCTCGGCAAGCCCGACGACGAGCTCAAAATCGACGTCACCGCCTACAGCCTGTCGCCCGACGCCCCAGCCGCCCTGCGCGAGGCCCTGCCGCGATTGACTGCTGCCTTCGTCGGCAAGGACCGTGGCTTCGAGGATCTCGTCAACGCTGCCAACGAGGTGACCCGCTTCCTGCAGCGCGACCTGGGGCTTTACCTCGGCTACGCCTACATCCCGGAGCAGACCTTCGATGGCCAGACGGTGCGCATCGCCGTGCTGGAGGGGCGGCTGGACCGGGTCGTGCTGAACTGGAGCGAGGGCCTGCCGGTGGACCGTGAGGTCGTCGAGGCCTATCTGGCGCGCCTGAAGCCGGGCGACGTGCTGACGGTGGACGCCGTCGAGCGCACCGTCTTCCTCATCAACGACCTGCGCGGCATCGTCACGCGGGCCGAGGTCAAGGCCGGCAGCGCGCCGGGCACCGCCATCCTCGAATTCACGCCGCGCGCCGAATCGCGCTACAGCGGCAGCGTCGACGGCGACCTCAACGGCTCCAAGGTCATCGGTGCCCAGCGCCTGGGGGCCCAGGTCGTCATGGCCAGCCCGCTGGGCCGCGGCGACGGTCTGTCGGCATCAGTGCTGGCCTCCACCGGCGGCGGCCTGCTGTTTGCGCTGCTGGGCTACACCAGCCCCATCGGCGCCGACGGTTTCAAGGCCGGCGCGTCGCTGTCGGCGGTGCGCTACCAGCTCGACAAGAAGGAATTCCCCCTCGGCCTGGACGGCACCGGCACGACGCTCAACCTCTTCGCCCTCTACCCCTGGGTGCGCTCTCGCAACCTCAACCTGTTTGCGCTCGGGGCGGTGGACGCCAAGCGCTATGTCGACAAGGTCGCGGCCCTGTCGACGAAGAAGCATGTGGACGATGCCAGCGTCGGTGTCAGCGGCGATTTTCGCGACAGCCTGCTGACCGGCAGCGTCAACACCTTCGAGCTCAACCTGGCGCAGGGCCGGCTCAACTTCCCGGCCGGCGCGCCCAGCGGTGGCGACGACGCGGCGAGCTTTCGCAAGCTCAGCTTCGCGGCCTCGCGGCTGCAGAACGTGCTGAGCAATCGGCTGTTGGCCTATTTCACGATGCGCGGCCAGTGGGCCCTGTCCAACCTCGACTCGACCGAGCAGTTCCGCGCCGGTGGCCCGAACGGCGTGCGCGCCTATGCGCCGGGCGAAGGCACGGGCGACAGCGGCGCCGTCGCCAGCCTGGAGCTGCGCTGGCTGCCGCCGGCCAGCCTGTTCGGGCGCTGGGCCAGCGAGCTGGTGCTGGCGGCCTTCTACGACGGCGCCTTCATCCGCTACCGCCACGATCCCAACCTCGTGCTGCGCGAGCCCGGCTACGTGAATCGCGCCTGGCTGGGCGGCGCGGGGCTGTCCCTGGTATGGGCGCGCGGCAACGCGTATGCCTTCCGCATGAGCCTGGCCACGCCCACGCACGGCCATGCCAGCACCGAAAGCCAGTCGAGCAAGCTGCGCCTGTATGCCCAGGGATCGTGGAGCTTCTGATGTGGCGCCTGCAACCCCTCGCCCTTGCTCTGTGCCTTGCCGCAGCCTATCCGGCTGCCCATGCGCTGCCTCAAGGCGCCCAGGTCGTGCAGGGACAGGTTGCAATTCGCCCGGGCCTGATCCAGCAGGGCAGCGACAAGGCCATCGTCAACTGGCAGAGCTTCTCCATCGCCGCGGGCGAGGGCCTGCGTATCCAACAGCCCAGCGTCAATTCGGTGCTGCTCAATCGTGTCGTCGGTGGCGACCCGTCCCTGATCCTCGGCCAGATGCAGGCCAACGGCCGGGTCTTCCTGATCAACCCGCGCGGCATCGTCTTCGGGCGGGGATCGCAGGTGGATGTCGGCGGTCTCGTCGCGTCCACGCTGGACCTGTCCGACACCGCCTTCATCGCCGGCAACTACCGCTTCTCGGCGGGCGCGGGCGCCAGCGCGCTGCAGGCTGATGGCAGCATCAGCGCGCCGGGCGGCACGGTGGCGCTGGTCGCCCCCCAGCTCAGCGTTGGAGGCAGCATCGCGGCGCGGCGCGTCGGGCTGGGTGCAGCCAGCACGGTGCAGGTGGATGTGGAAGGCGACGGCCTCGTCCTCTTCAATCTGCGCAACGACGACAACCGCGACGTCGCGCTGAAGTTCAACGGCCGCGTGCAGGCCGACGGCAGCGCCGAGCTGCGCGCCCAGGCTCGCGGCGGCGCGGCCGGCCAGGTGCTGAACATGGACGGCATCGTGCAGGCGCGGGGCTTGAGCCAGCAGGGCGGGCACATCGTCATCGACGGCGGCACGGCCGGCATCACCACAGTCAACGGCGGCCTGGACGCCAGCGGCGAACGAGGCGGCAGCATCACCGTGCTGGGCCAGAAGCTCGCGCTGCTGGACGGCGCCCGGCTGGACGCGTCCGGGCGCCTCGGCGGCGGCAGCCTGCAGGTCGGTGGCGGCTTCGAGGGCAGGGGCACCGAGCACAACGCCGAGCAGACCTGGATAGGTGCCGGCGCTGAGCTGCGCGCCAATGCCACCGAACGGGGCGATGGCGGCCGCATCGCCGTCTGGGCTGACGGACGCACCGACATGCTCGGCAGCATCTGGGCCCGCGGCGGGCGTCTGGGGGGCAATGGCGGCATGGTCGAGACCTCGGGCCGCCAGCAGCTCAACCTGCTCGGCCGCGTTGACGCCGGCGCACCGCTGGGGCGGTCGGGCCAGTGGCTGCTCGACCCCAACGACGTGGTCATCAAGGCCAACAGCGGCACCAACACCAACGTTGGCGCGGCGCCGAATTTCGCCAGCACGGACGATGCCGCCGTGGTCGACGTTGGCGCCCTCAACAATGCGCTGTCCGGCGGCACGTCGGTGACGGTGCAGACCCTGGCCTTGGGCACCAACGGCCAACATGGCGACATCGACGTCCAGGCCGCCATCGTGCCTACCGGCGCGGCCACGCTGAACCTGATCGCCTTGCGCAACATCAGCTTCAGCGCCGGCAGCATCGGCGCGGGGGCAGGTGCCCTCAACGTCGTCCTGCAGGCCGGTGGCGACATCACCGGCAGCACCATCAATACAGGCGGCGGCAGCCTCACCGCGGCGAGTTCGGGCGCGGGCATGATCGCACTGGGCAGCGTCACAAGCGCAGGGCTGACCGTCAGCAGCGCAGGCGGCGACGTCGTCCTGCCGACCGGCACGGTCACGGGCAATGTCGGCATCACCACCAGCGGCGGCGGCGCGATCACGCAGGCCGGCGCGCTGACCGTGACCGGCACGACGGGCGTCACCACGGGGTCCGGCAGCATCACGCTGACGGCGGCCAGCAACAACCTGCAGGGCGCGGTCAGCCTGACGACCACCGGTGTCGGCCAGGTCAGCAACGGTAGCGGCAACGCACTGACCCTGGGTGCGCTGAACACCCATGCCCTCACCGCCAGCGCCACAGCAGCAAACCTGAACCTGGGCAGCGGCACGGTCACCGGAAACCTCAGTGCGACGACGACCGGCACCGGCACCCTCACCCAGGGTGGCGCGCTGACGGTGACCGGCACCACGGCCTTGAGCAACGGCAGCGGCAACATCACGCTGGCCTCGGGCAACGACCTGCGGGGGCTGGTGAGCGTCACCACCACCGGCAATGCGCAACTCGTCAATGGCAGCGGCAAGGACTTGTCCCTGGGCGCGCTGAGCGCCGGCGGCCTGACCGTCAGCACCAGCAATGCCAATCTGGACCTCGGTAGCGGCTCGGTTGGCGGCAACCTCAGTGCAGCGACGACGGGCACCGGCACGCTGACGCAGAGCGGCGCACTGACGGTGACCGGCACGTCGGCCTTGAGCAATGGCAGCGGCAACATCACGCTGACCTCGGCCAACGACCTTCAGGGCGCGGTCAGCATCACCAGCACCGGCACGACCCAACTCGGCAATGGCAATGGCAAGGCGCTGACCCTGGGCACATTGAGCACCCATGCGCTCACCGTCAGCACCAGCGGCGCCAATCTGGACCTGGGCGGCGGCACCGTCACCGGCAACCTCAGCGCGACGACGACAGGCAGCGGCACGCTCACACAGACCGGGGCGCTGACGGTGACCGGCACGAGCGACCTCAGCAACGGCAGCGGCAATATCACGCTGGCCTCGGCCAACAATCTGCAAGGTGCGGTCGACATCACGACCACCGGCACGACGCAGATCGCCAATGGCAGCGGCAATGCGCTGACCTTGGGCACGCTGAGCACGCGCGCGCTGACCGTCAGCACCAGCGGCGCCGCCCTGGCCCTGGGCAGCGGCACGGTCACCGGCGCCCTCAGCGCGACGACGACGGGCACCGGCACCCTCACGCAAGGCGGCGCGCTGACGGTGACGGGCGTGACGGCCCTCAGCAATGGCAGCGGCAATATCACGCTGACCACGGCCGGAAACGACTTCCAGGGCGCGGTCAGCATCACCAGCACCGGCGCCACCCAGCTCAGCAATGCCAATGGCAACACCCTGACCCTGGGCACGCTGAACACCGGCGTGCTGACCGTCAGCGCCAACCATGCCGACCTGGTGCTGGGCAGCGGCACCGTCGGCGGCAACCTCAGCGCGACGACGACGAACAACGGCACGCTCACGCAGAGCGGCGCGCTGACGGTGACGGGCACCAGCAGCCTCAGCAATGGCAGCGGCGATATCACGCTGACCTCGGCCAACGATCTGCAGGGGGCCGTCAGCGTCACGACGACCGGCACCACGCAGATCAGCAATGGCAACGGCAAGGCCCTGACCCTGGGGACGCTGAGCGTGCGCGACCTGACGGTCAACACCAGCGGCGCCAACCTGGGCCTGGGCAGCGGCACCATCAGCGGCAACCTCGGCGCGACGACGACCGGCACCGGCGCCATCACGCAGAGCGGTGTGTTGACGGTGACCGGCACCAGCGGCCTCAGCAGCGGCAGCGGCGGCATCACGCTGGCGGCGGCCAACGACCTGCAGGGCGCGGTCAGCCTCACCAGCACGGGCAGCAGTCAGGTCGTCAACGGCAGCGGCAAGGCCCTCGCCCTGGGCACGCTGAACACCGGCGCGCTGACGGTCAGCACCAGCAATGCCGACATCGACCTGGGCAGCGGCACGGTGGCCGGCACCCTGAGCGCCACGACGACGGGCAGCGGCACCATCACCCAGAGCGGCGCGCTGACAGTGACCGGCAGCAGCGGCCTCAGCAACGGCAGCGGCAACGTCAACCTGACGTCGGGCAACAACCTGCAAGGTGCGGTCAGCGTCACGACGACGGGCACCACGCAGCTCAGCAATGCCAGCGGCAACGCGCTGACCCTGGGCACGCTCAGCACTCGCGCCCTGACGGTCAGCACCAGCAATGCCAATCTCGGCCTGGGCAGCGGCACCGTCACCGGCAACCTCAGCGCCACCACCACCGGCACCGGCGCCATCACGCAGGGCGGTGTGCTGACGGTGACGGGCACCACGGCCTTGGGCAACGGTAGCGGCAGCATCACGCTGACCTCGGCCAACAACCTGCAGGGCGCCGTCGGCATCACCACCACCGGCACGACGCAGATCGCCAATGGCAACGGCAACGCGCTGGTGCTGGGCACGTTGAACACCCACGCCCTGACCGTCTCCACCAGCAATGCCAATCTGGGCCTGGGCAGCGGCACGGTCACCGGCAACCTCAGCGCGGCGACGACAGGCACCGGCGCGATCACGCAGGGCGGCGCGCTGACGGTGACCGGCACCAGCGGCCTGAGCAACGGCAGCGGCAACATCACGCTGACGTCTGCCAACAACCTGCAGGGCGCGGTCAGCCTCACCACCAGCGGCACCACGACGCTGGGCAACGGCGGCGGCAACCCGTTGACGCTGGGCACGCTGAACACCGGCGACCTGACCGTCAGCATCACGGCCGGCGGTGCGCTGAACCTGGGGCAAGGCAGCATCAACGGCACACTGAATGCCAGCAGCCACGGCGGCACCCTCAGCCAGACCGGCGCGCTATTGGTCAGCGGCATTGCGACGCTGGACGCCACCACCAGCGGCGACATCAGCCTGCCCAACACCAGCAACCAGTGGCATGGCCTGAACCTGGTCGGCAACTCGCTGGACCTGCACTCGGGCGGCGACCTTGAGATCCTCGGCCTGACCCAGCCTGCCAACCGCGCATTGACGTTGTCTGCCGGTGCCAACCTCATCCTTGGCCCGGTCGCCAACATCAACACCGGCACCGCCGACCTCACGCTGACCAGCGGCGGCAGCTTCACCATGGGCGGCACGCTGGCCGGGCACAACATCGACCTGGCGGCCCAGACCGGTCTCAGCCTGGGCCAGAACATCACGGCCAGCGGCACGCTGAAGCTGACGACGGCCAGCGGAGACGTCAACCAGACCGGCGGCAGCCTGCTCGTCACCGGCACGACGGCGGTCTCGGCCGGTAGCTCGGTCATCAGCCTGAACCAGCCGGGCAACCATTTCAGCGGCGCCGTCAGCCTGAGCGGCGGCGTCACCGGCGTGACGGACAGTGCCGCGCTGGCGCTGAGCACGTTGAACACCGGCGACCTGACGGTCACCTCGACCGGCAACCTCGGCCTCGGCCAGGGCAGCGTCGCCGGCACGCTGAACGCGACGAGCAACGGCGGCGCGATCACGCAGACCGGTGGCCTGACGCTGACCGGTGCGACGACGCTGAACGCCGGCGCGGCGGACATCACGCTGAACCAGGCCAGCAACGATCTGCAGGGCGCCATCACCGCCACGGGCGGCGCGGTGTCACTGCGCAGCGCCAACAACCTCAACCTCTTCGCGCTGGCCCAGCAGCCCAACAAGGGCCTGGAGCTGGAGGCGGGCGGCACCCTCATCCTGCCTGCCGGCACGAGCAATATCGACACCGGCACCGAGGCCTTGACCCTGTCCAGCGGCGGCGTGTTCAGCACCTTCGGCACGCTCAAGGGCGGTGCTGTGACGCTCAAGGGCCAGTCGGCCACGCTGGCGCATGACATCACGGCCACCGGTGCCCTCGCCGTGACCAGCACCAGCGGTGTCATCAACCAGACCGGCGGCCGCATCAGCGCCGCGGGCACGAGCAGCTTCGATGCCGGCGGCCAGGCCATCACGCTGGACGCGGCGACCAACCAGTTCACTGGCCTGGTCTCGCTGACCGGCGGTACCACCCAGATCAGGAGCCAGGGCGCGCTGGGGCTGGGCAGCCTGGCGACCGGCTCGCTGCAGATCCTGGCTGGCGGCGCACTGGGCTTTGGCACGGGCAGCATCGGCGGCGCCCTCAGCGCCACCAGCAGCGGTGCCGTCACGCAGGCTGCTGGCGGCTTGAGCGTCACCGGCACCGCAACCCTCAACGCCGGCGGCGCCGACATCACGCTGGGCGATCTGGCCAACAGCTGGACCGGCGCGGTCGCGCTGACCGGCAGGAATGCCGTGCTCACCGGCAGCAGTGCTGTCACGCTGGGCCATGTCAATGCCACCTCGCTGACGCTGACGACGGGCGGCGCCGTCAGCCAGGGCGCGGGCACGACCATAGCCCTGACCGGCGCCCTGGGTGTGGACGCGGGCAGCGCGGCCATCACCCTGGCCAACACCGGCAACCAGCTCGGTGGCGTGGTCACGCTGAAGGGTGGCGCCACGCAGCTGCGCACCACCAACGCGCTGACGCTGGGCACGCTGGACACCGGCGCGCTCACAGCCAACAGCACCGGCGCCCTGAACCTGGGCCACGGCACTGTTGCCGGCAACCTGAGTGCCACCAGCGGCAACGGCGTCGTCACGCAGGCCGCTGGCGGCTTGAGCGTCAGTGGCACTTCCAGCATCAATGCGGGCACGGCCGACATCACGCTGGACGACGCGGCCAACAGCTGGACGGGCGCCGTGGCGCTGACCGGCCGCGACGTGCGCCTCACCGACACCAGTGCCGTCGACCTCGGCGCAGTCAGCATCCACTCCCTCGTGCTGAAAGCCGGTGGCGATGTGACCCAGAGCGCGCCGCTCAGCCTGACCGGCGCCTTGAACGTGGATGCGGGCAGCGCCGCCATCACCCTCAACAACACCAGCAACCAGCTCGGCGGCCTGGTCACGCTCAAGGGCGGCGTCACGCAGGTGAAAACCGCGGCCGGCCTGACCTTGGGGCCGTTGACCACCGGTGACCTCACGGTGGGCGCTGCCGGCCCGCTGAACCTGGGCCAGGGCAATGTCACGGGCAACCTCGTGGCCAACAGCGGCAATGGCGCCATCAGCCAGTCCGGCGCGCTGCACGTGACCGGCTCCGCCGCCTTCACCTCCGGCAGCGGCAACATCACGCTGGCCAACGCCGGCAACCAGTTCCTCGGCGCGCTGAGCCTGACCGGCAATGCGGTGACCCTCTTCAACCAGCCCAGCCTGAGCTTCGGCACGCTGAGCTTCAACAGCCTGGATGCCACCAGCAAAGGCAGCATCACGCTGGGTAGCGGCACGCTCAGCGGCGCGTTGACCGCGCGCGCCCTCGGCGGCGCCATCACGCAGATCGCCGGCGGCCTTACCGTCGCCGGCAACGCGACGCTGCAGGCGACGACAGGCATCACGCTGACCGATGCGGCCAATCACCTCAACGGCGTCGTCAGCCTGAGTGGCAGTGCCAGCGCGGTCACGAACGCCGGCGGCCTGCGCCTGGGCACGCTGGCCACCGCCGGCCTGACGCTCAACGCGGCCGGCACGCTGGACCTTGGCAGCGGGGTCGTTGGCGGCATCCTCACAGCCGTCAGCAGCGGCGCCATCAGCCAGTCGGGTGCCCTGTCAGTGAGCGGCGGCACCAGCCTGAATGCGGGCAGTGCCGGCATCTCGCTCGGCCAGGCCGGCAATGCCTTCGCCGGCAGCGTCGACCTGCGTGGCGGCACCACCGTCATCACGGGTGCCGGCGCGCTGAGCCTGGGCAGCCTCAATGTGGGCGGGCTGACGGCGTCGGCCTCCGGCGCGCTGCGCCTGGGGACAGGCACGGTGGGGGGCAACCTCAATGCCGGCGGTGCGGCCATCACGCAGGCCTCCGGCGGCCTGGCGGTCAGCGGGGCGTCCACGCTGAGTACCGGCAGCGGCAACATCGATCTTGCCGAGGCGGGCAATGCCTTTGCCGGCGCGGTCAGCCTGGTGGGGGGCGATGTGACCCTGGCCAACAGCGGCGCCCTGCACCTGGGCAGCTTCGCGGTGCATGACCTCAAGGCCAGCGCCGGTGGCGACCTCGACCTCGGTGGCGGCACCGTGAATGGCGAGCTCACGGCCACCACGCGTGGCAGCAGGATCAGCCAGTCCGCGGCGCTGACGGTCAACGGTGTGGCCAACTTCGTCGCCGATGGCGGCCTGGCCACTCTGGTGCTGGACCAGCCGGGCAACCAGTTGCTGGGCGGCATCGCCATGCGCGGAGTAAATGGCGGCAGCTTCGCCAGCGCCGACATCAGCAGCGCGCTGGACCTGAGCTTCAGCGGCGATGTTCAGACGCTGAAGCTCAGCAGCGGCGGCCTGCTGACCCTTGGCGGTGGCCGGAGCACGACGCTGACGGCCGCGGCCCACAGCGGCATCGTGCAAACCGGCGCGCTGCAGGTCAGCGGCCTGACGACCCTGATCGCCCAGGGCGGCACGGTCATGCCAGTCGACATGGTCCATGCTGGCAACGACCTGAACCGCGTGCAGTTGCAGACCCAGGCCGGCGGTAGTCTCGGCCGTGTGCAGCTGCGCGATGGCGACGGCAGCCGGCACGACGGCCTGCAGTTGCTGGGCGACGCGACCAGCCTGGAGATCACCTCAGCCGGTGCGCTGGACTTGGGCGGCGGCCGCTACGGCAGTCTGATGGCTGACACGAGCGCCACCGGCGCAGCCTTCACGCAGAGCGGCGCTCTGGCGGTCAGCGGCCCGGCGACGCTGAAGGCTGGCGGCGGCGCGATCACGTTGATCCGCCCCGACAACGACTGGGGCGGCCTGGTGCAGCTCGGCGGCGGCACAGTGCAAATCACCGCCGCCGGCGCGCTGACCCTGGGCGATATCGCCACAGACAGCCTGAGCGTGAATTCGGCCGGTGCCCTCAACCTGGGCCAGGGCGTGATCGGCGGTGCCCTGCTCGCAAGCAGCGGCGGCAACGCCATCACGCAATCTGGCGCACTGCAGTTCGGTGGCATGGCCACGCTCAACGCCGGTGGCGCGGACATCGCGCTGCCCCACGCCGGCAATCAGTTCCTCGGCGTCATCAACCTCGCCGCCCGCGACGCGACGCTGTTCAGCCTGCCCGGCCTCAGCCTCGGCACATTGGCTCTGCGCAGCCTGGACGCGAGCAGCAACGGCGGCATCATCCTGGGCACCGGCAACCTGAGCGGCGCGCTGAGCGCACGAGGCGCCACGATCACTCAGATGGCGGGCGGCCTCGCCGTGGCGGGCGGCAGCACGCTGCAGGCAGCGGGCGACATCACGCTGACAGAAGCGGCCAACCAACTGGGCGGCCTCGTGAATCTGACTGGTGGCACGACGGCCCTGAGCAATGCCGGCGACCTAAGTCTGGGCAGCGTCGCGACCGGTCCCCTGACGCTGGAGGTGGCCGGCGCGCTGAACCTCGGCGGCGGCCGGATTGGCGGCGAGCTGAAGGCGGTCAGCCGCGGGCTACTGACCCAGACCGGTTCGCTCGCGGTCAGCGGCGCAGTCACGCTGGACGCTGGCGCCGCGGCCATCAGCCTCGGCCAGGCCGGCAACGCCTTTGCCGGCACAGTCATCAACCTTACCGGCGGCAACACCCTGCTCATCAACAGTGGCCCGCTCAGTCTCGGCCTGCTGGACGTGGGCGACCTGACGGTCGCCTCGAATGGTGTGTTGCGGCTTGGTAGCGGCACGGTCGGCGGCGAGTTGAAAGCGAGCAGCGGCGGGGGCGCGATCGGCCAGGTCGCTGGCGGCCTCAGCATCGCCGGCGCGTCGACACTGGACGCAGGCAGCGCCGCCATCCAGCTCAACGAGGCCGCCAATGCCTTCGGTGGCCCGATCCATCTGCTGGGCGGCGATGTGAGCCTCGTGGCCAGCGGCGCGTTGCGCCTGGGCAGCTTCACAACGCGCGATCTCAAGCTGGGCGCCGGCGGCGACATCTCGCTGGGGGCCGGCCGCGTCAGTGGCGATCTGACGGCACTGATCCGGGGAACGACCCTCACCCAGACCGGTGCGCTGTTTGTCGCAGGCTCGAGCGATTTCATCGCCGACGGCAGCCTCGTGAATCTCGTGCTGAACCAGCCCGGCAACCAGTTGCTCGGTACGGTCAGCATGCGCGGAGTGAACGGCGGCAGCTTCGCCAGCGCCGACATCAGCAGCGCGCTGGACCTGACGTTCAGCGGCGATGTGAAGACGCTTACGCTCAGCAGCGGCGGCCTGCTGACGCTGGGCGGCGGCCACAGCGACAGCCTCAGCGCCGCGGCGGCCAAGGGCATTCTGCTGACCGGGCCGCTGCAGGTGAGCGGCCTGACGACGCTGATCGCCAACGGCGCGGCCGTGCCCGTCGACCTGGCCACCCATGGCGCGGGCAACGACCTCAACCGTGTGGAGCTCAAGGCCCAGGCCGGCGCCAGCCTCGGACAGGTGCAACTGCGCGATGGTGACGCCGCGCGCCATGACGGTCTCAAGGTCACGGGCGACGCCGCCCAGCTCGAAGTCACGTCGGCCGGCGCGCTGGACCTCGGTGGCGGCAGCTACGGCAGCTTGGGCGTGGACACCGCGGCGACCGGCGCTGCCGTCACGCAAAGCGGCGCGCTGACGGTCGCGGGTCTCGCGACCATCAAGGCTGGCAGCGGCAATGTCACGCTGACCCGGCCCGACAACAGCCTGGCGCGCTTCGCGATCGATAGCGCCGGCATCGCCAGCCTTGTCAGCGCGGCCGACTACAGCGTCAACGCGAGCAATGTCTCGACCCGGCTCGAACTCGGCGGGCCCGGCGCCATCAGCCTGGTGGGCCCGCTGTCGGGCAGCGGTGAACTGGTCATGGGCGGCAGCGGCAGCCTGACGACGACGACGGCGCAGAGCTACAGCGGCGGCACGCGCATCAACTCGGGCACCGTGGTGCTGTCGGGGCCCTCGGCCCAGGCCGGCAGCGGTGCGGTGCAACTCGAAGGCACAGGCCAGCTCGATCTGCGCGACGGTGCCGTCATGAGCGCGGAGCTGGTGGCCAATGGCGGGCGCGTGATCAACACCTCGGGTGCTGGCACGCTGGCCGGTGCCGTGACGCTGAAGGCGGCCGTGACGGAGTTCCTGCCTGGCACCGGCGGGCTGACGATCAGCGGCTCAATAGTCGACGGCGGTGCCGGCTTCGGCCTGCGCCTGGCCAGCAGCGGCACACTGACGCTGGCCGGCAGCAATCACTACGGGGGCATGACCGACATCGCCTCCGGCACCCTGCGCGTCACCGGTGAGCTGCCCTCGGCAAGCGCGGTGCAGATCGCCAGCGGTGCGCTGTTGGCCCTGGGCAAGGACCAAGCCATCGGTTCGCTCGCCGGCGCGGGCCGCGTCGAGCTCGGCAGCTTCACACTGGGCACGGGCCTGGATGGCACGAACACGAGCTTTTCGGGCAGCCTCACCGGCAGCGGCGGCCTGACCAAGCTGGGCAGCGGCCGCTTCGTGCTGGGCGGCAGCGGCGCCCACACCGGCGCGACGCGCGTGGCGGCGGGTGAATTGGTGCTGGCGAGCAGCACCGCGCTGAACGACGTCACGGCCGTGAGCGTGGACGCGAACGCCACGCTGACGGTGCAGCAAAGCCTCAACCTCGGCTCGCTCGCCGGCGCCGGCACGGTGGACGTGCAGGCGGCGCTGCTCGGCGTCGGCAGCAATGGCGGCAGTACGCGCTGGGATGGCGCCATCATCGGCAGCGGCGGCCTGGCCAAGCTCGGCACCGGCGTCTTCACGCTGGCCGGTCACAACACGCTGGCGGGCGACCTGCAGGCCAATGCCGGCACGCTGCAGCTCGAAGGCGCCGGCGCTGTCAAACCCTTGGCCGCCGGCGCAGCAACAGCGCCGGTCGTGCCGACCTCGGCTGGCGTCAACGTGGCCGACGGTGCGACGCTGGAGTTGCTGACCGACGTCGACCTTGGTGCGCTGAGCGGTGCCGGCCAGGTGCAGCTCAATGCCAACACGCTGGTCCTGGGCGCCAGCGGCCGCAGCAGCCGCTTCGACGGCGTCATCGGCGGCGATGGCGGCCTGAGCAAGGCGGGCAGCGGCACGCTGACGCTGGGCGGCGCCAACCTCTACTCCGGTGCCACGCGGGTCGACGGCGGCAGCCTGGTGCTGGATGCGGAACAAACCCTGGCGGCGGCCAGCGCTCTCGTCATCGAGACGCCGGGGCAGGTGCAGGCCAATGCGCGCCAGACGGTGGCCTCGCTGAACGGTGGCGGCAACCTGGTGCTGAACGGCGCTTCCCTGGCGGCCGGCGCCGATGGCGCCGACGGCCGCTTCGACGGTGTCGTCAGCGGCAGCGGTGGCCTGGTCAAGCAGGGCGCCGGCATGCTGACGCTGACGGCCGCGCACCGCAACAGCGGCGCCACCGTCATCGAGGCCGGCACCCTCCAGCTGAGCGGCAATGGCGCCCTGGGTTCGGGCGAGATCCAGAACCAGGGCGAATTGCGGCTGTCGCGCGGCGACGCGCTGGCGCTGGACCAGGCCATCATCGGCCGCGGCAGTCTCGTCGTCACCCAGGGCCAGGTGACGCTGGGCAGCGCCGGCAACAGCTACAGCGGCGCCACCCAGGTACTGGGCGGCAGCCTCATCACGACGGCGGCCGAGCGCCTGTCCGACGCCAGCGCGGTGCAGGTGGCCGCCGGCGCCCAACTGCAACTGGGGGGCGCCGAGACCATCGCCTCGCTGCAGGCCGCCGGCAGCGTGCGCCTGGCCGGCAACCTGACGACGCGGGCCGAGCAGGTCTACACCGGCAGCCTGACCCTGGCCAATGCGGCCGGGCTGACGCTCACCGGCACGCTGATCGACGCCAGCCGCAGCAGCAACCAGTTCGGCAGCGCGTCGCTGGGCCTGAGCGGCGGCCAGGCCCTGGTGGCCGCCAAGGACAGCCTGCAACTGGGCGACGTGACCCTGTCGAGCGGCGGCCGCATCGAGGCGGGGCGCCTGGCCATCAACGGCAAGCTGCAACTCACGGGCGGCAGCCTCGCGCTGGTGGCCCAGGCCGCGCCTGACGACGCCAAGGCCACGCTGCAGGGCACGGCCCAGGTGCCGGTCGCCGGCCAGCCGCTGGCGGTGGCCGAGGCGACCGTGCAGCAGGGCAGCGCGAGCGCCATCACGGTCGCCGAGGGTGCCTCCCTGTCGGTGCAGGCCGCCGGTGGCGGCTCGGTGCTGCTGGCCCAGGATGCCAACAGCTTCAAGGGCCAGCTCTCGGCGCTCAGCGGCGCGAACTACAACTCCGCCTGGGCGCCGAATGCCAAGGGCGGCCAGGCCGTGCAGTCCGAGGTGCGCGTGTCCGGCCAGCAGGTGGGGGTGGGGGGCAGCGGCATCGAGGCCGACCTGATCTACATCCGCGCCGACCAGCTCGCCACGGCCGGCGACGCCAAGCTGGTGGCCCGCATGCCGTTCGACGAGATCGTGCTCGGCAGGGCCTTGTCGGCACCGGGCATGGTGCTGGAGCTGGCGCCCGGCGCCTTCGGCACGCCCGGCAGCTTTGGCGCCGTCAACGGCCAGCCCATCCGCATCGAGGTGGGTTCCACTGCAACGGGGAGCCGCACGACGGGACCGAACGCCGGCTATCTGACCGTGCTGCCCAAGGCCGGTGCGCAAGGCTCGACAGCGGTCGTGCTGATCGGCCCCGAGGTTGGCAGCCAGCCCACCACCGGCGGCACGGCCTATCGCTTCTTCCATGATGGGGCCAGTCAGGCAACGGAGATCCCGGTGGTCTATAACGGAGTCCTGCCGCTGACGCCGGCGGCCTCTGGAGCCCTGTCTTCCATCAATGGCGACGCCGAGGACGCCCGCCGTGCCCGCTTCCAGGAGACCGTGCGCACCGAGAACGTGACGGTGCGCTTGCGTTCCGGCGTCATCGCCGAGGTCGGCCCCGGCCGGCCGTCAACCCAAGGCAGCGAGGGCGCCAAGCCGCCCGAACTGTGCGACCCCGCCGCCCAGCCTGCGCTGAGCTGCAAGCCTGCGAGCCCATGACCGTGCAGTCCGAACCCCCTATGTCCCCCCGCCTCGCGCGCCGCCGCTTCCTGTGGGGCTCGTTGCTCGGCGCAGGACTGGCCGTGCGGCCCGTCGCGCGGGCCGCCGCGGACTCTCAGCTGCCGAGCACCGAGATCCGCCTGGCGCTGCTGCTGGGCAACCGCAACTATCCCCAGCCCTTCGACCTGCCGCCGATTCCGAAGAACCTGCGCGACCTGGAGGCCGTGCTGGAGCGGCGCGGTTTCAAGGTCACGTCGGCGCTGGACCTGGACCTGCCGGCAGCGCGCCGTGCGCTGGAAGTCTTCATCGCCGAAGCCGCCGCCAGCCCGGCGGATGCGACCGTGTTCTTCTACTTCAGCGGCCACGGCGTGCAGGTGGACGCGTCCAACCTGCTGCTGCCCGCCGGGCTCAACCCCTCGGCCAAGGGCGAGCTGCTGCAAAACAGCAGCATGCAGCTGCTCAGTGACGTCGTGCGCCGCCTGCCCGCGCGCCGCGAGGGCATGATCATTGCCGTCGTCGATGCCTGCCGCACCGGCCTGCGTGCCGGCGAGCTGGTGGGCCTGAACCAGGTCGAGGCGCCGCCGGGCTGCCTCATCACCTTCTCCACCGGGGCCGGCAAGCCGGCCATCGCGCCGGCCGTCGAGACGCAGAACACCTTCTACACCGGGTCGCTGGTCAAGCTGATGGGCAGCGTGTCCGACCAGACGACCTTCCCCGAGCTGATGCAACTGGTGCGCAGCGACGTGCGCGAGACCATGCTCAACCACCCGGTGGCCGCCATCCGTCAATTGGCCCAGGACCCCTTCATCGCCGACCACACCCGCGTGCGCCTGAACGTGGAGCCCAAGCGCGCAGGTGCCGTGGCGCCCGCGGCGCCCGACATCGATGAGGACGCGGTGCTGAAGAAGCTCGAGCAACTGGCCTGGCCCGCCGAAGTGGTGCAGGTGGCCGAGGACTTCCTGAAGGCCCGGCCCGAGAGTCCCTTCGCACCTGGCGTGCAGGTGGCACGTGACGGCGCGCGCAGTGCGCTCAAGGCACTGCAGCGCAGCGACGTGCGCTTGTACCGCTCGGCCTTTTCCTTCAACCCGGACATGCCCGCCGAGCAGCGCCAGGATCTGCTGCGCTGCGGCCGCGGCGACAAGGACGCCGCCGCGCGCATGGCCTGGCGCGTTCGTGGTCAGAACACTGGCGGCTATGGCTCCTCGGCCGCGCAATCGCGCTACGAGGGCTGGATGCAGTTCGCCGTGGCCCTGGGCAACGGCATTGCCAGCTACGAGCTGGCCCTGCATTTCCGCAACACCGGCCAGCCGCTGCTGGCGTCGCAGTTCGAGGCGCGTGCCCGCGACCTGGGCTATACGCCGCCGCCCGACCTGGACAACGTGCGCAAGTAGGGCCGGGGCAGCAGCCTTACTTCACGGCGCCCTTCAGGCCGGCCGCAGAGCCGCCGACCGAGCTGATCAGGTCGGCGCCATTGATCAGCGTGTCCATGTTGGCGTACTGCTTCACGGTCTCAAGGAGGGTGCGCGGGGCCAGGACCGGGATCTTCTCAAGGTCGCCGACGACGCCGCGGGCCTTGTCGATGAAGGCCTCGAACTCCTTGTCGCGCTGCTGGGCCTGTTCGATGGCGGTCTGCGCCTTGGTTTGCTCGTCGTGCAGCTTCTTCAGCACGGCGGCCTGCTTGGTGATGCCCTTGAAGTCGCCGGCCGCCTTGACCACCTCCATCTTGTCCTGGGCTTCCCGGGCCTTCACGGCGAGCTTGTCCAGCACGGCGCGGGTGGCCTGGATCATGCCGCGGCGCTCGGTGCACATGCGGGAAGCATCGTCCAGATGCTTGGGCAGGCCGGCCGTCTTGTTGGCGATGCTGCCCAGGTGGGTCTGGATGACCTTCAGATCGGCCTCCAGATTGGCCAGGGCGCGCTTTTCCAGGTCGTACTTGCCCTTGATGTCCCGGCCAACCTTGACCAGGGCGGTCAGCCCGCCGAGGCTGGCGAAGGCGACACCCAGCGCGGCGATGGCAGGCGCCGCGGCGCCAAAGGTGACGATGGTCAGTGCAATGGCGGCGGCGGCGGCGCCGAGGATCAGCACGCCCTTGATGACGGCGCCGGCCACGTGGCGGAACTTCTTCCAGCGGATGTCGCTCTTGATCTTCTTCTTGGCCTCGACCTCGGCATCTTTCTCGATCTTCTCGGCCCAGACCAGGATCTGCTGCTCGATGGTGTTCTTGACCGCGTCCTTGAGGTAGTCGTTGTATTCCTTGATCTTGGTGTCGAGCGACTTCTTGCTGCCCGACGCCGCCTTGATCTGCTCCACGAGCTTGAGCGGGTCGGTCTCCGTGGTCATGTCGTTGTAGGCCTTCTTCATCGCGTCGATTTCCTTTTGCATGGAACTCAACGGCAGCGCAAAGCCCTCGATCTGCTTCTTGAACTTCTTGCGCATCTCGGCTTCGAAGTTCTTGGCGATGTAGTCGAACTTGACTCGCTCATGGGCCTCGTCGCTGCCACTCTCGAATTCGTAGGTGGCCTCCAGCTTGGGTGGCTTGAGATCGTCCGTACCCGGGATGTCCTCGGTGATGGTGATCGTCTTCTTGACCATGGTGGTGTCTCAGTCGGAATGAAATGGCAGCGGCGATGCGCATGCAAGGCGCCGCCATGTGTGACTGCGCCGGTCCGGAAGTTCCCCGGCTGCCTACCGCGCGCGGCGCTGCACTTCGATGTTGGCCGCGATGACGATGCGCGGCCGGTCGCCTTGGTAGGGCTCCACCGAGTGCCTCAGCCAGCCGGGGAAGATGGCCAGCAAGCCGGTGCGAGGTGTGACGCTGAAGGTCGTCGGGATCAGCTCCGCGCCCGGCATGGAGCGGTGCGAGCCGATCGGATTGATCCAGCTGATGCGGCCCGACGCGGTGTCGTCGCAGTCGCCCGCGTCGACGTAGTACACGGCCGACCAGTGCGCATCCACGTGATCGTGGACCTGCACATAGTGCCCGCGTTCGAGCACCGTCGCCCAAGCCTGCAGCATGAAGCGGGCTTCGTAGTCCACGCCGCTGCCGACGCGGGCATGGACGCCGCGCACCTGTTCGATGAGCGTGCCGAAGAAGGCGTCCAGGGGCTGCACGCGCCGTGCCGGCAGATCCGCCCTGGAATGCCAGCCGCCGACGACGCTGCGTTGCACGCCTTCGCCAAGCTCGCGCTCCAGCAGGATCCATTCCGCCAGCTCGGCGTTGGCGGCCTCGTCCAGCACGCCTTCCACCAGCGCCAGCGGCACGGCGAACAGCTGCAGCAGCTGGGCTGCTGGCCCCTCATCCGGTGCAGGCGTCATCGTCGATGTCCCGCCGGGCGCGGCTTCAATCCTTGTAGACCAGCATGCCCTTTTCCTGCATCCAGGAATAGGCGGCGGGGTAGGCTGACTTGCCCTTCTTGCGAACGTCGGCATTGCCGTTGTTCACGGTGGCATAGAACTCCGCAAACCATTCGCCGGGGGCGCGGTACTGGTACATCGAGACCATCTTCTTGCGCGTGGGGGCGGCGAAGCTCACCCAGCCGTCGTCGCCCAGGCCGGAATCCAGATAGACGCGGCCGTTGTGCGCCACGGGATCGGGGCCGAGGCTGAAGAAGGCGTTGGGCTGGATGCCCTGGCGGACGACCTTGAAGAAGGCCTGGCCCAGGTCGAGCGCGTCCTTCAACACAGTCATCTTCTGCCCGCGGGCCGCAACCTTCTTCATGGCCTCGGACTTGGGGCCGAAGAATTCGAAGGTGGCGGTCGCGAAGTCCTGCTTCAGTCCGACGTCATTGCCTTGCAGCTTGGTCGCCTGCACGGTGTTCAGCCAGCGCAGCAGCTCGGGCTTGGCGTCGTCGGCCATGTCGAGCCTGGACTTGAGTTCCGCAGCCAGGGACGTGACGAGGTCGTCCAGCTCCGTAACGACGGCGGCCAGCGTCTTGTGGCCACGCCACTGGCCGCCGTCCATGGAGTCGGTCAACGCCTTGCCGTTCTTGGTCGCGTGGACGGCGTGGCCGAGTTCATGGCGCACCATCACATCGAAGCACTTGGTCCCCTCCAGCGGATCGCCAGCCACCGCGTTGAGGTAGTCCTGATCGAAATTGGCATCGTCCTCGCCGAAGTCGAACTGGGCGAGCTGCGTCTCCGGGATGTAGGTGCCGGACGTTCCCTTGCCCGGTACTGCGTTGAGCTTCCACTTCTCGGGCAGATGCTCGGCAGGGAAGGTCGCCAGGATGTCCACGGCCTTGTCGAGGACGTGCGGTGGCACGGGTGCCGGCGCTTCCCCGTTGTCGTCGGTCTTGACGCTGTCCAGCGAGCAGGCGAAGGCCTTCTCGAACACCTTCTGGCGCAGCGCCGTGTCCGTCTTCGGCGCTGACCGCAGCGCGTTCAGCAGCTCTTTCTTCATGCCCTCGGTCGGCTTGCCCTTGACGGTCTCGAGGTAGTCCATCACCTCGCCGCGGAACTTGGGTTCGGCCAGCTTGCCCGCCAGTTCGCCCTTTTCCATGGCTTCCTGGACATTCTTGAGTGCCGGCGGCAGCACCTCCGGCACGGGAGCGTCCTTGCCCTTGGGCTCGCTGCCTTTGACGGGCGCCTGCGCCTTGGGGCCTTTCGGCGCCTCCTTTGGCGCCTCCTTCTGCAGCCGCTCGATCAGCCGCTCCAGCGGCGCCAGCGCTTGCACCAGCGGCTCGGCGTGCGAGCGGGCCAACTGGCTGTCGGTGCGCACCTTGAAGGTGATGTCCAGCGCGCGCTTGGCGCCGTCGCGAACCTTGACGAGGTCTTCCAGAGCGTCGGTGTGCTGGCAGCCCTGCACTTCCTTCAGGTGCATGTCCAGCAGCGCGACAGCATCCTTCTCCTCGGTCATCCCGTCCTTGGTCGAGCCGATGGCTTCGAGCACTTCGCGGAGATTGGTCTTTCCCATGACTGAGTTCCTGTGATCCGTTGGATGGAGGCGTTCAGGCCGTGATGGCCGTGCGCAGCTGGCTCAGGGCGCCCAGCAGCGGCGTGCGGATGTCTTCGGCCAGCTCGCACACATCGGCGACGACGTCGTCGTCGGCCAGCCAGCGCTGCAGCTCGTTGACCTGCTGCAGCGTGGCCGGCTCGGCCGTCAGGTTCTTGATCACCGCCTGCAGCTCGATGATGGCCTTGGCGGAGCTGGCATGCTTGGCATTGGCCACCTTGGTGGCGACCGACTTGAGCGAGTTCACTGCGGCCGCGCGGCGGGTCTTCCATTCGTCCATGGCCTGGGCGGCACTCTTGCCAGAGCCTGGGCTGCCGCCGCTGCCCTTCTTCAGCAGCACTTCGATCGCGTCGAGCACCTTCTCCGAGTCGGCGAATTTGCCGGCCTTGGACAGCTGGGTGATGCCGGCCACCAGCTCCTTGAGGCGGGCGGCGTCTGCGCCGGCCAGCTCGGCCTTGATGCCCGCCTGCAGGCCAGCGAAGCGCTTCATGAAGCTGGCCTGCGCGCCGCCAGACGCCTTCTCGGTCGACGCGTCCGCGTCCTGCTCGTCCTCCTGCTCGTCGGCCTCTTCATCCTCGCCGCCGGCAAGCAGGGCCTCGATCTCGTCGAGCTCGGCGTCGGCATCGCCATACTTGTCGGCCTTGGTCAGCTTGGCGATCTCGGCCATCAGCTCCTTGATGCGCGCCGCCGAGGGGCCGCGCAGGCCGGCCTTGATGTCGGCATCCAGCGCGGCCATGCGTTCCACGAACTCCTCGCGGCCGAGGTCGTCCGCGGCATCGGCCGGATCGGCCTTGAGCAGGTGTTCGGGGATGTCCTCGCCTTCGGTCTCCTCGACCTCGCCGGTCGACTTGCGCACCCGCATCTTCAGGTTGAGCTTGAGCAGCTTCTTGAGCCAGAGCTGCACCTTCTTGAGGGTGGTGCCGGCCAGGCGGTCACTGACGAAGGTGAGGGCGTTCTTCTCCCACACCACGACGGCCTTCATGTCCTTCAGGATCTTGAAGGGCGCTTCGCCGGGCATCAGGCCCTTGAGGAGCTTTTCCTGCGCCGGGCCGACCGCATAGGCCAGGGCCAGGCTGGCGCTGGTCTTGCCCAGCACGATCACGAACCGCATCGGCCGTGCGTTGGGCTGGGGCTTGCGCAGCAGGGCGATGGCCGTCAGCAGCTTGCTCTTCAGCAGCTTGGTCTGCTTGGCGATGACGGCGCTGCTCGGGCCGCTGGCGGACTTCTGCGCGGCCAGCTCCTGCATCTTGGCGTCCAGCGCCTTGCGGGCCGCCGTGACGGCCGTGTCCACGTCGGCACGGTACTCCTTGGCCGCCTTGACGATGGCCGCTGCCGCCGTGAGCGGCTCCTTGGGGAAGGCCTTGTCCTTCTTCGCTTCGCTCTCGAAGCTGGTCGCCGCGGTCTCCACCGCCTGCGCCTGGCTCAGCAGCGCCTTGATCTTGCCCTTGACGGCCGCATCGAGCTCGGCGGCGCGGGCCTTGGCGTCATCGGCGGTCTTGAGCTTGTCGGTGCCGTAGGCATCCCAGTCGAGCGCGAGATGCTGCTTGGTGAGTTCCTTGAGCGCGTCCGGCAACTTGGTGGCCGGGGCTTTCGCGGCCTTGGCCAGCGCGGATTTCTGCTTGTCCCAGTAAGCGACGCCAAGCGTCTGCGGCAGATTGACCTGAGCCATCATTCCCCCTAGTAGGCGGTTGATTGAAAAGAGTGGCCGAGGCTCCCGGCATCGGCGTCATGCTGCGTCGGGAGCTTCGATGAGTGCGTTGCGGCGCGTGTCTGGCGTGCTGACTCCGAGCGTCGGGGTCATCACTGCCCTTGCGATCAACTCAGTGACTTCAACAGCGCTTCCAGTTCCGCATCCACATCGGATTCGCTGTCTGCGGCGGCAGATTCGGCCGCCGGGCTGTCGTCGTTCAGGCTCGCGAGCAGCGCATCGAGGTCGTCGCTGTCCGATGCCGCTGGTTCGGGTGCGGGCGCGGCGTCGTCCGAATTCAAGCCGGCGAGCAGAGCGTCCAGGTCGCTGCTGTCGTCCGGGCTGTCTGATGAGGTGGCGGTGGTGGTGGTATCGGCCTGGGCCTCGGCATCCGCAGCCGATTCTTCCGAGGCCTCTGGTTCGGCATTGGCGGCGCCCTTGCGCCCTGGCCGCTGGACGGGCTCGGCCAGCTTGCTGCGCACAGCCAGCTCCACGCCCATGCGCGCGCCCGGCTTGGCGGCGCCGGCGGCCGGCGGCGTGAAGACACCCGCCACGGTGTCCGGGCCGGTGAGCTGCACCAGCGGCTCGCCCTTGTGCGCCATCAGCGCCTTGATGCCGTAGCGGCCCAGTTCGGTCGCCACCATCGAGGAAATGAAACGCTCGGTGCAGGGCAGGGCCGTGCTGTCGCCGTCGGCATCGACGAAGTGGTGGAAGGGCAGGTCGTTGACGTTGGGCGCGCCGTTCTGGCCGGCCAGCACTGTCAGTGCCAGCAGCGCCGGGTGACCCCACAGCAGCCCGCCCAGGCCGTCGGCCATCGTGAATTCCTCGAAGGCGAAGGATGAGATCGGATCGCTGCGCTTGCCGTAGGGGTGGCGCATCAGGAAGCGCGGGCCGAGCAGGGCCAGGCGCTTGGACTCCGGCAGGCCGCGCAGCGCGGCGAAGGCGTCCACCACCAGCGGGTGCGGCGGCACGCGCGGGTTGCTGAGCTCGTCCACGGCCATCGCGGTGAAGAAGGTCGCACCGGCCGCTGCGGCGACCTTGGCCATGCGGCCCAGCAGCTCGGTGTGCGGCGGCGTGGCCTCGAACTGGTAGAGGCCGGCGACGTAGGTGTAGCCGCCGTCCTTGGCCTCGGCGGGCTTGCTCACCAGCAGGCGGTACAGGCCGCTGTCGCTCAGGTCGTCGCTGGCGCTGAGGTCGGCGGCGAACTCCTCGGCGCTGATGTCGATCAGGTGCACCTGCAGCATCGGCCCGGTCTCGAGGCGGCGCAGCAGGAAGTCCACGCCGCGCCACAGCGACTCGGTGGCCTGGAAGTCGGCCTGGTGCAGCACGGCACGCATGCCGTCGGCAATCGCGGCGTCCAGCGTGTTCAACAGACTCGCCTTCTCGGGCTTGGCCGCCGGCACGACGAAGGGGCCGATGACGTTGCGCAGCAGCGTGTCGATGCCGCCGCCGCTGTCAGGGGCGCTCGCGCGGCCGGTCAGTCGCGCGAAATCGTCCAGCCGGGCGCCGGCCGACGGGCTGGCGCCGCGAGCGCGCGAGCG
>NZ_JBFUIM010000022.1:0-60258 GCF_056401875.1 Roseateles sp. P4_D2 | reverse complement strand
GCCCGCGCCGGCCGCCCGGCCGCGGGCCTGTTCGAGACCAGCGGCGGCAATCCCTTCTTCGTGACGGAGCTGCTGGCCGCGCCGCTGGCCGAGGGCCTGCCGGTGTCGGTGCGGGACGCGCTGCTGGCGCGCGTGGCGCGGCTGTCGCCACCGGCGCGCGAGTTGCTCAATGTGGCCAGCGTCTCGCCCGCGCCGCTGGAGACCGCCGTGCTGGCCCACGCCTGCGGCCTGGAGCCCGAGGCCCTGGCCGAAGTCGTCACCAGCGACCTGCTGCAGGCCGGCGGCGACTGCCTGCGCTTTGCGCACGAGCTGACCCGGCTGACCGTGCTGGAAGCCCTGGGGCCCCGCGCCGCGGCCCTGCATGCCGCAGTGTTCGACGCCCTCAGCGAGCGCGGCGCGGCACCGGTGCGCCTTGTGCATCACGCCGAGCACGCCGGCCTGGACCATGCCGTGGCCCGGCTGGCGCCGCGCGCCGCCGAACTGGCGGCCGCCTCGGGCGCGCACCGCCAGGCCGCGGCCCTGTTCGGCCTGGCGCTGCGCCGCGCCGCACAACTGCCTGCCGTGCAGGTCGAGCCGCTGGCGCGCGCCCAGGCGATCGAATGCCTGCTGACCGGTCAGGTCGAGGAGGCCGCGCAGGCCGCAGCCCTGGCGCTGAGCCTGGCCGGCGCGCGGCCGCTGGCCCGGGCCGAGCACTTGAGCCTGCTGGCGCGCATCGAATGGACGCGCGGCCGCGCCAGCGCCGGCCTGGCCCATGCCGAGGCCGCGATCGCCCTGCTGCACGAGCACGCCCCCGACAGCCCGGCCCTGGCCCACGCGCTGGCCAACCACGCCCAGCTGCATCTGCTGGACGACGACACCGGCGCGGCGCTGGCGGGTGCCGCCCAGGCCCTGGCCTTGTTCGGCCGCCTCGGCGACCCGGCGGGCGCCCTCGGCGCGCGTATCACGCTGGCCTCGGCGCGGCTGGGCGGGCCGGATGAGGGGCTGGGCACGGTCGAGCTGCACGCCGCGCTCGAACAGGCGCTGGCCGATGGCCGGGAGGAACTGGCCGCGCGCGCCTGGACCAACCTCGCCTCGGCCGCACTGGTCGCGTCGCGCTACGACAAGCTGGAGCGCCTGTGCACGGCCGGGCTGGCGTATTGCGAGGCGCGCGACCTGGACCTGTTCGCCGTGCCGCTGCGCGTGCGCCAGGCTTGCGGCGACATCGCGCGCGGCGACTGGGCGGCCGGCGAGGCGGGCCTGCGCCAGCTCCAGGCCCGCCCTGACCTGAACGAGCTGCAACGCGAGCAGGTCGGCCATCTGCTTGCGCTGCAGGCGGCCCGCCGAGGGGAACCGGGTGCGCTGGCCTACTGGCAGGAGCTGGCCAGTGGACGGCGGCAGCTGGCGGTGTCACCCTGGTTCATGTCGGTGGATGTGCAGCAGGTGGAAATCTCGACCTTGTCGGGCCCGGCGGGGCGGGCGCGGCAGCTGGCGGAGGAAGCGTTGGCCAGAGCGACCACGCGGCTGGGGCCGTGGCGGCGGGCGCAGGTCCAGGTGTGGCTTGCGCGCCTGGGCCAGCCGCAGGCCGTCGCCGCCGACGCGCCCGCGGCCTGCGCGCTGGAGGCTAGCGGCCGGCATCGCGCCGCCAGCCAGGCCTGGGGCGAGGTGGGCTGCCCCTACCAGCAGGCCCTGGCGCTGCTGTGGGGCGATGCCGACGCCATCGCCGATGGGCTGCAGCGGCTGCAAGGGCTGGGCGCCGGGCTGGCCGCGCAGTACGCGCGACGGCGCCTGCGGCGCGTGGGCGTGAGCGGCGTGGGGCGTGGCCGCTACGGCCATGCCCGGCAGGACCCGCTGGGCCTGACCGGACGCGAGCGCGAGATCCTGGAGCTGCTCGTGCAGGGCCACAGCAACCGCGCCATCGCAGCCACGCTGCACCGCTCCGAGCGCACGGTGGAGAACCATGTCGCCGCCGTCTTCCTCAAGCTGGGGGTGAAGACACGCCAGGACGCCATCCAGCGCGCGAAATCTGAGTAGTGCGCGTCCAAATCCGGGTAACGCCGCCGCAGTGGCGCCGCGCGATGCCCTCTAGCCTTGCATTCAGGGCCACCGGCCCGCACAGCCTTTGCAAGGGAGACCTGTCATGAAGATCCGCACGCTGCTCACTGCTCTCGCCCTGTTCGCCAGCGGCGCCGCCTGGGGCCAGGCTGGCCTTGCCACCGCGAGCGGCACCGCCCGGGGCGATTTCCAGATCGGCTGCAGCACCTGCCCGCATTTCCAGCTCGGTCTCACCGGCAACCCGGTGCAAAGCCAGAGCGGCCCGCTGGCCGCCCAGGTGGACTACCTCGGCCAGCCTGTGGGCGACCCCAACACGGCGGGCTACAGCCTGGGCGGCGGCGTGGAGTACCACGCCAGCGCCGCCTTGCAGGGCGCCCTGGCCACACCGCTGCTGGGCGCCTATGCGCGGGCCGACAACGAGCCCGTCGTCATCCTCGCCGACCCGGCGCAACTGGAGATCGGCATCGACCTCTATGCCGCCAGCGCCGTCGCGCGCACCCAGCAGACCTACCACTACCTCGGCGCCAGCACGACGACCTACCACTTCGACTTCCATGTCGACGGCACGCTCAGCAGCACCCGGGCCAGCGCCTTCGGATCAGCGGCCATCTACACCGGCCAGGACCCGTCCTTCGAGGTCGGCCTGATCGACTTCGGCTACAGCAGCCACAGCGGTGTGGGCCTGCTCTACAACCCGCAAGCCTTCGGCGGTGATTTCTCGGTCAGCATCACGGTGGACCCCGGCGCGAGCTTCGTCCTCATCAGCCAGCTCAGCGCCAGCGTGCAGATGACCTACGACACGACCGATGTGCTGGCCGACGCCTCGCACACGCTGCGCCTGACGGCCATCACCGGTGGCGACCCCGGCCTGCTGGTGACCGCCGTGCCCGAGCCGGCGACGGCGCTGCTGTTGTCGCTCGGCTTGATCGCGCTGCTCCGCCTGCGGCGGGAACGCCGCTGAGGGCCTAAGGTGCCGCGCCGATGTCCAGGCCGCGCGGCTGCTTGTAGCGGTGGTAGCCCCACAGATACTGCCCCGGCGCGCGGCGGATCAGGCTCTCCATGGCCCCGTTGACGAGCGCTGCGGCAGCCTCGTTGCTCGCCTCGGCAGGGATGGCCGGCGCGGGCAGCACGTGCACGACGAAGCCCTCACCGCCGGGCAGGCGCTCACCCCAGATCAGCAGCAGGGACGCGCCCGTCTGCTGCACCAGGCGGGCGGCCAGCGTCATCGTGTAGGCCGGCTTGCCGAAGAAAGGCGCCCACACGCCCAGGCCATCGGGTGGCACCTGGTCGGGCAGCAGGCCGATGACCTCGCCCTTGCGCAGCGCGCGGATCATCTGGCGCACGCCGGCCAGCGACGCCGGCGCCGTGGCCAGCCCGGGCCGCTCGCGTGAGCCGGCCATCACCTCGCGTAGCGAGGCCTGCCGCGCCGGGCGGTACAGCACGGTGATGGGTGACTCGGGCGTCGTGAAGCGCTCGGCGATGGCCTGGGCGCAGATCTCGAAGCAGCCCATGTGGGGCGTCAGCATGACCAGGCCGCGTTTCTCGGCCAGGGCGGCCGTGATCAGCTCGCCGCCCTCCCATTGCAGCTTGTCGCCCAGCGGCTTGCCGCGGGTAGCCACCCAGAGCCAGGGCAGCTCCGCCGCCATGCGCCCGGCGGCCGCAATCGCGGGCCGCGCCTCGCTCCAGGCGACGCCGGCCTGGGCCACATTGGCTTGGAAACGCCGCCGGTAGGTCCCCGAGGCGAAGTAGACAACCCAACCCAGCAGCGCCCCCAAAGCGTGCAATAGCGCCAGGGGCAGCCGGGACAGCAAGCGAAAGACCCAACCCATATTTCCTATACTTCGCAGATCGCCGAGTTACTGAACTACTTGCGGGGCGATTCACAAATCCCGCTAAAGCGTTCGCCGCACCTCCAGGAGCGACGGCGACGCCGCCAATGAAGCAACCGGAGTTTAAAAGTGGCCAACGATTTCCTCTTCACGTCTGAATCCGTCTCGGAAGGACACCCCGACAAGGTGGCCGACCAGATCTCGGACGCCATCCTGGACGCCATCTTCGAGCAGGACCCGCGCAGCCGCGTGGCCGCCGAGACGCTGTGCAACACCGGCCTGGTGGTTCTCGCCGGCGAGATCACGACCAACGCCCACGTCGACTACATCCAGGTCGCACGCGACACCATCAAGCGCATCGGCTACGACAACACCGAGTACGGCATCGACTACAAGGGCTGCGCCGTGCTGGTCGCCTACGACAAGCAGTCCAACGACATCGCCCAGGGCGTGGACCATGCGTCCGACGATCACCTCAACACCGGTGCCGGCGACCAGGGCCTGATGTTCGGCTACGCCTGTGACGAGACGCCCGAGCTGATGCCCGCGCCGATCTACTACGCGCACCGACTCGTCGAGCGCCAGGCCCAGCTGCGCAAGGACGGCCGCCTGCCCTTCCTGCGCCCGGACGCCAAGAGCCAGGTCACGATGCGCTATGTGGACGGCAAGCCGCACAGCATCGACACCGTCGTGCTGTCCACCCAGCACGCGCCCGAGTACTCGCTCGGCGACCGCATGACGGACGAGTTCTACGAAGCCATCCGCGAAGAGCTGATCAAGCCCGTGCTGCCCAAGGAATGGATCAGCGCCGACACCAAGTACCTGATCAACCCGACCGGCCGCTTCGTCATCGGCGGCCCGCAGGGCGACTGCGGCCTGACCGGCCGCAAGATCATCGTCGACACCTACGGCGGCGCCTGCCCGCACGGTGGCGGCGCCTTCTCGGGCAAGGACCCGTCCAAGGTCGACCGCTCGGCCGCCTATGCCGCCCGCTACGTGGCCAAGAACGTCGTCGCCGCCGGCCTGGCGCGCCAGTGCCAGATCCAGGTCGCCTACGCCATCGGCGTGGCCCGGCCGATGAACGTGACCGTCTACACCGAAGGCACCGGCGTCATCCCCGACGACCAGATCGCCAAGCTCGTCAACGAGCACTTCGACCTGCGTCCCAAGGGCATCATCCAGATGCTGGACCTGCTGCGTCCGATCTATTCCAAGACGGCGGCCTATGGTCACTTCGGCCGTGAGGAGCCGGAGTTCACGTGGGAACGTGTCGATAAAGCCGCTGCCCTGCGGGCTGCGGCCGGCCTGTAAGGCCGCCGCGCGCAAGCGCGGTTCGACACGTGGGCGAAGCTCATATCGCATAGCGATGTGAGCAAAGACCAAAGGACGGTGACATCACCTCACCAACACCGCCCTCCAGGCGGTGTTTTCCTTTGCGCCGCCACATCCGTCAACATGTAGAGTCAACGCAACGGCAGGGTGCGCGATCACAGCCGCCCGCCGCGCCATCAACCTGGAGGCGGTGATGAACATGCAATCCATGCGAATCGGGACCCGGCTGGGCCTGGGCTTCGGCCTCGTGCTGCTGCTGCTGGCGGTGGCCCTGGGCGTGAGCTACCGGCAGATCGGCGCCGTCGGCCCTCACATCGACCTGCTGGTGGAACTGCAGCATCGCCAGGACTTCGCCCAGGACTGGCGTACGGCGACCCAGCTCAACGTCACGCGCACCGACGCCGTCGCGCGCGCCGGAGGCTCGGGCCCCGTGGCGGAGTTCTTCTCGCCGATCATCAAGACGACGAGTGCCAGGATCACCGAACTGCAGGAGAGCCTCACCAAGGCGGTGGACACCGAGCGCGACAAGGCCCTGCTCACGGAGATCGCCGATGCCCGCAAGGCCTACGTCGATATCCGCAACCAGGTCTTCGCCCAGCTCAAGGCCGGCGAAGCCGACGCTGCGCTGCAGACGCTGGAGGGCAAGATGCGGCCGGCCTCCGAGGCCTATGTCGCGGCCATCAGCCGCATGGCCGACTTCCAGGGCGAGCGCGTGCGCCTCGAGACCCAGCAGGTCATGGAGGAGGCGCGCCGCACCCAGATGATCATGCTCGTCATCGCCATCGCCTGCCTCAGCGTAGGCATCGCGGCGGCCTGGCTGATCACGCGCTCCGTTGTCGGCCCGCTGCGCGAGGCCATCCACGAAGCCGAAGAGGTAGGGCATGGCGACCTGTCGCGCGACATCCGCAGCGTGGGCAGCGACGAGACCGCGCAGTTGACTCAGGCGCTGGCGCAGATGCAGCAGGCGCTGCGCCATCTCGTCGGCTCGGTGCGCGAGAACGCCAGCGGCGTCGCGACGGCCAGCACCGAGATCTCGCATGGCAGCAACGACCTGTCGTCGCGCACCGAGCAGCAGGCCAGTGCCATTCAAGAGACGGCGGCGTCAATGGAGGAGCTGTCGGCCACCGTGAAGCTCAATGCCGACAACGCCGGCGAGGCCGACAAGCTCGCGCATGACGCCAGCCAGGTGGCGCGCCAGGGCGGCGAAGTCGTCGGCGAGGCGGTGCAGCGCATGAAAGGCATCGAAGAGAGCTCGCGCAAGATCGGCGACATCATCGGCACCATTGACGCCATCGCCTTCCAGACCAACATCCTGGCGCTGAACGCCGCGGTCGAGGCCGCACGGGCCGGCGAGCAGGGGCGCGGCTTTGCCGTCGTCGCCAGCGAGGTGCGCATGCTGGCCCAGCGCAGTGCCGACGCGGCCAAGGAGATCAAGGGCCTGATCGGCGACAGCGTCGAGCGCGTCGAGCAGGGCGCCGTGCTGGTGAACAAGGCCGGCGAGACGATGGCGCAAGTCGTGACTGCCATCGGCCGCGTCGCGCAGATCGTGCGCGAGATCAGCTCGGCCAGCCGCGAGCAGAGCACCGGCGTCAGCCAGGTCGGCCAGGCCATCACGCAGATGGACCAGGCGACGCAGCAGAACGCCGCTTTGGTCGAGGAAAGCGCGGCAGCGGCGGAGAGCCTGAAGCAGCAGGCGGACGAGCTGGTGAAGCTGGTATCGACTTTCCGCGTCTAGAACGAAGACGGCACATCGGCTCCGCGCGCCTTACCGGCAGACATGCGTGTCGGGCGGCTTTCGGCCACGAGCGGGCGCTGGCGAGCGGCAGGTTTCGAGCAGTCCAAAAGGCCGCCGGAGGCCGGATATGCTCAGCGGCATGTCGACAGTCTTGTGCTGAAAATGCAGCTAGCCACTGACGGCTTCACCGTCGTCCGAAGCCTGTTGAGCGAAGCGGAATGCGATCAGGTCTCGCAGAGTCTTGGAGCCGTGGACACACAGGGCGCGGGCTCAAGACTTCTGCTGCGCGAGGCCTGGTGCGAAGCTCTGGCCAACAAGGTGATGGGTCATCCTGACGTGCGGGCAGTTTTGCCTACACGTGCCCGGGCAGTCCAGTGCACATTCTTCGAGAAGTCCGCAGCTCGGAACTGGCTGGTACCGATCCATCAAGATCTGAGTATTCCCGTCGTGGATCGTGTTGACCACCCCGCACTTTCTGGCTGGAGCGAAAAGGAAGGAACCGTGTTCGTCCATGCCCCTGACAGCGTTCTCGCGCAACTATTGGCTGTCCGTGTCCACGTGGATGACTGTTCGGCCGAAGACGGCCCGCTGCGGGTCGTACCCGGGTCTCACCAGTTTGGACGGGTCGAGCCAGCAAATGCTGCGCTCGCGGGGCGGACTGCAGGAATTGCAATACCGGCGCGGCGCGGCGATGCCCTGCTCATGCGACCACTCGTCTTGCATGCGTCATCGAAGTCATCAGGTTCCAGCCTGCGCAGAGTCCTGCACTTTGTTTTCGGTCCTGAAATGCTGCCGCTTGGACTTGCTTGGTGAGAGCCGCGCAGCAGAGTCTCAGTTCGGCCAGGAGCCGACGCGGGTGATTGACTGCTTTCGGATAGGCTAAGTGACATGCGGTTCGTACCCTTCCTCGCTGGACTTCTACTGATGATGCACAGCGCCATATCGCTGGCGGATGAGCAGTTCAATGGAGTTGAAGCGATTTGCCTGTCCGAATCGAATGTCATCAGAGTTCAACACCGATCCACTGATGCGCAGGAGCCAGCCAACCGAAAGACGTGCAGCCTTGGCGCGTCGAACTTCGTGGTCGATGTGCGGACAGACGAGCGGAGAGCTCAGGGGCGCTGTGCGGCTCAGCCGCCTACTTGGCTCACCATTCGGAGGGATGGTGTCATCGTTGTCGGCCCAGCTTGGTTCGGTGTTTCTTGCGGCCAGGGGCCAACCATCTCGAGCGTCGAATACTTCGGGCCTTTGAATAGGCTCACCGTATGTGTTTCGCCGTCCGGTCTGATGACTGGCGTGGAAATTTGTGCCCACGCAAGCGGCTTGGATTTGCCGGTTGGTGACGCGTGGCTAAAGAAGGTCGTTAAGGACGCGCGAGCAGAACCTTTCTAGGGTCTTCTGTTTCGCAGTGGTTTGGATTTCGAAGGCCGCAGCCTGGCCTTGAATGCCACCTCTCAAGCGCCCGAGGGTGAGGCGAATGCGCAGAGGGGTCGTTCGAGGCCAGCGCGGTCTCAGGCCGCAACCGGTCGTTGACCGATTCCTGGCCCGATGTCGACCTGACTTCCCAGCACGCTTACTGAACGACAGCTTTTCGGCGCTCAATCCGGCGCGGCGAGCGGCAGCTCAGGGTCGACACCCGTCATCGGCTGACCCGCTGCACCCACAGCAAGCTCACTCGACCACCTACCCGCTCACCCCTCTCAGCGCATCGTCCAGCACCTCGACCCAATGCCGCACCGGCTGGGTCGTGCCGCTCTGCAGATGCTGGATGCAGCCGATATTGGCCGACACGATCTGCTCGGCCTGCAAGGGCGCCAGCGCTGCCAGCTTGCGGTCGCGCAGCTGCTTGGACAGCTCGGGCTGCAGCACCGAATAGGTACCAGCCGAGCCGCAGCAGAGATGGCTGTCAGTCGGCGCGCAGGCTATGCGAAAGCCGAGGTCGCGCAGCGCGCCTTCAACGCCGCCCTTGAGCTTCTGGCCATGCTGCAGCGTGCAGGGCGGGTGGTAGGCCAGCGAGCCGGGTTTGGCCTTGAGCCGCGCCTTCAGCGTGGGCACCAGCTCGGGCAGCAGCTCGCTGAGGTCCTTGGTCATCTCGCTGACGCGCCTGGCCTTGTCGGCATAGGCGGGGTCGTGGGCCAGCAGATGGGCGTAGTCCTTGACCATGACGCCACAGCCCGAGGCGTTCATGACCAGGGCCTCGACGCGCTCGCCGAGGCCCGAGACCAGCGGCCACCAGGCGTCGATATTGCGGCGCATGTCGTTGAGCGCTGCCTCGTGATCACCGAGGTGCTCGCGAATGGCACCACAGCAGCCGGCGCCATCGGCCACCACGGTCTGAATGCCGGCCGCGTCCAGCACCCGCGCCGTCGCGCTGTTGATGTTGGGCGCCATGGCCGGCTGCACGCAGCCCAGCAGCAGCGCGACCTTGCGGTTGAGCTGGCGCGTCGGCCAGTCATGCGCCGTGGCCGGCGGCCTGGCCGGCACCTTGTCCTTCAGTGACGCCGGCACCAGCGGCCGGAACATCTGGCCCAGCTTCATCGCCGGCTTGAACAGCGGCGAGGTCAGCCCCTCCTTCAGCAGCCAGCGCACACGCTTCTCGCCGCTGGGACGCTCGACCTTGGCATCCACCACGCGCCGGCCGATGTCGACCAGGCGGCCGTATTCGACGCCCGACGGACAGGTCGTCTCGCAGTTGCGGCAGGTCAGGCAGCGGTCCAGATGCAACTGCGTCTCGCGCGTGGGTTCAGCGCCTTCGAGCACCTGCTTGATCAGGTAGATGCGGCCGCGCGGGCCGTCGAGCTCGTCGCCCAGCAGCTGGTAGGTCGGGCAGGTGGCCGTGCAGAAGCCGCAGTGCACGCAGCGCCGCAGGATGGCCTCGGCCTCAGTGCCATCGTGGGTGCCGGCGAATTCGGGAGCGAGGGTGGTCTGCATGCCGTCAGTTGCTGGCAAGACGCTCGGCGCACCAGGCCTGCGTCACATAGGGGAAGGCGATCACGGGTTCGCGCAACGCGGCGAAGCGCTGCGGGAGCGCCCGCAACTTCGCCTCCACAACCTCGCGCTCGGCCCGGGGCAACGCGGCGATGAAGCTCACCGAGGCGATGCGGTCGATGACGACCTGCTCGAACGAGCCCTCATGACTGTGCGCAAACTCCGTCAGCTGCAGCGGCGCGAACAGCGCCTGGCCCTCGAAGGGGCGCTTCCATTGCCCGGTGTAGTAGCGCGGCGCATCGCCTTCATAGGGCGTGATGATCTCGGTGATGGCGGCGACCCAATCGCGGGTTTCGTCCCGCACATTCCAGACTAGGCCGAGCTGACCGCCGGGCTTCAGCACACGGTGCATCTCGCGCAGGGCCAGCCCGTTGGCAAACCAGTGGAAGGCCTGGGCGCAGACCAGGTCGTCGGCCTCACCATCGGCCAACGGCAGGGCTTCGGCCGTGCCGGCAAGTGCCCGCACGCCGGGCAGGCTCTGCAACAGCTTCTCGCGCATCGCATCGACCGGCTCCACCGCCGTCACGGCCGCACCGGTGCGAGCCAGCAGTTGGGTGAACTTGCCGGTGCCCGCGCCCAGATCGACGACACGCGCGCCCTTGCGTACGCCGAGCGTCGCGTCCAGCCAGGCGGCGAGGGCCTGCGGGTACTCCGGCCGACCACGCTGATAGCTGTCGGGGGCGTTGGTGTAGCCGCGCTGGGCGGCGTCATGGATGGGCTGGATCATCAAAGCCCGGCGTAGAGCCGCCCCGGGTTGAACACGCCATGCGGGTCGAAGGAGGCCTTGAGCCGCTTGTGGATGGCCGCCAACGGCGCGCTCAGCGGCGCGAACACGCCCACGCCCTTGTCCTGGGCGCGGAACAGCGTCGCATGCCCGCCCACAGCTGCTGCGGCATCACGCACGCCGGCCGGCGGCATGGGCGTGACGACCCAGCGTTGCGCGCCGCCCCATTCGATGAGCTGCTCGCCATGCAACTTGAGCTCGGGCGTCGCACTCGGCAGGGACAGCCGCCAAAGCCGCGCGCCGCCCGCCACCGCACGCTCGGCGCCGATGAAGAACTCGTCGCTGTGGTCGCGCAGGCCGGTCCAGAAGGGCTGGGCCATGTCGCCCGGAATGACATCGCCGCCCAACTTGCGTGCCGCGGCCTCAACGGCCGCGTTCGCGCCGGCCAGGCGCACGAGCAAGGCACCGTCCCACCAGGCACTGGCCTCGATGGGCAGGGGCTCACCGCCCCAGCGGTTGATTGCCATCAGGGCGGCGGACTGGTCGAAGTCGAAGCGCAGCGTGGCGGTCGCGGCCGGCAGCGGCAACACCTTCAACGTGACCTCGGTGATCAACCCCAGCACGCCCAGCGACCCCGCCAGCGCGCGGCTGACATCGAAGCCGGCGACGTTCTTCATGACCGTGCCGCCAAAGCTCAGCAGCTCGCCCTTGCCGTTGATCATCACGGCGCCGAGCAGATGGTCACGCACCGAGCCCAGCGCCGCCCGCGTCGGCCCTGACAGGCCGGCAGCCACCATGCCGCCCACGGTGCCTTTGCCACCAAAGCGCGGTGGCTCGAAAGCCAGGCGCTGGTGGCGCTTCGCCAGCAGCGCTTCAACATCGGAGATCGGCGTTCCCGCCAGCGCGCTGACAAACAGCTCGCTGGGCTCGTAGGCCGTCACGCCATTCATCTCCAGCGTCGACAGCAGCTCTCCCTGCGGCGCTTCGCCATAGAAGTCCTTGCTGCCGTGGCCCTGGATGCGCAGCGGTTCGCGGGCATCGCGCAATCGGGCTTGCAGGTCCGCGAAGCTCAAAACCGCTCCAGTTCCGGGAAGGCCAGCAGGCCGCGCTTCACATGCATGCGGCCGTATTCGGCGCAGCGGCTCAGGGACGGGATCTGCTTGCCCGGGTTCAGCGTGCCGGCAGGGTCAAAGGCGCGCTTCAACGCCAGCATCTGCTCACGCTCCTCGGTGCTGAACTGCACGCACATGGAGTTGAGCTTCTCGACGCCGACACCGTGCTCGCCCGTCACCGTGCCGCCCAGGGCCACGCTGCGCTCCAGGATCTCGGCGCCGAACTGCTCGCAGCGGTGCAACTGGTCGGGGTCGTTGGCGTCGAACAGGATCAGCGGGTGCAGATTGCCGTCGCCGGCATGGAAGACGTTGGCGCAGCGCAGGCCGTATTTCTTTTCCATCTGCTGGATGTCGAGCAGGATGGTGGCGAGGTGCTTGCGCGGGATGGTCGAGTCCATGCACATGTAGTCGGGGCTGATGCGGCCCGACGCCGGGAAGGCGTTCTTGCGGCCGCTCCAGAACTTCAGGCGCTGGGCCTCGTCGGCGCTGACCTGGCAGCGCGTCGCGCCGCTGGCCTGCAGCACGGCTTCCATCTTCGCGACCTCCTCGGCCACCTCCTCGGGCGTGCCGTCGCTTTCGCACAGCAGGATGGCCTCGGCATCCAGGTCATAGCCGGCATGCACGAAGTCCTCGACGGCAGCCGTCATGGGCTTGTCCATCATCTCCAGGCCCGCCGGGATGATGCCGGCCGCGATGATGGCGGCCACCGCGTCGCCGGCCTTTCGCACGTCGTCGAAGCTGGCCATGATGCAGCGCGCCAGTTGCGGCTTGGGCACCAGCTTGACGGTGACCTCGGTGATGACGGCCAACATGCCTTCGCTGCCGATGACCAGGGCCAGCAGGTCCAGCCCCGCCGCGTCCAGGGCCTCGCTGCCGAACTCGATGGGCTCGCCCTCGGCGGTGAAGCCGCGCAGGCGCAGCACGTTGTGCAGCGTCAAGCCGTATTTCAGGCAGTGCACGCCGCCACTGTTCTCGGCGATGTTGCCGCCAATCGTGCAGGCGATCTGGCTGCTGGGGTCGGGCGCGTAATACAGGCCGTGAGTCGCCGCGGCTTCGCTGATCGCCAAGTTGCGCACGCCGCATTGCACGCGGGCCGTACGCGACAGCGGGTCCAGCGACACGATCCTGTTGAACTTGGCGAGGGCCAGCGTGACGCCCAGTTCATGCGGCATCGCGCCACCCGACAGGCCCGTGCCCGCGCCGCGCGCGACGACGGGCACCCCGAGGCGATGGCAGGCTTTGAGCACAGCCGCCACCTGGGCTTCAGTCTCGGGCAGGGCCACGGCCAGCGGGCGCTGGCGGTAGGCGGTCAGGCCATCGCATTCATAGGGCGTGGTCTGCTCGGCCTGGTGCAGCAGGGCGTGGGCCGGCAGCAGCGGCGCCAGGGCCGCGATGAGTGCGGCGCGGCGGGCGGCGAGGTCGACGGGGGCGTTCATGTCGGGCCCACTTTAGTTGCCCATTCCGAATTCGCGACACCCGCAATGCATTGAAGTTGCGGGCCGAGCGCCGGGCCGCTCCCTAGCCGGCACGCGCTGGCGATGTGCTTGCCGGTCAATCCGGCAAGCATCGCCGTCCCCCCGGGGGACCGACCAGACTCGCTCGCGTTCAGCGACGCGAGGTTGGGCGAGGGGCAGTTCATCTCAGCCTTCGATGACGAGCCAGTAGGCCGGCTTGTGCAGCGGCGTCTCGGGCGGCAGCAACGGATTCTTCAGCAACAGCTGGCGCCGGCGGGCCAGGTGGTGGCGGCGCAGCAGGTCGCCGAAATACTGCTGGAAGAGGCGCGCGAGGCTGCCGTCGCTGGCCGCGGCCTCCATGCCGCGCTGCAACTCGGCCGCCAGTCGTGGCCGGTCCGGGCGCACGAAGAGGTAGGAGGCCGCCGGATAGCGCAGCAGCACATGGGGCTCGATGACGAGGTCATGGGCCGCCGGCGTGGTCGCCTCATCGTCGATCTCGAAGACAGCGCGCGGGAAGTAGTCGATGCGGCGCATGCGCAGCATGTCGAACAGCGCCTCGTAGCGGCTGATGCCCTGCACCGGCAGGCCGTTGGCACGCAGGATGGTGGTGTCGGGCCAGTCCTGGCCCTGGCCGGCGACGTAGCGGGAGAGTTCGTTGAGGTCGTGCAGGTCGCGCCAGCGATCCACGTCCTCGGGGCGGACGAAGGCAACGCGGCAACCGATGAGGCCGCGGTCCATCGGCACGCGCACCGGCAGCAGCCGGGCCTCGCGCTCGATGCTGGTCATGGTCCAGCACAGATCGATCCGCCCGCTGCGGTCGGCCAGTTCGCGCACGACGCGCGCCTGCGTCATCGGCACGGGCGACTCCATCAACTCATAGTCGGCACCGCTGCGCGTGATGGCGAGCTTGATGACGGCCTGCATGTAGTGCCACTGCGGCACGCGGCCGGGTTCGTGCTGGGGATAGACCAGCGGCGCGGGCCGCGCGGGCGCCTCGGTGGCGCAGGCAGCCGCGAGCATGACCAGCAGCGGCCGGCGCCTCATCACCCTCCCGTCGCGCCGGTTCGCCTTCGCCTCAAGGCTTGCGGCGCGCGCTGCTGCGTGGCTTGGCCGCCTTCGCGGCGGCGGTCTTCGCGGCCGGCTTGGGCGCGGCGCCGGACGCCAGGCCCTTGGCGACGCCACCCACCACCGCCCCGGGCACGCTGGCCGCGCGCTTCAACGTTTCGCTGGCGGCGTCGAAGCTCTGCTTGACGAGGTTGCCGGCGAGGTTCTTGGCCGCATCGGTCGCGGTGTCCTTCATGGCCGAGGTGGCCAACTGCGTGAACTGCTGGCTCAGCGCCGTCCACCACTGCGTCGGGTCGACGACGGCGGCCGGGTTGTCGGCCACGGCCTTGGCCGCATCGCCGGCCGTCTTCACGGTCTTGGCGGCGACCTTGCTGGCGGTATTGGCCGTCTTGGTCACCGTCTGAGCCGCAGCCTGGGCCACCGGCGCCGCGGCGGCCAGGATTTCGGGTGGGATGCCGGGCCAGGAGGTGCCGTCGCCACCGGTGGGCAGCTTGAGGCTGTCGCGCAGGTCGGCCAGCGGCACGTTCATCGACTTCAGCGTCGACAGCGTCATGCGCTGCACCTCCAGCGCCTGGATGGTGGCGGCCAGCATGCGGGCGTTCTGCTCCAGCCAGAACTGCACCGTGCGCAGCTCCTCGATGCGCTTGGAGAGCTCCTCCGGGTTGAGCGTCGGCGCCACCCATTGGCCGATGCCGGGCAAGGCCGAGCCGGCGTTCTTGACGAGGCCCTGCAGGAACTCGAAACCGGGCACGAACTTGGTGAAGCTGTTGTCGCTCATGTCTTGTCTCCTGTAAGGGCACTTCCATCCTACTTGCTGGGCAGCAGGGCTTCGACAATAAAACCCTGCTCGGCCAGCAGCTTGGGCAGTGCCCGCGGGCCGCTCATGTGCAGCGCGCCCACGGCCACCAGCAAGCGCTGGCCGGCGCCATGCAAGGCCGCGATGCGCTCGGCCAGCGGGCCGTTGCGGTCGTCGTTGACTCGCCTGAGCCAAGCGCGTTCGGCCGGGCTGTCGGCGCAGGCGCACCAGCGCGGATAGTTCGCCAACGTCCCCAGGTCACCGCGCGACCAGGCGCTGCTGAGCCGGCGCAGCGGCTCGCGCATCTGGCCGCCGCGCAACTGGCGCAGGGTGCCGTCGACGATGGTGGGCAGCTCGGCCGCCTCGGGCTCCAGCGCCAGCAACTGCTCCTCGACGCTCTCCAGCGACTGCACCGGCCGGCCCTCGCTCCTGGCGCGCGCCAGCAGCATCACGTCCTGGCCAAAACCGGCATCAAAGCCGTCGCGGCGCGCCTCCATCAGCGACAGCATGCTGAGCTGCAACATGACAGGTAGCGCACTCAAGGCGCCCGGCGACAGGCAGGCGGCGCGGGCCTGGGTGTCCAGGCGCTGGGCCAGAGCCGGCGGCAGGGGTGCGGCTTTGGGCATGGCGGCCAGCACGGCACCGACGTCGGCGGGGTCGAGCTCCACGGCCAGCACCTCGGTCTGCGCCCAGGCCGCGCGCAGGGCCGGCCCGGCATAGGCCCAGTCGGCCTTGCCGACATGCAGGCTGCCGAACAGATAGCTGCTGTGGCCGCCACGGCTGACGCGCCACAGCAGGCCGCGGTCCGGCGCCTTGGCGGCCCAGGTGGCGGCCTGCTCGGCACTCGGCAGGGCCGGCGCCGGCGGGCAGGCGGCATGGGCACTGCCGACGAGAAAGGCCAAAAGGAGGGCTCGGATCATGGGCGGGGTTCGATACGGAGTTCACCAGGTTTCTGGCTGAAGTGCAGGCGACCGAGCACGTCCATGCCAAGCAGCGGCGCGCCCAGGTCGGGCAGCACGGTGACCATCAACTTGTCGGCGCGCACGCCGCCTTCCAGCGCAACGTCGGCCCGCGCAAGAAAGCCGCGCGTGGCGCCGGCCGCGGTATGGGCGCGCACGGCGCCCAGCGGCTTGAGGCCGGCTCGCTCCGCCAACACTTGCGGCAGGGCCGTCGTGGTGGCGCCGGTGTCGACGAGGAAATCCACCTCGATGCCGTCGACCCGGCCGGGCCAGTGGAAGTGGCCGTCGCCCCCGCGCGTCAGCACGATGACCTCGCCGGCAAGCTGGAAGCGGCTGGCCTCGCGCTCGTGCTCCCACAGCTTGAAACCCAGGAAAATGCCCAAGCCGATCAACAGCCAGATCGTCATCAGCTTGAGGGTGTGCGGCAGATCCTGGTGGGACACGGGGGGCGACTGAGGCGAGGGTTTGCGCGGGACCACACGATACCCGGCCCCACCAGAATGCCTTCATGACGCCGCCGCCCGCCCTGCTCATCGCACTGCTGCTCGCCGGTGGCAGCGATGAGCTGGTGTTGAACCGCTTCAACGACCCCTTCGAGGCCGTGTCGGCCGATATCGCCGATTGCCCGGAGCCCCGCGGCCCGCGCATCACGGCCGCCGAGGCCCGCGTGCAAGCTCACCATCGCGCCGAGCGCGGCACCACCTGCTGGCTCAAGGGCGAATGCAGCGAACCCAATGCCTTCCGCTATGACGCGACCATTGCCGGGGCCTTGCGGGCCAAGCTGAACGGCACGGCCGCCCTGCATCCGAGCAGCCTGTGGCTGACCGTGCAGGGCCGGGTCGTTTACCTCGAGGGCTGCGTCGGGCACGCCGAGCAGGCGACTGAACTGGAGGCCCGGGCACGCGGGTTGCCGGAGGTGCAGCAAGCCCTGGCCCTGGTGCGGGTCGGCCAGGGCGGCGTCGTGCCCTATCGGCGCATGAATTGACCTGCAAGACCCCAGGCGTGACAACGCCGCCCTGCCTTGTCACGATGGCCCCATGCAACTGCTGAAGCGTTTTGCCACCCTCTTCGCGCTGACGGCCCTGCTGGGCCTGATCGGCTGCTCCAGCCTGACGCTGGCCTATGGGCAGCTGCCACTGCTGGCCGGGCTTTGGGCGGACAACTATCTCGACCTGGACAGCCCGCAGCGCGGCCAGCTCAAGACGCAGCTGCAGGCCTGGCAGGCCTGGCACCGCCGCGAGGAGCTGCCGCAATGGATTGCGCTGGTGGGCCAGGCCCATGCGGCGCTGGACGACGGCGTCACCCAGGACGAACTGCTGGCCCTGGAGCGCGGCGCGCGCGCCAGCGTTGAGCGTTGCCTGCAGCACGCCGCGCCGCTGGCCGCGCCGGTGCTGGCCAGCCTGCGGCCCGAGCAGTGGCAACACCTGGAAAAGAAGATGGCCGAGAAGACGACCGAGTGGCGGGAGAAGCAATCGGGCAAGCGCGGGCCCGACGAGCGCGCCAAGCGCTACACCAGCAACCTCGAACGCTGGCTGGGCGACCTGGACCGCTCGACCCGCAAGCAGGCCGCAGCCGACGCTCGCAACTGGCATTTCGACCTGCCCGTCATGGCCCAGGCCCGTGCCGCACGCCAGGTGCGGCTGGTGCAGGCCCTGCGCGCCTGGGCGCACCAGGACCTGGCCGCGGGCACCGCCCTGCTGATGCAGGACTCACAGACCCAGCCCACCGAGCAGCCCTATCGCGAGCAGATCGTCGCCAGCCTGCTGAAGCTGCTCAACAGCCTGGATGCCGAGCAGCGGGCCGCCGTCCGCAAGCATTGGGCCGACTGGGCAGCGGAGCTGCGCAGCCTGCAGGCGGCCTGAACCCGGGCTTCAACTCCTCAGGGCGGCCACCGGTGCCAGGCGCGCCGCGCGCCGGGCTGGCACCCACACGGCCAGCTGGCCCAGGGCCCACAGCGCCAGTGCGCCAGCGGGCAGATAGCCCCAGGGCAGGCGCGGCAGCTCATAGCTCTGCATCAGCAGCTGGCTCAGCGCCCAGGCACCGGCCATGCCGATGAGGATGCCGGTCGTCGTCAGCAGCAGGTTCTCGAGCTGGAAGTAGCGCAGGATCTGGCCCTGGGTGGCGCCCAGAGCGCGGCGCGTGCCGATCATGCGGGTGCGCTGCTGCACCCAGAAGCTCGCCAGGCCGACGATGCCCATGGCCGTCACCAGCAGCAGCGACACGCAGACACCGCCCATCAGCCAGGCCATGGCGCGGTCCTGGGCGTAGAAGGACGAACGCATCTCGGTCAGGCGCTGGCTCTGCGTGACGACACGGCCCTGGTCGCCTTCTTCGAGCACCGCGGCCGCGGCCTTGATGCGCGAGTCCAGCTGGCCCGGCTCGGCGCGGATCACGTACGAGCCGCCGCCGCGCAGCGGCAAGATCATGGCGGCACCATCACCGTCGCCACGAGCGCGGTGCAGCTGCGTGTGCGTCAGCGTCTGGACGACGCCGATGATGGTCGACGGCGAGCGGCCGAAGATATAGACCTGCTTGCCCAACGCCGGCTGGCCGGGGAAGAGCTTGTCGGCCATCACCTTGTTGATGATGAGCTGCGGGATCTTGGGATCGGAGACGCTGAAGGTCTGGAAGTTGTCGAGCACCTCGTCGGCCGTGAAGTTGCGGCCCTCCAGCAGCTTGAGCCCGAAGGTCGGGATCATCTGTTCATCGGCCGCGTATTGCGCCGCGCTGATGCGCAGGCCCTTGTTGTCGGGCTCAAGCGAGACGCCGCTGTTGTTGCTGTTGTTGCCGTAGACGATCTGGTTGGGCACCGTGGCCGCCTTGATGCCTGGCAGCGCACGCAGCCGCGTGAGGTCCTCGGACACGATGCCGGCGGTGCGCTCGGGCGGCTGGGGCTTGCTGCCGCGCAGGGTCAGCACGCCGATCTCGGTCTCGGCCATGCCGCTGTCGGTGTTCAGCGCCTCGACGCGGGTCTGGATCAGGTGCAGCGCATTGGTGACGATGGCGCAGGTCAGCGCCACCTCCAGCACGATGAGGCCGGCCGCGATGCGGTGGCGGCGCAGCGTCGACAGGATGGGCGCGAGATCGCTCAGGGCCCGGCCGAACGCCCCGAGGGGGTTGCCGGTGGCGCGGGCTGGCGGGACGATGGACAGCGTGGAGGAGTCAGACATCACTGCACCTTCAGTTGGACGGCGGGGGTGACGAGGGCCGCACGCCAGGCCGGCAGCAGGCCGGCGAGCAGGCTGGCCAGCAGGGCCAGGCCCAGCGTCAGGGCCAGCATGCTGGCGTCGAGCTCGGCCAGCTTGGCGTAGTCGTTCGGGCTCTGGCGCACCAGCCACAGCCCGCCCTGGGCGAACAACAGGCCCAGCAGCGCGCCGGCCAGGCCGAGCAGGCCGGCCTCGACGACGAACTGCTTGAAGATGTCGCCGCGCGTCGCACCGAGTGCGCGGCGCACGCCGATCTCGCCGCTGCGGCGCAGCGTCTTGGCCAGCAACAGGCCCACCATGTTGACGACGCAGACGGCCAGGAAACCAAAGGCCAGCCAGGTCTGCAGGCGCACGTCGGCGGGCAGCACCTTCTGCGCGCCCAGCCAGTCCATCACGTTGCGCAGGCGCACATTCGTCGGTCGCTCGTAGCGGCCGGCCTTGCGCTGAGCCTCGGAGTAGGCGACGAGGTAGTCGCGGTAGGCGGCGGCCTCCTCGGGCTTGGCGAACTCGACCCAGTACTGGATCCACGAGCAGCTCGCGTTCAGGTCCAGCGAGGTGCCGCCGTTGGCGCCCTTGGCCCAGCAGTTCATATTGCCCCAGTGGCCCATCTTCAGCAGCATGGCCGTCGAGAACGGCAGGTAGAAGTCCTCGGTCTCGGTGTAGCTGCCCAGGGTCAGGTCCCAGAAATGGGGCTGCACCTTCCAGGGCTTGAGCACGCCGACGATGCGCAGCGGCTGGCCGCGCACGATGACTTCCTTGCCCAGGCTGTTGCCGCCGCCGAACAGCTTCTCGTTGAGCGACGCCGAGATGACGGCGACACGCGCCTCGCCTTCGTCGTCGGCCGCGCTCCAGCCGCCGCCGTATTGCCACGGCGCGTCGAACATCGCGAAGAAGTCGGCCGACGTCATGCGCACGCTCGAGAAGATCGGCTTGGTCTGCGCATCGGGCAGGCCCACGGCGGTGTTGAAGCCGCTGGACATCGCCTGGCGCAGCGCCTTCTTGTCGCGCAGCAGTGCCGTCGCGTCATAGCGGCTCAGGTCGAAGTTGGGCTCTTCACCGGCCTTCCAGCTGACGATGTCCGACGCGTCGAGCTGCACGTTGAATAGGCGAGCGCTCTTGGCGGGAATGGGGTCGCCGGAGAGCACGTGATAGACGGTCAACGTCGTCATGCAGGCGCCGATGCCCAGGGCGAGCGCCATCACCATCAACGCGGAGAGGCCCTTGGCGGCAAGCGTGTTGCGCCAGGCGAGTTCGAGGTAGTGAAGAAACATCAGCGGTTCTCCAGAAGAGCGTTGACGGTGGCCAGTTCGGCGTCACCGAGGGAGCCGGCCGCCTGGTGCAGGGCGAGCAGGGCCAGCACATGGCGGTGGCGGGCCTGGGTCTGCGCGTTCTGCGCGCCGGCCAGGGTCTGGATGGCGAGGAGCAGATCGGTGGTGCTGCGCGTGCCCAGAGTCAGCCCGGTGCGCGTGGCTTCGAGCGCGCGCTCGGCGGCCTCGACGGCGACCTGCGCGGAGCGCAGCTGCACCGCGCCCTGGCCCACGGCCAGGTGCTGCGCCCTCACCTCGCGCAGCACGGCGCGGCGGCCGGCTTCGAGCTGCTCGCGGGCGGCATCCCGCTGAAAGCCGGCGCGGTCGGCCGCAGCGGCCACGGCGCCGCCGGCAAACAGCGGCACGGTCAGGCGCAGGCCGACCAGCGTCGGCGTGCGGCTGGCATCGAAGGCCGACACGCCGCTACCTCCACCGACATTGCGGCGCTGGGTCGTGTCCACGCCCACGCTCAAGGTCGGCAGATGACCGGCGCGCGCGGCCGAGATGCGCTGCTCGCTGGCCTGCACGTCCAGCTGCAGCGCGCGCAACTCGGGGTTGGCCTGCAGCGCACGCGCGGTCCAGGCTTCGGCGTCGTCCGGCAAGGCTTGTGCATCCAGCGCACGGCGCAACGGCTGCAGGGTGGTGACGGGCACGCCGGTCAATTGGGCCAGCGCCTCGCGGGCATCGGCCAGGTTGAGTTCGGCGGCCAGCGTGTTGCTGCGCGCCAGTTCGCGGTAGGCGCGCGACTGGTCGGCCTCGACCTGCGCCGACAGGCCAGCCTTGAAACGCGTGTCGGCCTCGCTGACCTGGCGGGCGAAGGCCTCTTCGTTGGCGCGCGCCGTGGCCAGCTGGGCCTGGGCCGACAGCAGGCCGAAATAGGCGTCGGCGACGCGGGCCCGCGCGGCCTGCTCGGCGGCGGCCAGGCGCGCGGACTGGGCCGAGGCCTGGCTGCGGCTGGCGTCCCATTCGCGCAGCGCGGCCAAGTCGAAGAGGGGCTGGCTGATGCTGCTCGTCGTCGTGCGCGAGCGCTCGCCACTGCCGTTCTCGCGCTGCTCGCTGCTCTGCAGGCTCCACTGCGGCAGCAGCGCCGCGCGGGCTTCGCGTGAGGCCGCTTCCTGCGCGCCATTGAAGGCCGCGGCCTGGCGCAGCAGCGGGTCGGCCGCGCGCGCCTGCGCCCAGACCTGCAGCAGGTCGTCGGCTTGCGCGGTGGCGCAAGCGATCAACAGCAGGAACGCGATGGTTTTCAAGCGGCGAGCTCCGCAGCCAGGTCGACAACCTGGCCGTCGATGACGTGGACATTGCGCTGCGCACGTGCGGCCAGCTGCGGGTCATGGGTGACCATGACGATGGTGGCGCCGTCGCGGTGCAGCTCTTCGAGCAGTTCCATGACGCTGCGCGCCATCGCGCTGTCGAGGTTGCCGGTGGGTTCGTCCGCCAGCAGCAGGCGCGGCTCGCCGGCCAGGGCCCGGGCGATGGCGACGCGCTGTTGCTGGCCGCCCGAGAGCTCGGCCGGGTAGTGGCGGCCGCGGGCCGACAGGCCGACGCGAGCCAGTGCATCGGCAGCGCGCTTCTTGCGCTCGGCGCCGCCGAAGCCGCGGTAGCGCAGTGGCACCTCGATGTTGTCGAGCACGCTCAGGTCGGGGATCAGGTTGAAGGCCTGGAAGATGAAGCCGATCTTCTGGTTGCGGATGCGCGAACGCTCGGCGTCGCCCATGCGGCTGACGTCGATGCCGTCGAGCTTGTAGCTGCCGCCGCTGAAGGCTTCCAGCAGGCCAGCGATGGTCAGGAAGGTCGTCTTGCCTGAGCCCGACGGCCCGGTCACTGCGACGAACTCGCCCTCGTTGACGGTCAGGTTGAAGTCGCGCAAGGCATAGGTCTCGACCATTTCGGTGCGGTAGACCTTCTGCAGTTTTTCCATTTGGAGCATGGGGGTTGTCCTGTTCACTTGGAGTGGGCGTGGTGGTCTAAGTGGCACTTGCTTGGTGGCAAGGTGCCGGGAGTCCCGCCCGGCGGCGGGGTAACTTTCTTCTGCGGCGCCAGAAGAAAGTCACCAAAGAAGAGGCGCTGAACCGCACACGATCGCGACGACGCCATAAGCGTCGCGCGAAAACTCTCTGCATCGTTTCGGGCAGACGCGACCCGCTGCGCTCTCGCTGCTGTCCCTATGACGAGCACCATCCACCGCCCCTTCACGCCGGTTAACGCCGGCTGCACGCCGAGCTCACCAGGGAATACCGCGTCGCTCGGGCGACGCTGCATTTGGTTTTCTCGTGAGCCCGGCGTGCAGCCGCGCGTTAGGCGGGCTGAAACGGCGATGGGTGACGCTGCTGATAAGGACAGCAGCGAGAGCGCAGCGGGTCGCGTCTGCCCAATCACCGAGTGGCTGTTGCACGGCACAGCTCGTGCACGTGGTGCTGGTGTGCGGTTCAGGGCCTCTTCTTTGGTGACTTTCTTCTGGCCCCGCAGAAGAAAGTTACCCGGCTGCCGGGACGGACTCCCGGCAATGCAGCGATCAGCAGCACTCGTCGCAGCACCAACCTGATCAAACATCACGACCAACCCTCAATCCGCAATCAGGACGCGCTCCGCGCCCTTGAAGTTGTCCGACCCGGAGATGACGACGCGGTCCCCGGCCGAGAGGCCCGAGATCACCTCGACCCGTTCCAGCGAACGCGCGCCCAGTTTGACGGCGACCTTCTCGGCCACGCCGCCCCGCACCACGTAGGCAAAGCTGCCGCCGCTCTCGTCGACGAAGCTGCCGCGGGCCACGCCCAGCACCTTGTCGCGCTTGTCCAGCAGCACGCGCACCGACAGGCGCTGGTTCTGGCGCAGCTGCTCGGGCTGTTGCCCGGCAAAGCGCAGCCGTGCGCTGACCTCGCCATTGACGACCTCGGGCGACACCGAGCTGACCTGGCCGGCCCAGCGCTGCCCGTTGCCGGTGATCTCGCCGGGCATGCCGGGCTGCAGCTCGCGGGCAAAGCTCTCGGCGACCTGCATCTGCACTTCCAGCGCCGACAGATCGATGACCGACAGCAGCTTGGTGTCGCGGGCGACATTGGTGCGGTCGGGAATGAAGAGCTGGCCGACCTGGCCATCCACCGGTGACCGCACCTGCAGCTCGCTCACCTGGCGCTCCAGGTCGGCGACGAGCAGTTGCTGGCGCGCCAGCGCACTCTGCTTGGCCTGCACGTCGAGCTTGAGGCTGTCGGTCTTGAGGCCGCGCAGATCGCGGGCCTGATCGTGCGCGAGCTTGGCCTTGGCCAGGGCGTCCTGGGCACGCTCGACCTGCATGCGCGCCGTGGCGCCGGCCTCGAAGGCCTGGGTCTGGCGGGCCAGGTCGTTCTGGGCGGTCTGCTGGTCGATGCGGGCGTTCTCGAAGGCGCTCTGCAGCGCGGCCGTCTGTTGGCGGGCCTCGACCTCGGCGCGGGCCAGGTCGGCGCGCAAGGCATCGACATTGCTGCGCTCCTGCGCCAGACGGTTGGTCAGCTCGGGTGAGTCGACGCGGGCCAGCACCTGGTTGCGCTTGACCGGGTCACCGGCCTGCACGGCGAGCGTGACGGTGCCGGCGCCGGGCGCGAACAGCGTCGGGCTCTGCGCGGCGACGACACGGCCTTCGCCGGCGACGTCGCGCGTCAGCGGTGCCACGTCGACGGTGGCCACGGACAGCCGGGCGATGCTGACGGCCGAGTCGGCGGACAGCATCTGCTTGATTCGGCCGCCGCTCACCAGCACGAGCACGGCCACGACGACCGCGCCGCCGGCCAGCAGCAGCGGCCAGCGCCGGGACTTTTGAGCGAGGGGGCGGTCCTGTTCCGAAGTGTCGCGAAAGCGGGTGTTCATGCCCTTTCTTCCGCAAGGGATGTGCCAGCACGCGCCTCGTGAAAAATCAACGACTTGCAGCCGTGACATGTGTCCGCGGACAGGTGGCGGACAGTCCGTACAAGGTCCGCAACGGGCAGCAGCGTTTGCTTACGAAAGCGCACAACTGGTGGCGAGACGACACGACTGGCCGGCTCCAACAATCGCGCCGCTTCGGAGACTGAAATGACTCTCGCCCGACTTTGCCTGCTGGCCGCGCTGACCAGCCTGAGCTGGCCCGCGCTGGCTAACGATCTGCCGCCGTCGACCATGACGGAGTCGGAGGCGCGCCGCTTCCTCGGCCAGGCCAGCTTCGGGCCGACGGACGCCAGCGTCACCGATGTGATGGCCCGCGGCCGCGCGGCCTGGCTGACGGGTCAGTTCAACCTCGCCAACTCCGACTTCAGCGGCGTGCCCTATGTCGACCCCGACTCGAGCAAGGGCTGCCCCACGGGCGCGCCGGCAACCTGCAAACGCGACAACTACACGCTGTTCCCGGTGCAGGTGCAGTTCTTCGCCAACGCCGTCAACCAGCCCGACCAACTGCGCCAGCGCACGGCCCTGGCGCTGTCGGAGATCCTGGTCGTGTCGGGCAATGTCATCAAGCTGCCCAATGCGATGGCCGACTACCAGCGCATCTTTTTGCGCAACGCCTTCGGCAACTTCCGCGACGTGCTCAAGGAGGTGACGCTGTCCCCGGCCATGGGGCGCTTCCTGAACATGGCCAACAACGACAAGCCCAGCCCGACCAAGGGTATCGAGCCCAACGAGAACTACGCCCGCGAGGTGCTGCAGCTGTTCTCCATCGGCCTGTCCCAGCTCAACCTCGACGGCAGCCTGCAGCTCGATGCCAAGGGCCAGCCCATCCCCAGCTACGACCAGGACACGGTCGAGGGCTTCGCCCACGCCTTCACCGGCTGGACGTATGCGCCGCGGCCGGGCGCGACGAAGAACAAGTTCGGCAACCCGAGCTATTACGACGCGCCCATGGTCGCCTTCGACGACCACCACGACAAGGGCACGAAGAAGCTGCTGAACGGGACCATGCTGCCCGGTGGCCAGACGGCGCAGGCCGACCTCGACGCAGCCGTCGACAACATCTTCAACCACCCCAATGTCGGCCCCTTCATCGGCCGCCAGTTGATCCAGCAGCTCGTCACGGCCAACCCCAGCCCGGCCTATGTGCAGCGCGTGGCCACGGCCTTCAACGGCGGGGCCCTCGTCAACGGCCAGCGCAGCAAGCGCGGCGACATGAAGGCCGTGCTGACGGCCATCCTGACCGACGCCGAGGCCGCCTCCCCACAGGCGCCCGCCAACTTCGGCAAGCTGCGCGAACCCATCCTGCAGCTGACCCACCTGCTGCGCAGCATGGGCGGCGTCAGCGATGGCGTCTGGCTGCGCAGCCAGGCCGCGAGCCTGGGCCAGACGGTCTACAGCCCGGCCAGCGTCTTCAACTTCTTCCCGCCCGACTACGACCTGCCCGACAACCCCAGCCTGGACGGCCCAGCCTTTGGCGTCTTCAACGCCAGCGCCGCCTTCAAGTTGAGCGGCGTGCTGCAGACGGCGCTGAACGGCAAGGGCGTGGCGGCCGACGCTTCCGTCCCCGGCGCCACCGGCACCAAGATCGACCTGACCCGCTGGCAGGCTCTGGCCACCACGCCGACCAGCCTCGTCGCCGAGATCAATCGCGTGCTCTTCGCCGGCCGCGCCAGCACGGCGCTGCAGACCGCTCTGCTGAAGGCCGCGCAAATCGCGCCGGCCACCAAGCCGCTGGACCGCGCCAAGGCGGCGCTCTTCCTCGCCGCGATGTCGCCCGAGTATTTGGTGGAGAACTGAAATGCTGAATCGTCGCCATCTGCTCTCCCACGCTGCGGCCTTCGCCGGCGCTTCCGCCCTGCCCTCGCTGGCTGCGCCGCTGCTGGGCAGCGACTACCGCGCTCTCGTCTGCGTCTTCCTCTACGGCGGCAACGACGGCAACAACATGGTCGTGCCGATGGACACCGCCGGCTACGCGGCCTACGCCCGGGCACGCGGCACGGCCGGCGCCGGTGGGCTGACGCTGCCGCAGTCGGCCCTCGCGCCGCTGAACGGCGGCGGCATCGGCCTGCACCCGGCGCTGACGCCACTGGCCGACATCTGGAACCAGGGCCACCTGGCCGTGCAGGCCAACGTCGGCCCGCTGGTCAGGCCCATGACCAAGGCCGAGTTCAACGGTTCAGGAGCCCAGCGACCGAGCAATCTCTTCTCCCATGACGACCAGCAGGACCAGTGGCAGCGCGGCCAGTCCTTCAGCGGCAATGCGGCCACGTCGGTCACCGGCTGGGGCGGCCGGATCGCCGATTTGCAGGCCGCCAATGGCGTCGTCCCCATGGCCCTGTCGGTCAGCGGCAACAACGTCTTCATGAACGGCGCGACCCAAGCCGGCCTGACGGTCGGCAGCGGCACCAGCTTCGCGATCAAGGGCTTTGGCAACAACCTCGGCGCCAGCCCGCTCTACCAGCTCTATCAAGGCCTGCTGCAGCAGCCCTATGCCAACGCCGAGGAACGCGCCGCGGCCAGCGTGCTCAACCAGGCCCTCAAGGCCAGCAATGTCCTGAACACGGCGCTGTCGGGCACCGGCAGCATTGCCGGCCTCTTCAGCGGCCTGGGCAGCAACATCGCCCAGCAGCTGCTGACGGTGGCCAAGATGATTGAGGGCCGCTCGGGCCTGGGCGTCTCGCGCCAGCTCTTCTTCGTCAGCATGGGCGGCTTCGACACCCACAACGACCAGCTCAACCAGCAGCAGGCCCTGTTCTCGGACCTCGGCCCCGCGCTGAAGGCCTTCTACGACGCGATGCAGCAGCTCGGCGTTGCCAACGCGGTGACCACCTTCACCGCCAGCGATTTCGCGCGCACCTTGCAACCCGCTTCGGGCGGCGGCACCGACCACGCCTGGGGCAACCACCAGTTCGTGCTCGGCGGCGCCGTCAAGGGCGGGCTCTACGGCCGCATGCCCCAACTCGTTCTCGCCGGGCCGGACGACATGTCCGACGAGGGCCGCTGGCTGCCGACCACGTCGGTCGACCAGATGAGCGCGACGCTGGCCAGTTGGTTCGGTGTCGGCGCGGCCGACCTGGGCGCGGTTTTCCCCCACCTGGCCAACTTCAACGTGAAGAACCTGGGCTACTTCGGCTGATGACAAAACTGGCAGGGGCCGCTGGTACAACCGTCCCATGCCCGACACCTACTCCATCCAGTGCCACTGCGGCCAGCTCCGCGGCCTGCTGCAGCCCACACGCCCGTCCAATCGCTGTGTCTGCCATTGCTCCGACTGCCAGGCCTTTGCCCGATACCTGGGCGCGCAAGACGCGCTGGACAGCCAGGGCGGCAGCGACATCGTGCAGGTCCCGGCCTCTCACGTCGTGTTCACGCAGGGCCAGGACCGGCTGACCTGCATCCGCCTGACCGACAAAGGCATGCTGCGCTGGTACGCGAGCTGCTGCCGCACGCCGATCGGCAACACTCTCGCAGACCGGAAGGCCGATTTCGTCGGCCTGATCCATACGGGCCTCGGTCAGGACAAGGCCGCGCTCGCGGCGTCGTTCGGACCGGTCACGATGCGTGTGGGCGTCGACGGCGCCCTGGGCGACAGCAAGCCGAAAGCGGCGGGCATGTTCAGCGGCATCGCCAAGACCCTTGCCATGATCATCATGGGCCGTCTGCGCGGGACCTACCGCGCCAGCCCCTTCTTCGATCCGCAGACCGGCACTCCCGTTGCGAAGCCCCGGGTGCTGTCCACCAAGGAACTTGCGGCGGCCAAGCGCGTCGGCTGAACGCAGCTACTTCGCCTGAAGCTCTTCGCAGGGCTGGATCATCAGGCCGTAGTTGGCCTCCTTGGCATACAGGAAGCGCCCGCTGCTGACTTCGAACAGCAGCTCGGTCGACACGATGCGGCCCCACCAGGCGCGCAGGAAAAGCAGATCTTCGTTCAGCCACTGCACCTCGACGTTCTGGGCCAGCTCGGCGAAGTCCAGCCGCCAGGCACGCTTGGGGCCCTGCAGCGTGTAGATCTCGATGGTGTTGACGCGGGGCACGCCCTCCTTCGTCGAGTCGATGGTCACCAGACGATGGAAGGCCGCCGTATCGTGGGGTGAACGCGGCTTGTACTCGGGGTCGCTGTCGTCCAGCTCGCGCTCCGGCCGGGCGACCAGGCGCTTGACCGACACATGACCCGCCAGCGGCACCAGACGCGGCGCGGAATATTCGACGCTGACGGCGTCGCAACGGGGGGCAGCCTGAGCATTGCAGGCAAGGATCAGCAGGGCGAGAGCGGTGTGGCGCATGGGGCGAGACGCTGGAGCGTGGCGGGATGCTGCCAGCCTCAACGCCCCGCGCCGCGGCGGGATGACTTCGTTCGTGGGGGGCGGGCGGCTTTCAGGCGCCGACCGCGACAAGGAAGCAGTAGGCCAGCACCGCGCCCCACAGGCACAGCCCGAACAACGAGGAAGCGCTTCGCATCATGTCGTTCTCCCATCCGTTAGAACGCGGCTGCCGGCGCCTCAGGCACGCAGCAGCTTGTCCGCATAACGCCAAGTTTGCGGGGCTTGGGGAAACACTGTTGCCAGTGCGGTTTCCGACAGGCCGAGATGGCGCTGCAGCAACGGCGTCAGCACCTGGCGGAAGTCAGTGCGCACGGCCAGGTCACGTCCGTCGGCCAGGGCGCTTGCGTCCAGGCCCGGCCATTCGCCCAGCATCTGCCCGCCGGCGACCGGGCCGCCGAGCAGCCAGATGACATTGCCGCGGCCATGGTCGGTGCCGCCGTTGCCGTTCTGGCGCAACGTGCGGCCGAACTCGCTGACGACGACGATGACGGTGTCCCGGTAGGTGTCGCCCAGGCCCACGCTCAGCGCATCCAGGCCCTCGCCCAGGCTGGCCAGGCGGTTGGCGAGCTGGCCGCGGGCGGCGCCTTGGTTGACATGGGTGTCCCAGCCGCCCACCGCCGTGAAGGCAAGCTGGGTGTGGGCGTCCTTGCGGATCAAGGTACCCAGGCGCCGCGCATCAGCGGCGAAGCTGCGCGCGGACGGCGCACCGGCGTCGGCGCTCGGATCCATGGACTTGCTGCCTTCCCCCACCATGCCCGCCGCCATGCTGCGGCTCATCTCACCGCGGCCCTGGGTCGTATCACGCAGCGTGCCGCTGAGCTGGGCGTCGTTGGCATAGAGCTTGGCGAGGCCTGCCTGCATCTGCGGGTCGTCGATGGCGCGGCGCTGCATCGCATTGGGCCCCAGGCCGAGGCTGGCGACGCTGGCCGTGCCGGCAAAGATGCGCGGCGGCGTGCTGCCCTGGCTGATCGCGCGCGTTGGCGCCGGCTCACCCGGCAGGGCCGTCAGCAGCCGGTTCATCCAGCCATCGGGCGTGGACTTGCGACCCGGCGTACCGGACTCGAGGTAGTCCTGGGCGTCGAAATGCGAGCGCGTCGGGTCGGGCGAGCCGCTGGCATGCACGAAGGCGAGCTGGCCGCCGTCCCAGTGGCGCTTCAGCGGGCTCAAGGATGGATGCAGGCCGAACAGCGAATCGAGCTTGATGAGGCCATCCTCCGCGCCCGGTGCCGCGAGCGCAATCTGCGGGCGGCTGGTGGCGTACTCGCGCTCGCCATAGGGCACGACGACCGACAGGCCGTCCACCGCGCCGCGCAGCATGACGACGACGAGCTTCTTCTGGGTGCCCCCCTGGGCGTGCACCAGAGACACAGGCAGGCCGCCGAGGGTGAAGGCACCGAAGTGCAGCAATTGACGACGCAACATGGCGGTCACCTTTTCATGAAATCGGGGCTGGCGAGCAGCAGGGCAACCTGCTGGCCCACAGGCTCGGTCGCCAACGTGCGGCGCGTGGGTTCACTGACCGACGCACCCAGGGTGCTGGTCAGCTTCTCGGCGCTGATGCCACTGCGCTGGCCCAGCGTCGTCGCCAGTTGCACGCGCTGCGTCAACGCCTCGGGGTTGCGCCAGGCGGCCGCAGTGTTCTTGTAGCCATCGGGCGTTTGTGCGCCGTAAAGAGGCTGGCCCGCCTGCGCCAGCGCGGCGAGCAGATTGCGCGGGTCGGCCGGCTGCAGGTCCAGCGCGCGCAGGCTGGACAGCAGGTATTGGTAGGGCGTCTTGAACTTGGCCTGGTAGGCCTCGCGGCTCCAGAACTCATCGGCGCGGATCAAGGTGCGCGCGAACTCGCGCAGGTCGCCGCCCGTGGCCTTGAAGTTGTCGGCGAGCTTTTGCACCAGGCTGGCCGGCGGGTCGTCGGCCACAAAGGCCTGAGCGAACTTGGTGGCCAGATGGCGGGCCGTGGCGGGATGGGTGGCCAGCACGTCCAGCGCGTGCTCGCCCTCGGCCTGGCCGGCGCCCTTGACGCTATGGCCCAGCCAGGTCTTGCTGCCGTTGTCATGCTTGCGCGGCTCGAAGGCGAACAGGTCGCCCGTGCCGCCGACCAGCGCCTTGCGCGTGTCCAGGCCCCAGCCGGTCAACATGCGCGCCAGCTCGGTCACGTCACGCTGCGCGTAGCCGCCATCCACGCCGAGGGTGTGCAGCTCCATCAGCTCGCGGGCGTAGTTCTCGTTGAGGCCGCTGGGCACCCGGGCCTTCAGCTCCGGCCGCTCGGCCAGGAAGCGGCGCGCGCGCTGCGGCGGCTCATAGCCGGCGACGACGCTCTGGGCGTTGTCGAGGTAGATCAGCATGGCCGGGTGCTTGGCGGTTGCGCCCAGCATGTAGCGGAAGCGCCCGAGCACATGGGGCCGGATGGCGCGCTGCTCGTAATCGGCCACGAGCACGCCGACCGCGTTCTTGCCCGCAAAGACGTTGAAGTGGTTGAACCAGAACTCGGTCAGCACCTCTTCGAGCTGGGCCGGGCTCAGCAGCGCACGCGACAGACGGGCCGTCGCGGCCTGGCCGACGAGGGGGCGGATCTTGTCGCGCACTGCATTGATCGCATCGGCATCGGTCTTCATGCCCTGGGCCTGCTCACGCCGGGCCTCGCGAGCGGCCTTCACCGCCTCGCGGTAGCGACCCAGCAGCTCGGCCTGGCCGAGTTGGAGCACCTCCAGGCTGGCCAGGCGGGCGCTCAGGCCTTCAGGCTGCGGCAGGCGGCGCGGTTCCAGTTGCTCGCTGAGGAAGCGCTCCAGCCATTTGTCGGCGCCTTGCGCGGCGATGGCGGCGGCGTCAGCCGGGCGCGGGCCGTAGCCCAGGCGGTTTAGCGCGTGCAGGGCGCGCTCATCGGCGCTCAGGGCCGGAGCTGCAACCGCAACAGCCGCCTGGCTGCGGCGCGCTGCCAGCATGACGCCGCCGGCCAGGGCGGCGGCACTGCTCAGCACAAAGCGGCGGTTTTTCATGGGGACCTCTCCGGTTTCTTGAACCAGAGAATCGCCCGATTCACGCAAGCTCGTATGGCCGATGCGCAAAGATTTGTAGCGAGGAGCCCCTCTCGCCCGAGGCTGGCCGGCTAGGGGACGATCCGGCGCTCGGCCCGCAAATTCATTGGCCGCGAAGCCAATGCTCAAGGCTGCGCAGCGTGGCGGCTAGGTCAAGAGGCTTGTTCCAGTAGCCGTCAAAGCCATGGCGGCGCGCCAGCTGGGAAGCGACGAACTCGGACTCGGCCGTCACCAGCAGGGCCGGCACACCGTCGGGCAGGCCGGCAGCGCGCAGCTGGGTCAGCAATTCGTCGCCACCAATATCGGGCAGGCGCAGATCGCACAACAGCAAATCGACGCGATCCTGCGCCACCAGGCGTCGGGCATCCGCGCCGCTGCGCGCCACCAGCAGGCTACAGCCGGGGCGCAGCTCCAGGATGCCTTGCATCAGCATCACGTTGACGGGATCGTCCTCGACGTAGAGAACCTGGCTTGTCGTCATTCCCGCCCCTTCAAAAGCAGATGGCAGGCTGCAAGCGCCTGGATCGGGCAACACGGCATCGGCAGGGGACAGGCATAGGAACATGACTCGGGATTTTGCGCTGATTATCAAATCTATTAATACGAATGATCAATGCACCCGCCCCTGAACGGGTGGCGTCGCGCTGGATTTGCCAAATATTGCAAGGCGGCCGCGGCGGAAATCGCCTAGGCGCGACGACGCAGTTCGGCCAGCGCCCGCGACAGCGGCAGCCAGCCGTCGGGCAAGGGCCTGCCTGGCGCCCCGTCCGCCGCCGCCATCTCCAGCGCGCGGGCCTGGGCGGCCAGGGCGGGATGGCCCAGCAGCTCCAGCACGGCCTTCAGGCCATGAGCGACGCGGCGCAGTGCGGGTGCATCGCCGCTGGCGACGGCCGCATTGCCCTGCGCGAGATCATCCGCAAAGCGGTCCAGGCAGCCGGCGCGAAAACTCTCGTACAGGGCCCGATCGCCGCCGAAATGCTGCAGCACCGGGTCAACGCCCGTGGCCAAGGCCGCGACCGGTGCGGTGGCCAGGGCGCGCCCCCGCAGCAGCTCGCTGACCGTGTCCAGCAACTCGGTCAGCGGCACGGGTTTGCGCAACGTGCGCACGACGCCGCGGGCGGCCAGCGCCGCATGATGGTCGGGGTGAACGCCAGCGCTGAAAATCACCCACGGTGGCGCACCGGCAGCCTGGGCCAGGCCCTCTGCGAGCAGGGTTTCGGCGGAGCCGTCGGGCAGCATCAGGTCGCTGACGACGAGCTGCCAGCCGCCGCCAGCCAGCGCGTCGCGGGCATCGGCCAGGCGGCGTACGACGCTCAGCTCGACCGCCGGCGCCGCCGGGTCATGGTCCGGCAGCTCCTCGAGAGCCAATTCGACGAAGCGGGCAATCGAGACGTCATCCTCGATCAGCAGCAAGCGCGCGGGCATAGGTATGCGCGCGCTCAGGCCGGCTGAGCCGCTGCGGCCTCGGCCAGCAGCGGTGGCAGCTCGGTGACCAGGGCCGTCTTGTGCACCAGCGGCACGCCCTCCAGCGCAAAGGCATACGGCGCACGCTGCGCCTCGTCCAGCGCGGTCACAACGATGAGGCGGCTGCGCGCGAACTGTGGGTGAGAGCGCAGGCTGGTGATCAGCGCCGCGCCGTCGATGCCGGGCAGCAGGATGTCGATGAGCAGCACGTCCGGTTCCAGGCGGCCGGCCATGGCCAGGCCGGCGATGCCGTCGGAGGCGACGTGCAGCTCGGCCTCGGGCAGTTCGCGCTTGACGACCAGGCTGATGAGGTTCTGGAAGTGCACCGAATCCTCGATGAGCAGCAAGGTCAAGGGGCGTTCGTTCGCTCGGGCGCCAGTGCCTGGCAGCGCTGTCGTCGCACGGCCGGCGCGGGCGGCGAGCCAGGCCTCCAGCGAACTGCGCAGGATGCGGCGGTGGCCGCCTGGCGTTTTCCAGGCCTGCAATTCGCCACGGTCGACCATCAGCTGCACGGAGCGCACAGCCATGCCCAGCTGTTGGGCGGCTTCGGTGGTCGAGCAGGTGTCGGGCGTGGAGGGGGTGCGGTTCACTTGCGATATTTTGCCGAATTTGCCGGCAATCGCCGAGTTGGAATATTTGATAAAAATGATCGCATCGGAGAATGCGGCACCGATACGGAGCTAGCCATGTTGTTCACCGCCGCCTTCGACCCATCCACACCCCCGCTGGCGCTGCCCCATCCTGCCCTCGACGAGGACCATGACCGCAGCGCCCATCGCGTGCGGCTCGGGCATCTGGCGGAGGCCCTGGCCGTGCATGTGGGCATGGACGCCGACAGCGCCCGCCAACTGCGCCTGGCCGCACCCCTGCACGACATCGGCGAGCTGGACGTCAGCCCCGCCAGCGCCGTACCGCCCTGGCCGCTGACGGCCGAGGAAGAGCGCCACCGCCGGCGCACCCAGCCGCACCGTGGCGCGGCCCTGCTCAGCGGCTCAAGCCTGCCCCTTTTCGCCATGGCGGCCGAAATCGCCCTGTACCACCGCGAGCGCTGGGACGGCAGCGGTTATCCCGAAGGCCTCAGTGGCGAGACCATTCCGCTGTCTGGGCGTATCGTTGCCGTCGTGGACTATTTCGACGCACTGACCCTGCCCCGCAGCTACCGCCCGGCCCGCGCCGACGACCGCGCGCTGGCGATGCTGGCCGAGCAGGCCGGCAGCGCCTTCGACCCGGCCATCGTCGCCGCCTTTCTGGCCCATGCCCCCGAGCTGATCGCGCTGCGCGACCGCGTCAACGCGACGCGCGCCGGAGAGAGGGCATGACGCGGCTGGCTGCCGCGCTGCTCGGCCTTCTCGGCTTTTTGGCCACCGTCGCCGCCGCACCGGTTTCAGCGGCCCCCAACAACACAACCCCTTCGCAGCGCGTGCAGGACAGCGGCGAGTTGCGGGTGTGCATCTGGCCCGACTACTACGGCATCTCGCTGCGCAACCCGCGCACCGGCCAGCTGTCGGGCATCGACATCGACCTGTCGGCCGCCTTCGCCGCCGACCTCAAGGTCAAGCCCGTCTATGTCGACTCCTCTTTCGCGACCCTCATCGACGACCTGCTGCGCGACCGCTGCGACGTTGCGATGTTCGCCGTCGGCATGACGCCACAACGCGCTCAAGCACTGCGCTTCAGCCGGCCCTATCTGGAAAGCGACATCTATGCGGTGACAACGCGCAGCAGCCGCGTCGTGAAGAGCTGGCAAGACCTGGACCGCCCCGGCGTGCGCATCGCCGTGCAGGCCGGCACCTTCATGGAACCGGTCATGGCGGGCGCCCTCAAACAGGCTAACCTCGTCGTCGTGCGGCCACCCGACACCCGCGAGCGCGAACTCGAGGCCGGCCGCGTGGACGCCTTCATGACCGATTACCCCTACAGCCGCCGCCTGCTGGACAACGCCGACTGGGCCCGCCTCGTCGCGCCGCCCACGCCCTTCTTCGTGCTGCCCTATGCCTATGCCGTCAAGCCCGGCGACGCCGCCTGGCTGACGGCTGTGGATGAATTCGTCGGGCGTATCCAGCGCGACGGCCGGCTGCAGGCCGCCGCCAAGCGCCACGGCCTCAGCGCCATCGTGCGCGAGAAATGAGGCCCCCGGTCCAAGGCGTACCTTGGCCCGCCCCCCGAGGGGGCGGCGATGCTTGGCGGATCGACCGCCAAGCACATCGCCTGCGCGGGCCGGCTTGGGAACTGGAGTCGGACACAAGCAGTCCCTGCGGACTGCTTGTGCCTACGGAAGGACATGGACCTCTGGCCCATGGCAGGCCCGGCGCTCGGCCCGCAGGGGAGCTCTGACATGCCCCACCGTAGTCGCTGGCGCCCAAGCATCATCACCGCCAGCGCCGGCGTCCTGCTCGCGGCCACGCTGCTCGCCGGCGCGGGCTACAGCATCTGGCGCGAGAAGCGCGAGCAGACGACCGAGGCCGCCGCCCGCCAGGCGCTGCTCGCGCGCGTGCTCGAGGACCACGCCAGCCGCAGTCTGGACGCCGCCCAGCTGGCCCTGGCCGGCCTGGCCGACGTGGCCGAGCGCGGTGCCCCACCCGAGGTGCTGCAGGCCCTGCTCGGCCAGACCCAGGCCAGCCTGGGTTTCCTGCGCGGCGTCGCCCTGCTCGACGAGGCCGGCCACGTGCTGGCCGCCGCCGACCCCGCCGACCGCGGTGCGCAGATCGCCACGGCCAGGCTTGGCCCGCTGCCGGCCCTGGGCCAGGACTCGCTCGGCGGCTTCGTCGCCGCGCGCAGCCTGGCCAGCCTCGCCGGAGTCGCACCAGGCAGCGCGGCCGCCGTCGTGCCGCCGGGGGTGGGCTTCATCCCGCTGCTGCGCGGCATCAGGACCCCCGGCGGGCGGCCGGCCCTGCTCGCCGCCCTGCTCAACCCCGACGCACTGGCCAACTTCCAGGAACTGACGCTGAACGACGCTCGCGCCGCGGCGGCACTCGTCGACCTGGACGGTCGGCTGCTCGCCGTGACCGCCGGTGCCGACCACCTGGCAGGTGAACGCCTGGCCTCGCTGCAACTCCCCACCGGCCCGCTGGCGCGCGTGCGCACGGGCAGCGAATACGGCCGCTGGGACGGCCCGGGCCTGCGCGATGCCGACCAGCTCGGCGCCTTTCGCGCACTGCGCACCCGCCCCCTCGTCGTCGTCGTTGAACTGCCCCAGGACGAGTTGCGCACCCAGTGGCTGTCCACCGCATGGGACCTCGGCCTGCCCGCCATCGGCATCGCCGCAGCGTTGCTCGTGCTGTCGGCCGTGGGCGCGGCGGCCCTGCACGCGCGCGAGCGCTCCATGCTGGATCTCGACGAGGCCCAGCGGCAGGTCGCCGAGCGTGAGCGCGAGCTCAGCGCCATCTTCGGCAGCGTGCAGGACCTGCTGTTCCGCACCAACGCAGCCGGCCAGGTGACCTTCATCAACGAGGGCTATGCCCGCCTCAGCGGCCATCCCGTCGCCCAGGTGCTGGGCCGGCCGCTGCAGGAGCTGTTCGGCGGCTCGCCGGCCGTGGCCACGCTGTTCGCGGCCGGCGACGTTCACGAAGCCCGGCCGCACGAACTGCGCGCCGACTGGATCGCGGCCGACGGCAAGGCGCGCAGCTTCGAGATCCACCTGGTGCCGCTGCGCCGCCAGGCCGGTGTCCTCGAATGGGTGGGCAGCGCGGCCGACGTCAGCGGCCTGATGCGCGCCCAGGCCGAACTGCGCGCCCAGCTCGGCCTGGCGCGCTCGCTGCTGTCCAGCAGCCCGCTGCCAACGTCGGTGCTGGACAGCGACAACCGCTACCTCGACGTCAACCGCGCCTGGGAGCAGTTCACCGGCCGGCGCCGCAGCGAGGTGCTGGGCCGCAAGGCCGCCAGCTATCTGCGCCCCGAGGAGGCCGCCCTGCACGACAGCCGCGACGCCGAGCTGCTGGCGCGCGGCGGCGAAATGAACTACGAGGCCGTCTGGCAAGGCGGCGATGGCCGCCGGCGCGACCTCTACATCAGCAAGTCCACCTTTCCCGACGCCCACGGCCGACCCATGGGCATCGTCGTCTGCTTCATGGACATCAGCGAATTCCGCGAGGCCGAGCGCGCCACGCGCGCCGCCCGCGACGCCGCCCTGCACGCTTCGCGGGCCAAGTCCGACTTCATCGCCAACGTCAGCCACGAGCTGCGCACACCGCTGCAGTCCATCCTCGGCTTCTCCGAGATCGGCGCGCGGCGCGCGCGTGCCGAGCCCCGCCTGGCCGAGCTCTTCGGCGACGTGCACCACGCCGGCCAGCGCATGCTCAGCCTCGTCAACGACCTGCTCGACCTCAGCAAGATCGAGCGCGGCGCAGAACCGCTGCATCCCGAGCGCCTGGACCTGAGGCCACTGGCCGTCGAGGTCGGCCGCGAACTCGAGCCCCTGCTGGCCGCACGTCAGCTCAGCCTGGCCATGGCCCTGGGCGACGAGGACCTCGTCGTGCTGGCCGACCCGCGACGCCTGCAGCAACTGCTGCGCAACCTGCTCGCCAATGCCATCCGCTTCTCGCCCGTGGGCGGCCACATCGAGGTGACCGCCTGGCAGGACGATGCGGCCGACGAAGTGCGCGTCGACGTCGCCGACCGCGGCCCCGGCATTCCGCCGGACGAGCTGGAGAGCATCTTCGAGGCCTTCGTGCAGTCCAGCGCCACCAAGAACGCCGCCGGCGGCACGGGCCTGGGCCTGGCGATCTGCCGGCGCATCGCCGAGGCTCACGATGGCCGCGTCTGGGCGGCCAACCGCGCCGGTGGGGGCGCCGTCATCAGTCTGGCACTTCCCGCCACGCGCTTTGGCGACACCACGCCGGCGGCGCTTTGACGGCAACATCGAAGGGAACCTCATGGCTGACAGCGACAAGACGAGCGACAAGCTGTTCGCGGGCTCGATCCCGAGGCTCTACGACACCTTGATGGTCCCGCTGATCTTCGACGGCTATGCCGCCGACACGGCGGCGCTGGTCGCGGCCGGCTCGCCGCGCACCGTGCTCGAAACGGCCGCCGGCAGCGGTGCGGTCACCCGCGCGCTGGCGCCAAGACTCGGCGCCGCCGCGCGCTACGTGGTGACCGACCTGAACCAGCCAATGCTCGACTACGCCGCCAGCCAGCAAGGCGCCGACAGCCGCATCGAATGGCGGCAGGCGGATGCACTGGCCCTGCCCTTCGACGACGGCGCCTTCGACGTCGTCTGCTGCCAGTTCGGTGCGATGTTCTTTCCTGATCGCGCCGCCGGCTACGCGGAGGCGCGGCGCGTGCTCAGCCCCGGCGGGCGCTTTGTCTTCACCGTCTGGGACCGCATCGAGGAGAACGCCTTTGCCGACGAGGTCACTCACGCCGTGGCCACGGTGTTCGCGCACGACCCGCCGCGCTTTCTCGCCCGCACACCGCACGGCTATCACGACGTTGCGCTGATCCGCGCGGACCTGAGTCGCGCGGGCTTCACCGAGATCACGATCGACACGCGCGCGAAGCTGAGTCACGCATCCTCGGCTCGCGCCGCCGCCACGGCCTATTGCCAGGGAACACCGCTGCGCAACGAGATCGAGGCACGCGACGCCGGCCTGCTCCAGCTCGCCATCGACCGTGCCACCGAGGCGATCGCCAGCCGCCACGGCGAAGGCGTGGTGGCGGGCAAGATCCAGGCCCATGTGATCGTGGCGGCGGGATAGCGGTTGCCGCACAGTGCCGCAGGTGACAGCCCCTCACCGCGCCGGCCGCGCAGAATCGCCGCACCGCTTGGAGCCGTCATGACCGCACGCGCCACCTTCACCCGCATGGACGAAAGCAGCCGCGAAGACTGGGGTCTCATCGTGCCCGAGGCGATGAAGATGGCCCGCAGCCTGCCTGACCGCGTGCTCGAGCATCTGCGCCTGCTGGACGGCGACTTCGGCGGCTTCCCGGTCGACCGGCTGACGCACTGCCTGCAGACCGCCACGCTGGCCCATCGCGACGGGCGCGACGAGGAGTACGTTTGCTGCGCGCTGCTGCACGACATCGGCGACACGCTGGGCTCGTTCAACCACCCCGACATCGCCGCCGCCATCCTCAAGCCCTTCGTGACGGAAGAGAACCTGTGGATGGTGCAGCAGCACGGCATCTTCCAGGGCCACAACTTCTTCCACCACATCGGCCTGGATCGCGACATGCGCGAGCAGTTCCGCGGCCACCCGCATTTCGGGCGCACGGCCGAGTTCGTCGAGCGCTACGACAACCCGGCTTTCGACCCGCACGCCCAGGCGCTGCCGCTGGCGTTCTTCGAGCCCATGCTCAGAAGGCTGATGGCCCAGCCGCGCCAGTCGGTCTACAAGGCGGCGATGAAGGCTTAGGCCTTTTGGTTGGCTTTCACAGCCGCCTTGATCAAGGCCTTCAGCGCCGCCTTGTCGATCTTGTCGCCTTCCTTGAAGTCGATGGCGCGACGCACATTGCCTTCCAGGCTGGAGTTGAAGAGACCTTTCGGGTCGGCCAACGAAGCGCCCTTGGGAAAGGTCATCTTCACGGCGCTCTTGTAGGCCTCGCCGGTGCAGACGATGCCGTCATGCGACCACACCGGATTGCTCCATTTCCACTCCTCGACGATGTCGGGGTCAGCCTCGTGGATCAGCGCCCGCAGCGCGGCCAGCATCTCGCTGCGCCAGCCGCCCAGGCTCTCGATGCGTTCGTCGATCAATGCCGCGGCCGGCGGCGTGGATTTCGATGTGCTCATGGAGCGCAAGCTTAGCCAGCTTCTCTGAAGGTGATGCCGGCATGCTTCTCGTCGTAGAAGGCCATGCGGCCCTTCAGTGCAACGTGCTCGTCATAGGGCGCTTCATAGGACCAGATCGCGTCCTTGAGGCTGCGCCCGTTCTGGGTGACGCTGTAGTAGGTGGCATCGCCCTTGAAGGGGCAGTGGGTCTGGGTTTCGCTGCGTTCGAGCTTGTCGACCTGGACGCTGTCGCGCGGGAAGTACAGGCGCGGCGGCGCGCCGGTCTCGTCGACACGGATGACGTCGTCGGACTCGGCGACGACCTGACCGTCGATGCTGGCCGTGACCCGGTGGGCGACACGGGTCTCGGCAACGGTGTGTTCGGGATGGTCACGGTGACCGGGGGATTTGCTCATGGGGGTCCTTTCATGCGTCAACGGCGACGGCCCGTCCCGCGGCAATCGCCGTTCCTAGCGCCGCAACATCAGCAAGCCCAGCAGCAGGAAGATGGCGTACAGCGCCCTCTGGAACATCAGGGTCGGCAGGCGCTCGCGCAGGCGCGCGCCGAGCGCCATGCCGGCAAACGCCGCGCCCAACGCCACGCCGCTGGCCCAGGGGTCGGGCGGCGCTGCCGCATCCAGGCCGCCCAGCCGTGCAGCCAGGGCGAGGGAGGCCAGCATGAAACTGATGCCCAGAGCCTGGATCAAGGCGCCCCGTCGCAACTGCAGGGATTGCAGAAAAGGCACCATGGGCAGCACGAAGACGCCGGTGGCCGCGCTGACCGCACCGCCGAGCAAACCGGCCAGCGCGCCCAGCCAGCCGGCATGTCGTCCCGGATCCGGCAGCCGCGGCCGGCACAGGCCAAACACGCCATAGGCCACCAGCACGGCGCCCAGCGCCAGCCGCGCGCCGCCATGGCCCGTGCCGAGGCTGGGCACCGGGGCGAACAACGTGCCCAGCACCAGGCCGGTCCACAGCGGCCAGAGCCGCCGCCACAGCCCGGCCGCGTGCGGGCCCATGCACTGGGCGACATTGGTCAGCAGCGCCGGCAGCAGCATCAGCGCGGCGGCCGGTGCCGCCGGCAGGTGCAGGCTCAACAGCGCCATCGCCAGCGTGGGCAGGCCCATGCCAGACACACCCTTGACGAGGCCCGCCAGCAAAAACGTCAGTGCCACCCAGCCCAGCAGGCTCGCCGACAGCCAGTCGATGTCATCCATGCCGGCATGGTCCGCGCGCCGGCCACCTGCGTCCATCGCGCAATGCCGCGCCTATCCTCAGGCATTGCCGAAGGATGAGCCATGACCGCACGCAACCCCCACTACCGCATCGACCCCTTCGACCTGCGCCTGTTCGCTGCCGTGGCTGAAGGCCGCACCATCACGGCCGGTGCACGGGCCGTGCACCTGTCCCTGGCGGCCGCGAGCACACGGCTGCAGGCGCTGGAGCGGGTCGTGGGCGCCGTGCTGATGCAGCGCGCCAAGACCGGCGTCACGCTGACCGACGCCGGCCGCACGCTGCTGCGCCATGCGGGTCGGCTGCAGCGCGAGATGGAGGCCTTGCACGCCGGCATGGCAGCGCATGCCCACGGCGTGCGCAGCACGGTGCGGCTGCTGTGCAATACCGCGGCGATCAGCGAGCATCTGCCGCCGCTGCTCGGCCCCTTTCTCGCGGCCCACGCGGACATCGACGTGGAGCTGCGCGAACTGGACAGCCAGGAAGTGCTGTTCGCCATGCGCCAGGAGCGCGCGGACCTCGGCATCGTGGCCGACTACGTCAATACCGAAGGATTGGCGACGCGCCCCTTTCGTCGGGACGAGCTTGTCGCCGTGCTGCCCGCCGCAGGGGTGAAGGGCCGGGCGCGGGCCATCGCCTTCACCGAGTTGCTGGCCCAACCTTTCGTCGGGCTGCCGGCAGAGGCGGGCCTGAGCCGCTTCCTGCAGGCCCGCGCGCTGCAGCATGGCCGTGGCCTGCACCACCGCGTGCAGGTGCAGGGCTTCGACGCCATGCTGCGCCTCGTCGCCGATGGCGTCGGTGTGGCTGTCGTGCCGGCGCTGACCGCGGCGCGGCTGGCTGGTCCACGTGTCCGTGTCCGCCGGCTGAGTGATGCCTGGGCCGTGCGCCAGTTACTGCTGTGCTTCGGCGAACTCACGCCCGGCGCCGCCGCGCTGCTCGATGCCCTAGTCGTGCAATGAGGACAGGAACTGCTTGAGCTCCGGCGTCTGCGGCGCCCCGAAGAGCGCGGCCGGCGGGCCGATCTCGTGCACGCGGCCCTGGTGCATGAAGATGACGCGGTCCGCCACCTTGCGGGCGAAGCTCATCTCGTGCGTGACCATCAGCAGCGTCATGCCTTCGTCGGCCAGGGTCTCGACGACGCGCAGCACCTCGCCCACCAGCTCCGGGTCCAGCGCCGAGGTGATCTCGTCGCACAGCAAAACCGCTGGCTCCATCGCCAGCGCGCGGGCGATGGCGACGCGCTGCTGCTGGCCGCCGGAGAGCTGGTCGGGCATGGCGTCGAACTTTTCGGCCAGGCCGACACGGCTGAGCAGCTTCGACGCCTGCTCGGCCGCCTCGTGCGCGCTGCGCTTCTTCACCAGCGTCGGCGCCAGCATCACGTTGCGGCCCACGCTCAGGTGCGGGAACAGGTTGAAGCCCTGGAAGATCATGCCCACCTGCTGGCGCAGCGCGCGCATGGCCATCGCGCTCTCGTAGAGCAGCGGCTTGCCGTTGACGGTCAGCGAGCCGTCCTGGAACTGCTCCAGCCCGTTGATGCAGCGCAGCAGCGTGCTCTTGCCGGAGCCGCTCTTGCCGATGATGGCAATGACCTCGCCGCGCAGCACGTCGAGGTCGATGCCCTTGAGCACCTCGTTGGCGCCATAGGACTTGCGCAGCGCGGTGATGCGCACGATGGGGGCGCCAGGCACGACGGGCGCGGCCTGCAGGTCTTCAAGTTGGGCGGCCATGGGCTTTGCCTTCCAGATGTTGTGCCAAGAGGCTGACGGGGAAGCACAGCGCGAAGTACAGCAGCGCCACGCAACCGAAGACGAGGAAGGGCTTGAAGCTGGCGTTGGCGATCATGCTGCCCGCCTTGGTCAGCTCGATGAAGCCGATGACCGACGCCAGCGCCGTGCCCTTGATGACCTGCACCAGGAAGCCCACCGTCGGCGCGATGGCCAGGCGACCGGCCTGCGGCAGGATGACGTGGCGCAGCTGCTCGCCGAAGCTCAGCGCCAGGCTGCGCGCCGCCTCCCACTGGCCGCGCGGCACGGCGTCCACGCAGCCGCGCCAGATCTCGACGAGGTAGGCGCTGGTGTAGAGCGTCAGCGCCAGTGCCGCGGCCGTCCAGGCCGACACCTCCAGGCCCAGCAGGGCCAGGCCGAAGTAGGCGAGGAAAAGCTGCATCAGCAGCGGCGTGCCCTGGAAAAGCTGCACGTAGAGCGCGATGGCGCGCCGGGTGCGGGCGCCCATGCCGATGCGCAGCGTCAGCAGCAGGCCGCCCACCAGGCCGCCGCCGATGAAGGCGATGACCGACAGGGCCACCGTCCAGCGCAGCGCCAGCAGCAGGTTGCGCACGATGTCCCACAGGGTGAACTCGATCATGCCGACCGCCTTCCGAAGATGAAGCGCGGGCCGGCCCAGCTCAGCAGCTTGCGCGCTGCGATGGCCAGGGCCAGATAGGCCAGCGTCGCGATGATGAAAGCCTCGAAGGCGCGGAAGTTGCGGCTCTGGATGAGGTTGGCTGCATAACTCAGCTCCTCGGTGGAGATCTGCCCGCAGACGGCCGAGCCCAGCATGACGATGATGATCTGGCTCGTCAGCGCCGGCCACACGCGCTGCAGGGCCGGCGGCAGCACGACGCGCGTGAACACCTGCACGGGGCTGAGCGCCAGGCTCTGCGCCGCCTCCCACTGCCCACGCGGCGTGGCCTGGATACCGGCACGCAGGATCTCGGTGCCATAGGCGCCGAGGTTCAATGTCATCGCGATCAGCGACGCAGCCTCGGGCGACAGTTTCACGCCCGCGGCCGGCAGGCCGAAGAAGATGAAGAAGAGCTGCACGATGAAGGGCGTGTTGCGCAGCAGCTCGACGTAGGCACCGAGCAGGCGGCGCAGCCACACCGGGCCGCTGGCGCGCGACCAGGCGCCCAGCGTGGCGATGAGCAGGCCCAGCGGCGTCGCGATGAGGGTGAGCCCCAGCGTCCATGCCAGGCCCTTGAGCAGCAGCGGCCATTCGGCCAGCACCGCGAGGAAATCGAAGCTGATCATGGCTTCGCTCGCTTCGCGTCAGAGCGGCAGGTCGCCGGTGCCACGGCCCAGCCACTTCTTGGACAGCGCCTCCAGCTCACCGGCCGCCTTGGCCGCCGCGATGATGTCGTTGACCTTGGCCAGCAGCGCGTCCTCACCCTTGGCGACGCCGACGAAGCACGGGCTGTCCTTGAGCAGCAGCTTGTATTCGGTGTTCAGCCCCGGGTTGCGCTGCATCAGGTTGCCGGCGACGGCGGCGCTGGTGGCCAGCAGCTGGGTCTGGCCGGCGGCAAAGGCGGCGATGGTGGCGTTGTTGTCCTCGAAGCGCTTGTATTCCAGCGTGGCCGGCGCCACCTTGGCCAGCTCCTGGTCCTCCATCGCGCCACGCGTGACGGCCACGCTCTTGCCGCCCAGGTCGGCCCAGGTCTTGATGGGCAGGCTCTTGGCCGCGAACACGGCCTGGTAGAAGGGCGCGTAGGCGGCGCTGAAGTTGATGACCTTCTCGCGCTCGGGGTTCTTGCCCAGCGTCGAGATGACCAGGTCGGCCTTCTTGGTCTGCAGATAGGCAATGCGGTTGGCGCTGGTCACCGGCACCAGCTCCACCTTGACGCCCAGCTTGGCCGCGATGAGCTGGGCCACCGCCACGTCCAGGCCCTGCGGCGCCATGTCGGGGCCGACGAAGCCGTAGGGCGGGTAGTCCGTCGGGATGGCGATCTTGATCGCCTTGCTCTTCGTGATGGTGTCCAGCGCGGTCTGGGCCTGGGCAGCGGCGGCCAACAGGCTCAGGCCGGCGATCAGCGTCAGGCGGCGGGAAAGCGTCAAGGTCATAGCAGGGCTCCTAGGTAGGCGGGTTCGGCGGTGGAGGAAGTCGTGGAAGGCAGCGGCGCGAGGGCTTCGCGCAGCTGCTGCAACGGGTCGTCGTCGGCGGGCAGGCGCAGCGCGGCCTGCACGCTGGACAGGTGCTCGGCCATCAGCGCCTCGGCGCGGGTGCTGTCGCCAGCGGCCAGGGCTTCGACGATGGCGACGTGGTCCTGGCAGGACAGCGCCGCATCGTGGGAGGACTGGTAGCGCATCGCGATCAGCGTCGTGCGCGCCGTGACGTCGCGCAGCGTGTCGGCCAGCAGGCTGTTGCCCAGGCATTCGGCCAGGCAGACATGGAAGTCACCGAGCAGGAAGCTGCGCGTGCCGACGTCGTCGCCGCGCAGCGCCGCCTGTTCCTGCTGCAGATGCTGGTTGAGCCGCGCGATCGCGTCGGCAGGCAGTTGCGGCTGGCCGCGGATCAGGCCCAGTTCGATGACGCGGCGCGCCTCGAAGGCCTCGCGCACCTCGTCCGGCGTCGGCGCGATCAGATACCAGCCGCGCCGCGCGCTGACGGTGACGATGCCGCGCGCCGCCAGCCGCGTCAGCGCCTCGCGCACGATGGTGCGGCTGCAGTCGAACAGCATCGCCAGCTGTTGCTCACCCAGCCGCGCGCCAGGCGCGAGCTTCTGCGCAAGCACCGCTTCGATGATGCGCTGGCTGATGTCGGTGGCCGAGATGCCCATGGCGGGGGCTTCGCAGCTTCCATGCCAGCGCTCATCTGGCTTGTATGCAAGTCATGCGCACAAAACTGGGCCGGCTGAGCGCCTTGTCGCACCGGCGCGGTGCGGAACAGCCCCAATGCGGATCGGGTCGTTCCGCATCGGCTAGCTTCATTCTTTTTGGAAGGCTTGCCATGGACCTGCAACTGAAGAACCGCCTCGCCCTCGTGTCGGGCAGCACGGCCGGCATCGGCCATGCCATCGCACAGTCCCTGGCCGCCGAGGGCGCGCGCGTCATCGTCAATGGCCGCATGCAGCCCGCGGTCGACGCCGCCGTCACGTCGATCAATGCCACCACCGGCCAGGAGGTGTTCGGCTTTGCGGGCGACCTCAGCCAGCCTGACGTGGCCGAGGCGTTGGTGCGCGCGCACCCCGGCATCGAGATCCTGGTCAACAACCTGGGCATCTTCGAAGCCAAGCCTTTCGAGGACATCCCCGACGCCGATTGGCAGCGCTTCTTCGACGTCAACGTGCTCAGCGGCGTGCGCCTGGCGCGGCTGGTGCTGCCGGCGATGAAGGCGGCCAACTGGGGCCGCATCATCTTCATCTCCAGCGAAAGCGCCGTGCAGATCCCGGCGGAGATGATTCACTACGGCATGACCAAGACGGCCCAGCTCGCCGTCTCGCGTGGCCTGGCCGAGTCCCTTGCCGGCACCGGCATCACCGTCAACAGCGTGCTGCCCGGCCCGACGCGCTCGCGCGGCGTCAATGAATTCGTCGAACAAGTCTCCCACGGCAAATCCTTTGCCGAGTTCGAGACCGAGTTCTTCGAGAAGGTCAGGCCGACCTCGCTGATCAAGCGTTTCGGGACGCCCGAGGAAGTGGCGTCCCTGGTGGCCTATGTCGCCAGCCCCCTGGCCTCGGCCACGACGGGGGCGGCGCTGCGGGTGGATGGGGGGACGACGAAGAGTGCGTTTTAGGGAGGCCAGTCCGGCGCTATAGGCTGCTTCAAGCTGGAAGGGGACATGGGACATGCAGGAAACGGAGGCGCATTGAGCGCGGCGCCGAAACCCAACGCCTGAAACGAGCGTGCATGTAGAGCTGCCATCTCGCACCTACTTCGCCTCACGTGGGGCCGCCTGCAACAGCTCCATCAGCTCCTTCTTCCAAAACTTTGCCTGGAAGACCGTGCCGTGGCCCGCAGTCTGGTCGGACGCGGGTATCAGCAGGGCACGGCCGTTCTTCACGCGCTTGATGTCGCGCTCCATCACGCCCAGTTCGGGTGGATTGCGCTCGTCATCGGCTGAATTGATGGCCAACAACGTGGCCGTGATGCGCTCAAGCCCGGCGGCCGGGTTGTAGTCACGTGACGACTCCCATTGGTAGAGCACGTCGTTGGCGTCGGCACTGTAGGCGGCGGCCAAGCGGCTATTGACGAGCTCATCCGCCTTGGCCCGCACCGGTGCGATCTTGTTGAGTGCCTGGTTGCCGCCACTGGTAGCCAGGCCATAGAAAACCGAGGCGAACTGCGCGCTGCGTGGTTGTTTGGTGTAGCCGCCGTTGAGCCAATCGGGGTCGTTGCGGATGAAGTCGATGATGAGGCGCCTGAGCATCCAGTTGCGGCCGGACATCTCCACCGGCAACGAGGCCATGGGTACTGCGGCGTCCATCATGTCGGGGTACTTCTGGGCCAGGAGCCACGTCTCCATACCGCCCATCGAGAAACCCAGCACCAGCCGCAGGTGGCGTATGCCCAAATGCTCGGTCAGCAACCGATGCTGGGCCTCGACCAGATCGTCGTAGTTGTACTTGGGGAAAGCCATCCGAAGCCCATCGGACGGCTTGCTCGATTTGCCGTGCCCGATGGCGTCGGGCAGCACGATGAAGTAGCGGCTGGCATCCAGCGGCTGACCCGCACCGAACAGCTCACCGGCAAAGGCGGCAGCCAGCATGCTGGTGCCCGACTGCGTGGTGCCATGCAGCACCAGGACCGGCTCGCCCGTCGGCGCGCCGACGGTCGTGTAGTGAATGCGAAGCTCGGAAAGCACCTCGCCCGTATGGAAGCGAAAGTCCCGCACCACCCAGTCGCCCTCCTTGACTGCGGGAGCGTCCGCGGCGTCGGCGGACAGAACGGTGAATGCGGTCAGGGCGAGCGTGGCAACACTGATCACCCACTTCAAGCCGACATCGGGAATCATGTTGGGCTCCTCTTGGCATGCGGCACTTGCACCTTGGATTGGGCCCGACTGCGTCCCGGCCAAGGATGCCCCAGCCCTTACTTTGGCCTGCCAGTGGAGCGTGTCTGAAGCGGCAACACGAGCTGGAAAACCCTCCTTGCCGGGCAACCGTGGCGAGGCGCTATCTCAATCGACTCGCATGAAGTCTTCAGCGGCGACCCGTCGCACGAAGTGCGCGGCTTTCGAGATCGTCACGTCTCGCCCGTCGCCGAACTGCCGCGCCGAAATCCCGGGATTGGCGTGCCGGTCGAATGCCCGCCATAGGCGGCGGATCAAACCAGTCAACGCAACACATTCGCTGAGTCTCTCAGCGGGCGTTTGGAAGCCGAGCGTTTTGCGCGGCCTCTCGTTCAATTGTCTGGCGATCGAGTTGAGCTGTAGTTGGGTTAGCCAGAGATGTCGATGCCCTTTGGCAGGTATTCTTTCCATCAACACCCCTGCTGCGCACAAAGACACTTGAGCCCCATGCTCGACTACCAGCTCGTTTGCGAAGTTCGCTACGAACTTGACCCCCATCGACTGGACGAGTTCGCGGACTACGCCCGCACCTGGGTCCGCCTCATCCGCCGCCATGGCGGCGTCCACCACGGCTTCTTCATGCCACGCGAGGCGCCGGCTGGGTCAGCCATGAGCTTCGCGAGCCTGGGCGCCACCGGCCACGCAAACGAAGCCGTCGCCCTGTTCGCCTTCCCTGACGACGACGCCTACCGCCGCTACCGTGAAAGCGTGGCGGCCGACCCTGAAGGGATAGAGGCCAATACGCGGTTCGCGGACCCGCCCTTCAGGAGCTATCGACGATGCTTCCTTGAGCCGGCGAGCGAGTAGGTCTGCCAATCGAAAATGGCCGGGCAGGTCTCAAACCTTGAATCGAGAGAAGAGTCGGCTTCAAGGACCTGCGTGGACACGGCGCAAGCGCCACAACGCGACGCCGAATACGACCAGACCAACTGCCAGCGCTGGCACCAGGGTTACGACGAGGTTGCCGTCCGGCGTGGCCCACGACACAGCACCCGCGGTGACCAAGGCCGCGACAGTCCCGAGCACGATGGCCGGCCATCTGGCTTTCCGACGCTCGCCCTGATTTGCGCTGTTCATGGCTGAGCGAGCGCCTTGGCCAGAATCGGCAGGCTGACGTCCATCCGATAGTCGACCGCCGTATGGTCGTCGCTGAATTCCTCATACACATGCGGCACGTCCATGGCGACAAGCCGCTTGTGCATTCGCCTGGCGCCGTAGACCAGGTTGTATTGGTCGACGTCGCCGCAGTCGATGTACAGGGCCTTGAGCGCGACCAGTCCGCGCCCATGCTCTTCGACAAGGCTCAACGGGTCCCAGGCCATCCAGTTCGCCCAGCGCTCGGGGATCAGCTCGCAGGTGTCGAGCGTCACCGGCAGGCGAACGCCATACGGCACCGAAGGATCCGGGTCGAAGCTCGCGGCCTGAGCCAGCATCATGAGGATGTGCACGTCGCTGTCCTTGACCTTCCTGGCCTGCCAGAAGGCGTCGACCCACGCGCCGATGTCCGGCTGCTTGGCGAGCGCGCGGAGCACCGGAACGAATTCGTGTCGATAGAGAAGCTCGAAGCCCATGTCGCCGGAATGCACGGCTGCCGCACTCCAGAAGTCCGGATGCAGCAGCGCATGGACCATCGCGCCGTAGCCTCCGCTGGACTTGCCGAAGATGCCGCGGCGGCCCAGCCCGCCGCAGCCAAAGCGGGCTTCGACGAACGGCACTGCCTCCGCTCGCAGGAAATCGTCCCAGCGCCCTACCGCGGCCGAGTTCACGTATTGATTGCCGCCGAGGCGCGTGAAGCAGTCCGGGAAGGCCACGACGACGGGCGGCATGGCGCCGGTCGCAATCAAGCGGTCGAGCCGCTCAGGCAGGTTCTCGCCAAAATTCTTCCAGTTGGTGTGCGCCGGCCCGCCCGCGGTGAACCCCACGATATCGACCAGCAGCGGCAGGCCGCGGCCGTCATGCCCCGCCGGAACGTAGACGTCGATGGCGCGCAGCGTGGGGTCGCCGAGCAGATTGCCAGCGAGCACCTGGCTGTCAATTGCCAGGCGATGAACCGCACCGGCGGCCATGTTCGAGGTTGTGCGCATCTTGATCGTCCTACCCAAAGCCGAATTGTTCGCCCGCTGCTGACGTTAGCTGCTCGCCGCCCGAGGATAGTCGCGCGTCGGCAGTCGGCCCACCCCAAAGCCGACACCGGCCAGTGCCCCGCAGCGCGGAATCAATCCGTGTTCTTCGCCAGGCGAGCTGCGAGCTTCATGAGCGTGGGCACACGCTTCCTGCCGTGCATGGCACGCAGTCGCGCCTTGGCTGCGCCAATGTCGATGCCCGCGCACGTCACAAACAGCGGCTGCGTTTCCTCTTCTCGCATGACCTCGAACTGCGCCGACAGGCCCGGCAAGCGCCGCTTCGAAACACCCACGATAGGCACCTTGCCGCCCAGCGCGTGATACAGGTGCTGGCCAAGGCCCGGTGTTTCGTCAGCATCCAGATGGACAAAGCCGTCAACCAGGATGAGCTCCGGTTCCAGGCTGTGCTCGCGCAGCAGTTGCATCACACAGGGCAGCTCTCGCAGGTCGAGTTCTCCTCGCACGGCCTTCTCGACATGGGTGATGCACGAGATGTAAGTCTGCGTCGCTTCCGCGGCATCCCAGGCGTCGAAAGCCACAGCGGCAGCATTCGCCTGCGCGCCATCGAAATGAACAGCCACTACGAGTTTCATGCAGGAGTATGAGCCGCTCTGCGAGTGCCGCCGGCTGAAGCCTCCTGCGTTCGCCCTACGATGCACGGCGTCAGCGTGGCGACGCTGGTAAACGCACGGCCGCAGCCGTCCCTGTGAGGGGTGCAGGCTTCGACACCTGCCACTGACACCTTGCCTTCTTTTATCCCATGCCGCTTCTTCTCATCATCGACATGCAGGTCGGCATGACCTGGCCCCAGTCCGGCGTGCGCAACAACCCGCAGGCCGAGGTGCAGATCGCCCGCCTGCTGGACGCCTGGCGCCGCGCCGGCGCACCCATCGTGCACGTTCGCCACATCTCCCGCACACTCGGATCGCCGTTCTGGCCGGGCCAGCCCGGCGCGGAGTTCCAGCCTGCCCTGGCGCCGCGCGACGACGAGCACGTCGTCGAGAAGAACGTGCCCGATGCCTTCACCCACAGTGGCCTGGAGCGCTGGCTGCATGCGCGCGGCCACCGCTCGCTGGTCATCGTCGGCGTCAGCACCAACAACTCGGTCGAGGCCACCGCACGCAGCGCCGGCAACCTGGGTTTTCAGACCCATGTGGTGGCCGACGCCTGCTTCGCCTTCGACCTTACCGACCTGCGCGGCGTGCACCATGCGGCCGAGGAGGTGCACCAGATGGCGCTGGCCAATCTGCAAAGCGATTACGCCACCGTCATCGACACCGAGGCGGCCGCCGCGCTGCTGGCCCGCTGAACCATGCGCCTCCTGCTTGTCGAAGACGACCTCATGATCGGCGAGAGCCTGCGCGAGGCTTTGCGCCGCCAGGGCTTCGCAGCTGATTGGGTGCGAGATGGCCAGGCCGCCGATGCGGTCTTGTCCAGCGGCGAACGCTTTGACGCCGTGCTGCTGGACCTGGGCCTGCCCAAGCGAGGCGGCATCGACGTGCTGCGCTCGATGCGGGCGCGCGAGGACGCGACGCCGGTCATCGTGCTGACCGCCCGCGACGCGCTGACCGACAAGGTGGCCGGCCTGGACGCCGGTGCCGACGACTACCTCGTCAAACCCTTCGAGCTGGACGAACTGCTCGCCCGATTGCGCGCCGTCACGCGTCGCCATGGCGGCCGCACCGACACGGGCTTGCAGGTCGCCGATTTGCGCCTGGACCCCGCCACCCGCGAGGTCACGCGCGCCGGCAAACCCATCCTGCTGTCGGCCCGCGAGTTCGCGCTGCTGGAGGCGCTGCTGGAGCGGCCCGGCGCCATCGTGTCGCGCGCCCAGCTCGAGGACCGCCTCTACGGCTGGGGCGAGGAGCTGGAGAGCAACGCCATCAGCGTCTACATGCACCAGCTGCGCAAGAAGCTCGGCGCCGACCTGCTGCATACCGTGCGCGGGCTGGGCTACTACGCCGGCCCTGAAAAAGGTGGCGCGCCATGAAGTGGCTGGGCACGCTGCGCGGCCGCCTCTTCGCGCTGTTGGCGGCACTTGGCGCGGTGACGGCCCTGGCCGTAGCCGGCGCCACCTATGTCAGCGTGCGCGCCGAGGCCGACGAGTTGTTCGATTACCAGTTGCGCCAGACGGCGCTGTCGCTGCGCGACCAGGGCCGCATCGCCGGCGACGAGGCCGCGGCGCTGGCCGACCCCAGCCTGGACTACCTCGTGCAGATCTGGTCCGTGCAGGGGCTGGAGATCTATTCCAGCCGGCCGCAGGGCATGACCGAGGCGCTGCCGGCGCGCGCGGTGCTGGGCTTCTCCAACCTGCACCTCGCCGGGCAGGACTGGCGCGTGTTCAGCGCGGCCACGCCGCAGCGCGTCGTGCAGGTCGCCCAGCCGCTGGCCGTGCGCCAGAAGCTCGCCGCACTGGCGGCCCTGCGCAGTGTCGTACCGCTGGCCGTGGCCCTGCCGCTGGTGGCGGCGGCCGTCTGGTGGCTGCTCGGCGTGTCACTCGCGCCACTGGCGCGCGTCACCCGCGCGGCCCAGGCCGGCGGTGCCAACGCGTTGCACCCGCTGCCCACCGCCGGCCTGCCCGGTGAAGTGGCGCCGCTGGTCGACGCCTTCAACGACCTGCTCGGGCGGCTCTCGTCCGCCTTCGACGCCCAGCGCAGCTTTGTCGCCGATGCGGCTCACGAACTGCGCTCGCCGCTGACCGCGCTGAAGCTGCAACTCGGCCTGCTGCGCGATGCGGCACCGGGCGAAGAGCAGGACGCTTCGATTGCTCGCCTGCGCGGTGGCATCGACCGCGCGGTGCACCTCGTCGAGCAGCTGCTGGCCCTGGCCCGCGCCGAGCCCGGTGCCGCGGCGGCCGAGTTGCCGCTGGACCTCGCCGACCTGGCCCGCCAGGCCGTGGCCGATGTGCAGCCGCTGGCCGACAAGGCCGACGTGACGCTGGCCCTGACCGCCCCCGACCCGCTGCTGCTGACCGGCGACCCCCAGGCCCTGCGCGGCGCCCTGCGCAACCTCATCGACAACGCCGTGAAGTACGGCGCCCGAACGGTGCAGGTGAGCGCGCTGCGCGGCTCGCGTGGCGCACCGCTGCTGCGTGTGGACGACGACGGCCCCGGCATCCCGGCCGACCAGCGCGAGCGCGTCTTCGATCGCTTCCAGCGCGGCGAAGGCGCGACGGTTGAAGGCAGCGGGCTGGGTTTGGCCATCGTGCAGGCGGCGGCGCGGCAGCAGGGCGCCAGCATCAGCCTGGACGCATCACCACTCGGCGGGCTGCGTGCGGAGCTGGCCTGGCCGGCCACGTCATGACAACAGCCTGCCGCTGAGCGCCAGCCACACGGTGCGCACCGTGAGGACCGCGAGCGCCATGCTCAGCAGGCCCAGCAGCACGATGGCGATGACCCAGAGCGGCGCGCTGTCGCGGAACTGCGCGTACTTCAACGCTGCGTTGACCAGCGCGGCCAACGGGAAGCCGATCACCCACCAGCCCAGCGAGAGGCTGGCGCCGCGGCGGAACACCTTGGGCACGATGACAACGAACATGAACAGCGCGAAGTAGAAGAGCAGCGCGGCGAAACGGTCGACGCCGCCCACGAGGTTGACGTACGCCAGAAAGCCCACGGCAAAAGGCGCCATCAGGATCATCAGCGACGGCGTCATGGCGGGCGCCAGCGGGTCGCGGTGCACGAGGCGGCTGAAGATCAGCAGGTAGAGCAGCACCGCCAGCACGGCGCCCACGGCACCGGTCATCAGGTTGACCTCCGGCGCCCAGGCCATGGGCATGTGGCTGCCGGTCAGGGGGATGTCCAGCGTGGCCACGCCCGGCATCAGCGAGGCCGGCAGCGCGTGAGACGCGTCCACGCTGCCCTTGAGCAGGCGGGAGGTCGACACCCCTGCGAGGGCGAGCGTTGCCAGCACTCCGACCGTCCAGATAACGCTGGCGGCAGGCGTGCTGTACGGCTCGACAACCGCCGCCACCAGCAGCACCGCGATGACGACGGTGCCGAAGAAGTTGCCGGCCACGGGGTGATGGAACTCCGCGTGCACGGCTTGGCGGTGCCAGGCCAGCTTGGCCAGATAGCCCAGCGACAACAACACGAACACGCCCACGGCAAAGGCGGCTATGGCCTCACCCACCCACGCCGGCACGCCCAGGCTGATGTGCGCCAGCCGCCATGCAAGTGCCAGCCCCGACAGGCCCATGACCGAACCGAACAGGCTGACGGGCAGGTCGCGCACGGAGCTTGCCGGGCGCGTTTCAAAAGTGGGTGAGGCTGGGCCGATGGGTTGGGTTTGCATGATGAGCCTTCTGGCGCAATTTGCTGGTGTCGACATTTTCTGCCAGACTCGTTTGGGCGTCTTCGCCAACGTGCGACGTTTTCTGCCAGTCATCGGACCTTCTCTGCCATCCCCGCCATGCGCGTCGCCATCCTTGCCTTCCCCCGCTTCCAGCTGCTCGACGTCGCCGGGCCTGCCGACGTCTTCGTCGAAGCCTCGCGCCAGCTCAAGGACCCCAGGGCCTACCAGGTACAGCTGATCTCCAGCGAGGCCGGCCTGCTCACCAGCAGCAGCGGCCTGCGCCTGGCCGTGGATGCGACGGTGGCGACGCATCGCGGGCGCATCGACACCCTGCTCGTGGCTGGCAGCCCCACCATCGAAGACATGGCGAGCGACGGGCCATTGCAGGACTGGCTGCGGCGCCAGTCGCGCACGGTGCGGCGCTACGGCTCAGTCTGCACCGGCGCCTTCGTGCTGGCGGCCACGGGTCTGCTCGACGGCAAGCGCGTCGCGACCCACTGGAACGCCGCGGCACGCCTGGCGGCCGCCTACCCCGAGGCCTGCGTCGAGGCGGACGCCATCTACGTGAAGGACGGCAAGCTGTTCACTTCCGCCGGCGTGACCGCGGGCATGGACCTCGCGCTCGCGATGGTGGAGGAAGACCACGGCCGCCACCTCGCGCTGCGCGTGGCGCGCGAGCTGGTGATGTTCCTCAAGCGGCCCGGCGGCCAGAGCCAGTTCAGCGCCCACCTGGCCGCGCAGACGTCCGAGCGATCCAGCGTGCGCGACGTGCAGGACTATGTGCTGGCCCACCTGAAGGCCGACCTTTCAGTGCCCGCGCTGGCCGCGCGCGCCGGCATGAGCGAGCGCAGCTTTGCACGCACCTTCCGCAGCGAGGCCGGCACCACACCCGCGGCCTTTGTCGACCATGCCCGCATCGACGCCGCCCGCCGCCTGGCCGAGGAGTCGGACCTGCCGGCCAAGCGGCTGGCAGATGCGGTGGGGTATGCGAATGCGGACGGCTTCAGGCGGGCGTTTGCGCGGCGGTTGGGGGTCAGCCTGGCGGAGTACCGCAGGCGGTTTGCGAAGTCCTGACCGACGCCAAGGGCGTGCGGCTCAGGACTAAGGAGCTGGCGCCCGCTTTGCAGCGAGTGCCGTCATCCGCGGCAGGTCGCCGGGTTCACGGTCTTGGACAGGAAGCAGTCGTCGAGTCACCTGTCGACATGGCAGCAACGACTGCTTTCGCAGCGGCGAGGGTGCGCCACACGCACCTCACCCCGACATCTCTGCAGCGGAAGCTGCAAGCAACCGTCCGATCGCTCAAGCGTCATCTGGGCATCCCTGAAAGAGCCTTCCTGCCGAAGGCATCAGGGCAGTTCCCGCAAGGACTCCCAGGACTGTTTCAAGTGGTCAATGAACCACCTGCCCGCGGGCCCGGGCGGTTCGGAAGCCGGGTGATACGCGGACATGGTCAACATGAAGCCCGTCCGCGGCATGTCGTCCACATCGAGGACAACCAGGGTGCCGTCAGCGATGTCCTTCTCGACCATGTGCAGTGGCATGCCGCCCCAGCCGACGCAGTCCTTCAGGAAGGCGTACTTGGTCGACAGATCGGCTAGGCGCCAGGTCGACGGCGACACCACGCCGTAGTCGCGTCCTGCCATCAGGTCTGATCGGTCGGTGAGCACCAGCTGGACGTGCTTCGCCAGCTCGCTCCGGGGAATCCGATCTGCCCATGCCGCGAGCGGATGGTTCGCCGCGGCGACCGATACCAGGGGCAATTCGCCCAAGCGCTCGCTCACCAGCGACGGGAACGTCACAGCCGGCAAGGTCGAGAGAATGCCCAAACTGCACCGCCCATCCAGCACGGGCTGGTAAGCCGCTCCCAGGCCCTCCACGAACAGGCGCAACGGCGTAAGAGGGAATTGGCTCGCAAATGCCTTTGCGGCAGCGCTGACGAGCGCAGTGGGGAAGAACACGTCAACCACCACCGAGAGCTCGGTCTCCTGGCCTGCCGCCATCAGCTTGGCTCGGGCCTTCAGCGTGTCCACACCAGACACGATGTTGCGGGCGTCGGCCAGCAGAAGCACACCCTCCGCGGTGAGCTTCGGAAACCGGCCTGAGCGGTCGAAGAGCACCACGCCGATTTGCTGCTCCAACCCGCTGACCCAGCCGCTCACCGCTGACTGCACGCGGTTGAGCTTGCGTGCGGCGGCGGAAAAGCTGCCCTCGTCCACCGCGGCGATGAACGTCCTGAGCTGGTCCAAGGAAACGCCGTCGAGCAATTGAGACTCCTTCCATCTCTTAAACAGATGGATCGAATCTCAATATACCGGCTTCTCAGAATGGAAGCCGGTCTCCATCATTCGTTCCCATGCAGCCATCGCTGCAAAGGATAGGAGGCAGCAGGGACCCATCTCTGTTTTAGCCCCAGTTTCTGCAAGCCACCCTCAAAGGACCCGTCCCATGCGCAAGACCCTCATCGCGGCCGCACTGGCCGCCGCCACCGCACTCGTCGGCACTGCTCACGCGGAAGTCGCCACCTACAGCATCGACCCCACGCACACCTTCGTGACCTTTGAGGTCACCCACTTCGGCACTTCGACCAACCGCGGTCGGTTCGAGAAGAAGGAAGGCACTGTTCAACTCGACAAGGTGGCCAAGACCGGCAAGGTCGAACTGACGCTCGAGATCGGCTCCATCAGCACCGGCACGGCCGCGTTCGACCAGCACCTGCAGAGCGACAACTTCCTCAACGCCGCCGCGTTCCCGACCGCCAAGTTCGTCGCCAGCACGTTCAGCTTCAACGGCGACAAGGTCAGCGAAGTGGCGGGGCAACTCACGCTGCTGGGCAAGACCCTCCCCGTGGTGCTGAAGGCCTCCAACTTCAACTGCTACACGAATCCCATGCTCAAGCGCGAGGTGTGCGGCGGCGACTTCGAGACCACGATTCAGCGCAGCCAATGGGGCATCGGCTGGGGCATCAACTATGGCATCCCCGACACCGTGAAGCTCGCCGTGCAGGTCGAAGCCGTCAAGCAGTAAGCCCGCTGCGAACCATCTCCCTCACCAACTTCGAGACCCTTCATGAAACTCCTTCATCTTGACTCCAGCGCCCTCGGCGCCGCGTCCGTCAGCCGCCAGCTGACTGCTGAAATCGTCGCCCGCCAAAAGGCGCTTCACCTGGACATCCGGGTGACCTATCGGGACCTTGCAGCCGACCCCGCCTTGCACCTCACCGGCGCTCATATGGCCGCGCGCATGGGTGCTACCAGCGACGACGCCACCATCAACGCCGACCTGGTCAAGGGCAACGCCTACATGGACGAACTGCTCGCCGCAGACGTCCTCGTCATCGGCGCACCCATGTACAACCTGTCGATTCCGACGCCGCTCAAGGCCTGGATCGACCGCGTCGCCGTGGCCGGCAAGACCTTCCAGTACACCGCGACCGGGCCGCAAGGGCTGCTCAAGGGCAAGAAGGCCTTCATCGCATCGGCGCGGGGCGGCGTCTACTCAACCGGCAGCCCGGCTGCTGCGCTCGAGCACCAGGAAAGCTACCTCATCGGCCTGCTGGCCTTCCTCGGTGTGACCGACGTGAAGGTCGTGCGCGCCGAAGGCATCGCGTTCGGGCCGGAAGCCAAGGAGGCTGCCATCGCGAAGGCCCTCCAAGACATCGAGGCGATTGCGGCCTGAAGGGCACGCGCTTCGCACATCTCAAACCCCCGTCGAAAGAATCATCATGACCTCCTACTCCATCATCGGTTCCGGCAACGTCGGCACCGCCCTGGCCCGTCACTTCGCCCGCAGCGGCATTTCCGTTCGGATCGCCAACACGCGCGGCCCCGAGTCCATTGCATCGCTTGCCGCTGAACTTGGCGACAAGGTGGTTCCCGTCGCGTTGCAGGACGCTCTTGCGGCCGACGTCGTCATCCTGGCTGTTCCGTTCCGTGCTCACGCAGCGGTCGGCGGAGCCCTCTCGAACTGGTCTGGCAAGGTCGTTGTAGACGCGATGAACACCTACGGCATCTCGCCGGAAGAGTTGAAGGGGCAGGCTTCCACGGACGTGGTGGCTGCCGCTTTCCCAGGCGCGAAGGTGGTCAAGACGCTGAACCAGCTGCCGGCCAAGCTGCTCGCGCAAGACCCTGCGGTCAACGGTGGTCGGCGTGTCATGTTCGTGTCGAGCAACGACGCCGGCGCTGAGGCGGCGATGGCCAAGCTGGTCGCGGACCTGGGCTTCGCGCCGGTCCCTCTGGGCAAGGCGAACGAGGGCGGGCTGCTGATCGGTATGGGCGGGCCGCTGATCCTGCAGAACCTCATCAAGCTGAGCTGACTGCCGCCCACGGGTGGCTCACCCACTGCTCTCTTCGGATTGTTCATGCCCCGTTCCATCATCAGCGTCGCCCGGCTCGGCACCCCCTGGGAAACCATCGACCCGTTTCTCGTCTGCGCCTATCACCTCGACCACTATCCACCTGGGAACGCCGACTTGGGACCGGTTGAGCCACCACCTGCCGATACAGGTGCCGGAAAGCCCTGGCGCATGTACTTCGGGCAGACGGTGCCAGGCTTCCCTGCCCACCCGCATCGCGGCTTCGAGACCATCACCATCGTCCGCCAGGGCGTGGTCGACCACTCGGACTCACTGGGCGCCACAGCCCGGTATGGCGCGGGCGATGTGCAGTGGCTGACTGCGGGGCGTGGTGTCGTGCATGCGGAGATGTTCCCTTTGCTGGACCCCCTCGAGCCGAACACGCTGGAGCTGTTTCAGATATGGCTGAACCTGCCGGCGCGCGACAAGATGGCTGAGCCCAGCTTCAAGATGTTCTGGGCCGAGGACATCCCGAGGCATGTTGAAGCCGGCGTCGACGTCACATGCATCGTCGGCGCCTTGCACGGAGTGCACATGCAACAGCCGCCGTCACCGCCTTCAAGGTCATGGGCGTCAGACCCTAGTTCGGACTTGGCCGTGTGGACGTTGAAGATGGCGCCGGGTGCGAGGTGGCAGTTGCCGGCTGCCTTGGGTAGCGGCACGCGCAGGCAGCTCCTTTTCTTCAAGGGCTCCACGCTGACCATTGACGGTGAGTGCGTCGACGCGCGTTCTGCTATCGAGGTCGACTGCTCCGCCGTGGTCGAGCTTGTAAATGGGTCCAAGGAAGCCGAGGTACTGCTGCTCCAAGGCCGCTCGATTGAAGAACCCGTCGTGCAGCACGGGCCGTTCGTGATGACCACGCTAGACGAAATCCGACGTGCCTACGAAGACTACCGAGACACCCGGTTTGGAGATTGGGCTTGGGGCGTCTACGACCCGAACCATGGCTCGAAGCGGGGAAGGTTCGCTTCAACCGATTGACTTTCGAGGACCGTGGTCAAGCGACTGCTCCCATGGGCGAAGCTGCCGGTCGGTGCCAGCAGCGCTCAACGACCGGTCCGGACGGCTGCTGTCGCTGCTGCATTGGCATGTGAATGACTCAGCTCAGCCTGATGCCGAAGTTCGGCGGACTACTGCTTCGCAGCGACTGCCGTCTTTCGCGGCCAGTAGCCGGCTTCTCGGTCCAGGCCACGAAGCCGTCATCGGCTCACCTGTCGACTTGCCACCTGTGATGACCGCTGTCGCGGGTGAAGCAGCCACCCAGGCGGCCTGGCCGCCGCTCACCGCGCCAACCCGCGACGAATGTCTGCTGCCTGACGGGTCGAACGGGTGATCCCGACCGAGAGCGGAAGTCGGCCTTGGTGAAGTGAACAGCCAGAAAGCTGCCGTTCAACGTTGAACATGAGCGGCGGCTGGAAGCGTGCGAAGCGCGTTGGAAGACGTCCGCTCGGTGGAAGGGTTAGCCATTTAGTGCATACCGCATTACGGCTCTTTGTACGGGCAAGAGGAGCTC
>NZ_JBFUIM010000021.1:0-82134 GCF_056401875.1 Roseateles sp. P4_D2 | reverse complement strand
CGCCACGGGAGCCGGAGCCGGCTTGCGCGGCGCGGCGGCTGGCGCCGGCGCTGGTGCGGGCGCCTGACGGTTGGCGCCCTTGTCGGCGTTGAGCTTGATCCAGTGGAAGACGGCGTCGGCCGCCTTCTGCGCACGCTCGAGGCTCTCGGCCTTGGGTGCTTCTTGTTGGGCGCTGGCCGCTTGGGCCAGCATCAGCAGGGCGCCCGCGATGGCGGGCAGGGCAAGCGCCAGGGTACGGCGCGGTCCGAGTGTCATGACAGCTCCACAAAGACATTTCGGCCGGTGGCAAATGCCACCTCGGTCGAGGGGCGGACTCTAGTCAGACTGTGGGATGGCGTCAGCGGGGTTTGTCCCGCATGCGACGCAATTTGAAGCCGCTCCCGGCAAAGCGTCACGCTTGGCCGATGGTTCAAGACCCCAGCAAGGCGCGGCAACGCTTCTCGTGCTGCTGGATCTCGGCCAGCGTGACTTCGATGTCGTGGCGCTGCTGTTCGAGCTGCTGGCGGTGCTGCGCCAGGATGGTGAGGAAGGCCCGCAACTGGGGCGCGGCGCTGGCCTGGCTGTCATACATGTCGACGAGCTGCTTGATCTCCTGCAGGGCCAGGCCCAGGCGTTTGCCGCGCAGCGTGAGCTTCAGCCGGGTGCGGTCGCGCGGCGTGTAGACGCGGTTGCGGCCCTTGCGGCCAGGCTCCAGCAGGCCCATGTCCTCGTAGAAGCGGATCGCACGCGGCGTGATGTCGAACTCGGCGGCGAGTTCAGTGATCGTGTAGGTCGTTTCGGTCGCGGCGGGGACAGGTCGGCGGGAGGGCATGGCTACACTCAATTGACGTAAACGTCAGTCTAGAGCGGTCATGGCCAATCCACGCGAATCCGAACTGCATTACCCCCTGGGCGATACCCTGCCCCAACCCGGCGAGGCGCTGGACCTGGCACCCGGCGTGCGCTGGGTGCGCATGGGCCTGCCCTTTGCGCTGGACCACATCAACCTGTGGCTGCTGCGTGACCGTCTCGATGGTCGCGAGGGCTGGACCATCGTCGACTGCGGCATCGCCAGCGACGACACACGCGCCAACTGGGAGCAGGTGTTTGCCGCGCACCTGGACGGTTTGCCCGTGCTGCGTGTCATTGCGACGCACTTCCACCCTGACCACCTCGGGCTCGGGCACTGGCTGACCGAGAAATGGAACTGCCGGTTGTGGATGAGCGCGACCGACTACAACCTCGCCCGCCTGGCCAGTGGCTCGACGGTGGGCATGGGCGGCGCTTCGGCAGCGGCCTTCTTTGGCAGCCATGGCCTGACCGACCCGGAGTCGCTGGAGAAGATCCGCGCCCGTGCCGACTACTACCCCAAGATGGTGCCGGTCGTGCCGGCCAGCTACCGGCGGCTGATGGATGGCAGCGAGATCGACATCGGCGGGCGCACCTGGCGCTGCATCGCCGGCTACGGCCACGCGCCCGAGCACATCAGCCTGTTCTGCGAAGAAGCCAAGCTGCTGATCAGCGGCGACATGGTGCTGCCGCGCATTTCGACGAATGTTTCCGTCGTCGACGTCGAGCCCGAGGCCGACCCGCTGACGCTCTATCTGGACTCACTCAAGCGCTACCTGGAGCTGCCGGCCGACACGTTGGTGCTGCCCTCGCACGGCAAGCCCTTCACCGGCCTGCATGAGCGCATCGACCAGTTGCAGGAGCACCATGACGAGCGCCTCGCCGAGGTCATCGCCGCCTGCCGCGCCGAACCGACGCATGCGGCCGGCCTGCTGCCCGTGCTGTTCAAGCGCAAGCTCGATCTGCACCAGACGACGTTCGCGATGGGCGAGGCGATCGCTCACCTGCACGCGTTGTGGCTCAAGGGCGAGCTGAAGCGCGAACTGGGCGCCGACGGCGTCTACCGCTTCTTGCCCGGCTGACGCCGGCGCCAAAGAGAAACGCCGCCGACGATCAAGATCGTGCGGCGGCGGTCCGGCTTAGCGCGGTACCTTCACTCCCTCCGGCTGGGCCGGCTGCGGGTACCTGTGTGACAGCGTCAGACGAAGTGTTGCGCTTTGTGAAGGCGGCAGGGTGACCGTGGCTCGGTAGTATTCACATGCAAGCCATTGCGGCGTCTTTCGGGCCGAGTGCCGGGCCGCCCCAAGCCGGCCCGCCTTGGCGATGTGCTTGCAGCTCAATGCTGCAAGCATCGCCGTCCCCCAGGGGGACCGGCCAGGTTGGCCGGCGTTCAGCCGGGCCAGACTGGACGAGGGGCCTACTGAACCACGATGGATTCCTCACGCAGCGCATCGCGCGAGCGCTCGAAATCGGGCAGCACCGAGCGCACCGTGTCCCAGAACGCCGGGCTGTGGTTCATCTCGCGCAGATGGGCCAGTTCATGGGCGACGACGTAGTCGATGATGGCCGGCGCGAAATGGATGAGGCGCCAGTTCAGGCGGATGGAGCCGTCGGCGCTGGCGCTGCCCCAGCGGGTCTGCGCCGAGGACAGGCGCAGCGACTTCATGGCCACGCCGAGCTGGTCGGCGAACTGGCGGCAGCGCGGCAGGAAGTCCTCGCGCGCGCGCGCCTGCAACCAGGACTGGGCCAGGTCGCGGATCTGCTCGGCCGAGGCGCCCGGCGGCAAGGGCAGGCGCAATTGGCGCGTGGCGGCATCCCACACCACCTCGCGCTCGCCAGGCGCCAGCACCAGCGTCAACGCTTCGCCGAGATAGGGCAGGCGGCCGCCGTCCAGCCACTCGATGCGCGACGCCTGGATGCGCTGCTGGCGTTCGCGCTGCTCGACGAGCTTGCGCAGGATCCAATCGCCCTTGTGATGCAGGGCGCGTTCGATCTCGTTGATGGGCACCCAGCGCGGTGCGCTGACGCGCAGGCCCTGCGGCCCGACGACGAAGCCGATCGAGCGCCGGCGCGCGCGCTTGAGTTCATAGCCGATGCGATGCTGGCCCAGCAGCAGCTCACGCCGCGCGCGCGGCGCGCCGGGCTCGGCTGGCGTGATCTCCGGCTCCACGTCGAACAGTGACAGCTGGCTGTCCTGCAGGAGTGGGGCCGGGCGCTTGGCGGGCATGGTGATCAGCGTTGGTTCGCCGCCGCGTCGCCGGCGACGCCGGCGGACGGAGGGTTGGCATAGGCCTCGGGGTCGAGGCGGCGCATCTCGGATTCGATCCAGTCCTTGACCTCGTTCATCAGCTCGGCTGGCGAGCGGCCTTCGGGGCGGATCTGCCGGCCGATGGAGATGTCCACCACGCCCGGACGCAGCAGGAAGCTCTTGCGTGGCCAGCAGCGCGCCGCCGTCGCGGCGATGGGCACGACGGGCAGGCCGGCCTCGATGGCCAGGCGGGTGCCGCCGGTCTTGTAGTCGCCGACCTGGCCGCGCGGGATGCGCGTGCCTTCGGGGAACATGATGACCCAGTTGCCCTGGCCACCGAGGCGTTTGCCCTGGCTGAGCACCTTGTTCCAGGCCTCCGTGCGGCGGCCACGGTCGATGTGGATCATGTCCATGCGCGCCATCGCCCAGCCGAAGAAGGGCACGTAGAGCAGTTCGCGCTTGAAGACATAGGCCAGCGGATGGCTGAGCAGGGCCGGGTAGGCAAAGGTCTCCCACGTGCTCTGGTGCTTGGACAGCAGCACGACGCCGGCGCGGCGGTCCGAAGCCGACGGCAGGTTCTCCATGCCCTGGATGCGCCAGCGGATGCCGCAGATGAGGCGCGCGCTCCAGATGGCGACCTTGAGCCAGCCGGCACAAGCCCAGTAGACCGGGTCGCCGCGGCGGAAGATGGACAGGATGACGACACCGGTCGCCCAGGGGATGACGGTGACGACGAGAACCAGGACAAAGATCAGCGAGCGGATAGCGCTCAATAGCGTTGCCATCAGGACTTCCGAATCAATAGGTGCGCAACGGTGGCGCCAGAGTGCATGGCCAAGCGGATGCCGCAGAACCGGCTTTGCCGGGCTGCTGGCATCGCCCCCTTGAGGGGGCCGGCGAAGCCGGTAGGGGGTGGGCTCATCACTTCAGTTCAGGTCTCCGGCCTGGGTGTCGGGGGTCAGAACCTGGCCGCGCTGCACGGCAACGCGGCGGCGCTCCTCCTGGATGATGGCTTCGGCAAAGCTCATCAGGTCGTCGTGCACGCGGGCCGTGGGCACCTGCACGAGCAGGTTGGCGAGTTCGTTGGTGCCGAGGCTGCCGAAGGGGCCGGTCAGCACGAGGTGGGGCATGCAGCCGGCGTTCTGCGCCGTCAGCAGGTCGGTCAGCGACGCGCCGACCATGTGGATGGTGGCGAGCGCAACGTCGAAGCGCTCGCCAATCTGCTGGATGAGGCCGGGCAGGGGCTTGCGGCAGTCGCAGCCTTCTTCGGGCGTGTGCGGGCAGAAGAACGCCGCGTCCAGGCGCCCGCCCTTTTCGGCCAGCAACTGGTTCAGGCGGATGTGCACGGCATTCAGCGAGGCCATGTCCAGCAGGCCGCGGCCAATGCCGGCCTGGTTGGTCGCCAGCACCGTGTGCCAGCCGGCGTGATTGAGGCGCGCGACGGCCTCCAGCGCCCCCGGCAGCGGGTCGAGTTCCTCCGGCGCCTTGACGTGGTCGTCGCGGTAGCGGTTGATCGTGCCGTCCCGCCCGAGGATGACGAGCTTCATGCCGTGGGCGTGGTCGGCGCGCATGGAGGCTTTAGGCAAGGCGCGACAGGTCGGCGACCCGGTTCATGGCGGCGTGCAGGCGGCCCAGCAGGGCCAGCCGGTTGGCGCGGAGCAGCGGGTCCTCGGCGTTGACCATCACGTCGTCGAAGAAGGCGTCGACCGGGCCCTTGAGCGCGGCCAGGGCCTTCAACGAACCGGTGTAGTCATGCTGCTCGAACAGCAGGTCGGCAGTGGGTTGGACTTCGGCAATCGCGGCGGCCAGGGCCTGCTCGGCGGCTTCCTTCAGCAGCGCATCGTTGATGGCGTGGGGCAGTTCGCCCTCGACCTTCTTCAGGATGTTGCCGACGCGCTTGTTGGCAGCCGCGAGCGACGCCGCTTCGGCCAGGGCGGCAAAGGCACGCACGGCTTCGAGACGGCGCGGCACGTCACCCAGGCGAGCGGGGTTCAGCGCCAGCACGGCGTCGACTTCCTGGGCGCTGTAACCCTGGTCACGCAAGCTGACCGCGAGGCGATCGGCAAAGAAGGAAAGCAGCGCCTCACGTGGGTTCTCGATGAGCTCGCCGAAGGCCGGCACGGCCGCGTCGATCAGCGCCGGCAGGTCCAGCGGCAGGTTCTTCTCGACGAGGATGCGGATGACGCCCAGCGCATGGCGGCGCAGTGCGAACGGGTCCTTGTCGCCGGTGGGCAGCTGGCCGATGCCGAACAGGCCCACCAGCGTCTCCAGCTTGTCGGCCAGCGCCACGACGGTGCCGGTGTGGTTGCGCGGCAGCGCGTCGCCGGCGAAGCGCGGCTTGTAGTGGTCCTCGATGGCGATGGCGACGCCGTCGCGCAGGCCTTCGTGGCGGGCGTAGTAGCCGCCCATGATGCCCTGCAACTCGGGGAACTCGCCGACCATGTCGGTCAGCAGGTCGCACTTGGCGAGCTGGCTGGCCTGCTGGACCTTGCTGTCCAGCACCTTGAACTCGTCGTCGGCGTCGACTGTGTAGGGCAGGGTCGCCATGCTCAGCTGGTTGACGATGGCATGCGCGATCGACCTGACGCGCTCGGCGCGCTCGCCCTGGCTGCCCAGCTTGCCGTGGTACACGACCTTGGCCAGGCCCGGCAGGCGGTCTTCGAGCTTCTTCTTGCGGTCCTGGTCGAAGAAGAACTTGGCGTCGGCCAGGCGCGGGCGCACGACGCGCTCGTTGCCTTGCACGACGGCGCCGGCGTCGGCGGGCGCGATGTTGCTGACGACCAGGAAGTGGCGGGTCAACTTGCCGTGAGAGTCCAGCAGCGGGAAGTACTTCTGGTTGGCCTTCATCGTCAGGATGAGGCACTCCTGCGGCACGGCCAGGAACTCGGCCTCGAACGCACAGGTCAGCACATTGGGGCGCTCGACGAGGGCGGTGACTTCGTCGAGCAGGGCCGCGTCATCGATGGGCGTGAGGCTCAGCGCATCGGCCGCGCCTTTGAGTTGGCGCGCGATCTCGGCGCGCCGCTCGGCAAAACCGGCGATGACGGCGCCCTGGTCACGCAGTTGAGTGGCATAGCTGTCGGCCGATTCAATGCTGACCGTGGGCTGGGCGGCTTCAAAGCGATGGCCGCAGGTCGTGCGGCCGGCAGTCAGGCCCAGGGCCTGCACGGGCACGATCTCGCTGCCGTGCAGCGCGACGAGGCCATGGGCCGGGCGCACGAACTTCACGTCGGTCCAGCCGTCTTCGAGCTGATAGCTCATGACCTTGGGGATGGGCAGCTTGGCGAGGGTTTCATCCAGCGCCTTCTGCAGGCCCTGCGCGAGCGTGGCGCCGGCTTGCATGCTGTCCCAGAACAGCGCCTCGGCCTTGCCGTCGGGCAAGCGCTTGAGTTGCGGCACGACTTCGGGGCCGGCGCCGATGGAGGCCAGCTTCTTCAGCAGCGCGGGCGTGGCCTGGCCATCAGCGGTGAGGGCGACGGCGACCGGCATCAGCTTCTGCTGCACGGCCTTGTCGGCGGCCTTGGCGGCGACGTTGGCCACATGCACGCCGAGGCGGCGCGGCGACGCGAACGACGTGACGGCGGCGTCCGCAGCGGCGAGGCCCTGGGCCTTGAGGCTGTCGGCCAACACGCTGGCGAAGGACTCGCCGAGCTTCTTCAGCGCCTTGGGCGGCAGCTCTTCGACAAACAGTTCAACGAGCAGATTCATCAAGCGGCCGCCTTCTTGCTGTTCTTCAGTTCGATCTGCGCAACGACCTCATCCGCCCAGGCCTTGGGGGCCATCGGGAAGCCGAGGCGCGCGCGGCTGTCCAGATAGCTCTGCGCAACGGCGCGGGCCAGGTTGCGGATGCGGCCGATGTAGGCCGCGCGCTCGGTCACGCTGATGGCGCCGCGGGCATCCAGCAGATTGAAGCTGTGGGCGGCCTTCAGCAGCTGCTCGTAGGCGGGCAGGGCGAGCTTCTCGACCATCAGCTCCTGGCTCTTCCTTTCATGCGCGGCAAAGGCCGACAGCAGGAAGTCCACATCGCTGTGCTCGAAGTTGTAGGTCGACTGCTCCACTTCGTTCTGGTGGAACACGTCGCCATAAGTCAGGCCGTCGGTGTAGACCAGGTCATAGACCGATTCCTTGCCCTGCAAGTACATCGCCAGGCGCTCCAGGCCGTAGGTGATCTCGCCGGTGATGGGCTTGCAGTCGATGCCGCCGACCTGCTGGAAGTAGGTGAACTGCGTGACCTCCATGCCGTTCAGCCACACCTCCCAACCCAGGCCCCAGCAGCCGAGCGTCGGGTTCTCCCAGTCGTCCTCGACGAAGCGCACGTCGTTCTTCTTCAGGTCGAAGCCGAGGGCCTCCAGCGAGCCGAGATACAGCTCCAGGATGTTGGCCGGCGCGGGCTTGAGCACCACCTGATATTGGTAGTAGTGCTGCAGCCGATTCGGGTTGTCGCCGTAGCGGCCGTCCTTGGGGCGGCGGCTGGGCTGCACATACCCGGCCTTCCAGGGCTCGGGGCCGAGGGCGCGCAGGAAGGTGGCGGTGTGGCTGGTGCCGGCGCCGACTTCCATGTCGTAGGGCTGGAGCAGGGCGCAGCCTTGCTTGGACCAATAGTCCTGCAAGGTCAGGATGATTTGCTGGAAGGTCAGCATGAGGCGAGGGGGAGAGGGGGTGGCCGATTCTATGAGGCCGCCCTGCGCACGCCCGCCAGGGCCAACAGGGACAAAAGCCAGAGCGGCCAAAGCCCCAGCGCGGCCAGCCAGCGGGCATAGGGCGTGGAGCCGCTGCGGCCGTCGACTTCGACCTCCAGCACGCCGCGCTGCAGGGCGGGCAGCCGGGCGGTGATGTGGCCGTGATGGTCAACAAGGGCAGTGGCGCCGGTGTTGGTCGAGCGCGCGACGGGGCGCTGGAACTCGAGAGCGCGCATCTGCGAGAACTGCAGATGCTGGTCCTGGATCATGACGGTGCCGAACCAGGCCAGGTTGCTGACGTTGACGAAGGCGGTCGCCGCGTCGGGCCCGACGGCGCTCTGCACGAAGTCCTCGCCGAACAGATCCTCGTAGCAGATCAGCGGCCGCAGCCTCTGGCCGGCGACGGCCCAGGGGCGCTGGTGGTCGCCGCGGGCCTGGTCGTCCAGCGGGATGTTCATGGCATGCACGAACCAGCCAAAGCCCGGCGGGATGAACTCGCCGAAAGGCAGCAGATGGCGCTTGCCGTAGTGGTAGTCGCTGCCCAGGGCGACGACGGAATTGACGAAGCCCTCGTCGGCATTGCCGAGGAAGGCGCCGAGCAGTGCGGGGCGTTCGGGGCGGGCCAGGCGCACGAGGGTGGCGCGGTCCAGCTCAGCCAGCGGCAGCGGCACGACCGATTCGGGCGTGATGACGACCTGGCCGCGCGCGGACTCGATGAGCCGGGCCAGCAACTCCAGATTGGCGGCGAAGCGGGCCGGGTCGAACTTCTGGTCCTGCGGGATGCTGGGCTGGACCAGGGAGAGGGCCAGGCGGCCCGTGGAGGTCGTGAAGTCCTGCGGCAGCAGCAGGCCGGCCAGCGGGATCAGGAGCGCAGGCGCGGCCCAGGCAACGGCTCCGCGCTTTAGCCATACCAGGCCGGCGGCCGCCAGCGCTGCCAGCGCGGAGATGCCGTAGACCCCCACCCAGGGCGCCCAGCCCGCCAGCGGGCCGACGGTGTGGGCATAACCCGCCGCGATCCACGGGAAGCCGCTGAGCCAGGTCGCCCGTGCCAGCTCGGCCAGCAGCCAGGCTGGCGCAAAAGCCAGCAGCCGCCAGCGGCCCGGCGCGATCCAGCGCGCGGTCAGGCCCAGGGCCAGCGCGTAGAAGCCGCTGAGAAAGGCCGCCAGCAATGCCACCGCCAGCGCGGCCAGCAGCCAGGGGATACCGCCGAACTGGTGCATGCTGATATGCAGCCACCACAGGCCCGAGGCCAGCCAGCCAAAGCCGAACAGCGCGCCGACGAGGGCCGCAAACCGGGGCGTGGCCTGCTCGACGGTGGCGAACAGCAGCGCCAGCGCGATGGGCTGCAGATACCAGGCGCCGGTGGGCGCGAATGAGGCCGTGTGCAGCAGGCCTGCGGCCAGTGCGACAGCCGCAGCCCTCGCGCCCTTCACGCCTCGGTCTCGTCTTCGGGGGCGCGCGTGACCTTGAACCAGCGCACCGCGCCGCCGCGGGTCAGCATGACGGCGAAGTTCAGGCCGCCCACCTGCACGGTCTCGCCGCGGCGCGGCACGCGGCCGTGCTCATGGGCGATGAGGCCGCCGATGGTGTCGAAGTCGTTGTCCGGCAAGGCCAGGTTGAAGCTGCCGTTGACGGCCGCGATGGTCGCGTCGCCGGCGATGCGCTGGCTGCCGTCGGCCAGGGTGTAGATGCCGGATTCGCCATCCTTGTCGTCGAACTCGTCCTCGATCTCGCCGACGATTTCTTCGAGCACGTCTTCGATGGTGATGAGGCCGGCGGTGTTGCCGAACTCGTCGATGACGATGGCCAGGTGGTTGCGGTTGGAGCGGAAGTCGCGCAGCAGCTCGTTCAGGCCCTTGCTCTCGGGCACGAAGACCGTCGGGCGCAGCAGGGCGCGCAGGTTCAGCTCAGGCGCGCGCTGCATCTTGAGCAGGTCCTTGGCAAGCAGGATGCCCATGATGTTGTCGCGGCTGCCCTCGAAGACGGGGAAGCGCGAATGGCCGGTGTCGATGACGAGACCAAGCAGCTCGTCATAGGGCGCGTCGATGTCCAGCAGGTCCATGCGCGGTGCGGCCACCATGGCGTCGCCGGCCGACAGCTCGGCCATGCGCAGCACGCCTTCCAGCATCTGGCGCGACTCGGGCTCGATCAGCTCGCGCTGCTCGGCGTCGGCCAGGGTATCGATCAGTTCGCTCTTGGAGTCGGGGCCGGGGTGCAGGAACTCCAGCATGCGCTCCAGCAGGCCACGGGCCTCGGGCGGGTGTTTGGCGGCCCCGCGAACTGGGGGCCTGCCTGAATGCGGTTCGCTCAAGGGGAGCTGTCAGGGTATTGCGGAAGGGACAGAATAGCCGATTGATTTGACAAAACCTTGTGCTGGGCCTCCCAGCCCCCATATCTGCCGCCTTCGACGAAAACGGTTCCCATCATGTCCAAGCCCCAAGGCCTCATTCCCGCCACCATCCTGACCGGCTTCCTCGGTGCCGGCAAAACCACGCTGCTCAAGCGGGTGCTGACCGAGGCCCATGGCCAGAAGATCGCCGTCATCGAGAACGAGTTCGGCGAAGAGAACATCGACAACGACATCCTGGTGTCCGACACCAACGAGCAGATCATCCAGATGAACAACGGCTGCGTCTGCTGCACCATCCGCGAGGACCTGCGTACGACCCTGTCCGATCTGGCCGCCAAGCGCCGCAAGGGCGAGCTGGACTTCGAGCGCGTCGTCATCGAGACCACCGGCCTGGCCGACCCCGGCCCGGTCGCCCAGACCTTTTTCATGGACGACGAGATCGCCGAGAGCTATCTGCTGGACTCGGTGCTGACGCTGGTGGACGCCAAGCACGCCGAGGAGCAGCTCAACAGTCGCCAGGAAGCGCGCATGCAGGTGGGTTTTGCCGACCAGATCTTCATCAGCAAGGCCGATCTGGTCGAGCCGGCGGCCGTCGAGGCCTTGGTGCACCGCATCAAGCACATGAACCCGCGGGCACCCATCCAGACCGCCCATTTCGGCGAGGTGGCCCTGGCCAAGGTGTTCGACCTGCGCGGTTTCAATCTGAACGCCAAGCTGGAGATCGACCCGGATTTCCTCAAAGCGGACGCTCACGACCACGGCCATCATCACCATGATCACGATCATGAACATGGCGAGCATTGCGACCATCCCCACCACCATGCCCATGATGACGACGTGAAAAGCTTCGTCTTTCGTGCCGACAAGCCTTTCAACCCGGCCAAGCTGGAGGACTTTCTGGGCGCCATCGTGCAGGTCTACGGTCCCAAGATGCTCAGATACAAGGGTGTCCTACACATGAAAGGCACGGACAAGAAGGTCATCTTCCAGGGCGTGCATCAGATGATGGGCTCCGATCTCGGCCCGAAGTGGATGCCGGGAGAGAAAAAGCAGAGCAAGATGGTGTTCATTGGTATCGACCTGCCAAAAGAGGTACTGATGCAAGGCTTGGAAGGCTGCTTGGCGTGATGTTTTTTTGCCCCGGGAGCACCGTTTCCCGGGGGGTGAAGGCTGAAGATTCCCTGTGGCTACAATCCGCCGCGCTCAAAATTGGGCAGCCGGCTGAAAAGCAGTGGGATCAAGGTCTGACACCGCGCCGATGCAAGCCCTGAGCGAGGAGAAGACAGTGAGCAAGACCCCGGCCCCCAAAACCGCCCCCAAGGGCGCCAAGAAGACTGACCCCGGCGCCGACGTCGCGATGCTCGAGGCGCCCGCGCCAGCCAACCGGTTCGCCGACCGGTTCGCTCCGCCCAAGCCCCCCGTGCGTGGCGCTGGCCATGTCGACGAGACGCCGCGCGTGGCCGCCAAAGGCGACCCCAAGCTGGTCAACGCCTGGAAGACCAAATCGGGCGCCGAGCTGACGGACGCCGAGGTGCTGGCCATGCCGGACTCGGAGTACATGAACGCGAAGCAGATCGAGTTCTTTCGCGCCAAGCTGACCGAGCTGAAGGACGGCGTGCTGTCCAATGCGGGCGAGACGACCGAGCATCTGCGCGAGGACACGACCATCGTCCCCGATCCGGCCGACCGCGCCACGATCGAGGAAGAACACGCCCTGGAGCTGCGCACCCGTGACCGCGAGCGCAAGCTTCTGAAGAAGATCGTGCAATCCATCGCGCGACTGGACACCGGCGAGTACGGCTACTGCGACGAGACCGGCGAGCCCATTGGCCTGGGCCGCCTCATCGCCCGCCCGACGGCCACGCTGTCGCTCGAAGCGCAGCAGCGCCGCGAGCTCAAGCAAAAAATGTTCGGGGACTGAATGGAGCCCCTCGTCCAAGGTGAAACTTGGCCGGTCCCCCGAGGGGACGGCGATGCTTGCGGCGTTGAGCCGCAAGCACATCACCTGGGCGGGCCGGCTTGGGAGCGGCCCGGCGCTCGGCCCGTGGGTCGCTGACACCCGTTCGTTTCCACGAGGCATAGTCCAGACATGTCCGAATCCAAGCCCGCAGACCCGAAGGAAGGCGACAGCTTCTTCCGCAAGGTGGCGCGCTTCGTGGCCAACCCCACGACGGACTGGGCCGAGATCAATTCGCGCCAGGACGACCCCGAGGGCGACCTTGCCAAGGCCGAACTGCGTGCGATGGTGGAGCGCAAGCGCCGCAACGATTTCGTGCGCAAGCGCGAGCTCGACATGCTGCGCCGCATCCGCCGCGAGGGCCTGACACCTGAGCAGCTCGCGGCCCTGGCCTCGTCGCCGTCCCGGATGGGCGACGACGAGCGCATCAGCGAGCCCAATTCCAAGATCGATCTGGGCGTGAAGGCCAAGATCGACGAGATCGAGCAGCAGATGGTGGGCGAGAGCTTTGCGACGACGCAGGCTGTGCCCAAGCAGCAGCCCGGGTTCTTCGACACCAGCACGCGGCCGGTGGCCTTCTCGTCCTCCGTCGCGACGCCGTCGCCTGCCGAGGCCAACGGCGGCCGGGTCAGCGAGTTCTCGACGCCGCGTGAGGTGCAGCGCCTGCAGGCGCCGACGCCGCCGGCTGCCGTGACCATGGGCGCGGCCATCCCGCCGCTGTCCGACTCGCCGCCCAGCCGCCTGCCCGACCTGCCGCCGCTGGACATGCCGCTGTCCTTCACGCTGGCCGAGTCCACGCCCGATGTCGAGGTGCAGGAGGTCGTGCACGACCCCGAGCTCGACGAGGCCGTCATCGCGTTTGCGAACGCCGATTACGAGAACAGCGAGCGTGCCCTGACCGAGCTCGTGCGCCCGGGCGGCAGCCGCAATCTGCACGGCGAGACCTGGCTGGTGCTGTTCGACCACTACCGCGCCACCGGCGCTCAGGGCAAGTTCGAGGCGCTGGCCGTCGAGTACGCCCAGCAGTTCGGCCTGTCGGCACCGCAGTGGTTCTCCATGCCCAAGCTGGTGGCCGAATCGACACGCCAGTCCAACCGCTCGCCCATGGCCAAGGCCAGCCAGGTCAGCTGGACGGCGCCCTCCACCGTGAGAGCCGAGGATGTGACGCTGCTGCAAAAGCGCAGCGAGACCCTGCCCATGCCTTGGGTCTTCGACTGGGGCCCGCTGGAAGAGATCGAGATCGAGGCCGCCATCCAGATGCGCCAGCTGTTTCGGGTCTGGGCCCAGCAGCAGGTCGACCAGCGATGGGTGGGCGGCGACCGCTTCCTGAACCAGCTCAAGGAGCTGGCGCCAGTGGGCGAACGCGACACCGACCCGGTGCTCTGGATGCTGCGGCTGGAAGCGTTGCGCCTGGCCAACCGACCCGATCAGTTCGACGAGGCCGCCATCGACTACTGCGTGACCTACGAGGTCTCGCCGCCGTCCTGGGAGCGCGCCAAGTGCCGCGTGCGCATCGGCGGCGAAGGCTCGTCGACCAACAGCCCGGCCACGAGCTCGATGCAGAGCGAGGCGCAGTCGACTTTCCTCGACACGAGCGTTGCCGAGGCCAGCCTGGCCCAGCTCGAATTGATGGGCCAGATGAGCGGCGATATCTCCGACAGCCTGCGCACGCTGTCCACCGAGGTCGGCGACGCCAGCATCATCAACATCTCCTGCACCAAGCTGATCCGGCTGGACTTCATGGCCGCCGGCGACCTGTTGAACTGGGTGCTGCAGCGCCGGACCGAGAACCGCATGGTCGTCTTCACCGACGCCCACCGGCTGGTCGCGCTGTTTTTCGGCGCGATGGGCATCAACGAGCATGCCAAGGTCAAGGTGCGGATCAACTGATCCCGCGGCCGCGGCCGACCTTGCGAAACCGCGGCTGAACCTCAACTGGGACGGCCTATGTCTTCAGAATCTTCTGCCGTCTATCACGGCACAACCATTGTTTCAGTGCGCCGCCAGACGCCCACCGGTTGGCAGGTCGCCATCGGCGGCGATGGCCAGGTGACCCTGGGCAACATCGTCGTCAAGGCCAGCGCGCGCAAGGTGCGCAAGCTCTACCGTGACCAGGTCCTGGCGGGCTTCGCGGGTGCCACGGCGGATGCCTTCACGCTGTTCGAACGTTTCGAGGCCAAGCTGGAAAAGCACCAGGGCCACCTGGTGCGCGCGGCGGTCGAGCTGACGCGTGACTGGCGCACCGACCGCGTGCTGCGCCGGCTGGAAGCCATGCTGGCCGTGGCTGACAAGACCGCGTCGCTGATCATCACCGGCAACGGCGATGTGCTGGAGCCCGAGCAGGGCATCGTCGCCATCGGCTCTGGCGGCGCCTACGCCCAGGCCGCCGCCAAGGCCTTGCTGGCGCACACCGATTTGAGCGCGTCAGACATCGTCAAGCGCTCGCTCGAGATTGCCGGCGAGATCTGCATCTACACCAACCAGAATCACACCCTCGAGGTGCTTGAATGAGTTCGATGACCCCCCAGGAAATCGTCTCCGAGCTGGACCGCCACATCGTCGGCCAGCAGGCCGCCAAGCGCGCCGTCGCGATCGCGATGCGCAACCGCTGGCGCCGCCAGCAGGTCGACGAGAAGCTGCGCGGCGAGATCACGCCCAAGAACATCCTGATGATCGGCCCGACCGGCGTTGGCAAGACCGAGATCGCCCGCCGCCTGGCCAAGCTGGCCGGCGCGCCCTTCATCAAGGTCGAGGCGACCAAGTTCACCGAGGTCGGCTATGTCGGCAAGGACGTGGACTCCATCATTCGTGACCTCATCGAGGTCGCCGTAAAGCAGGAGCGCGAGGGGGCCATGCGCCGCTGCCAGACGCGCGCCGAGGACGCCGCCGAGGAGCGCATCCTGCAGATACTGTTGCCGGGCAGCCCGAGCTCGCAGGACGGAGACAACGCGACGCGCCAGACCCTGCGCAAGCGCCTGCGCGAGGGCCAGCTCGACGACAAGGACATCGAGCTCGACCTGCTCGCCCCCAGGCCCACGATGGAAGTGCTCGGCCCCTTCGGCAACCAGCCAGGCATGGAGGACATGGCCGAACAACTGAAGGGCATGTTCAGCCAGTTCGGCGGCACTCAGAAGAAGACGCGCAAGCTCAAGGTCGCCGAAGCGATGAGGCTGCTCATCGAAGAGGAAGCGGCCAAGCTCGTCAACGAGGAGGAGATCCGCGCCGCGGCGCTGGCCAATGCCCAGGAGATGGGCATCGTCTTCATCGACGAGATCGACAAGGTGGCATCGCGCAACGAACACGGTGGCGCCGAGGTCTCGCGCCAGGGCGTGCAGCGCGACCTGCTGCCGCTGGTCGAAGGCACGACGGTGTCGACCAAGTACGGCCTCGTCAGGACCGACCACATCCTCTTCATCGCCAGTGGCGCCTTCCACCTGGCCAAGCCCAGCGACCTCATCCCCGAGCTGCAGGGCCGCCTGCCCATTCGCGTCGAGCTGGATTCGTTGTCGGTCGCTGATTTCGAAGCCATCCTGACCAGCACCCACGCCAGCCTCGTCAAGCAGTACCAGGCCCTGCTGGCCACCGAAGGCGTCACGCTGGACCTGCAGCCCGCGGCCATTCGCCGCCTGGCCGAGATCGCCTTCGAGGTGAACGAGCGCACCGAGAACATCGGCGCGCGGCGGCTGGCGACGGTGATGGAAAGGCTGCTCGACGAGATCAGCTTCGACGCGCCGCGCAACTCGGGTCAGACCGTGGTCATCGATGCGGCCGCGGTGGATGCGAAGCTGGGCGCGTTGGCGGCAAATGAGGATTTGAGTCGGTTCATCCTCTGAGGTTCAAACCAGCCGCTTGCTGATGGTTTTCGGCGGGGCGCCGCCCGGGCGGCTGAACTCCACGTCGAGGTCGATGCCATTGGTGTGGAGGATTGCATAACCATCACCCGTCTGGGCGAGGTGTGAGGTGACCTTCACCGTCAGCTCGCCTTGCGGGAAGGTCTCGTTCAGCACCAGATCGCTCGGACGGCCGTTGGCGAACGGGAAGGGCGCGTAGAGGCCCGAGCTGTGGACGGAGAGGACCTTCGCCGCCCTGCCGCTCGACGCGGTGATCTCGATCTCCGCGACCAGGCTGTGATGCTCATCGCCCGACAGGAACACCGTGTTGGTGATCCCGTTCTCGGCGATGAAGGTCAGCAGCCTTTCCAGCGAGGCTGGGAAGCCGTCCCAGGCATCGCTGTGGCGCGCGCCGCCTGCGGGGTCTTGCTTGGTCTGCAGGCGGCGGGGCAGCAGCAGGGAGGGTGTGGCCACGAACTTCACGGCCTCGCGGTGGCGCTTGAGCCAGGCCTGCAGGCGTTGTTCCTGGCGATGGCTCAGGATGGACTGCTGCGCTTGCGGCACGGTGGAACCGCGTGCCGTGCGCCCGGTGCGCGTGTCAGCCAGATAGAAGGGGAAGCCGGCATGCAGGAAATGCATGTCGGCGGTCGCGGAATGACTGAAACGCCCATGGGCCATGCGTTGGTATCGGCGGAAGGCGCTGAAGCCGTGGTGCCGCAGCAGGCGGTTGCGCAATGCATCAATGGGGCACGCCTGTTCGACCTTCTCCGGCGTGGGTTCCCAGTTGTCTACGATCTCGTGGTCGTCCAGCAGCATCTGCACCGGCATGCTGCGCAGCAGGCTGCGCATGCCGCTGGCGCGCAGGGCCTTCTGGTGAGGCTGGTCGTAGCGTTCGTCGCGGCGCATCGGGTCCATGAGGCCGGCAGTGGCGTCGGCGTAGATCTGATCGCCGACCAGCAGCGCGAAACCCACCTGCGGGCCCTCGAGCGTGGTGTCAGCCAGCTGCTGCAGGTTGGCCTGTGCTACCGGGCCATCCATGAGGCCGGCGGGGTACTGGCAGCTGGCCAGCGCGAAACGGGTGCCATATTGCGGGGAGGTGGCGGTGTGCTGGCTCAAGGCCGCCGCCAAGGCCCCGGCCTTGACGAAGGCGTTCTGCAGCACCGCGGTGGGCTGGAGCTTCACCCACTCCTGGGCTTGCTGAAGGAGCTTGGCGGTTTCCAAGGGCTGCGCGACCAGCAGCGCGCGCAGGCCCGAAGGAGGGTTGGCCGACGTCGGCTGCGGGATGAATGGCCATGCTTCCTCGCAGTCGACCACCTCGTCACGGGCATACGCCAGCAAGGCGAGATAGTCTGACCCGGTGCTGCCGTCCGAAGGAACGGCGGGCTGGGCGAACAGCCATCGCTCACTGTTGTCGTCGTCGCCGACGACCACGCCGGCCGGGTTTTGCCCCAGCTTGAATTGACCACCGGCTTGAGACACCGGGAACAGGCAAAGCGTCGCCCGACCCTGAACGGGGTGGGACATGCAGGCCAGCCGGACGACGCTCGTCGCCTTGTCGGACAACGCGATGCGGGGCCCGATCCATGGCGAAAGGAAGACATGCCTCGCCTCTTCGGGCTCGAGCGGGTCAGGAAGCTCGTCGTCCTTCAAGCTCAGGAAGCGCTCAAGGTCTTCGAAGACAGCAAGCGAATCCCTGCCGATGAGCACGTCCTGATGGCCCAGGTTCGCATACGGCCCCTCATCGGGTTTGGGATGGTCCAGGCGCACACCGGCACCGGCTAGGTGGCTTCCCAGCAGGTCCTGCGTGTTCACGTCGACCAGCCCGTTGTGCTGACCATGGATGATCATGGTCGGGATTGGACTCCAGCGCTCGCGCAGCTGTCGACGCGTCACGAACTCGCCACGGCCGCGCTGGTTGGTGATGACCTGGAAGCGCGTGAAGTGGATGGTCTGGGCCACGGTCTCCAGGTTGATGGGGCCGAACAGGTCGTCGATGGCCTCGAGCGTCTCATCGCTGAGATTGGCGGCATCGAAGTCGCGTCCGTAGAGCGCGTCCATGCGGTGGCGCGAGGCGACCCAGGGTGTGGTCTTGAAGGGCCACAGCGGGTTCTCGACGTCGTAGTCTGCGTCGGGGTAGGGGAGGCTCGCCAGCAGGCGGTCCAGCAGCTGATCGGCAACCTTGGGCTCGCGAGGCGGGCGGAACTGATAGTCGTCCTTCATCAGCAGCCGCCGGGCCGACTGCAGCACGAAGGCGCGGAAGATGTTGCTGTCGGTGTAGCGCAGCAGCGGGCCCTTCTGGCTCAGGATGACGCGGTGCACGCAAGGGTGGCTGGCGCCTTTTGCCGGCGGCTCGGCACCGTTGAAAGCGGTGAGCGTGGCGAGGTGCTCCGTGGTCAGCCAGGAGTCGACGCTGAGTTGCGTCACGCCTGAGCGCACCTTGCGCGGGTCGGTGAGCAAGGCCATGCTCAGCATCACGCAGCCGATGCAGTGCGCGAGCACGTCGACTTCCTTGCCGGTGGCATTGCGGATGTGCAGCAGCGCCGCGGGGATGTCGACCAGCGCGGCCTGCTCCATCGGCCAGGGGTAGGTGGCGGTGGCGAGCGCGGTGCTGGTGCGCAGGTCAACCACCCACACCTCGCGGCCCTGGCGGCAGAAGAACTCCGCCGCGCTGTTGGGCGCCAATGATTCGTGTGTGAAGGTGTTGCCGCTCACGCTGTAGCCGTGCAGCATGACCAGCGGCCGACCGCGGCGCTCCACGGTGGGCGGTGGCAGGTAGCGGGTCAGCCGGATCTTGACGGGCACATCGCCGCTGTTCTTGCAGAAGTCGATGAGCGAGGGCCGGCATCGACCTGCAGCGGGGCGCGGATCCTGGATGGCTTCCTCGTAGGGCCCGGGCATGCGGTCCACCCACAGTTCGGTGATCTCGGGTGAGGGCAGGCCCGCAATGGGCCGCGGCAAGCGGTCGGGTTCTTTCAGCGACGGCGTGTCGGGCTTGCGGAAGGTCCACAGATGGATGCTGATCAGCACACGCAGCCACAGCAGGCCGAAGCAGGCGAGGTCCAGCAGCGCGCGGGCGTGGTCCTGCTGACCCGTGATGCGCAGCAGCGGGAAGCCCTGGCTGGCGAGAAAGCGCATGTCGAGTTCAAGGAGGGGCCGCTGGCTGTTCGGCATGCCCGGCATGCGCGTAAGGGAGAGTCGGGTGAGCTGGTGCCAGGGGTTGGCACGGCGGTCGTAGGTCAGGCGCTTGACGCCGGAGATGCCCTGGCCTTCGCGAGGGCCCTCTGCGTCTTCCCAGGGCATGAGCACCTTGCCCACGTAGAGCTCGTAGTCAAAGCGGCGAACCTCGCCTGCGCGCGAGGCCATGCGCCACAGGTCACCCGCGTACTCGAGCCAGTCCTGCAGGCCGGCGCTGGTCTTGTTCGGCTCCTTGATCTTCTGGACGATGTCCCGCAGGCCCCGGTTCAACGCCCATGGGACAAGGGTGCGCAACCGGCGCTTCAGCGACGAAGAGCGCTCACGGTGCAGGAAGCGCAGATCGCCGCGCAGTTCCGCCTTGAATTTGATGTGCTGCTCGCGCTGAGCATCACTGGCCACGCGCAAGTGTTTTTCGTCCCAGGTGCTTTGTTCAAAGATGCGGATGACCGAGCTGTGGCCCGGCCTGACTTCCACCTTGCGGTTCATCGGCGTGCGCAGATCCTCGGGATGGAAACGTTCGTAGGCCAGCGTCAGCTCCACCACATGCGGTTGGGGTAGCGTCGTGTTGAACTGCAGGGGAACCGTGCCGACAAGGCGCTCGACGATCTCGATCTCCGTCGGCCGCAAAGGCGCGTTGGGGCGGGTGTCGTCCGGCTGTGCCATGCGGCGATTGCGCAGTGGCGGAAGCGAACTGGCGGGAGGAAAACTTTCCCAGTGCCGGCGCACCGCGCGCAAGGCTGTCGCGGCGATGGTCAGCGCCGGGTTGGCTCCCAACGACCCCGGGATGATGGAGCCGTCCAGTACCAGCAGGCCGTCATGGATGGGCTCATCATTGGGCAGTCGCTCCCGGCCTGCGTCAAAGACGCGGCCGAAGCGGTCAACCACGCCATCGGCCGCCGTCTTGGCCATGGGGCAGCCACCGAGTGGATGCACCGTCAGCACGGGGCCGCGTGGCTGGGTGACGAGTTGCTCCAGCTTGGGCGGCAGCAACCGCCACATCGGGTTGGCGATGAGCCGGGCGGCCGGCTTCACATCCAGCGCGCGCCGTTCCAGCTCCTCATGCGCCTGGGTGAGGTCGCGGGCCTTGCGGGCCTCGGGCCAGTGAATGCTCAACGTGCCCGGCTCGGCGGGCCGGTCGCGCGGGCGCAACGGCCGCGGCAAGTGCAACGAGCCCGCGGCATCGTCGTGGCCGATGACGCCGACCAGCAGCGTCTTGCCCATGGCCGTCGAGTCCACGGCCAGGGGATCGGTGCCGGCGCCTTCCGCGCCATGCCTTGTGGAGTCGCCTTCCGGCATGCGGTGGATCAAGCTGGCCGTGGTGACGAGTTGCTCGAACAACGGCTTCAGCGGGCCGGGTACCGAGAACTCCTGGATGCGGAAAGGCCGCTTCACTTTTGCCGAAACGGGCACCGTGATGGAGCCGGTGATGGTCGGGCCGACCCCTCGATCCTTCAACCCGACTTGTTCATCCGCGCAGCCCTTTGTTGCCTCGGGCATCTGGGCCACGGCGGCGATGTTGTCGCCATTGCATGAGAAGCGCTCGCCGAGCCGGGACGAAAACACCAGCTTGTCGGTGCGGGAGCGCAGCAGGATCTCGCTGCTGCCCAGCGTGCCTGCCGCGAGGATGACCGTGTCTGCATACAGGTGGAGCTCTTTCGGCTCTCGCTGCTGCAGCGCAGGCGATGTATGCACGACGCGTACGACCCAATCGGGCCTGCCTCGCCAGTGTGGATCGTCCTTGTCGCTGCGTCGCAGGGACAGCACCGTGGCGCCGGTATAGATTTCCGCCTCGCGCCACTTGGCCAGCTCCAGCAGGTTGGCATCCAGGCTGTTCTTGGCGCCAATGTTGCAGCCTGTCATGCAATCGCCGCAGAGCGTGCATTGGTTGAGCTTGACCTGCGCCGAATTGGCTTCGTTGGCCATGGCTACCGACAAGGGCGGCATATCAGCTGCGCGGCTGGAGAGCTTGCTCAGTGCCTCGGTCTTGGGCAATCCGCTTTTGTTGCTGGCGCCCGGGTGGAGGGTGATTCTGTTGCGCACCTGCCGTTTGTTGCGTATCGCAAAGCCACCCAACAGGTACTTGGCCTCCTTGAACAGCCCGGCCTGCTCCAGTTCGTAGACCAGCTCGTGCAAATCGCCGGGGGGAAGGTCTGTCAGCTTTGGCTTCAGCAGCACGCCCGCATTGATCAGCGAGCCGCCGCCCAGCCCATTCGCGACGAGAGCGTTCACGTCTTCCCCCAGGCGCAGGTCGAACAAGCCTTCGTGCTTGCCGCCCACGCGCCCCGTCTGCTGCTGCCCCATGCGCATGTGTCCCGGCAGCTCGCTGAAGTGCGACGGGAACTCGCCCGGCAGGTATTCCTTGCCCCGTTCCAGCAGGCCGATCCGCAACGGCTTGCCGGTGGTGCCCGAGCTCCTTCCCGCCAGCTCGGCGGCGGCCATGCTGCCGCCGTAGCCGCTGCCGACGATCAGCACGTCGAAGCGACGCTTGTCGACGTCAGAGGTCCAGAGCTCGCCGAGCCCTTGGGACAGGCGTTGTCCTGCGGCCGGAGCCGCCGTGGTGCTGCCGCTGTTCATGTCCGATCACCTCCCTGGTGAGCTGGCTTCTTGCTGGCTTGGTCGGCTGGAAATATTGAAATCGCGGACGACCTTTTGGGGATCAACGGGCTTGATCATCAGCGGGATGCCGGCCGATATGACCGTGCGCAACCGTTGCGGTGCGGTGTCTCCGGTGATGATGACGGCGTGTGCCTCTGGGCGCACCAAGTGCAGCTGCTGGATGACGTCAATGCCGCTCTCGCCGTCTCGCAGGCGCAGGTCAGACAGGATCACGTCGATGAAGACGGCCTGAGCGATCTTGAGCGCCTCTGCGCCAGATGCGGCCAGATGCACATTGCAGCCGCGCAGCAGGGCCTGGGTGCTCTCGCGGACGTCCAGTTCGTCGTCGATGACCAGCACCGACAAGCCCACCACCTCGGGCGCCGCGATTTCAATGACGGGTTCTTCTTCGAGGCTGGAAAGGGGAAGCCTCAGCTTGAACGTGGTGCCGACGCCGAACTTGGATTCCAGGGCCAACTGCACGCCGAGGAGGGCACACAGGCGACGAACGATGGACAAGCCCAGCCCCAGGCCTTCGGAGCGGTCCCGCTCCGTGCTTGCCACTTGATAGAACTCCTGGAAGACATATTCGAGTTCCTTCTCTGCAATGCCCACGCCTGAATCGGCCACGCTCAGCACGGCGTCATCGCCGTCTCGTTGCAGGGACAGGCGGACGCTGCCTCCACGGCGCGTGAACTTGAGCGCGTTGTCCGTGAGGTTTCGCAGGATGCGGGAGAAGAGAGTCTCGTCGGTCGCTACCGCGAGGTTCTCGTCACACTGCAGTTCCAGGTGGACGCCCTTGAGGTGTGCCACGGGCTCCATGGCCTGCTGGTGCCCGGTCAGCAGCGCATCGAGGCTGCAGGGCGCGAGTCTGGGCGTGACGATGTCGGCGTCGAGCTTGGAAATGTCCAGCAGGCCTTCGAGTTGCTTGGACAAGGCCTGGTTCATCGACTCCAGCTTGTTCACGATGCCGCGCGTGTCCTCGTCGATCTTGGATTGCCGCAGCACGCCGAGCCATACGGTCATCACGTGCAGCGGCTGGCGCAGGTCGTGGCTGGCGGCTGCAAGAAACTTGGTCTTGGCCCGGTTGGACTCATCGGCGCGTTGCAATGCCAGCGTCAGCTTGGCGTTGAGCTGCTGTTCAACCTGGTGGTGCTCGTCAGCGCGTTGCAGTGCCTGCGTCAGCTCTGCATTGAGTTGCTGTTCAACCAGACGGTGCTCTTCAGCCTGCTGCAGTGCCCTCGTCAGCTTGGCATTGAGCTGCTGTTCGCCGTAGCGATATTTGCTTGATTCCTCGAACACCTTGTTGACCTGCTTGCCCAGGCCGACCAGGAAGAGCAGGAACACGATGATCAACCCCGCGAGCCACCACTCCCCCGGGCTTGGGTTCTGCAGGCCGCCGAGAAACATCCAGGTCCCGGCCAGGGGGATGAGCATGGGCGCGGCAAACGCCAGGAACAGGGAGCGGTGGCCTGAGGTGGTGACGGTCGAGGCGGTTGCCGACGACAGCAGGATGATGGAGATGGCCGCACGCTCGGTGGCGTCGAAACCGCCGAAAGCCACCAGGGGCACGGCCATCAGCACGCCATTGATGGCCAGCAGCCAGGCGATGCGGCGCATGGAGCCGGTGCCCTCGGTAGCGGCGCGTACGAACTTGGTCGTGTAGCGCATGCGCCATCCGGTGACCGCGATCACGGCAGCCTCCCAGGCGACAGGCGGCCATGCTTGCGTACGGTTCAACCAGATGAAGGCGATCAAGCTCGCCGCGAGCAGCATGCCGACCTGCGCACGCAGGCTCTGGCTGAGGAAGATGTCCTCGAAGCGCCCATAGATGAAGGATTGGATCAGCTCATCCTGCCGCTCGTCGTCGGTTCGAGTTTCTGATCGCACGTCTTCGAGCTCCCGCGCTTTGTTGGCCCTTCCCTTGGGCGCCGCGGATGATGGGAGCTGGCTCGGGCTAGGTCAAGGCTCGCAAGCCCTGACTTCGCGCTAGATGCCGTGCCCCTTATCAGTGCGGCAGCATCTGCGCGCTGCCCGTCCAGCGCAGCAATTGCATCAGCGACGGTGCCTGCGTCTTGCCCAGCAGGTTGCGCACATGGCTGCGCACGGTGCTGACGCACAGACCGAGGTGACGGGAGGCGGCCTCCACCGGCTCACCGTCGGCCAGCAGCATCAGCACGTGGCGTTCGGCCTGGCTGAGGCGGCACTGGCGGGTCAGCGCGTCGATGCGTGCGGCCTGGGTCAGCACCGGCTGGTCCAGATGGATGACGAGCAGCAGGCAGCCGTCAGGCCAGCCCGAGGCACTGCTGATGGCCGGCGCAAGCGGCGCCGCGTGCAGCCAGCCGGTCGCAAAGCTGGGCGTGAACCACAGCCCGGTGCGCGAGGACGAGCCCGCGGCCGCCAGCGCCAGCACCTCGCCCAGGCGCTGTGCGTCCAGCTGCCCCAGGCCCATCAGGTGTTCGGACCGCGACTGCCAGAGTCCCTCTGCCAGCAAGTGCTCCGCACTCGTGTTGACGAACAGAAGGCGCCGATCGGGCAGCAGCACCATCAGCGGTTGGGGCAGGGCGCCCAGCACCTGGCGTGGCTGGGCTTCGTGGCCGACTCGGCGTTCGGTGTATGCGACGGGAACAGCTTGCAGCATTTGGATCTCCCTGAGCCTGTGTGGCGCAAAGGCGCCCTCGTTGATGTCATCAAGTTTGGTGATTGCAAGCCGGCATCGCCATTGCCTAGAAGCACACCAACCCATGCCACCGCGCATAGACCAAAAGGCCTGGCCAAAAGGCTTACCCGCAATCCACGATGGCGCGTTCCTGCGCCGATACCATGCAGCCCAGCGGGAGACTGCCGATGAAAGTTCTGTTGATTGATGATCACCCCCTGTTCCGAGAAGGCGTGGCACTGCTGCTGAAACCACTGGTGGAAGCGCTTGAAACCTGGGAGGCGGGCAGTTGCGAGGAGGCCTTTGCGGTGCTTGCCGAGCGCGGCGACGCCGATCTGGTCATGATTGACCTCGGCCTGCCAGGGCTGTCTGGCCTCGAGGGCCTGGGCCGGCTGCGGCGTGATCATCCTGAGGTGCCGGTCGTCGTGATGTCCTCGGCCGATGACAAGGACACGGTGCTTGCCGTGCTCGATGCGGGTGCGATGGGCTTCATTCCCAAGAGCTCGACGTCGCAGGTCATGCTGGGTGCGCTGCGCCTCATCCTTGCCAAGGGCATCTACCTGCCGTCGTCGGTGTTCCTCGGCGGCCGTGCGCTGACTCCCACCATGCCTGCACCGCTGGCACCGCCTGCGCAGGGGCGGCGCCCCGTCGAGCTGGGCCTGACACCGCGCCAGGCCGACGTGCTGCATCTGCTGCTACAGGGCAAACCGGCCAAACTGATCGGTCGGCAGCTGAACCTGTCGCTCAGTACCGTCAAGGCGCACACCTCGTGCGTGCTGCGGGCATTGAACGTGACGACGCGCACCCAGGCCGTACTGGCTGCGAGTCGCATGGGACTGTGCTTCGAAGAGCCGGTGCCGGCTCAAGGCTCTGCCGTTGATGCCAATGATTCCCTCATGGCTTCCAGCAACCGCTGAAGCCCGATCGGTTTGTGCAGCAGCCGGGCGCGGCAGGCTTGGGCTTGCGGCTGCAGGGCGGCTTCCGTGTTGGCCGTCACGATGACGGCGCCAATGTCTTCGTCATAGTGCTGGCGAAGCCGCGCGATGACCTCGAAACCATTGCGCCCAGCGCCGAGCTGGTAGTCGGTGACGATGAGATCCGGCACACGCAGATGCTGCTGCAACTGGGCCAGCATGTCGTCGCAGGAGGCCGCTGCAACGACGTGGCAGCGCAGCGCGAGCAGCGCGTCGACCAGGGCCTGGGCATTCGTCTCATCGTCGTCGACGACGATGATGAAACGACCCTCAAGCGCTTGTTGGCTGGCCGCAAGCCTTGACGAGACCTTCGCTGACCGCGTGGCGGGTCCGGCCAGCGGCATTTCGACGCGGAACACCGAGCCTTTGCCTACACGGCTGTCCACGCTGAGCCGGTAGCCCAGGATGTGGGCGCTGCGCTGCACGATGGACAGACCCAGCCCCAGGCCTTTCTCCTGGCCCGTGCCGGGCGCCTCGATGCGGAAGAACTCTTCGAAGATGGCTTCCTGGTAGCGGGGCTCGATGCCGGGCCCGCTGTCCCAGACCTCCAGTTCCACCCTGGCGCCGCGACGCCGACAGGCTACCAGCACGCCGCCTTCTCGCGTATAGCGGATGGCGTTGGCCACCAGATTGCCGGCGATGCGCGCCAGCAGCGCGGCGTCGCCCTTCACGACGACGTCACAGGGTCGCACGCGCAGCTTCAGGCCTTTCTCAGCCGCCTGCGGGGCCCAGATCTGTTCCAGCCCACGCAACAGCCAAGCCAGGTTCACATCCTCGATGTGGGCCTGCACCGTGCCGGCATCGAGTTTGGAGATGTCCAGCAGATTGCCGAACAGATTCTCCATCGTCGCGACGGAGGACTGGATCTTGTCGGCCAGGGCCAGGTGCTCGGAGCTGGACAGGCGTGCCTGCAGCACGCCCAGCAGCAGGCTGATCGAGTGCATGGGTTGGCGCAAATCGTGGCTGGCGGCGGCGAGGAAGCGCGTCTTGGCGGCGTTGGCGCGTTCGGCTTCGTCCTTGAGCTGGGTGAGTTGCTCGGCGCGTACGGAAAGGACGTCGCGGGCGTCGGAGAGTTCGGCGGTGCGGGCGGCGACCTTGGCCTCGAGGCTGGTATACAGATCACTCAGACGGGACGCCATCTGGTTGAAGTCCTGGGCGAGGTCTTCGATCTCGTCATGACGCCGAAGTTGCAGCGTCATGTCCAGATCGCCCGCCGCGATTCGGGCGGTGGCCTGCCGTAACGCGACGATGGGAGCGGCCATGCGGCGAGCAAACAAGATGCCCAGGATGAGAGCTGCAGCGCCACCGATCAGCATCAGCACGACGGTACGCCCCAGTGCGGCCCAGACGGGTTTGAACGCCGCGTTGCGCTGCTGCTCCATGAACACCACCCACCCCAGCTCCGGCACCGCTGCCGCAGTCACGATGACGGCTTCGCCCCCCAGGCTTTGCGTAGCCAGGCCGTGCACAAGAATGGAGCCAGCCTTGCTGGCGCGGGCTTGGCGTACTGCGGCGGAGTCCGCCATGCTTGGGCGGCTCAGTACCCAGGTGGGCTGGGCATGCGCGATGAGGTGGTCTTCGCCATCTACCACATACGCCAAGCCTCCTTCGCCGGCGCGCAGACGCGACACCATTTCGTTCAACAACCGCAGGTCTATGGTGGCGATGATGCTGCCGACACCATCAAACGCAGCCAGCCGAACGGTTGGAAGATGTCCGTCGCGAAAGAACGTCTGGCCGCGCCGCAGGCCTTCCTTGGCCGTGACGCGTGCGAGATCGGGCTCGTCGACCGGGATGCCGGCGGCAATGCGGTCCGCGCTGTGCTTCGAGGCGAACAACTGTTCCCGTCCCTGATCGTCGGCCACCTGCAAATCGATGATGGCCGGCACAAGCTGCATCAGTCGATGAACTTCTTCGCGGCGCTGCGGCAAACCGAAGCCTGGCCGCCCCCACGGCATCTTGGCCACGTCGCGCAGGCCAACCTGGATGACATTGAAGTAAGCCGAAATTTCCCGCGCTGCGCCTTCGGCCTGTGCCTCCTGGACAGCTTCGACACGCTCCAATGAGGATTGATAGACCAAATAGGCCTCGATGCCCCCTGAGACGAACAGCAGCGCGAGCGTCAGCCCGCACATCTGCACCGCATAGTGCTTTGTCAGCGACCGATACCGGGCGCCGGGCCGGCGCAGGTTCGCAAACATGTTGTACCTCACCGGACGACTATGTCCGCCCGCCGCACGACGGCAATGCTGGCAGGCGGTATGTTGATGTCGGGCGTGGTGCGCACAGCCAGCACGAAACGTTGCGGGCGCTCGATCGGGATGTCGCCTGCCTGCTCCCCTTGACGGATGCGCCTCACCAGCGAAGCGATGATGGGCCAAGCCTGTGAGGTTTCTGGAGCGTAGGCAAGCGGCGCGCCGGCAAGAACGCTGTCGGCGCCGCCAAAGATCACCGGCTTGCGCCACTTGCGCATGGTGTCAATGATTTCCTTGCTCGCCAACAGAGCGAGATAGGAACGCGGGACGCACCAGGCGTCGAACTCCCGGGCTTGCGGCGTAGCCAACAGGGCAAGGGCCTCCTCGAGCGAGTCGGCATGCAGCACGGATATCTGCAGGCCTCCCGGGCTGGACATGGCGGGCAGGATGCGTTCGGCATCGACGTTCTCGCTCCAGGAACGATCACCGAGCACGGCGATTCGACGGACGCCTGGATAGGCATCGCGGAGGATCTCGATGCGCTTTGGATCGAGGTCGTCCCGAATCCACAAACCGGTGGCGGGCTCCGGGCGGCGTGACAGCCCCGATACGACGCCGGACCTCACCGGATCGAGATAGCTGGTAAAGACCATGGGCAGCTGCGGTGCGACGCGGCGAGCCGCGACGGCGGTCGCGCCATTAGGTGCCACGAGCAGATTCGGTCTTGTTCCAGCTGCGAGCGCGACGAGGTCATCTTCGACCAGGCCATCCAGTCCGCCCACGGAGACGAATTCGATGGAAATGGCTGCATCGCCAGGCTGCCGCAATCGAGCCAGGGCAGTCTTGAGCCGTTCAAAGGACACATCGAGTGCGGGGGCGGCTCGACCCAGGAAGACAACCCGCCACTGCGGGAGCGACAGGGCAGTGTCGGCGCGCAGGGCTGCCGCCAACGCCAGACCTAAGACCAGTACCCATGCACGGGCCAAAAGACTGCTAGCCACCTCCCCCCCTTTTTTCTATCCTCGCGCCGCAAGTATCCATTTGCGCCAACACACATTAGAAGGGTGGGTCATGGAGAGAATCAAGCATCACTTTTGCTGGGTGAAGTCCGTTTCAGGTCCGCGCAAGGCCGCGCCAACACCCGCGGGTGTTGGCCTTGCCGACATGTCGATGGCATGGTCGCCAGGACACGCTTCGATGAGCGTTTCGCCCGCAGTTGAGGAATTCTCGATAGGTACCCTGGAGCCCAGGCATGCAGGCGTGCCGCCGGCCAAGCCGAAAACGAAGGCGGCTGAGGCAGCCAGGGCAGCCAAGGCAACTGCGGCGTTGGAGCCCAAGCACGCGGGTGTCCCCCCGGCCAAGCCGAAAACGAAAGCGGCCGAGGCAGCAGATACAGCTAGAGCAGCCAAGGCCGCTGAGGCGTTGGAGTTCCGGCAAGCAGGCGTTCCGCCGGCCAGCCCGCTTGCCGCCACGAGTCTCAAATCTCTCGTCCCACCTCCTCCTCCGGCCTATGACCCCGACACAGGCGTCAAGAACGGTCCGGTGCCTCCAGCGCCTGTTCAGATGATTTTTGCCGGAGCCTCAATGGCTGGGGCCTGGGCTTTTGACGGGCTGCGGCTCACCGGCGCGCCGGACGGCGGCGGATTGCGACACGAGTTCCAGGTGGTGATCGGTGACAAGTCCGAGGCCTATGCATGGCTGAACGGCCCTGACGGAAGGAAGTGGCTGCTCGATGCAAAGGCGGTCTCGCTCATCACCTTTGCCGTCATGGGCGTCTATTGAGGAGCCGTCATGACCTGGTTTGCTGCGAATCCATTCCCGGCCTCTGCCTGGGCCGACGATGTCAAAGACCTTGCGCGACAGAAGTTGGAGTACTTGCCAGTCGACTGGCGAACCCGCATCAGTCTTGCCGGCCCCAATCTGCGGGACATCGAGAAGGAGTGTCTGGACGTGCTGGCTGCCACTCAAGATCGGCACGCGAATGAGAGCGACATTAAGCATGAAGCGGAGGACGTCTATACGGCCATCGACAAGGTCCAGCAGCTTATCGGCCCCCTGGTTCCACAGCAATCACCGCCTGCGACGGCGGAATTGCTCCAGGCCACATTGTGGGACGCCGTCCCCGCGACCTTCAGCTTCAAGGAGCAGTTCAATCGCGGGCGCCCTCACCACTGCTGTGATCTGCCGCTGAATCCGATGTTCCAGCGGCCGTCCCCGCGGTATCCAGGCCATCCCGCGTATCCGAGCGGGCACTCGACGCAGGTGCATCTGGTTGCGGAGCTCTATGCGCGCATGTTCCCCACGCTGAGATCGCGCCTTTATCAGGCGGCCCAAGGCGTGGCGCGGCGTCGCGAAATCGCCGGTTTGCATTTCGCCAGCGATTCGGCGGCCGGCGCTCGCCTTGCGGTTCTGCTCGTCGACGAATTTTTGAAGGTTCCCGCCTTGCTTGGCTTGTTCAATGAGGCCAAGTTCGAATGGCCTCACCTGACGCCGTGATCGTGAATCTGCTCTGTTGATGGCTCCGGACGTCGGGCTGCCGCGCCAGCCAGCGGCCCAACCCAGGTAAGGCCTTCGATGGGTTTGCGGGGAGCTCCGTCGCCGTCGGGTGCCAGCTTCCGCCGCGTCGCTGTGGTTGAAGTCCTGCTCTTGCGCGCATGCGCTGCTGCTCCGGATGGGATGGCCTTTGCCTGATTCCCGCTGATCGCCGGCGAATCGATTGGCAGGCCCTAAGTCGACCGACCATGTCAATCGAGTTGAGAAGACCGGCGCTTCAACCATCCCAGCACGCCGAGCCCCCAACCCAAGCAACACCCACGTCCCCGGCGCCGGCGCCGCTTGCGCCTGGAATACCGCGGCGCCCTCGGCCGAGAAGCTGAACGACGTGAACTGATACGTCTCGTTGTTGGCTGAATAGCTGGCCTCGCCCAGCAGCCCATGGTTCAGAGCGCTATTGCCCTGGCGCAGGAAGCTGTCGATCTGAAAAGCCCACTGGCCTGAAACGCATTGGGGGCGGTTGAGCCGAGGAAGCGGAACTCGATCTGCACATTGCCGAAGCTGATGACGCTGCCCGTATCGAAGACGAACTGGTCGGTGATGAATCCGCTCTGCGCATTCCCCTCCACCTCCAGCACGATGCGGCCGGCGGCCTAGTTGGCGAAGCTACCCTACACATGCAGGGTGCCGGGCGAGTTGCCAGGGCTGAAGACGCCGCGGTTGACGATGTTGCCGATCGGCGTGCTGGTGCCGCCGACAAAGCCCTTGGCGCGATCTCGATCTGGTCGGCCGTGGAGTCGCCGGCCAGACTCATATGCGGCCCGCTGCCGCCGGAGCTGAAACCACGATGCCGCTTAGGGGCAGGTTCGCGTGTCTGCACTGTCGCGCCGTCGGTGATGCTCAGCTGATCGCTGCTGTCGGTGCCGCTGCCGACGGTGATGAAGGGATTGGTGCCCAGGGTCTCGAGCCGGCACCGCTGACCTTGATGCGGCCGCTGGAGGCTGCGCTCGGCCTGCTTGATGCCAAGGAAGGAGCCGAGCCGCTTCGAACCGCGCGAGCTGGCCGATGAGTGGCAGGGCTTGGCGCTGTCCGGCGGCCAGACGGCCGTCGTGCGGCTGCCCTTGTAAGGCCTGGCCCAAGCGCGTGAGCATCCGCCCAGCACTGTCGTCGATCACATGCGCAAGCTCTGCCAGCGCCTGGGTGGCGCGTCCGGTGCGTCAGCCGGTCGAGCGGATCAGACCCGTGGCGCCGCATTGATCGCCAGCAGCCCATCGAAGATCAATCCTTCGATGAGTTCATGAGGCGCATCCAGCGCCGGCGCCACCTTCCAACCTGCACCGCCCGTCATCAGCAGCAGGGGCTCGCGGCCCTCGCGCTTGGCCAGCAGGCGGAACATGCGTTCGATGGCGCCGGTGATGGCGAAGGTGCCTCCCGTGGTCAGCGCGTCGCTGGTGTTGGTCGGAAAGTTGCGCACCTCGCCGGTGGGCACACGCAGGCCGGCGGTGCCGCCTTCCAGCGCGCGCAGCATGATGCCGTGGCCGGGCAGGATGAGGCCGCCCAGGAACTCGCCGTCGGTGGACAGCGCGTCCACCGTCACCGCCGTACCCACCATGACCACCAGCACCGGGCCTTCGAAGCCGCGCTTCTTGGCGTGCGCATGGGCGCCAATGACGGCCACCCAGCGGTCGGCGCCCAGGCGCGTCGGGTGGTCGTAGCCGTTTCTCACACCGGCCGCCTCGGCGGCGGGCACGACCCAGCGGGGCACCAGGTCCCAGTGCTCCATCTGCTCCTCGACACGGCGGCGCACCGCGTCGCCGGCCACGTTGCTGCCCAGAATGCGTGACGGCGGGGCCAGGGCTTGCCAAGCCTCATCGGCGAGGCGGTCGATGTTCTCCAGGAAAACGGCACCGTGCTGCGTCGGCGGGCTGCCAGGTTCGGCGCCGTCTTCATAGACGGCCCACTTGAGCCGGGTGTTGCCGATGTCGATGGCCAAAAAGCTCATGGTGGGCTGTGCCGTGAACGATGCCGCGAGCCTACCAGCGCATTTGTATCTGCCCGTGCGGGTTTCTGCTTCAATCAGCGGCTATTTCTGATTGCCCTTTCCCACGAGGAGAACCGCCATGCTGCGACGCCTGCGTATCCAAGCCCGCCTCTGGCTGGCCTTCGGCATCATCCTGGCGATGACGGCGCTGCTGGTTGCCGTCGGTGGCTTTGGCCTGAACGTGTCGCAGAAGGCCATCCAGGGCATCACGCAGAAGCTCATCCCGACGTCCAACATCACCGTTGCGGCCCGCAGCCACCTGCTGCAGAGCAAGACGGCCACATCGACGCTGGTGGCCTCCATCTTCAACAAGGAAGGCATGGCACGGGCCCGCAAGGAGTGGGACGGCGCCCAGGCGGGCCTGGACAAGGCGATGGACGACTTCGGCAAGATGACGACCGAAGACAAGGGTCGCGAGGCGCTGGCGAAGTTCCGTGTGCTGATGGCCGACTACCGCAAGGCCGTCAAGCCGGTGGCCGACAAGATCAGCGCAGATGGTTTCGCCGACGCCCAGTCGGCCTTCGAGGAGATGAAGGCTGCGGACGTCGCCTATGAGCCGGCGCTGTCCATGCTCAACAACATCGAGGCCGACCTGAAGAAGCGGGGCGATGACATCTTTGCGACGGTGGACAAGCTGGTGGGCAACGTCTTCGTCGGCTTCATCGTCGCCTTCGTCGTATGCGTCATCGTGGGCGGCGCGCTGGCCGTGCTGATCTCGCGCTCCATCATCGGCCCGCTGGTGGCAGCCAAGCGCTTTGCCGAACGCATGGCCGGCGGTGACCTGTCGCGTGCTCCCGAGGCCAGCGGCACGGACGAGTCCGCCGAGATGATGCAGGCCCTGGCCGCCATGCAGAAGTCGCTGTCCGAGATCGTGGGCCAGGTGCGCGAATCGGCCGAGAGCATCCAGGTCGCCTCCAGCGAGGTGGCCAGCGGCAATATGGACTTGTCGCAGCGCACCGAGCAGACGGCGTCCAACCTGCAGCAGGCTTCCAGCTCGATGACGCAGCTGACCGGTACCGTCAGCCAGAGCGCTGACTCGGCCATGACGGCCAAGCAGCTGGCCGGCGCCGCCGCCGAGACGGCCGGCCGCGGTGGCGAGGTCGTGTCGCGCGTCGTCAGCACCATGGGCGAGATCAACAATGCCAGCCGCAAGATCGCCGACATCATCGGCACCATCGACGGCATTGCCTTCCAGACCAACATCCTGGCGCTGAATGCCGCAGTGGAAGCGGCCCGCGCCGGCGAGCAGGGCCGCGGCTTCGCGGTCGTCGCCGGCGAAGTGCGCTCGCTGGCCCAGCGTAGCGCCGAGGCGGCGCGCGAGATCAAGGCGCTGATCGGCGCCAGCGTCGAGCGCGTCGAGGCCGGCACGCATCTCGTCAACGACGCCGGCACGACCATGACCGACATCGTCGGCTCCGTGCAGCGTGTGACCGACATCATTGGCGAGATCAGCGCTGCCGCCGTCGAGCAGAGCCAGGGCTTGCGCCAGGTCAACGGCACCGTGACGGAGCTGGACCAGATGACGCAGCAGAACGCTGCGCTGGTGGAGGAGTCCGCCGCGGCGGCTCAGTCGCTGAAGGAACAGGCCGTGCGGCTGGCGGGGCTGGTGAGCAGCTTCAAGCTGAGCTGACCGGGACTGCCGGCAAGCGGGCGTCGCTGCTGCCGCGTCGACGGGTGAGCCGATGACGGCAACCTCTGACAAGCCTTGCAGTCAGTGCCACCGAAGTGAATTGATGTGCGCGAGGCCGAGAGCCCGAACGAACTCCGCATAGCTCGCCAGGAGTTGTGCGGAGCTTCCTGAAGGGGTTGGGGCGATTGATTTCTGATCAAGTCGCCGTGAACTTGCTTGCGGCTCAATGAACCCGCAGCACCTCAAACCGCTGTCGGATCAGAGCCGCCTGTATCGACACCTCGTCACCCTCACATTTGCCCAGCATGGCCTTGCCCAACGGGGATTCGCTGCTGATGACCTGAATGGTCTGAGCGCCGCTGACCAACTTCATGCTGCCCCCAGCCGGGCCGAGAAAGAGCTGTTGCTGCTTGTCGTCGGCATCGACCAGGCAAACCAGCGCGCCGAGCTGTATGCCTTTGCTGGCGTCGTAGGGGCGCGGGCGGAATTGGCGCCAATTGGCCATCGCCTGGCGGATGGCTTGGGCGCGACGAGCTTGGCCGGTGGCCAGGTAGGCCGCTTCCAGACCCAACGTGTCGTATTTGTTCTCGGCGATATTTTCTTCGTGAGTTGCCGTTTCATGGGCCGCCCGCGCTGCCTGTTCGGCTTGCAGCAGGTCTTCGGCGAGCCGTTCCAACACCTGCTGCGGCAGCAAGAATTTATCCATGATGAAAGGTAGACATCTCGAACAAGCGGGCGCGGATCGTGATTGTGAAGGGCTCCACCAGCTTTCGAGGCTTCTGTTGACTGCAGCCACACTTCGGCCTTGGTCGAATGACGCTTGTCACGGGCCTCTGGCGAGGCCCCGCGGTGCGACCATTGGCCACCCTGCCTCCAGTGACCTGGGGCTGCGATCCAGATCGACGTGCGTAGCTGCACAGACCTCACCCATGCACGCATCGACCCTGACACCGCACGCACCACTCACCACCCCAGGGCCACAGTTGCCGCGGCTCTACACCTTTCGCCGCTGCCCCTACGCCATGCGCGCACGGATGGCGCTGCTGCAGGCCGGGCGGGCCTTCGAGGCGGTGGAGGTCAGCTTGCGCGACAAGCCAGCAAGCTTGCTGGCCCTATCGCCCAAGGCTACGGTACCAGTGCTGCAGTTGCCCGATGGCAGCGTGATCGAGGAGAGTTGGGACATCATGCGCTGGGCACTGGCCGCGCCCGATGCGCAGGGCTGGTGGGCGCGGGCGCAGTCGCCTGCGAACCTTGACCTGGTACAGCGAAACGACGGCGACTTCAAGCATCACCTGGACCGCTGGAAGTACCCCCAGCGCTACGCGAGTGAGACCCTCACGCCAGACGCACACCGCGACAGGGCGCTGGATGTGCTTCTGCGACCGCTAGAGGCACGGCTGCAAAGCGCGCCCTGCCTGGGCGGCGCCACGCCATGCGCCACCGACTTGGCAGTGTTGCCCTTCGTCCGCCAGTTCGCCTCGGTGGAGCCGGGATGGTTTGCAACGCTGAACCTGCCATCGGTATGTTCCTGGCTGAACGGCTGGCTCGTCAGCCCGCTATTCGTTGCGTGCATGTACAAGTTACCCGCGGAAGGTGCGATTCGCTTTCCGTCGCTCTAACGCTTGCTTGGCCGTCGATCAAGCGATCGGTCGCCGCTCGGCATCGTTGGCCTCATCACAAATCGCGTCGATCTGTTCAAGCCGTGACGCGGCGCCTTCTGCCGTGGTCCCATTCGCCGACGGTGCCCTTACAGCGCCTTGACGACGATACGGTCTCCTGAATAGGTCACGGGAATAGCAGGCGCATCGAAGTCGACCGTGCGGTCGCCGGGTTTGAGGAAGCGGATGTTGAAGGTTCTCTTCGTCACCATGCCCGCATAGCCCCCGGAGCGCGGCCCGATGGTGACTTCGGCGCGCTTGTCGTCATAGACAAACGGGATGCGCGTGTACTGGCCGGCCTGGTACGAGTTTGAGATGCCGTCGTCCTCGTAGAGGCTGTAGCTTCCATCGGCGCCGGTATAGACGTGGATGGTCAACGGCGCGTCGGGCTTCTCGTCCACATATTGCGTGACGGGCCCCATGGGCACGATGGCGCCCGCTTTGACGAAAACGGGCATCTGGTCCAGCGGGGCGGCCACGGTTCGCGTCTGGCCGCCCTTGACCGTCTCACCCGTCCAGACGTTGAACCAGGTCGATGTGCCCGGGAAGTAGACCGGGCGGGACGTTGCGCCATACCGCGTCACCGGCGCCACCAGCATCGATTTGCCGAACAGGTATTGGTCGGCGATCTTCTTGGCCGTGGCGTCTGCCGGGAAGTCGAGGGCCAGGCCGCGCATGATCGGCGCACCCTCGTAGTGGCTGTCCGCGGCAGTCGTGTAGATATAGGGCATCAGCCGGTAGCGCAGCTCCAGGAACCACACCATGTTGGCCCGCATGGCGGACCCCTCGGGCGAGATTTCATGGATCTCGCGCTTCACGCCTTCGCCGTGGCTGCGCATCAAGGGTGACAAGGTGCCGAACTGCCACCAGCGCTGGTTCAACTCCTGCCACTCCTTCAGGTCTTCGGCGGTACGCACGCCGCCTGCCGCGCGGTTCTCCTGAAGCCCTGCGACCGACTTGTCCTGGAACCGGGCTTCCTGGGAATAGCCGCCGATGTCGTGCGTCCAATTGGGCACGCCCGAGAACCCGGTCTGCACACCCGCCGAGATCTGCTTGTACAGGCTGTCCCAGGTGCCGACGACATCCCCCGACCACACGGCCGCCGCGTTTCGCTGCACGCCCGCGAAGCCGGAGCGGGTCAGGATGAATTGGCGCGCGTCCGGGCGATCCCGCTTCAGGCCGTCGTGAACGGCCTGGGTGGCCATGGTGGCGTAGGCGTTGGTCACCAGCGCACCCGGCCCCATCTGCGTCGGCGTGATCAGTTCGGCGAGTTCTTCGGGGCTGGCGTTGGAGCGCACGTCGGGTTCGGTGTTGTCCATCCACCAGGCGTCGAAGCCGAGGTCGACCAGGGGCTTCTTCATCTGGCGGTAGAAGATGTCCCGCGCTTCCTGGTTGTAGGGCGAAAAGTGGCTGTTGAGATGGCCCGCGCCGACCCAATCCTTCATGCCGAGCTCGACATTGCGGCGCCACATATAGCCCTTGGCGTCCAGCTCCTTGTAGTTGGCGGTGTTGGGATAGAACTTGCCCCAGATCGAAATCATGATCCGGGCATGCTGGCGATGAACTTCATCGACCATGCCCTTGGGATCGGGGAAGCGCGCCGCATCGAAGGTGTGGCTGCCCCACTGGTCTTCCGGCCAGTAGAACCAGTCCTGCACGATGTTGTCGATGGGCCACCGATTGGCGCGGTAGGTCTTGAGCACGCCGAGCAACTCGGCCTGCGTGCGGTAGCGCTGCCGGGATTGCCAGAAGCCGTAGGCCCATTTCGGCATCATCGGCGGGATGCCGGTGAGCTGGTGGTAGCCGCGAATGACGCCTTGGAGTGAATCGGCGCCTATGAAGTAGTAGTTCAGGCCGGTGCCGGCTTCGGACGTGAAGCGCAAGGAGTGCTTGTCGGCGGCCGGCTCGGGGTCGGAGTGGTGCAGCGAGATGAGGCCGCTCGTCAGCCGCCATTCGACATGCAGGCTGACCGGCTTGCCTTGGCTGAACGGCTGCTCGAAATTGTTGTACCAGCCGTTCCAGTTCGCGCGCCAGATGCCATGGTCGAAGACGGTCTTGCCGTCGACCTTCAGCGTCACGTAGTCCGAAGCGAACAGGCGCATCTTGTGCAGCCCCGGCTTGTCGGAAGTGGCCGTGCCCTCCCAGACGACCTTGACCTTCTTGCCGCGGGTGGCTGCCCGGCTCAGCGCGGCGTCGGAGGGCCAGTAGTAGCGGACATCGCTGAGGAACTGATAGCGGATGTCGGGCTCCACGCGGGTCAGGACCAATTGGTCGTCGACGTAGTACTTCGCGGTCAGGCCGCTGGTGCCGTCCAGGGCCGTGAGCTTCAGGTCGCGACTTGCCAGCCCGAAGCGCTGCGGATTGCCGAAGCGCGTGACGGCGTTGTTGTCCCAGAGCACGCCGTAGTTCCTGTCGGACACGACGAACGGGATGGCGATGTCCATGTTGTGCTGGCGCAGCTCGACGTCTTCGCCATTCAAGTCCATCTGCGCGTTCTGGTGCTGCCCCAGGCCGTAGAAGGCCTCGGTCGTGCCCCGGTTGAACTGGACGGAAGGCGCGACGTAGGGCCGGCCCTCGACCATGACTGGCTGGAGGTCGGCCCGCTCAGTCATCAGCACGGCGACACCCTTGCCGTCAAGGAAGGTGACCCGGCCATCCTTCAGCGACACCTGGGCCGACGCCTTGCCTGCATCGAGCGTCACGGCATCGGGGCCGGCCGTCACGGCGAAGCGCCCGCTCGGCTTCGCGATGGCCATCAGCGACTCCAGCTGCGGACGCGCCGGATCGTCGACGCCGGTGACGTGGATGATGGCCTCCGTGATGGCATTGAGGCGAAGCTCCTTCACGCTGCCCGTATCGGGCCTCACCAACACGCCCGTGGGCGTTTGCTGGTAGGTGCCGGCGAAGGAAGCCGCCGTCGCCAGCAACGTCGTGGCGAGCACGGAAAGCGAGAGTGATGGCGTCATGTCGTTCAGGCCGCAGCAACCGTCAACGTGGTGGTCTTCAGGTCGACGCTGTTGGGGCCGGCCATGATGGTGAAGCTGCCGGGCTCGACGACGCGCTTCATGTCCATGCCGTAGAACTGGAGTTCTGCTGGCGTGATCGTGAGGGTCACGGTCCGCTTCTCACCGGGCGCCAGCGTCACGCGGGCAAAGCCCTTGAGCTCCTTGACCGGTCGCGTCACCGACGAAATGTCATCGCGGATGTAGAGCTGCACCACCTCGTCGCCCGCACGCTTGCCCGTGTTGGTGACGTCCACCGAGACCGTCACGCTGTCCGCCGGGCCGATGGTGGCCTTGGACAGGCGCGGCGCTGACAGCGCAAACGTCGTGTAGCTCAGGCCGAAACCGAAGGGATAGAGCGGTGTGTTGTCTGCCCCGAGGTAGCCACGGTTGGCCGTCGGCTTGGCGTTGTAGTACACGGGTAGCTGCCCCACGTTGCGGGGGAAGCTGATCGGCAGCTTGCCGCCCGGGTTGGCGCGGCCGAACAGAATGTCAGCCGCCGCATGGCCGGTTTCTTGGCCGAGGTACCAACCCTCGATGATGGCGCCGGCCTTGGCCTGCAGCAGATTGATCGCCAGCGGCTTGCCGTTGAGGAGGAAGACGACCGTCGGCTTGTTCAACGCGAAGATGGCGGCCGCCAGGTCGTTCTGCTGGCCGATCAGTTCCAGCGAGTCGCGGTCGCCCAGATGGGTGTCCGACCACGCCTCGCGGGTGGTCTGTTCGTTGTCGCCCAGCACCATCACGATCGTGTCTGCCGCCTTGGCCGCCTCGACGGCCTCCGCGATCAGGCGGGCATTGACCGCCGGGGCGATGAAACGCACTTCGTCTTCCGTCCACTCGCGCTTCTCGGTCAAGCGCACGGCTTCCCGGTACTCGAAGGCGAAGCCCTGCGACTTCGCTTCGCCGGCCAGTGCGTCGTGGATCGACACGACATGACGAGGAATGTCGGAGTAGCCGCCGATGGGCGTGTCCTTGGCATGCGTGCCCAGCAGCAGCAGCTTGCCGACCTTTTTGCCGTCGAGTGGCAGTACCCCGTCGTTCTTCAACAGCACGACGGATCGCACCGCCGCTTCGCGCGCCAGGGCCACCGCGTCCGGTGTGGCGGTCAGGCCGTCCGCCTTGGCGGCGTCGACGTAGGGGTCTTCGAACAGTCCGGCGAGGAACTTCAGCTCCAGGATGCGGCGCACGACCACGTCGAGCTCGGCCTCCTTGATGCGGCCGGCCTTCACCAGGTTGACGAGCTCGGGGAAGCCGCCGGTGTCAGGCGTTTCGATGTCGACCCCGGCGGTGAAGGCGCGATAAGCCGCCTCCTTCATGTCAGGCACCAGCCGGTGGCGCGACACCAAATCCCCGATCGCGAAGTAGTCCGAGACCGTCAGGCCCTTGAAGCCCCATTCGCCGCGCAGGATGGTTTTCAGCAGCCACGGGTTGGCATGTGAAGGGATGCCGTCGATCTCGTTGTACGACGGCATGACGGCCGCGATCGGCGTCTCGCGGATGATCTTCTCGAACGGCGGGAAGAAGACTTCGCGCAGCACCCGCTCGGAGATCTGCGCCGGCGCGGTGTTGATGCCGCGCTCGGGCTGGCCATGGCCGGTCATGTGCTTGAGCGTCGCCATCACCTTGGCCGGCGCCAGCTTGCGCTCTGTGCCGGAGAAGCCAATGACGGCCGCCTTGCCCAGCACGCCCGTCAGGTAGGGGTCTTCGCCCAAGGTTTCCTCGACACGCCCCCAGCGCGGATCGCGGCAGACATCGACGACCGGCGCCAAGGCGAGGTTGGCACCCCGCGCCCGCATCTCCCGCGCGCAGACCGAATAGATCCGCTCGATCAGCGCTGGGTCGAAGGAGGACGCCAGGCCGATCGCCTGCGGGAAGCAGGTCGCGTCGCGCGCCGCGTAGCCATGCAGACTTTCCTCGTGCATGAACAGCGGAATGCCCAGCCGCGTGCGCTGCACCGCCCAGGCCTGGGCGGCATTGACATAGGCTGCCGTCTCGGCCGCCGTGCGGTTGGCCATATTGGCATCTGCGCCGGCGTTGGTGTTGTCCACGCCCTTGCGGTCACTCGGCCGGGCAAGCATGCCCAAGCCGTGCGGCAGCGCCTGCGCGGCCTGCGCCGCGTCGAAGTCGCCGCGTTCGTTCTGCACGCGGTTCTTGCCGATCCAGATGCACATGGTCTGGGCCACCTTCTCCTCCAGCGTCATGCGGGAAAGCAGGTCCTTGACGCGCACCGCCACGCCTGCGGACGCCTGCTTGTAGAGCGGCTGATCGGACTGAGCCGCCACCGCATGGCCTGCCGTGGCAAGCCCGACGGCACCGACACCTTGGACAAAATTGCGACGCGTCACACCGGCAGTACTCATGGGTCTCCTTCGTAGGCGGTTCAGTCTGGGCGCGCACCCTAACGCATGGCGGCGCATGGCGGCAGGCACTGGCGGGAAAGGGGGCTCACCCGCGCGGGGCAGAGTATTGCAACCCGCCAGTCGGCGCGCGATGCCTAAGCACGCTTGCGGCCGCAGTGTCACATCCACGTCTTGGACAGCTGCGCCGCCCGCTAACCGCGAACGTTGAATGTCAGCTTTGCGGCCGCTCAACAGGCCTGGTGCGGACTCCGATTCGGGTCGGTTCCGCCAGCTCGTTGGCCACGATAGCTGTCGTTGACCCGCCCGGCGCCCCGGGTCACGGTCGTCTCAAGCGCGAGCGTCGGTGAATGGCCGGTCCCGGTGGTCCAGCAGTCGCTCAGTCGGCACCCCGTTCAATGACAGTTGCCGCCGACAGCGGCCATCAGGTCGCGAAATCTGGGTGGCAGCGTTCAGCCTGGAGCTGCTCTCGCCGCGGTCGGGATCAGTGCCGAGCGGGCTCCTCAGCCGACCTTGCGTTGGCCATGCTGCACCGCATCGAGCGCCGCATGCGCAGCCACCTCGCCGATCACCAGCAAAGCCGGGCTCTTCAACCCCTCGCGCTCGATGCAGTCGGGCAGCTCGGCCAGCGTCGTCACCGCGTGGCGCTGCTGTGCCGTGTGCGCCGCGCTGACGATGGCGGCCGGCAGATCCGGGCGCAGACCGGCACCCAGCAACTTGGCCGTGATGTCGGCCGCGCGGGCCACACCCATATAGATGACCAGGGTCAGGCCCGTGCGGGCCAGGGCTGCCCAGTCGGGCTCGGCACGTCCTTCGCCAGGGTGGCCGGTGACGAGGACGACGCCGGGCGAGGCGCGACGGTCCGTCACCGGGATGCCGACGGCGGCGGGGCCGGCGATACCGCTGGTCAGGCCGCTGACCACTTCGACGTCGAGGCCGGCCTCGCGCAGCGCGTCGACCTCCTCGCCGCCACGACCGAAGACGAAGGGGTCACCGCCCTTGAGGCGCACGACGCGGTGGCCGGCGCGGGCCTCGCGAATCATCAGCGCGTGGATGAAATGCTGGTCGGTACTGATGCAGCCGCCGCGCTTGCCGACGCGCAGCAGTCGGCCCTTCACAAGGGCCAGCACGCGTGGGTCGATGAGGTCGTCGGCGAGGACGACATCGGCCGCCTCGATACGTTTCAAGGCGCGGACGGTCAGCAGTTCCGGGTCGCCGGGGCCGGCGCCGACAAGGGAGACGGTGTGGTTCATGCCGGAACTTCCTCAGGCGTTGTGCTGACGAGGCGGCGCAGCGCCGGCAGGCAGGAGCCGCACTGGGTGCCGCAGCGCTTTTCGCCCTGCAGCTGCGACAGGCGCTCGGCCGGGCTGCCGCTGCAGCGGGCCAGCGTCAGGCGGATGACGTCCTCGCGCACGTCAAAGCAGTTGCAGACCTGCGGGCTGGCGGCCACGGTGTTGGTGGGCGGCGTGCCGGGCGACAGCAGCCAGCGGCCAACCGTCGATGCCGCAGTGCGCTCGCGCCAGAGGTCGACCAGCCAGGCGCCTTCGTCGTGCTGGCCAACACGCAGCAGGGCCTGCAGCGGTGCGGCCTGCAGATCGTCGCCGTCCAGGTTCAGCAGGCGCAGGCGGCCGCGCTGGGCATCGGCATAGCGCAGCACGGCGGGGCTGTTCAGGCCCAGCACGGCGGCGAGTTCATCGACCAGCTCGGGCGCGGGCGCTTCGGCGCAGGCGGCTTCGAAGGCCCAGCCCACTTGTTCACCCTTCGCCGGTTCGGGCAGGCAGTGCGCGTAGCCGAAGCGGGGCATCAGCGCGCGCAGCTGCTCGCGCAGGCGAGGGCCGTCTGCGGGTGCGACCCAGGCGCAGGCGCTGAGGCGCCAGGGCAGGTCGGCCGGCTCGATGGCGACGGCACTGAACTTCAGCTCGGGCTGCTTGGAGTCGGGGCAGAAGGCGCCCTGCGTCACGGCGTTGACGCCGAGCTGGGCGCCGATGAACTCGTCGCCCCAGTGCATGGCGACGTCGGCGCCGGCCAGGGGCACGTTCTCATCGAGCTTGAGTTGCAGCACGACTTCGCCGCGGCGCGAGCGCACGTGCACGAGCTCGCCGTCGGCCAGCTTGCGGCGCGCGGCGTCGCTGGGGTGGATGCGCACCAGCGGTTTGCCTTCGTGGGCAAACAGGCGCGGCACGCTGCCGCTGCGGCTCATGCCGTGCCACTGGTCGCGCATGCGGCCGGTCGTCAGCGCGAAGGGGTGCTTGGGGCTGGCGGTTTCGGCAGTGGCTTGATACGGCTTGGTGATGAAGCGGGCGCGGCCGTCGGCGGTGGCGAAGCGGCCATCGGTGTAGAGCCGTGCCGTCGGGCCGGTGACGAAGGGCCACTGCTGCGGGCCTTCGGTGTCCAGCGTGACCCAGGACAGGCCGGTGATATCGAGGTCGCGGCCGCGCGTGGCTTCGCGGTGTTCCAGCCAGAGGTCTTCCGGCGTCGTGGCCGTCAGGCGAGGCTGTCGGCCCAGGCCGGCGTCGATCAGCGCGGCGATGTCACTCACGATGCGCCAGTCGGCACGGGACTCGCCGGCCGCCGGCACGGCCGGGCGCACGCGGCTGATGCGACGCTCGCTGTTGGTGACCGTGCCTTCCTTCTCTCCCCAGGTGGAGGCGGGCAGCAGATAGTCAGCGTAGCGCGCCGTGGCCGTGTGGGCGAAGGCTTCCTGCAGGATGACCAGCTCGCAGCGCTCCAGTGCCTGGCGCACGGTGGCCTGGTCGGGCATGGACTGGGCGGGGTTGGTGCAGGCAATCCACAGCGCCTTGATCTCGCCGCGGGCTGCGGCCTCGAACATTTCCACGGCCGTGTGGCCGCGCTTGCCGGGCAGGTCAGGCACACCCCACAGCGAGGCGATCTCGGCCCAGTCCTCGGCCTTGCCCGGGTCGCGGTGGCCCGGCAGCAGCGTGGCCATGCCACCGCTCTCACGGCCGCCCATGGCGTTGGGTTGGCCGGTCAGCGAGAAGGGGCCGGCGCCGGGCTTGCCGATCTGGCCGGTGGCCAGGTGCAGGTTGATCAGGGCCGTGTTCTTCGCGGTGCCGCTGCTGCTCTGATTGAGGCCCTGGCAGTAGAGGCTGAGCGAACTCGGTGAGGTGGCGAACCATTCAGCGGCCTGCCAGATGTCGGCCTCCTTGACGCCGCAGACCTGGGCCGCGCGGGACGGCGCCCAGTCGCGCACCAGCTCCTTCAGCGCGTCGAAGCCTTCGGTGGATTGGGCGATGAAGTCGCCCGCCGTCCAGCCCTGCCAGATGGCGGCATGCAGCAGGCCGTGGCACAGCGCCACGTCGGTGCCGGGGCGGATCTGCAGGTGCAGGTCGGCGAGCTCGGCCGTCTCGGTGCGGCGCGGGTCGATGACGATCAGCTTGTGTGCGGGCTTGTTGGCGCGCGCTGCTTCGAGGCGGCGGAACAGGATGGGGTGGGCCCAGGCCGGGTTGGCGCCGCTGATCAGCACGCAGTCGGCCAGCTCGATGTCCTCGTAGCTGCAGGGCGGCGCGTCGGCGCCCAGGGCCTGCTTGTAGCCGACCACGGCCGAACTCATGCACAGCCGCGAGTTGGAGTCGATGTGCGGCGTGCCGATGACGGCGCGGGCCAGCTTGTTGAAGGCGTGATAGTCCTCGGTCAGCAACTGGCCGGAGATGTAGACGCCAATCGATTCGGGGCCGTGCTCGGCGCGGATGGCCAGCAGCTTGTCGGCGATCTCGCGGTTGGCCTGATCCCAGCTGATGATCGCGGGCTGAGCCCCACGCTCGGCGCGACGGGCGGGCTCGCGCAGGCGCTGGTGCTGGATGACGACCGGCGTGGCCGTCAGGTGCAGGTTGGTGCCCTTGGTGCACAGCCGGCCGAAGTTGGCCGGGTGGTCGGGGTCACCGCGCACGCCGGTGATTTGGGTGTCGTCATGCTCGATCACAACACCACAGCCGACGCCGCAGTAAGGGCACGTGGATTTGGTTTCGCGCATGGTCATACCCGCCCTCGGCTGTGGAGCCCCTCGCTTGGCGAGGGGATGAGAGGGGAGTGCGCCGTGTCACCGCAATGCGGATCGCACTTCCGCGCGTATCCGCAGCCGACGCCACAGTAGGGGCAGGTGGACTTTGTCTCGCTCATGTTCTTCTAGCCAGGCAGGTCTTCGCCGCTCAAGCCACCGCAATCGAAATCTTCGGGCCTGCAACAGGGGCAGGAAGGTCCAAGGCCAGCGTGGCCAGTTCCGTCTGCAGCAGGAAGACTTCACCGCCCTCCAGCTTCACGCGGAAGCTCGGCGTGCAGCCCTCATCGGGTTCGCGGGCCGTGCCGTCATTCAGGCCGATCGTCCAGTTGTGCAGCGGGCAGGCCACGCTCTTGCCGAAGACGATGCCCTGGCTCAAGGGGCCGCCCTTGTGGGGGCAGCGGTCCAGCAGCGCGAAGACCTCGTCGTCGGCGTTGCGGAACAGCGCCACGTCGATGCCGGCGGTGCGCTGCACACGGCGCGAGCCCAGCACGGGGATGTCCTGCAGGGCGCAGATGCGGGTCCAGTCGTCCATAGCGTCTACCTCAGTTGTCCAATCCGAACCTGACGGGCCGAGCGACGGGCCGCTCCCTAGCCGGCCCGCGCTGGCGATGTGCTTGCCGGTCGATCCGGCAAGCATCGCCGTCCCCGCGGGGGCTGAGGCCGGACACAAGGCGCCCAGTGGGCGGCTTGTGCCTGCCGAAGGGCTGCGGCGCGAGCCGCAGCGCGGTCTGCAAGACCGACTGGACTCGCTCGCGTTCAGCGACGCGAGGCTGGGCGAGGGGCAGATTCATGCCAGCTGGCGGGCAAACTGCCCCGTCACGGTTTCCATCACGGCGAGCAGGTTCTCGCTCGCCACGAAGACGTTGCTGGCCGTTTCCGGCCCCTGGCTTTCGCCGGCCAGTGCCGACTGCAGGAAGACCCATTGGTTGCGTGCAAGGTCCAGGTTGTCGCGGATGGCGGGCGTTCCTTCAGGGGCCGAAGCCAGCACGCGCATGGCGGTCTCGAACTCGGCGCGAGCCTTGATTGTTTCCTTGCTCACGACGTCGGATCGAGCGCCCTGCTGGCCGGCCATGAAGAACAGGGCCAGTCGCTGCGACAGCATGCGCTGCCGGCCCGACATGTTGACCAGCATCGCGGTCGCCGTGGTGGAGCGCTGCTGCAGTTGGCCGGTGGCGACGTGGGCCAGGCTGAGCATTTCGCCGGATGTTTGCAGCAGTTCGTCGACGCGCTCGCGGCTGGGCTTGCTCTGCAGCAAGGCGCGGTAGTCGCCAAAGCGGTGCTGCATGGCCTTGTAGCTGCCGGCGATCTCGGGCGTGGGCGCAAAGGCGAGCAGTTCGCTCAACTGGCGCTCGAAGCGGGCCTCGCTGGCCTCCAGCACCTGGCGCGCACGCGGCGCCAGCTCGGGACGCAGCTGGCCAAGCCAGGCCTTGCCCATGCGCTGGCTGAGCATGCGCTGGGCGCCAGCCTTGTCGATGGCTTCGCCGAGCTGGCTGATGCGGCTCTGAGCCAGGGCAGGCCCGGAGGCCAGGCTCGCGAGAAGAATGACGCGGCGGTTCAGCATCAGACGGCCACCTTGTCGAACTGGCGCAGGTCCACGTGGGCCTTGTCGAAGTCGAACCACGGGTCTGGCTCGCCATCCAGGCTGAACTGCAACTGCGCCCACAGCGCCTTGCGGTTGTCGGCGTCCTCGAGGATCTTCTTCTTCACATGATCCAGGCCGACGCGGGCGACGTAATGCACCGTGCGCTCGAGGTACCAGCCCTCCAGCCGGTAGAGCTGCAGGAAGGCGCCGCTGTACTCCAGCACCTCCTCCGGCGTCTTCAGCTTGCAGAAGAACTCGGCCACCTCGGTCTTGATGCCGCCGTTGCCGGCAACGTAGATCTCCCAACCCGAGTCGACGCCGATGACGCCGACGTCCTTGATGCCGGCCTCCGCGCAGTTGCGCGGGCAGCCCGACACGGCGATCTTGACCTTGTGCGGCGCGTACATGCGCCAGAGCGCCCGCTCCAGGTCTTTGCCCATCTGCGTCGAGTCCTGCGTGCCGAAGCGGCACCATTCGCTGCCCACGCAGGTCTTCACCGTGCGCAGCGCCTTGGCATAGGCATGGCCTGAGGGCATGCCGATGTCCTTCCAGACGTTGACGAGGTCTTCCTTCTTCACGCCCAGCAGGTCGATGCGCTGGCCGCCGGTGACCTTGACGGTCGGGATCTGGTACTTGTCCACCGCGTCGGCAATGCGGCGCAGCTCCGAGCTCGTCGTCTCGCCGCCCCACATGCGCGGGATGACCGAGTAGCGGCCGTCCTTCTGGATGTTGGCGTGCGAACGCTCGTTGATGTAGCGGCTCTGCGGATCGTCGATGGCCTCCTTGGGCCAGGTCGAGATCAGGTAGTAGTTGATGGCCGGGCGGCAGGTGGCGCAGCCATTGGGCGTCTTCCAGTCCAGCGCGCGGAACACCTCGGCCGAGGTCAGCAGATGGGCCAGGCGAATCGTGTCGCGGGCGTCCTGGTGGCTGGCGTCAGTGCAGGCGCAGATTGCCTTTTTCTTCGGCGTGGCCGAGTAGTCGCCGCCGGCGGTGAACATGATGAGCTGTTCGACCAGCCCGGTGCAGCTGCCGCAGCTCGCGCTCGCCTTGGTGTGCTTGCGCACCTCGTCCAGTGTGAACAGGCCCTTGTCGCGGATGGCCTTGCAGATGGTGCCCTTGGCGACGCCGTTGCAGCCACAGACCTCGTCCGTGTCAGCCATCGCGGCCGCGCGGCTGACGCCCTGATGGCCGACGTCGCCGATGTTGGCCCCCGCCTCGCCGAACATCAGCTTGTCGCGGATATCGCCGATCTTGCGGCCCTCGCGCAGCAGCTTGAAGTACCAGCCGCCGTCCACCGTGTCGCCATACAGGCAGGCGCCGACGAGCTGGTCGTTCTGGATGACGAGCTTCTTGTAGACGCCGGCGAAGGGGTCGCTCATGACGATCTCCTCCGTGCCCGCGCCGCCGGTGAAGTTGCCGGCACTGAAGAGGTCGATGCCGGTGACCTTGAGCTTGGTGCTGACCGAGGAGCCCAGGTAGCGGCCGATGCCGAACTGGGCCAGGTGGGTGGCGCAGACCTTGCCCTGCTCGAACAGTGGCGCCACCAGACCGTAGGCGATGCCGCGGTGGGCCGCGCATTCGCCGACCGAGTAGACGCGCGGGTCGGTCACGGTCTGCATCGTGTCGGTGACGACGATGCCGCGGCTGCAATGCAAGCCTGCTTTCTCGGCCAACGCGGTGTTGGGGCGAATGCCGGCGGCCATGACGACGAGGTCGGCCGGTACGTCGATGACCTGACCGTCCTTGTCCTTGAGCTTGATGGCCTGGACCCGGCCCGAGGGGCCGGCCACCAGTTCCTGCGTCTGCGCGCCGAGCATGAAGTTCAGGCCGCGGTCGACCAGGGACTTGCGCAGCAGGTCGCCGGCGACGCCGTCGAGCTGGCGCTCCATCAGCGTGTCGACCAGGTGCACGACCGTGACCTGCATGCCGCGCAGCATCAGCCCGTTGGCGGCTTCCAGGCCGAGCAGGCCACCGCCGATGACGACGGCGTGCTTGTATTTCGTCGCCGCGTCGATCATGGCGTTGGTGTCGGCAATGTCGCGGTAGGCGATGACGCCATCCAGATCCTTGCCAGGCACCGGCAGCACGAAGGGATTCGAGCCGGTGGCGATCAGCAGGCGGTCGTATTCCGCCGTCGTGCCGTCGGCCGCGATGACGCGGCGGCGCACGCGATCGATCTCGGTGACCGTCTTGCCCAGGTGCAGCGTGATGCCGTTCTCCTCATACCAGGAGAGCGGGTTCAGGATGATCTCTTCGATCGTCTGCTCGCCGGCCAGCACAGGGCTGAGCAGGATGCGGTTGTAGTTGGGGTGCGGCTCGGCACCGAATACGGTGATGTCGTAGAGATCCGGCGTGATCTTCAGCAGCTCCTCCAGCGTGCGCACGCCGGCCATGCCGTTGCCCACCATCACGAGCTTCATCTTCTTCATGCCGGACTCCATACAACAAAGCTGGTCTGCCCTTTGCTTTGCAAGGCATGTGCCAGCGATGAAGCTGGCCTTCAGACCTGCCGCAGCGTGAGAAATCAACCTCAAACGCCCAGCGACGCCCCACGCCGAAGCGTTTGCTAGCCCGGTGCGGGTGCACTCATCCCTGAAACTGCACCAAGATGAAGCCACTCGTCCAAGGCCTTGCCTTGGCCGGTCCCCCGAGGGGACGGCGATGCTTGCCGGCTCGACCGGCAAGCACATCGCCAGACGGGCCGGCTTGGGAGCGGCCCGGCGCTCGGCCCGCAATACCAACCGCTCACTGACAACGACTCACGCGCATGCGCTTCGAACTCGATACCGGCCTGTCCAGCCTGCAGGGCAAGCGTCCTCGCAACGAGGACTTCGCCGGCGTGCAGGCGCCGGCTGCGCACGAGGCCGAGCGCGGCTGGGTCGCCGCCTTGGCTGATGGCGTCAGCGGTGGCGAGCACTCGAATGGCGATGGCCTGATGGCCGCCCAGACCTCGGTCATGAGCCTGCTGCGCGACTTCCACGGCGTGCCCGCCGACTGGGACACGAGCGTGGCGCTGGACCGCCTGCTCGGGCACCAGAACGCTTGGCTCGCCTCGCACAACCGCCGCCCCGGGCCGGACGGTCAGCCGCGCGAGGCGCTGACGACGCTGACGGCCATCGCACTGCGCGGCCGCCGCTACGCGTTGGCCCATGTGGGTGACAGCCGCGCCTGGCTGCTGCGCGACGGCCAATGCCTGCTGCTGACCCAGGACCATCGCATGGAGCGCCGCGACTTCGCCGGCCTCACGCGCGCCCTGGGCCTGGACGATGCGCTGCGCCTGGACCACAGCGCCGGCGAGCTCAAGGTGGGGGACCGCCTGTTGCTGACCAGCGATGGCGTGCACGGTTCCCTGCGCAGCCGCCAGATCGCCGACCTGTTGCGCACCACGCCAGGCGCGCAGGCGGCGGCCGATGCGCTGACCGCTGCGGCACTGGCGGCTGGCAGCCACGACAACGCGACCGCCCTCGTCCTCGACGTCAAGGACCTGGCTGATCCGGGCCTGAACGACCTCGCGGCATTGGGCCGAACCTTGCCCAGCCCCGGGCCGCTCGGTGTCGGCGCGACGCTGGACGGCTACCAGGTCACCGCCGTCGTCGCCGACAACGGCGTGCACCGCCTTTTGCAGGCGCGCGAGCTTGCCAGCGGGCGCCTCGTGGCCCTGAAGATGCTGCGCCCCGGCCGCGCCGACGATCCTGAAGAGCGCGCCATGCTGGCCCACGAGATCTGGCTGGGCCTGCGCCTGGCCGAGGCGCCCCGGCACCGTCGGCGTGGGGGTGAGAGCGGTTTTGTGCGCGTTCATGCGCCGGCCGATGGCGCCACCCACTTCTACGCCGTGTTCGACTGGCATGGCGGCCACACGCTGGAGCAACTGCTCGCCAAAGGCCCGCTGGATACGGTCCAGGCTCTGGGCCTGGCCAGCGCCGTCGCGCGCTCATTGAGCCTGCTGCATGCCGCCGGCGTCGTGCACCGCGACATCAAGCCGGCCAATCTGCATCTGGGTGAAGATGGCCAGTGGCGCGTGCTGGACCTGGGCGTCGCCCTGAGCCCACGCGCGCCCGCGGCCTCGCACGAGCTGCATGCCGGCACGCCCAGCTATATCAACCCCGAGCAATGGCAGGATCCGCCGACCCCGGCCGACGCGGGTTCTGACTTGTTTGCGCTGGGCGTGACCCTCTACCAGGCGCTGACGGGCCGCCTGCCCTATGGCGAGATCGAACCCTATCAACTGGCCCGCTATCGTCGCGAGCCGGCCAGCGTCAGCCGGCTGCAGCCCAGCGTGCCCATGCCGCTGGACCGTCTCGTCATGCGCGCCGTCGCTCGCGAGGCCAAGGCGCGTTTCGAGACGGCCGACGAGTTGCTGCTGGCGCTCGAACGGCTGGCCGCCCGCGACCAGCCCGCCTCCGCGCGCCCGCCCAAGGCCGCGCGCGAGGCGGTGAGCGTCTGGCAGGTCGGCCTGGGCCTGTCCGTGCTGCTCAACCTGCTGCTGATTGCCTGGCTGGCCTTCCTGCCGCGCTAGGGCCTGTTAACGCTACGGCAACGCGACCCCTTGCCGTAGCGTTAGCAGGCCCTATTCAGAGCCCAAGGCGGTCGCGGTTGATGCCCTTGACCTCGACATCAAACGTGCAGGAGCCGCTGGCCTGGTCGGTCGTGAACTCGACAGTGCCTGCCGCATGGCCGACCGTGTCTTTCATCTCGAAGCGCGTGAAGTGGAATTTGCCAGCCGTCACGCGCTGGCTCTTGCCTTGCACGCGGATGACCGAGCGCCACAGCGACTCCATGGACAGCGTGTAGTCGCCTGGGCCCGTGATGTCGACGGTCTTCAGCTCGACGTTGCTGGTCGGGGCTTCGCCGCCGTCCAGCGTCATCAGCCGAAAGCGCGACAGCTTGCCCGTCGCGCCCGCCTTGCCGCTGGGCGAGTAGTTGAAGTCGGCGTAGCTGTCGGAGACGCGGATGTCGGCGCCAGCAATCTTGCAGCTGATGGCGGCCTGGGCGCCGGCGGCCAGACCGACGAGGGTGAGGGCGATGAGGGTCTTCATGCGCCCAGTGTGCCGAGAGTTGCGCGTCGGGCTGTCCCTCGCGCGAGGGGCAGCCGCGACTCAGATGCGTTGGTAATGCACCGGATCGGCGTCCTGGCCGGCCGTGGCGGCTTGGCGTGCGCGGCCACCCTTCTCGGCCCAGGTGCGCGTCCAGCGGATCTGCATGACGCGCATGACCCCCAGCATCAAAACAGCCAACACCGCGAAGACGACAAAACCCCACATATAAGTGCCCGCATGCTGCTTGGACATGCCCATCAGATTGGGCACCAGGCCGCCGCCCAGGGCGCCGATCTCGCCGATCATCGAGCCGGCCACGGCCGTGGCCGCGGGCCAGCGCAGCGGCACCAACTGGAAGAGGGCGCCATTGCCCGCGCCCAGGGCCGCGAAGCAGACGATGAGCAGCAGCGTCGTCAGCACCAGCGAGCCGCTGCTCATGCCGATCAGGGCCAGCGTGATCGCGACGACGACCAGCACGAAGGTCAGCATGTTGACGCCGCCCCAGCGGTCCGACAGCCAGCCGCCCACCACGCGCACCGCCGCGCCCATGAAGGCCGCCAGCATGGTCAGCTGGCCGGCCTGCACCTTGGAGACGCCGAACTGGTCGTAGTAGTAGGTGGGCAGGAAGGTGGTGAGGCCGATGAAGCCGCCGAAGGTCACGCCGTAGATCAGGCTGAAGGCCCAGCCATCCTTCTCGAACAGGCAGGCGACGTGCTCGCGCAGCGAGGCATGCGCGTCGACATCGGGCGGCTCCTTGGCGAAGATGATCATGACCAGCATTGGCACCAGGATGGCGGCGGCCGCGAAGGCATAGACCGTCTGCCAGCCATAGGCCTGGGCCAGCGGCGGCGCGACGAGCACCGACACCGCCGTGCCGACATTGCCCGCGCCCACCAGGCCCATGGCCAGGCCCTTGTACTGCGGCGGGAACCAGCCCGAGCCCAGGCTCAGCGCCACGCCGAAGCTGGCGCCGGCAATGCCCAGCAGCACGCCCATGGCCAGCAGGTCGTCATAGCTCTTCACCATGAAGAAGCCATACAGCATGGCCACGGCGATCATGCCCATCTCGACCAGCGTCGCGTTCTTGCGGCCGATGTATTGCGACAGCAGACCGAGCGGGAAGCGCATCAGCGCGCCGGCCATGATTGGGATCGACAGCATCAGCCCCTTCTGGGCCGGTGTCAGGTGATAGGTCTCGCTGATGAAGGGCGCCAGCGCGCCGTTGAGCACCCAGATGCAGCAGGAGAACGCGAAGTACAGGAAGGCGGCGAACAGCGTGGAGCTGTGGCCGGCGCGTTTGAAGTTCTGGAATGCGGACATCTTGGGCTCTATCGTGCTGGCTGCACGCGCCCACGCCAACCCACCGGTCGCGTGCCAGGGCGGCAAGGACGTGCAGCGGGAGGGTTTCCGCACCATTGCGGGAACCACGGCCGATACTTGCAAGCCTCATGCCCACCCGCCGGCAACGTCGCTGGCCTGTTTCTTGCGCCGTTTTGGGGCGTGAAGCCTGAAGCCATGCCTGATACCGCCGCTCCTACCTCGCTGCCCCAGCTGCCCTCGCTGATCTGCAGCCCTGAACCGCCGCCCCAGGTGGCCGCTTTGCAGGCCCTGGGCTGGTCTGTGTGCACCGTTTCGGAGCTTGCGCCGCCCGCCGACGGTCCGGCCGTCGGGCTGCTCTGGTGCCCGGACCGCACCGCCTTGGCGCAACTTCTGCACTCGGAGCGGGCTTTCGGCTTGCCCGTGGTGCTGCTGTCGCCGCCGCCTCAGGGGCCCGAGCGGCAGGCTGCGCTGGCCCGCGGTGCCGTGCAATGGCTGCCGGCCGACGTGGATGCCAGCGTGCTGGGCGAGGCCTTGCTGTGGGCGCGTGATCTGACTGCCCAGCAGCAGGCCCGCGAGCTCGCCGCCCAGGCCAAGCTGGACGAGCGCAAGTGGACAGAACGTGCCAAGGGCCTGTTGATGCAGGCTCGCGGCATCGACGAGGCGGCCGCCTTCGCGCTGTTGCGCAACACGGCGATGCAGACCCAGTCCAAGTTGCCCGAGGTGGCGCGTGGCGTCGTGCACACGAGCGAGCTGGCCGAAGCGCTGGAGCGCGCCGGCGCCCAGCGCATGCTGAGCCAGCGCCTGGTCAAGCTGCAGGCCCTGCGCCAGTGGCCGCGCCTCACGCCGCCCGAGCGCCGCGAGGCCCAGGCCTTGCTGGACGCGTCGGCCGAACGCGTGGCGGCCAATCTCGCCCGGCTGGCCGAGCTGCTGCGCCACGATCTGGCCGAGGAGTTGTCTGCCGTATCGGCCGCCTGGGCTCAGCTGGACGCCGCGCTGGCCAACCGCCAGCCCGACCTCGGCCGCAGCGACCGGGCAGCCCAGCGCCTGCTGGAAAGCAGCGAGACGCTGGTCGCCCGCCTGTCCGAACGCGCCGGCCAGCGCCCGGTCGGCCTGTTGGCTCAGGTCACGCGGCTGCGCTTGTTGAGCCAGCGCCTGGCCAAGGAAGGCCTGCTCGCCCAGGTCATGCCGGGCCACGACGCCAGCGGCCTCGCCGCGGGGCTTGATGAATTCATCAAGGCCTATGACAGCGTGCGCGCCGCGCCACTCGCAGGCCCGACCCTGCAGCCGGCCTTCAAGGACGTGGACGAGGCCTGGCTGCTGCTGCTGCGTGGCCTGCGCGTCGAGCAGGGCGACGCGGTGCAGCGCATGCACCAAGGCAGCGAGAGGCTGCTGCAGGCGCTGGAGGCGTTGATTCAGGCGTTGCAGGGGTCGTTGCAGTTGATCTTGGGATGAGGTGGTTCTGGGGGAGCTTTTGCGAAGAGCGCTATTGCTCGGTGCATTGCCGGGAGTCCGTCCCGGCAATGCCGCGAGCAGCAAGCCGCACCGCAAAAGCAACCAAGCCATATTTCCACGCCGACACAATCTGTCGATTCCCTCGATACATCCGAGCGATGCAATGCCTCCATCCGACACTGCCGAAGGAGCTGCAATGCACCACGATCACGACGCCAAGCATGACCACGACCTGGGCCTGGCCCACGACCTGAGCCGCCTGCACCAGCAGGCCTTCGAGCGGCGGACCGCGCTGCGCTGGCTGCTCGGCGCGGGCGCCGTGTCGCTCAGCGGCGCCGGCGCGATAGCGCTGACCGGTTGCGGCGGTGGCGGCAGCAGCGCGACGAGCGACTCATCGTCCTCTTCTTCATCGGGCTCCTCCGGCGGCAGTTCCGGCACAACGACCAGCAGCTGCTCCGTCATTCCCAGCGAGACCGAAGGCCCCTATCCGGGCGACGGATCCAACACCGCCAACGGCAGCGTCGCCAACGCGCTGGCCCTGTCGGGCATCGTGCGCAGCGACATCCGCGCCAGCATCGCCGGCGCCAGCGGCGTAGCCACAGGCGTGCCGCTTCAGGTCATCATCGAGCTTGTGAACACCAACGCCTCCTGCGTCGACTTGTCCGGCTACGCCATCTACCTCTGGCATTGCGATGCGCTGGGTCGCTATTCGATGTACTCCAGCGGCGTGACCGGCGAGAACTACCTGCGCGGCGTGCAGGCCACCGCCACTGACGGCACGGCCACCTTCCAGACCATCTACCCGGGCTGCTACTCGGGCCGCGTGCCCCACATCCACTTCGAGGTCTACCGCAGCACGACGACGGCGACCAACTGGAACAACAAGCTGCGCACCTCGCAGCTGTGCTTCCCGTCGGACTCGAACACCGCCGTCTACGCCACCAGCGGCTATGGCAACAGCGCGGCCAACAACAATGCCATCAGCCTGTCCAGCGACGGCATCTTCAGCGACGGTTATTCGACGCAGCTCGCGACGATGACGGGCTCGGTCAGTGCCGGTTATGTGGCCCGTTTGAAAGTAGGTATTGCCGCATGAGTGGGATCGAGCGCCGGGCCGCCTCTAGCCGAGCCGCATCCCCTCGAGGGATCGGTCGGTGTACCCACCGGACGAGGGGCTGACATGCATTGCCTCGTTGTCGACGATGACGCCGAGATCCGCACCAGCCTGACGGCCTATCTGGAAGGCTTTGGCTGGCGGGTCAGTGCGGCGGCCGACGGACGGGGCATGCGCCAGCAGCTGACGAGCGACCAGGTCGATGTCATCGTGCTCGATCTGATGCTGCCCGGCGAAGACGGCCTGGCGCTGCTGCGCTGGCTGTCCACACGGGCCGATGCGCCGCCGGTGCTGATGCTGACCGCACGCGGCGACACCATGAGCCGCGTCGTCGGCCTGGAGCTCGGCGCCGACGACTACCTCGCCAAGCCCTTCGAGCCGCGCGAATTGGTCGCGCGCTTGCAGGCCCTGGTGAGGCGGGCCAACAAGGGCGGCCAGACCCTGGCCGAGGACACACGCCTGCTGCGCTTCGGCCGCTGGCGCTTCGACCGCATGACGCGCCAGCTCATCAATGCCGACGACGTCGGCATTGCCCTCTCCAGTGCCGAGTTCCGGCTGCTCGGCGCCTTCGTGCAGCGACCGGGCCGCGTGCTCAGCCGTGACCAGCTCATCGAGCTGACTCGCGCGCCCGGCGTTGAGGTCAATGACCGCAGCATCGACCTGGCCGTCTCAAGGCTGCGCGCCAAGCTCGGCGACACCGCTCGCGAGCCCAGCCTCGTGCGCACCGTGCGCGGCGAGGGCTATCTTTTTGATGCCGAGGTGAGCCCGTGCTGAAGCCATGGAAGGACTGGGATCGCCTGGGTCTGCGGCTGTTCCTTTTGATGTGGGCCGCGTTGGCGCTGAGCCATCTGGCGGCCTGGAGCCTCGTGGCGCAGACGCTGCACGGGCCGGGCATGGACGGGCGCCCCGGGCCACCCCCGATGCATGCCAACAGAGGCCCGATTTCTCCGCCGGCTGGTGGCTTTGACGACGCCGGCCCGCCACCGCGCGGTGAACACGTCGCCCGCGTGCCCACCTTCCCGTCGCTGCCGCCCAGCTTGCCCTGGCGCTCCAGCCTGCTGGATTACGGTGTGCGCCTGCTCGTCATCGCGTTGGCGGCTTGGTGGGGTTCGCGCTGGCTGGCCCAGCCTGTGCGCCGTCTCGTTGCCGCGGCGCAGGGGCTGACGCCGGCGCTCGCCCAGGGCCGCCCGGCGCCCGCGCTCGACGAGGCCGGCGGCACCCGCGAGGTGCGCGACGCCGCCGCCGTGTTCAACCGCATGGCGGCCGAGCTGAGCGGCCAGTTCGAGGAACGCGGCCTGATGATCGCGGCCATCTCCCACGACCTGCGCACGCCGCTGACGCGCATGCGGCTGCGGCTGGAGACGGGCGAGGTGGAAGCCGGCGTGCGCGAGCGCTGCGTGGAGGACATCCGCGAGATGAACCGGCTGGTGGAGAGCGTCATCGAGGTGTTCCGTCCCGCCGAGGCGGCCGAGGCCCAGCGCGTCGATCTGTCGGCCCTGGCCCAGTCCGCTGTCGACGACCTGGCCGAGACGGGCGCCACCGTCAGCTTCACCGGCCCGCCGGCTGTCGTGCGAGCCGATCCGGTCGCCCTGCGTCGCGTGGTCGACAACCTCGTCGGCAATGCGCTGCGCTATGCCGGCCAGGCCGAGGTCAGCGTCGACCTGTCGGCCGGTGTGACGCGGCTGGTGGTGGAAGACAACGGCCCCGGCATCCCGGAAGCCGAGCTGGAGCGCGTGCGCCAGCCCTTCCGCCGCGTCGAGGGCTCGCGCAACCGCCAAACCGGCGGCACGGGGCTGGGCCTGTACATCGCCCAGCAACTGGTGCGGCGGCAGGGCGCGCTGCTCGTGCTCAGCAACCGGCCAGAAGGTGGACTGCGGGCGGAAGTCGTTTTCTAGGCGCCTCGCGCATAGCGCGCCGGTGGCTGGCCCACGTGGCGCGTGAAGGCCACGCTGAAGGTGCTGGCCGAGCTGTAGCCGACGCGCTCGGCCACGTCGGCCACGCCCAGGCTCTCGTCGCGCAACAGCCGCCGCGCCAGAGCCATGCGCCAGGCCAGCAGATAGCTCATCGGCGCGACGCCCACCGCGCGGTTGAAGCGTTCGAAGAAGGCTGAGCGCGACAGGGCCGCCTCCCTGGCCAGTGAGGTGACGGTCCAGGGCTGGGCCGGTGCTTCGTGCAATCGGCGCAGCGCGGCGGCCAGGCGCACGTCGGCCAGGCCGCGCACCAGGCCCGGCGACGCGGCGGTGCCAGCCGCACAGCGCAGGGCCTCGATGAGCAACACCTCCAGCAGCCGCGCCAGCACCTCGTCGCGCGCCGGCCGCTCGGCGCCGGTTTCGTCGATGAGCAGCCGTACCAGCGCCGTCAACCGCGGCTCGCCGCGCACATGCATCAGCTGGGGAAGCAGCGAGACCAGCAAGGCCGCATCCGGCGAGCCGAAGCTGCAATGCCCCACCAGCAGCCGCACGTCGGCGGGGCCGTCGGCGTTGCCGACGCGGTAGCTGCCGTCCGCCAGCCGCTCGGGCAGTGTCAGGGGCAAGTCCGCCGCCGCCGGGCCGGCGCTGCTGGTCGTGAAGGGCAGCGCTGCGGGCACGAGGGCGAAGTCGCCGGCTTGCAGGTCCAGCGGCGGTTGCCCGTCGACCGTGAGGCGGCACGCGCCTTCCAGCACGACGGCATAGAAAGGCAGGCCGGCGTCCGTGCGGCGCACCCGCCAGTCGCCCGCACCGGCAACCACCTTGGAAAAGCGTGCGCCGGGCTGCAGGAGACCAACGACTTCGGCGAGGGGATCGGTCACGACAGGACGTTTGCCAATGTTTTGCGGACTTTTGATTGTAGGCAGTCCTGCTGCGCCGCCCTATCGTGGCGCATCCCCCAACCCCCAGGAGTTCCCCATGAAAACCGTGCTCATCACCGGCTGCTCGTCCGGCTTTGGCCTCGAAACCGCGCGCCACTTCCTCGACCAGGGCTGGCAGGTCATCGCGACGATGCGCACGCCGCGCGACGATCTGCTGCCGCGCAGCGAACGCCTGCGCGTGCTGCCGCTGGACGTGACCGACGCCGCCAGCATCCGCTACTGCGTGGACGCGGCGGGTCCTGTCGACGTGCTGGTCAACAACGCCGGCATCGGCCTGCTGGGCGCGCTGGAAGGCATCCCGATGGCACAGGTACGCGAGATCTTCGAGGCCAATACCTTCGGCACGATGGCGATGACTCAAGCCCTGTTGCCGCAGATGCGCCAGCGCCGCTCGGGCATCGTCATCAACGTCACGTCCAGCGTGACGCTGAAGGCGTTGCCGCTGCTGGCCGTCTACACGGCGAGCAAGGCGGCGGTGAATGCGTTCACCGAGTCGCTGGCGTTGGAGCTGCATCCCTTCGGCATCCGCGCCTGCGTCGTGCTGCCGGGCCGCTCGCCCACCACCCGCTTCGCCGAGAACGCGCGCTCGCGCATGCAGGGCAGCATTCCCGAGGCCTATGCGGAGCTGGCCGAGCGCGTGTTCGCCAACTGGGCCGAGCAGCCTGCGGGCGAGGTGACGCATGCCCACGATGTGGCCCTGGCTGTGTGGCGCGCGGCCACGGACCCCAGCTGCCCGATGCGCGTGCCCGCAGGTGCCGACGCGGTGGCGTTGGCGGCCTGACGGCTCACGCGGCCTCGGTGAGGCGCGGCGTCAGGCCGCGCGACGCGCAGAAGTCACGGTAGCCGGCGATCACGTCGGCCGTCGTGATGTGCCGTTGCACCGTGCCGTCGACCGCCACGTAGTCCACGTCGCCACGCACGACGACATGCAGCACCAGCACCTCGTCGCCGACGGCCTCCCAGCTGTCGACATTGCCGACGGGCTCGAAGACATAGTCGCCCGCGCCGATGACGCGGCCGTCGTCCAGGCGGCGCTGGCCCTGCAGGTTCAGGCCGTGCACCTCGCCGTGGTGGCGGTGCAGCGTCAACTTCGTTCCAGGCGTGAGCCGCATCAGTTCCACCCAGCCGCCATCGGCAAGGAATTGCAGCGGCAGCGACCACTTGCCCGGGCCTTCGGGGATCCAGGCGTCCAGGCCGGCGCGCCGCAATGCTGCGTCGACATGGGGCCGGACATGGGGTTGCAGGCCGTCGAAGGGTGTCGTCATCGCGCTCATGGCAATCTCCTGTGTTGCAGGGCGCTAGAGTGCCGGCTTGCATGGCTCCACAAAAGAGCCAAATTGAAGAGAAGACATGGAGCCAAGCCTGGAACTCGATCTGCAGCTCGCCGCGCGCGGTTCGCGCCTGGCCAGCCTGCATGCGGCGCTGCGTGACGCCATCGCCAGCGGGCGCCTTGCACCTGGGCTGCGCCTGCCGTCGTCACGCGAGCTGGCGGCGCAGGTGGGCGTGTCACGCAACACCGCGGTGGCCGCCTATGAGTTGCTGGCGTCCGAGGGCTGGCTGGAGTCGCGCGGCGCGGGCGGCAGCTTTGTGGCCGAGCTGCCGCGGGCCGCGGTGGGCGTTTCGGACCGCGCCAGCGTGGCGCCCTGGGCCGACAGCCGCTGGCTGCGCGGCGAGAGTGGCGGGTGGCCGGCCGCGTTCACCAGCGGCCCGGCACCGGCCTATCACTTCAAGACCGGCATGCCGGACACGGCGAGCTTTCCTTTTGACGTGCTGCGCCGCCTGCAGACGCGCGCGCTGCAGGCCGCCGCGCGCGAGCCGGCAAGCTACCCGCCGGCGCAGGGCCTGCCGGCGCTGCGGGCCGCCATCGCGGGCCATGTGTCGTCGTCCCGCGCGGTGGCTTGCACGGCGGACGACGTGGTCATCACGGCCGGGGCGCAGCAGGCCTTCGACCTGATCCCGCGCGTGCTGGTCACGCCGGGTCAGACGCTGGCCGCTGTCGAGAACCCAGGCTACCCGCCGCTGCGCGCGGCCCTGCTGGCTGCGGGGGCGAAGCTCGCGCCGATACCGCTGGACGCTGAAGGGCTGGTCGTGAGCGCCCTGCCGACGGAGACACGCATCGTCTGCGTGACGCCGTCGCACCAGGCGCCGCTGGGCATGGCGATGTCGCTGCCGCGCCGTCGCGACCTGCTGAACTGGGCCGCCGCGCACCAGGCCGTCGTCATCGAGGACGACTACGACGGCGAGTTCCGCTTCACGTCGCGGCCCTTGGACGCCTTGAAGACGCTGGACCGCGATGGCCGCGTCTTCTATGTCGGTACCTTGTCCAAGAGCATGCTGCCGGCGCTGCGCCTGGGCTATGTCGTCGCTCCCGCCTGGGCACGCGAGGCGCTGGTGGCAGCCAAGCATGCGGCGGGTTTTGGCACGCCGGCGCTGACGCAGGCGGCCGTGGCCGACTTCATCGCCGAGGGCCATCTGCTGCGGCATGTGCGCCGCATGCGGGGCGAGTACGCCGAGCGGCGCCGCGTGCTGGAGCAGATGCTCAAGCGCCATATGGGCGATCGGGTGGAAATCTTCTCCGCCATTGCGGGCCTGCACCTGGCCGTGGCGCTGCCCGGCGTCGATGCCGACGAGCTGACGCGTCGCGCCTGGGCCGCCGGCGTCGGCGTCGAGCCGCTGAGCCGCTACTGGCTGGGCGCGGGCGGTGTGCAGGGGCTGGTGCTGGGCTACGGCAGCGTCACGGCGGCGCGCATTCCCGAGGCCGTGCGGCGCCTCGCAAAAGCGCTTGGCACCCTCTGAATCGCTGAACTTGGCTCTGTGACCGGGCGACCGGACTGCCTAGGCTGCAGGCCTGGCAAATCACGGAGCACACGATGGCCCACTTCATGTGCCGCACCTGCGGCACCGAACACGACGACAGCGCCCAGCCGCCGGGGCTGTGCCGCATCTGCAGCGACGAGCGCCAGTACGTCGGCTGGCAAGGGCAGGTCTGGACGACACATGACGAGCTGGCCACCCTCCACCGCAACCGGCTGGAGATGGATCACGCGCTGTTCGGCATCGGTGTCGCGCCGGGCTTTGCGATTCCACAGCGGGCGCTGCACCTGGCCGAGGCAGGTGTGTTGTGGGAGAGCACGGCCCTCGTCACAGAGGAGGCGGTGGCTGAGCTGAAGCGGCGCGGTGGCGTGGAGCGCATCGCGATCTCCCACCCGCACTTCTATTCGGCCATGGTGCGCTGGAGCGAGGCGTTGGGCGGCGTGCCGATCTTCGTGCACGAGAACGACCGCGAGTGGGTGGCGCGCTGTTCGCGCTGGGTGGAGTTTTGGCGCGGCGACACGCTGGACCTGGGCCGCGGCGCGACGCTGTTGCGTTGCCCGGGGCACTTCCCGGGCAGCACGGTGCTGCACTGGTCTGGTGGCGGAAAGTCGCTGTTGCTGGCGGGTGATGCGCTGCATGTGGCGCAGGACCGGCGGCACGTCAGCTTCATGTACAGCGTGCCCAACCATGTGCCGGCCAGGCCGGCGTTGGTGAGGGAGACGCAGGCGAGGCTGCGTGGGTTGTCGTTCGACGACGTCTACGGTTTTACGTGGGGGCTGAACATCATCGGGGGCGGGCGCGAGGCGGTGGATGCGTCGTTTGAGCGGTACTTTGAAGTGGTAGGTGGGTAGGTAGTTGGTTGGATGCTTTGCGCAGCGGGTGTTTGCTCGGTGCATTGCCGGGAGTCCCGCCCGGCAGCGGGGTAACTTTCTTCTGCGGGGCCAGAAGAAAGTCACCAAAGAAGAGGCCCTGAACCGCATACGAGCACCACACCGCCAGGATCGGCGCGCGAAAACTCTCACTTCCATTTCGGGCAGACGCGACCCGCTGCGCTCTCGCTGCTGTCCCTATGACGAGCATCAAGGATCGCCCCTTCACGCCGGTTAACGTCGGCTGCACGCCGAACTCGTCAGGGAATACCGCGTCGCTGGGGCGACGCTTCAGCGGGTGGGCACGAGTCGCGTCGCCCGCGCGACGCTGCATTTGGTTTTCCGGTGAGCACGGCGTGCAGCCGCGCGTTAAGCGGGCAGGTGGTGCGATGGATGGTGCGGGTGACAGGGACAGCAGCGAGAGCGCAGCGGGTCGCGTCGTCCCGCAACGCCATTGGGCGTTTTCGCGCGCCGCTGACGGCGGCGCCGCGATGGTGTGCGGTTCAGGGCCTCTTCTTTGGTGACTTTCTTCTGGCCCCGCAGAAGAAAGTTACCCGGCCGCCGGGACGGACTCCCGGCAATGCAGCGAGCAGACGCGCTCTGCGCAAAAGCAGCCCGCCCGCAGCCATCAAGCCATCAAGCCATCAAGCCGCCTGCTCCACATGCGCATGCCTTGTGTACAGGAAGTCGATGACCTCCTTGCGTGCAGCCACATAGCGAGCGTCTTCCGCCAGCTCCACACGCACCCGCGGCCGCGGGATGCCCACCGACAGGATCTCGCCAATCGTCGCCGCCGGCCCGTTGGTCATCATGACGATGCGATCCGACAGCAGCACGGCTTCGTCCACGTCGTGGGTCACCATGACCACCGTGCTCTGCGTGCGCGCGACGATCTTCAGCAACTCGTCCTGCAGCTTGGCGCGGGTCAGCGCGTCCAGCGCACCGAAGGGCTCGTCCATCAGCAGCACCTTGGGCTCCATGGCCAGGGCCCGGGCGATGCCGACGCGCTGCTTCATGCCGCCCGAGATTTCATGCGGGCGCTTGTGCAGCGCATGGCTCATGCCCACCAGCTCCAGCGCGGCGCGGGCGCGCACCTTGAGCTGGGCGGGGCTCTCCTTGCCGCTGAAGACGGACTCGACCGCCAGCAGCACGTTGTCCAGGCAGGAGAGCCAGGGCAGCAGCGAGTGGTTCTGGAAGACGACGGCACGCTCGGGCCCCGGTGCGGCGATCTCGCGGCCGTCGCAGATCAGCGCGCCCGAGGTTGGCGCCAGCAGGCCGGCGATCAGGTTCAGCAGCGTCGACTTGCCGCAGCCCGAGTGGCCGATCAGCGTGATGAACTCGCCACGCTGCACGTCGAGGTTGACGTCCTGCAGCGCATGGAAGCGCCCCTTGCGGGTGGTGAAGACCATCTCGGCGGCTTGCACTTGGATGAAGGGCTTCATGGCATCAGTCCTCGAAGGTGAAGTGCTTGGCAAGAGACATCAGGAACCATTCGAGCAGCAGCCCGACGGTACCGATGACGAAGATGGCGATGATGATGTGGGCGACGTTGAGGTTGTTCCACTCGTCCCAGACCCAGAAGCCGATGCCGACGCCGCCGGTCAGCATCTCGGCCGCGACGATGACCAGCCAGGCCGTACCGACCGACAGGCGCACGCCCGTCAGCACATAGGGCAGCACCGCGGGCAGCAGGATGCGCGTGATGACCTTCCACTCGGACAGGCGCAGCACGCGGGCGACGTTGAGGTAGTCGACCGGCACGCGCTGCACGCCGACGGCTGTGTTCACCACCATGGGCCAGATCGAGCAGATGAAGATGGTCCAGATCGCGGCCGGGTTGGCGCTCTTGAACACCAGCAGGCCGATGGGCAGCCAAGCCAGCGGCGACACCGGCTTGAGCAGCGCGATCAGCGGCGACACCATGCGGTTGGCGAACTCGAAGCGGCCGATGATGAAACCCAGCGGGATGCCGACGAGGGCCGCCAGGCCGAAGCCCATGCCGACGCGCGACAGCGAGTTCAGGATGTTCCAGCCTATGCCCTGGTCGTTCGGGCCCTTGCGATAGAACGGGTCGGAGAAGAGCTGCACGGCGGCATCGAAGGTGGCCGCCGGGGTGGGGAAGCTGCCGCCCTTCATGGTGGCCAGGCCCCAAAGGCCAATGAGCAGGGCCATGCCGAGGACGGGGGGCAGTACTCGCATCGCCAGCGCACGCCAGTCGTAGGGCGTGCGTTTCGGTGCAGGCTTGGGCATCTCGGCGGGTGCGGCAACCGCGGGGCGGCTGGCGCTGGCGGTGGTGGTGGATGCAGAAGCCGCAACGGCTTCGCCCGGGGAGTGGAAGACTGCGGAGACCATGATTAAGCCTTGATCTTGAAGCCGTCGGCGTACTTCGCCGGGTCCTTGCCATCCCAGACAACGCCGTCGATCAGCTTGCTGGTGCGGAAGTCACTCTTGGGCACGTTGATGCCCATGGCGCTGGCCACTTGCTTGTAGAGCGCCGTCTGGTTGACCTGCTTGGCCACCGCCAGGTAGTCAGGGTGGGACTTGAGCAGGCCCCAGCGCTTGTGCTGGGTCAGGAACCACATGCCGTCGGACAGGTAGGGGTAGTTCACCGTCCCGTCGTTGAAGAACTTCATGTGGTTGGGGTCGTCCCAGGTCTTGCCCAGGCCATTCTGGTAGCGGCCCAGGATGCGCTGGTTGATCGCGTCGACGCCTGTGTTGATGTAGGCCTTCTGCGCGACCGTCTCCGCCATCTTCAGCTTGTTGGACAGGCTGGCGTCGATCCAGCGGCTGGCCTCCAGCACGGCCATCATGACGGCGCGGGTGGTGTTGGGGTACTTCTTGACGAAGTCGGCGCTGGTGCCCAGCACCTTCTCCGGATGGTCCTTCCAGAGGTCCTGCGTCGTGTTGGCCGTGATGCCGATGCCGTCCATGATGGCGCGGTGGTTCCAGGGCTCGCCGACGCAGAAGCCGTCCATGTTGCCCACGCGCATATTGGCCACCATCTGCGGCGGCGGCACGGTGATGAGCTTGGCGCCCGACATCGGGTTGATGCCCGCGGCGGCCAGCCAGTAATGCATCCACATCGCGTGGGTGCCGGTCGGGAAGGTGCCAGCGAAGGTGTATTCGCGCGGGTTGGCCGCCATCACCTTGGCCAGCGACGGGCCGTCGACGGCGCCCTTGTCGGCCAGCGCCTTGGACAGCGTGAAGGCCTGGCCGTTGTGGTTCAGGTTCATCAGCACGGCCATGTCCTTCTTGGGGCCGCTGGTGCCCAGATGGACGCCGTAGACGAGGCCGTAGAGCACATGCGCCATGTCCAGCTCGCCGTTGACGAGCTTGTCGCGCACGCCGGCCCAGGAAGCCTCCTTGGTCGGGATGATCTTGACGCCGTACTTCTTGTCGAAGCCCAGCTCGGCGGCCATCACGACCGATGCGCAATCCGTCAGCGGGATGAAGCCGATGCGCACTTCCTCCTTCTCGGGCTTGTCCGATCCCTGGGCCCAGGCACCGCCGGCCAAGCCGAGGGTGGGGAGGGCTGCAGCCGCGGCCAGCAGGCTGCGGCGCTGAAGGTGGGGCGTGGCGTTCGAGTTGTCGCTGGCGGTCATCACGGGCTCCTGTTCATGCAAGGCGCAACGCCGTGCGACCACGCATCGCCCGCACCGCGGCGAGCAGCGCGAGCGACAAAGGAGAGGTCGGACGCCGTTGTCCCGAAGTGCCGGCCGATTCATCAGCCGGCCGGCCCGAGAGGCCTGCGCCATTGCAGGCCTCGCATTGGTTAACGCAGGTTGCGTGCCAGCCCCCGCACCGTGGCGCCAGGCCCGATTTGCACGCGCTTGGCGCATGGCAGGCGCTGTGGCGGGCGGTTTGCGCCGGGTCGGTGCGTGCAGTCACGACGCGTGTTGGTGCGTCCGGGTGCGCGGCGCCCCGGGTGCGGGCATGCATTTTTAGGAGCGCCCGCAATTGCCCGCCGACAGGGTCAGCCGCTTCAATGCGGCCATACCAAGACAGGGAGTGCCCCATGCGGCTGGACAACTACAGCGTTGCCCCTTTTGAAAGCCTTGATGCCTTCGATCCGGTGCAGCGTGACGCCGATGCGCCCCGGCATGGCGCATCTGAGGCGCCGGCGCCCGAGCCGGTCATCGCCGAAGAGACGCCCAGCCGGTTGCTCGCCGAGATGGCCCGGCAACCGCCGGCCTTCGTGCTGCTGCCGGAGCCCGAGCCGATGCGCCGGCTGCCGCGCCTGGTCGATGGCGACCGCTGGCCGCTGCGGCAGCGCGAGCCTGAAGGGCGCTTCGAACGTTTCGAACGCTTCGAGCGCGACGGCGGCCAGGACGGCGAGCTGCCCAGCCACACGCCTGCCTCGGTTGCCGAGGTGCCCGTGCCGGCCCCGCCGCCCGCACCCGCACCGCCGTCGGCCAGCGAGCCGGCGTCGGTCGAAGCGGCGCCTGCACCTGCGCCGGTCGAAGCGGTGGCTCCCATCGAGGCCCCGCCCCCTGCTGCCGCGCCCACGCCACCCGCGGCCAACACAGGCACCGTGGCGTTGCCGCTCGGCCCGGCGGTCAACCCGGACTGGTTGAACCAGCGCGAAGCTGCGCTGAAGGGCGTGCGCGCTGAATTCGAAGCTGCGCGTGAAGCCGCCCGTCAGGCGCCACCCGCCGATGTGGCGCAGGCGATCGGCTCCGGCTGGGTGGCTGCGCAAACCGATCACGACGGCAACCCCGTCAACGGCGCCGTCTTCGTGCCCGACACCGCCGCGGCGGCCGCGGCTCCCGGGCCCGTGCCGGCCTGGATGCTGCGCGAGGGCATGGGCGCCCCCGCGCCGCAGGGCCAGTGGCTGAGCTTCGACGATGGTGCCTACGAGCAGGCCTACCGCGAGCGCCTTGCCGCGCGGCCCGAGGCCTCCGCGCCGCTGAACAAGCTGGCCGAGCTTTACGGCCAGCCCGTGCAGCAACTGCTCGGCACGCAACCGGGGCTGTGGGCGCTGGGCACGCAGGACCACGCCATCAACGCCGGCCCGCCGCCGCAGCCCGGCGTGGCGATGGGCGACGCCGTCAGCCTTGGCCAGCTCGACCTCTATCTGGCTGACCCCTTCATCACCCAGCTGCGCACCCAGCTCGGCGGCGCGCCCGCCGCGCCGACGAGCGGCCTCGCGCTGGAGCAGCAGCGCCTGTACGGCACCGAGCGTGTCGCCGAGCTGACCCAGCTCAGCCAGGCCATGACGGCCGTGCGCCAGACCCATGCCGCGGCCATGCAGGCCGCGCGCGACGGTGGCGGCACGGGCTGGATCGAGGTGCCGCTGCAGTTCGGCACCGACCCGGAGACGGGCTGGCCCACCGGCATCTACCAGACCGTGGGCGACGGCGAGATCCTGCGCGACGCCAGCGGCGCGCCGGTGCTGGCCACGCAGCGCGTCTTCGACGAGGCGGCGTTCACGAACGCCTGGCTGGCCCAGGGCGGGCTGGCGCAGGAGGCGTTCGCCCGCTTCTACGGCCAGGCCCACAGCCAGATCACGCTGCAGCAGGACAACAGCGAGAGTGGCGGCCCGCCCCGCTGGGTCAGCCAGCCCGGCCTGGACAACCCGCACGCCGCCCTCGGGGACAGCGGCGTCTGGGACGGCGACCTGGTGGCGCTGGACCTGAACCGCGCGCCCAAGCTCAACAACGACGCGGGCGTCGGCTTCGACCCGCAACTCGGCTGGGTCACGTCGCGCGACAACCTCTACGAGCACCGCAACTGGTTCGAGCGTGCAATGCCGGTCGTGATGGTGGCCTTCGTCAGCTGGGCCACCGCCGGTGCGGCTTCGGCGGCCGGCTGGGGCGCCGTCGGCTCGGCGGCGGCCGCCGGTGCCGCGGCCTCCTTCGCGGGCGGGGTCATCAACGGCAACCTCAGCCTCAAGGGCGTGCTCATTGGCGCCGTCAGCGGCGCACTGACGGCCGGCCTGACGCCCGGGCTCACCAACACGCTCAAGGAAGCCGGGCTGGGCGCGGCCGCTGGCGTCGCCGCCCGCATGACGGTGCAGGGCGGCATCCAGGCGCTGCTGGGCGGCAAGTTCAAGGATGGCGCGATCGCGGGCTTTGCCAGCGGGCTGGCGGACCTGACGAACGCCAACATCGGCGAGAGCATCAACAAGGCCGTGGCGGCCGGCACGATGAGCACGGCCGAGGCCTTCGCCGCGCGCTCCTTCAACACGGTGCTGGGCAGCGCCATCCGCGCGGCCGCCTCGCCGGACGATCCGGCGCATGCATTTGCCAGTGCCTGGCTGGACGGGCTGATGCGGGACAACCTGCCTCCAGTGCAGGCGCCCGCGCCGGCGCCGGCCGATGGCGACGGCGTGCAGACCTTCCCCGTGCCGGCCCCGCCACCGGCCGTCGTGACGCCTTTGCCGGCAGAGCCGGTCGATCTGAGCGTGATCACGCCTCGCGAGGGCGAGTCCGACTCCCAGTTCACCGTCCGCATGATGCGCGAGATCTACGGCCAGAACGTGGATCTCAACCCGGCGGGCGAGCACGACAAATTCCAGGTCTACCGCGACGAGAACGGTCGCCTGGTCATCAGCGATGGCACGGGCCTGAATCCGCCCGTCGATCCCAAGGTCACCGCCGCCTTCGAGGCGATGCTGGCCCAGCGCATGCAGCAGCTCAATGCCCTCGCGGCGGTGCAGCGCTCACAGGCCTTCAGCGACTGGGCTGCCGCCAACAACCGGCCGGTCGTCGAGCCGCCAGAAACCGGCGTCTGGGGCCAGCGCATCCCCGTCGTGGCCGACGTGCGGGACTTCCTGCTTTCGCAGATCGACCAGGCTGTTGCGAAGACCAGTGGCAGCGGTCAGGTGGCTCTGGAAGGGCTGCGTATCGCCGTGGAAGCGATCACTCCCGAAACCTATGGCGACGCGGCGCTCAACGAACTTGGCGCCGGCGTTGTCAAGGCCGGATTGCCACTGGCGGGCGTCCTCAAGGCGGCGGCGATTGAAAGCCGGCTCGGCAAGGAAGTGGGTGAGCTGTTGCAGGCCGCCTCGCGTGAAGGCGGTGATGTGGCCGGGCATTTGCTGGGCAATGCCGCCGAAGCCGAAGCAAGAGAGGCCGGCCGCTTCGTCATACGCGAGGTTCCTGGCAAGAAAGGTGACTGGAATGCCGCGCTGAGCGGGGAGCTCAAGTCGAACGCCACCTATGTCCTGACAAACGGCCATACCTACACGACGGATACCCTGGGTCGCGTCGTGAAGGCCGAGGGGACGTTGAATCCCGCGACGGTGGACCGCAATGCCTACCAGCAGCTTCTGGCCGGCAGGGCGGGCGGCGATGGCTACGATGGCGGACACCTCATCGGTACGCTGGTGGGAGGCGCCGGCGAGAAGATCAACTTGGTCGCCCAACTCTCCAGCGTGAATCGCGGCGAATTCCGGGTCATGGAGAAATCCTGGGCCGAGGCGATGCAGGCGGGCAAGGAGGTGAGGGTGGAGGTCAGTCCTGTCTATGCCGCTGTTGGCGAGGTGCCCACGAGGATCGACGTGAGGTATTGGATCGACGGCGCGGCGACCAAACGAGTGTTTCCCAATACCCCCGGGGGATGAATTTGATGCTGAACAAACTTGATGAATCTGTGCAGGCCATCGCCGGGGCGTTGTTTGCGGTTTGCGAAAGCTCTGGTGCGGCGAAAGTGCGCTTCTGTTTCCGGGTCACGCCCGATGCAAGCGTGTTGGCGCCTGACTACTGGTTCACGTCGCCCGAGGGCGCTGTCAGGAAGGACTTTCCGAAGCGGGAACTTGAAAGCCTGGTTGAAGATGCAGCGCTGCGTCACTGGCGTCTTGCCCAGGATTTCGGCCAGCCCCGCTGGTACATGATGACTGTCAATCTCGAGCGCAGCGGCAAGTACTCGGTGGACTTCGAGTACCGCGACGACTACAAGGAAGGCGACATCATGAAAGAGCTGGATTGACAAGGCTGCACGTGCAAGCTCGACATCCCGATCCTTCTTGGCAGGCCGGTGCCCCGGCGCCGTACATGACGCACACGCAGCAGCCGCCGCATCAGCCCTGATTGGTGCGCGGGCGCCCCAGGCCGAGGCTCAGCGGGCGCGCAGCAGCTGATCCGCATCAATCAGGCGCATGGCGACCGAGGCCAGCGTCTGCCCGCCGTCCATGGCCAGCTGGCGCAGGCGCTGGAAGGCCGCCTCCTCGTCCAGCCCTTGCTCGCGCATCAGGATGCCGCGCGCCTTTTCGACGAGCTTGCGCTCGGCCAGCTGGGTCTGGGTCTGGCGCAGGTCGCGCTGCAGGGTCTGGTCGTGCTCGAAGCGGGCCAGGGCCAGTTGCAAGAGGGCACCCAGGCGCTGCGGCGGCAGGCCGGCGAGCTGCAGGGTGCTGATGCCGGCCTGCAGGGCGGCGCGCATCTGCTCCGGGCCCATTTGCTCGGCAAAGAGCAGCACCGGGCGGGGCTGTTGCTGCAGGGATTCGCCCAACTGGGCCAGCAGCTCGGGTGTGGGCTGCTCGCAGTCGACCAGCAGCAGCTCGGGTGCCAGGCGCTGCAGGGCCATGGGCAGGGCGTCGGGCTGGGCGACGAGGTCGATGACGTCGACGAGCTGGCAGCGCAGCCGGATCAGCTCCAGGCGGATGACGGGGCTGCGGCGCTGGCCGGCATCCGCCAGCAGCACGCGCAGCCCGGGGAGGGCAAACGGGGGCGTGTTCATGCCCCAGGGCAGTGCAAATAGCGTGCCGTGGGGCGTTTCCTAGGTCTTCAGCGGCAAATACAGGTGCACGACACCGCGCCGGCCGGGTGCCGACTCGCCCAGGTAGCAGGCATAGGGCGGCAGCTGCGGATGCGGCTGGTGCTGCTCGATGCGCAGGCGCTGCATGGCCTGGTACCAGGCCAGCTCCAGCGCCTCGGGCGGGCCGTCATAGCGCAATACATAGGCGGCGTGGGCCGCTTGCTGCTGCAGCTTGAGGCCGTTGGGCAATGCGGCATCGGCGGGAAGTTCGACGCCGACCCGGCAGTCGACGATGCGCAGCTTGAGCTGGGTCTTCAGATAGTGGATGGTGGCGGTGCCGGTTGCCGCCAGCCCCGCCGTGGCGAGTTGCTCACGCACCTCCTTGATCCGTGGCGGCAACTCCGCGGCCAGCTTGTCCAGCGGGCCGCGGTGGTGCGCCTGGGCGTAGGCGTGGGCGCGTTGCTCCTGCACGCCGAGGTAATCCAGCGTGTAGGCCGGGGGCGTTGACTCCAGCGTCGCGGCGAGGCGGTCCAGGCCGAAGCGCAGGTCCAGGGCGGTGGCGCCTTGTACGGTGGCGGCGAAGGCGCGTAGCGTGAAGGCGACGCGGCCCTTGAAGCGCCAGGTGACCCGGGTGCCGCCCGGCGCGGGGTCGAAGCGCCAGTCCGAGCGGCCGCGATAGGCAAAGGGCAGGGCGAACTGCAGGCGCTGGCGCAGCGCGCGCGACGGCGTCTGCCCCGTCTGGCGCACGCTGCCGCGGCCGACGTGGGGCACGTCCCAGGCCAGGGCGATGCCGTCGGCCTCGGCGCGAGCACCGCGCGCATGCTCCAGCCAGGGGTTCCAGGCCTGCCACTGCGCCAGGTCGCTGACGCGCTGGTAGATGGCCTCAGGCGGCGCGGCGATGAGCCGGCTCTCCTCGGCCCGCACCCGGCCGCTGTAGCGGCCCATGTAGACGAGCAGCAGCACTGTCAGCAGGGCCACCGCGAAGAGGAGCGCACTCATGGTCGGCTCCTTAGAGCATGCCCATCATTTGGGGAACGACGAGCGTCAGCCAAGGCCAGTAGGTGACGATGACGAGGAAGACGATCATCGTCAGCAGCCAGGGCATGACGGCCTTGGTCAGCTCGGTGATGCCCAGCTTCGAGATGCCAGAAGCGACGTACAGGTTCAGGCCCACCGGCGGGTGGCACAGGCCCACTTCCATGTTGACGTCGATCAGGATGCCGAAGTGCACCGGGTTCACGCCCAGCTGCATGGCGGCCGGGAAGAAGATCGGCGCCATGATCAAGATGATGGACGACGGGTCCATGAAGTTGCCCGCACCCAGCAGCACCAGGTTGACGACGAACAGGAAGCCGTTCTGCCCCAGGTTCATGCCCAGCAGCCAATCGGCCAGCTGGTGGGGCAGGTTCTCGTTGGTCAGCACGAAGGAGAACAGCACCGCGTTCGTGATGATGTAGAGCAGCATCGCGGACATGTTGGCCGAGTCCTTCAGCACCTTGGGCACGTCCTTGAGCTTCAGGTCCTTGTAGACAAAGATGGCCACGAAGAAGGAATACACGGCCGCCATCGCCGCCGCCTCGGTCGCCGTGAAGGCGCCCGACCAGATGCCGCCGACGATGATGACGACGAGCAGCAGGCCCCAGAAGCTCTTGCGGAAGGCCTGGAAGCGGGCCATCCAGCCCATGCGGGCCAGGCGCGGGTAGTTATTCTTGCGGGCGATGTACCAGGTCACCGCGGCCAGCATCAGGGCCAGCGTGATGCCGGGCAGCAGGCCGGCGACGAACAAGGCGCCGATGGAGGTGTTGGTCGAGATCGCGTAGATGACCTTCGGAATCGACGGCAGCATCAGGATGCCCAGTGACCCGGCCGTGATGATGACGCCGGCGCCGAAGCGCATCGGGTAGCCGTGAGCCACCATGGCCGGCAACACGATGGAGCCGATGGCCACGACCGTCGCGACCGAGGAGCCGCAGACCAGCGCGAACATCGAGCAGGCCAGGATGGACGCCAGCGCCAGGCCGCCGTGGAAGTGGCCGACCATGGACGTGGCGAAGTTGATCATCCGCCGCGCGACACCGCCGTGGGTCAGGAAGTTGCCGGCCAGGATGAAGAAGGGCACGGCCATGATTTCCCACTTCTCGATGCCCGTGAACAGCTTCAGGGCGACCGATTCGATGGGGACCTGGGTCATCGTGACGATGAAGGTCATCACGGTGAGGCCGAGCGAGATGCTGATCGGCATGCCGGTCAGCATCAGCGCCAGCAGCAGGCTGAAGATGATGAGTGCATTCATTTGCGGGCCTCCACTTCCAGCGGGGTCTGTTCATCCACGCCCTCGACGTGGGACTCGTCATGCTTGGGCAGTTCGCCGGTCTTGTGGAAGGTCCAGCAGACCTGCAGGAAGCGATAGCACATCAGCGCCGAACCGAGCGGGATGGCCGAATAGACCATCCAGGTCGGCCATTCCAGGTCAGGCGTCGTCGGGCCTTCGTACACGTCCTCGCGCGGCTGGCCGATGAGGTCCAGGAAGGCGTGGTGGGCGCCGTTGTCCCAGACGAAGGTGCCGCCCAGCACGGCGATGGCGCCGGTGAACAGCGCGCCGGCCAGCAGGCCGAAGATGACGAAGCGGCCGCGATTGGCGGGCGACATGCGGTTGATGATGACGTCCACGCCGACGTGGATGCCGGTGCGCACGCCATAGGCCGCGCCGAACTTGCACATCCACACGAACAGGATGATGCAGAGCTCCTGGGCCCAGCTCACGTGGATCTTGAGGGCGATGTCCTGGATATAGGGCAGCCCGGCCAGGTAGCGGTGCACGACGGCGAAAAAGATCACCAGCGTCGCCGCGGCCATCAGGAAGGAGATCATCCACTCCTCCAGATGATTGAGCGCTTTGTTCAACATGAGTTTCTCCAACCGCTTCCGGCGGACGCCAGGCGGTGTATTGACCGAGCGAAGCCGCGGAACTGGCTTTGCCAGGCCGCTGGCTTGCCCCCTGGGGGGCCGGCGTCAGCCGGTACGGGGGGGCTTATTTCGGCGCGACGAAGCCAGCCGTCTTGTAGGCGGCCTCGATGGTGGCCTTGCCGACGCGCGATTCCATCTCCTTGTGGACGGGCATCAGCGCCTTCTTCCACTCGTTGGTCTCGGCGGGCGTCGGCGTGTAGATGGTCACCTTGCCGCTGGCTTTGATGCCTTCCAGCGCGCGGCCGTTCTCGGTGCTGGCGATGGCGTTGGCATAGGTCGTGGCTTCCTTGATGGCCGCTTCCAGCTGGGTGCGGATGTCCGCCGGCAGGCCGTCCCAGAACTTCTTGTTGACGATGACCGCATAGGCCAGGTGGCCGTGATTGGACATCGTCATGTGCTTTTGCACTTCGAAGATCTTCTGCGTGTAGAAGTTGCTCGGCACGCCTTCGGTGCCGTCCACCACACCGGTCTGCAGTGCCTGGTAGAGCTCGGAGAAGGCCATCACCTGCGGGATGGCGCCCAGGGCGCGCATCTGCGCGTCCAGCACCTTGCTGGACTGGATGCGCATCTTCATGCCCTTGAAGTCCGCCACGTTGTGCAGCGGCTTGTTGGCGCTCATGATGTGGAAGCCGTTGTCCCAGTAGGCCAGGCCCTTGATGCCCTTGGGTTCCAGCTTCTTGAAGAGATCGGCACCCAACTGCCCGTCGGTCACGGCGCGGAAGGAATCGGTGTCCTTGAACAGGTAGGGCAGGTCGAAGACCTCGAACTCCTTGACACCCAGCGGCCCGAACTTGGCCAGGGACGGCGCCAGCATCTGCACCGAGCCCAGCTGCAGGGCCTCCATCTCTTCCTTGTCCTTGTAGAGCTGGCTGTTGGGGTAGAGCTCGATCTTGACCTTGCCGCCGGTCTTCTGCTCGGCCAGCTCCTTGAAGCGCTGGGCGCCCTTGCCCTTGGGCGTGTCGGGCGCGACGACGTGGCTGAACTTGATGACGATGGGGGCCTGGGCGAAGGCCGCCGTGGGCAGGCTGAAAGGCAGGGCCAGGGCGGCGGCGAGTGCGAGACGGCGCAGGATCATGGTTTGTCTCCGATATTGGAATGAGGGGTCTGGACGGCATTCTTCCGAGCCCGGGACCCTGCAGATAGTTGTGGAGTTCCACATTTCGCGCGGCCTACTCTCTTCTTAGACTGCACTCCATGACGCTGCGCGAGCTCTTGACCCGAAGCCTGTGGCTGGCACCCCTGGGTTTGTCCCTGGTGTTCGTGGGGGGCGTGCTGACCTGGGTGCGCGCCAACGAGGCCGAGGAGCAGGAGCTGCAGCGCCAGACGCTGATTTCCGACGCCCTCAGCACTGAGGCCCAGCTGCGCGACCGCATCGACGAGGAGCAGGCCCATCTGCGCCAGCTCGCCGCGGGCCTGGCCGGCCAGGTGCCCAGCACCGCGGCGCTGGCGGCCCACCCCGAGGTCAACGCCGGCCTGCGCCGCCTTTGGTTGGCTGTGACCTGGCTGGACTCGCGCAGCAACCGCGTGCTGGCCGAGGTGCCGGCCGAGTCCGAGGCCAACCGCTATGAGGACGGCCTGTCCCTGCACCTGACCGCCCGCGTCGCGCCCGACGGCGTGCTGGTGGTGCGTTATGCGCCAGCCCTGCTGCTCAAGCGTGGCGTGCCCTGGTGGCTGGCGCGCAAATACGACGTGCAGCTCATCGACAGCGCCGATCAGGTCATCGCCTCCACGACCGAGTCGCCGCTGCGCGCCGCCCTGGGCGAGAAGCCGAGCTACCGCGTCGCCCTGACCGGCCCGCTGCGCGCCAGCCCGCTCACGCAGGCGACGCTGACCGACGCCGCGCTGGAGCTGACGGTGCGCGACCCCGCCGTCAACGGCGTGCGGCCGATGGCCTGGGTGCTGGTGGCGGGCTTCCTGCCGCTGATCGCCGTCGCCAGCTGGCTGCTGCGCCGCCAGATGCGCCAGGTGCAGCGGGCCGAGGTGGCCGGCCGCACGGAGGCCGCCTGGCGCCGGGCGATGGAAGACTCGGCGCTTGTTGCGCTGCGCGCCCGCGACTTCGACGGCCGCCTGCTGTACGTCAACCGCACCTTCTGCGACATGGTCGGCCTGCCCGCCGAACAGCTGGTCGGCATGCTGCCGCCGATGCCTTATTGGCCGCCCGACGCACTGGCCGAGGTGGCGGAGCGCAACCGCCGCAACCTGGCCGGCCATGCGCCGCGCGAGGGCTACGAAGCGCATTGGCGGCACGCTTCAGGCCGCATGGTCGACGTGATGGTGTTCGAGTCGCCGCTGGTCGACGCCGGTGGCCGCCAGATCGGCTGGATGGGCAGCATCATCGACATCACCGAGCGCAAGCGCCTCGAAGACCGTGAGCGCCGCCAGGTCGAGACCCTGGCCCACAACGCGCGGCTGACCATGCTCGGCGAGGTGGCCTCCACGCTGGCCCATGAGCTGAACCAGCCGCTCACGGCAATAGCCAGCTATGGCGCCGGCATCACCAACTCGCTGGCCAAGCTCGGCGTGCAGGACGAGCTCGTGCTCGGCGCGCTGCAGCGCCTGGGCCAGCAGGCCGCGCACGCCGGCCGCATCGTCGCTCGCATCCGCGAGTTTCTGACCCGGCGCGAACCTCGCCACGAGCCCTGCGATCTGCATGAGGTCGTCACCGCCGCCATCGAGCTGCTCAAGCGCGACTGCCAGCGCCGCGGCGTCACGCTGGACGTGAGCCTCGCGCCGGGCGTGCCGGCGATGCTGGCCGACGCCGTCCTGATCGAGCAAGTGGTCATCAACCTGGTGCGCAACGCCGCGGATGCGCTGCAGGCGCTCCCGGCCGGGAACGGCGGCCGGCGCATCGCAGTCAGCAGCCGCGTCGTGGGCGACTTCGTGCGCGTCGATGTGCAGGACAACGGCCCTGGCCTGCAGGGCCGGCGTGTCGAACAGCTGTGCGCGGCCTTCTATTCCACCAAGGCCGACGGCATGGGCATGGGCCTGGCCATCTGCCGCTCCATCATCGAGGCCCATCAGGGCGTGCTCGACGCCAGCGAGGCCGCCAATGGCGGCGCGCTGTTCTCGTTCAGCCTGCCGCTGAGCCCGCAAACCCAGACGGAAACGATCCATGGCTGAAGGCACGATCCATCTCGTCGATGACGACCCTGGCGTGCGTGACGCACTCGCCTTCCTGATGCGCTCGCGGGGCCTCCATGTGCGCGCCTTCGACGGCGGCCCGGCGCTGCTGGAGATGCTGGACCGCGAAGGGAATCCCAAAGGCGTGTTCCTGCTCGACGTGCGCATGGAGCCCATGAGCGGCACGCGCCTGCACGACGAACTGCTGGCGCGCCGGCTGAGGAACCCGGTGCTCTTCCTGACAGGCCATGGCGACATCCCCATGGTCGTCGAGGCGCTGAAGAAGGGCGCCTTCGACTTCCTGGAGAAGCCCTACAGCGACAACGCCTTGGCCGACCGTATCGAGCAGGCCCTGGCCGTGGACGCGGCCATGCAGGCCGAGGGCGCGCACGTGGCCGAGCGCAGCGCGCGGCTGGCCAGCCTGACCGAGCGCGAGCGCGAGGTCATGACGCGCGTGGCGGCAGGCAAGCTCAACAAGGTCATTGCCGACGAGCTGAACGTGTCGGTGCGGACCGTGGAAGTGCACCGGGCCAGGGTGTTTGCGAAGCTGGGCGTGCGGTCGGCGGCGGAGGTGGCGACCTTGCTGGCCGGGCGATAGGCGGCGCGGGGTTCAGCGCCGCGACCTCAGGAGGTCAACGCGGAGATTCGCAGCTGAAGTCAGGCCGTAGCCTTAGTTGCGCGTGAGGCCGCGACGCCTAGGGCCGCCTCGATGCCTTCCGGGGAGACCAAGCCATGGTATTGCCGCTGCAATTCCTCAAACACCGAGTGATTCACGTCCCCGACGAGGAGGCGTGACGCCGTCGCGAACACCGAGCGCCTTTCGCCATCGGGGCCGAGGAACTCATCCTCCGAGCCCTTCTTGACGGCCACGGCCATTCGCGAACGCAGCTCCGCCAGGTCGCGGTTGGACCAGTTGCTGACGATCGCCTCCAGTTGCGACAGCGCGGTCGCCACGATGTGCACGGGCATCTCCGAGAGGGCCGCTGCACCTTGCCGGGCCAGTTGGTGTTCCACGTAGCCCAGATGCCGCATCACCCGCCGCGTCGACGGATGCTGGCCCAGCAATTCGGTGAGGGCCCGTGCCAGCGCCTTCGCTTCTGCGGCTGCCGGTTCCGACAATGGCAGCTGGACCGGCGAGGCCGGCTGGCGGGGAAGCCGGCGCGCGATCCGGCGCAGCGCGGCCCACAGCGCGGCAGTGAAATTCCGGTTCAGCGGGCTGCGACGCCGATCCGGCCGGCGGGAGGAGGAAGGTCTGGACATGGTTCCCTTTACTTCATGGGACGCACGACAAATTGGTCAGGCCAGATTCGATCATGCGGATGGTGGCCTGACCAGAGAACTATTTAACGGTGACGGGCCGATGAAGCCGGCCGGCCACCCGCCGGACGGCCGAGGGACAGGTAGCGCCGTGCTACCGCGAGGCACGGCGTCGCGATGCGGGGCGCTCACCGCGCCCGGGAGTGCCCAGGAACCGACGGTGCCCGGCTCCGTGCTGCGCGAAGCGCTGGGCGAAGACCTGCTGGAGAAGGAGCCGATGGATTTCGAGACCGCATCCGCTCTTGTGGAGGGGCTGAACCAGCTTGACGTCGAGCTTCGAGCCCTCTCAGCGTCGACGGACCGGCCCAAGCGCCTATCCCAGCTCAGGGGCAGGCCGCGCCTGCCGCTTAGGCGGATCAACGAGTGGCATCCAGGCCGGCTTGCCGTTGTAAATAGCAACTGCACCCTGGATCCGGGGGCTGGCGCAGCTGCAGGCTTCATCGAAACTCCTCGCGATGGAGCCACGCCAGGGAGGGATCAGATGGCCATCGATTTCGCACTGCAGCGGCCCTGTACGGCCCGGCGGTACACGCCAGAGGTCAAGCTGCGGTCCATGGTCAGCCACCAGGGCATCGCGGAATTCGCGATCGCCCAGTTCCGCGAGAAGTTTCCCCACGCCGACAGCGACACGCTGACCAGCAAATGCACGGTCGAAATCGCCGTCAAGAGCCCGGACGGGACGGCCAAGCAGAAGCAGGTGACGGTCGGGCAGCTGCTGGACATGATTGCGCCGCTCAGCAAACTGGATGGCGAATGCAAGGGCTGCCCGGCCAACCTGTCGGGCCGGGCCTTCGGCTGCATCGGCAAGGTGAACTACCCCATCCGCAAGGACGCCGAGGACTGGCTGCTCGCGCGCCTGCACGATGATGCCAAGGACGCCAACCTGGTGCTGCTTCTCAAATACCTCGCCGACCTCGGCATCGACGGCGCCCCCGTCGAGGCTCAGCGAGCCAAGCTGCGCGTGTTCGAACGCAAGGAGGCCGCCGTCAGGAAATGGGGCGGCTGGCTGGGCCCCAAGATGCAGATCACGTCCAGCCAGCTGCTGCAGATGCTGGCCTTCAGTGAATCCATCGGCCCCGAGCAGGCCCAGCTCTACAGCCGGCTGCTCGGCCTGGCCAAGCTGGGCTCGGAGATGGGGGAAGCATCCGACGCGGTAGAACAGTTCCGGGTCTTCCTGCGGGCGGTCAATCTGGCGGCGAGGTTGAATGCGAAGCTGGCTGTTGAAGCTTAGGGTTCCCGTTGAGCAAAGGCGGCTCCAGGCTGGTCTGAGACGTTCGCCGCCGGAGGCCTGAACGGCGGCGATAACGAACACCGGTCATCCAGCGCCGGTAGCCTCGACCGACAGCTTCATCGCCGATTCCTGTCGCCCGACCACGGCCGGCCGAGCAGGGTGCCCCAAACGACCGCTCCCGCAGACCGTGTCCGGCTCAAAGCGACCCAGAGCGGAAGTCGGCCTTGGTGAAGTGAACAGCCAGAAAGCTGCCGTTCAACGTTGAACATGAGTGGCGGCTGGAAGCGTGCGAAGCGCGTTGGAAGGCGTCCGCTCGGTGGAAGGGTTAGCTATTTAGTGCATACCGCATTACGGCTCTTTGTACAGGCAAGAGGAGCTCCTTTTGCTGATAGCCAACAAAGCCCGAGTACGCCAGCGGATCGAATGAAAGTTCACGCCCAATCGCGAACGGCGGGGTGGGTAGCAGCTTGGGCGAACCCATCTCGGCAAGGAGCGCTTCTGTCAGTGACCTACGAGAGCCTTCCGCMCCGGCGGGCCACCCGTCGGTGATCACGATGTCGGCAAATGGTGGCAACTCCTCCGTGAATGTCACGCTTCTCGTTGGTTCATGGAACTGAGCGTCGCAAACGTGCGTGACAGTGAATCCGAGTACGCCGGCCAATTCATGCCAAGAACGGAACACGTTCGTTGGCGGCCCCCAGAGGCAGATTYGAGCTCGCTCCAGCGGAAGCAGTCTTGAGTGGACGTAGTAGGCATCCGTGAGTACTTCGCACGGGTGGCCGACATTGGACATTGCGTTGATCACGGGCCTGCAAGTGGCCTCTGTGAATTCGGCCAGGCGCGCGTGATTGGACTCGCGGATCACGTAAATGTCATAGAACGGATCGAGGTAACCGGCTAGGTCGCAAGCTCGCTCGCCGGTCTTGAGGAAGTTTGGCAGCTCAGTAAAGGCCAACCCAAGTTCCCGGAACGCCTGGATGAAAGTCGTTCGAGTCCGGATGCCGTTACCCTCGAAGGACCAAGCGACCGTGCCAGACAACTGCGTTGGCGGACTGGCCACAAGATCCCAGACCTTGAGAAGGTCGGCGCYGCTGAGATCCGAAAGGCGAAGGAGGTTCATTCGGGTCTAACTTGTTGTAGGTGGATCGTTAACGATTTCTGCCCAACATTCGAGCATGCGATCAAGGTGTCCGCTGGACTGTCGACGCGACAGCAAGCCGACATTGACCACAGACCGCTCCTGGCCGGGACTACCCGTTCGCGAATACGCCGGAAGCGGCCACACAGGCTACCCGACGGCCTGCACGAACTGCTGGATTGCCCTTGCAGCCTCGGTTGGCGCCGCTTGAAGAAGGCAATGTGGGCCAGAGATCTGCACCACGCGCGCCGCAGGCTGAATGGCACGAATGATGTCCCCCGCTGAGGCCGGGACCACGCGGTCCTCGCTCGCACGCAGGTACAGGATGGGAGCGCTGACCCGACCGAAGTCCGAAGCGACATCGACCGAGAGAACGGCCTTCAAACGTGATCGCAGCGCTGTGGCTGAAACACCCGCCAGCGCTGAGCCAAGAGCAGCTCGGAGCTTTGGCGTTTCAAACCGTCCCAAGAGCAGGGCCGCTGCAAGGCGCGTGGGCACCACCTTGACGGGGGCCAGCCCGGTCAGGTTCTTGAGCAGCGATAGACCGGGGTACGGGTTGCGTACAAAGGTGCAGCAAAGGATGAGGCCCATGACCCTCCCGGGGTGGTTCGCTGCCAGTGAGATGGCAATCGGGCCGGAGAAGGATTCACCCAACAAGATCAGCGGACCCTCGGCCGGCAGACTTGCTTCCGCCAAGCGCTCAAGTACGGAATACCCGGCCGGTGGCGCCGATGGATACCGCACCACCTCGACTTGAACCTTGCCAGCTAGCGCCTCTACGAGGGGATCGAACAGCGAGCCTGTGCCATCCATGCCAGGCAACAAAACCAGGGYGGTCATGAAAGGAGTATCGAGCGTAACCGCCGTGTCAACCTGCGATGTGGGACCGACGAACAGGCCGAGGCAAATCCGGCCGAGATGATGTCCGCCCAAGTAATCGGTGTGGTGCCCGAAGGCGACCGCTGGGTCGCCGTAGTTCCTCACGACGAAACACTGCTGTGCATCGGCCCGTTCGATACGCACTCAGCGGCCCACGATGCATATGCGACCGCTGCATCGACGGCACTTCGTAGGGAACCCCGCGGAAGCACGCACACATGAAGGGGAGATGGTCCCTCGAAGCCCGCAAGGCCAACGAGACCTTCAAGCCGGTCTGGATCGGCTGACACTCCCCACGTCGGCTTTACAGCGAAATCGCCCACTGCGTCGCATTGGGCCGGCGCGCGCTGCGAACACTCGAGTCAGGGGGGTGTGCGCAGGATGCCCTAGTTCGACTGCGTCGTATTCTGCGTGCCTCACAAAACGCAGGGAGAAATGCAATGAATGGGTTTGCGGTGAAGAGCTGTGGTGCGCTGGCCTTGCTACTCAGTTTTGCCGGCGCCGCGAACGCGGTGTACGTCGTGGACACGGGTCAACCGGCTAACACGGGCGTTGGATCCACGTCTTCGCCCCTTGGATCCGTGTTAGACGGAACCGTGAGTACTGGGGGGTCGTTCTCGGTCAGTTCATCAACGACTATCTCGGCAATCGAAGGCTTCATGGTCGTGTTCGGAGGTGGCACCTTGGCCGTGTCGTTGCACGCGGGTTCGCCCACCGGCCCGCTGCTCTTCAGCGCGCAGAAAGCCGTTCCCTGGCCAACGGCCTTCCCCTTCGAATGGGTAGGCATTGATGGCTTGAACTGGACAGTCCCTGCGGGCACATACGGTTTCACAATTGGCTCACCTGACTGGTTTTCGGCAAACATGCCATGGGGCGCCCCGATGCCACTCGGCGAAGAATGGCAGGGATTCAACGGCAACTGGAATCGATTCGACGAAATGGACCTTGGCTTCAGAGTCAGCGCAGTTCCGGAAGTTGCACCCCATGCTCTACTGTGTGCCGGCCTAGGTCTGATGTTTGCCATGAGGATCCGCCGCAGGGTCT
>NZ_JBFUIM010000020.1:0-97330 GCF_056401875.1 Roseateles sp. P4_D2 | reverse complement strand
CAACGAGCACTGGTTCGAGACGCTGGCGCAGGCCCGGGTCGTGATCCAGGCCTGGGTACAGGACTACAACGAGGTGCGGCCGCATTCGAGCATCGGCCGCATGCCACCCAGGTGCTTCGCACGCCTTCAACGGCAGCAGGCTGTCGAGGAAGGTTCAGCTTCAACCGCCGCACTGGCGATACCCTTGACCCCCAGGGCTCCCTCGCAATGACTGGTACGGCGATTGGGGGCAGGTCATTTCGACATCTTCATGGAGAGTCTGCGAGACATCGAGCTGGGCGCACATCTCGCCTGAAATGCCTTCATCGGTGCCATCGTCCTGATAGCAGAAGAAGTGAACCTCCGAAACCGTTCCGCGGCGTATTGCTGGAGCGATGAACGAGTCATATCGGATGAACTCGTCGTCGAAAGTCATCGCCTCCAGTTCGGTCAGGTCTGCACCGGCAAGCTTGCGGCGTGCATCTTCGTCCCAAGCAAAATCGTCGACACCGTCCCAGTGAAAATCCGCGTGAATCAGCGCATATGGCGCACTCGCAGCTTGCGCTCGATGTCGCTCCCACGCGAGTAGCGCCCACTTGTGGTTGTCCATCAGCCACACGTCATGGGGCAACTCAATGAGCAGCGAGTCCTCCTCGGTGAGGGACTGGTAGTCGATTGAATTCATGTTTGAGCATCTACCTTCGCAGCATGTTCTCCGAGCTCAGTGTCTTCTGCCTCGGCCTCGTCGCTGTCATCCCCCGAGCCCCACTCACCCAGCTCACGAATCCGCGCTTCTGACTCGTCGCGAGCGGTCAAGATGAGGTCAGGCAGCCCCCAGCTACTGACATACTTTTCAAGATATGCGTCGAAGAGGATGGCCGAAGTAGAAGGGTCCCGATTGCGCTCTACAGCCTCTTTCAATAGGTCGGGCAGCTTCACGTTTCCCGCAGATACCGCAGTTGATAGCCTCTCGAAGTTCTCAATGGAAATAACGAAGACGTTCGTCAACGGAAGGTTCTCTCTGCAGGCGTCATCCGGATAGGTGAACTCGCCTTCCCTATACAAGCGAAGCAGCATTTCTCCACTGCCGACAAAGAGTTCTCGGCTAGTCACCACCAGCAAGTAGTCCCGCTCCGCCGTCTTGCAGGCAGGCACGGGACTCTCGACAGCACGAACGTCCTTGCCGACGCTCCACGCTTGTTTGATGCCATCGCGAATCTTCTTTGTCTTTTGAAACGCCTGTACCTCGTTGTCGACCAGCAAAGCGTCATCTCCAAACAGACTCATCTTCGCTTCGACCATGACGTTGCAATCGCCACAGGGGATCAGGGCCTCCACATTGCTCGGCTTGCTCCCGTGAATAAGGGCCTGGTACTGGTCGTCAAGAATGGCCCCGCCGTCCATAGCTTTGGCCAGCTCCATCACATAGCGTTCGAACAACCGGCTGAACGGCTGCGTGTATTGGCCCTGAAGACCTGACAGACGAAAGTGCACGATTTCTTCAAGGCCGCGCGCAACTATCCTCGGATGCCAACATGCATACCGCCCGTCTCTCTTCTTGAGGAACGGGAAACGCTTGAGGTACGGCGGCTCGTGCAACTCCTGCCCAAGCGGCAAGCGTGAAGCGCCCTCTTGCTGCATCTCAGCGCGCATGCTTATCAAGTCGCGCGCAACGAGTTGCCACATTGCGTCCACGCTCTTGCCGTAGGCCTTCTGCATCGGTGCCAGCCAATCCGCGGCGAAGGACGTCGTTCCATCCATGACAGCGGCGATCAAGCAAAACGCGAGGTCCATGAAATGCTCAGGAGGCATTCCAATTTCGCTGACGAACTGCCGACGTGACGGGTGGCTGTTGGGCTGCCTGGCGATGAGTGCAGGCCAGCGAAGGTATGTCCATCCTTCAGGCCGCTGGAAATCAATCTGCTGAAAAAGTGCGCGCAGCATCAGGTACATGTTGTCCGGCTTCTTGCGCTTGTATTCGGCCCCGACAAGGTCAAGCATCATTTGGCGCAGAGCATTGAAGTCATGCTCGGACACCGGGCTACCAGCCCGTAACGGGACATAGGGGTCTCGCAGGGCCCACTTCAGCATCAGCAGGATGTGCCAGGGTGCCGTGTGAAGCCCCTCGAGCTTTGTTGGGTAGGTCGCCCACAGAACTCGGTGTGCTGCCGAAACAAGTGACTGAACCGAGTACCTGCGGAGCCGCTGTAGAACCGCAGCACGACCTGGCTCCCTGTGTTCAGCCGGCAGCTCAGTGCGGTAGACGTACTTGTAGGGAGACTTTTGGCGGAATGAGGTCATACAGGAGCATCTTGCAAGCCCTTCGCCGGCCAGTCGCCCAATTCGCGGCGCATGGCCTCATAGACATCTGTGGGTAGGCCGGGCCGAGGTTCACCGGCCGACGAGCGAGTCTGGAGGTGTGGGAACCGCTTGAGATGCCACGGGTTGTCCACGGGAAATATCCAGCCCTTCAGGTTGGTTCGCGGAAATTGGTCGTGTGTCAGGTCTACCAGGACGTCCCCCACCTCCAACCAGGCATGCGTACTCATCGACTTTGAACGGTCATACCGGTAGCGGCAGACGTACACGGCGTTCACGCCGAAGCGCTCCTTGAGCAGGTGCCCAAGAATTTCGGAGATGGGACCACATTGGCCTCTGGGAAAGCCGTGGAATGCGGAGTCCTTCTGGTGTCTCAATGACTCCGCGCCGCGCCGCGGCGGGCGGCCGCGCAAAACTCTTGAAGCTCAGCTGGGTCGATGGATGACATGTCCGAAGCGTAGCGCTGGCTTGGCGGCCTGTTGGACGGGACGATCCAGCATGGAGCTCGACGCCGAGTCACTCTCAGCCCAGCGGTATCGTCAACGCCGCTCTCAACTTGTGGATTTGCCGAATCCGCCCTGCCATGGACAAGATCACCACACTCATCCCTGACGTTGAAGTTCTGTTGCAACTCGCTCCTGAAGAGCTGGCGGGAACTGTCCTCCGCGTGGCGAATCAACGCCGGCAGCAAAGCGGGATGGTCCACCCAAGCGCGCTCCGGAAGGATTTTGAGGAGGGCTACGGCAACCCTTGTCCTTATCCGCCCAACCGACGCCAAGAGGCCCAGATGGCCGTGGCCGAGGCGTGGAGCTGGCTTTGCACCCAGGGATTGCTGGTGACGGAAATGGACACCAACGGGTCCAATGGCTGGGTGCGACCAAGCAGGCGCGCCCAACAGCTGCTGGAAGCGGAAGCCTTCAAGACCTACGTCGGCAGCCTTGAGTTTCCCAAGGCGCTGCTACACCCCGCGATTGCCGAGGATGTGTGGCTGGACATCGTTCGAGGTGATCCTGGCACGGCCGTGTTCAAAGCGTTCCGGGCCGTCGAGGTCGCCGTGCGCACGGCTGGCAAGTTCTCGGACAAGGATGTCGGCGTGCCGCTGATGCGAGCAGCCTTCGACTACAAAAACGGCCCGCTGACCGACAAGTCGCTGCCGGAGGCGGAGCGAGAGTCGACGGCGCACCTCTTCGCCGGCGCCATCGGGACGTTCAAGAACCCGCACTCGCATCGAACGGTGACTATCGACGATGTTCGGGCGGCCCAAGAGCAGCTGATGATTGCCAGCCACCTGCTGCGCATCGTGGATGAGCGGGTGAAGGCAATGGGGGCTTGAGAGGCGGCGTAGTCGTCAGCCAGGAACTGTCTGCGCCGACGCGAATCTTGAGCTGCACAAAGAACGGGCAAGACCGGATTTGGCGAAAAATTTTCCTGGAAAATTCAATCAAATCAACCACTTATTCGCCTTGTCAAAAACAGCAGGGCGATGCCGGACAAATACAAAATTGCCATGCGGATGCCGGACATTTGATGCCGAAAACGGGCCTTGAAGGCGGCAATCAGATGACGGACAAGCGGCGATTACAAAGTGGAATTGACAATGCCAGGTGCTTTTTGTTGGGCGCCGAATGGGGAGGTGCCTCAGAGCTTCAGATGCCCATGCACACCCTCGTCGACGCGCTGGGCCGTGATGGCGCCGAACAGCATCTTGAGGCCGGCGATGGCGCTGCCGTGGCGGTTGTCCCAGTATTCGCCGCTGATCGCGTCCACGCGCAGTAAGCAGATACGGGGGTCGTCCTCGCCTTGCGTGAACCAAGCCCGCAGCTTGGGGCTCCAGAGCCGGTGGATGGTGGCCTTGTCAGTCACCTGCTCGACGCTGCCGTCGAGCTTCAGGTGGCCGCCGTTGTCCCCCTCCTTGAAGAACAGCGTGACGCGCGGATCGCGGTCGAGTTCGATGTTCTTCAGGCTGTCGATCTCGCTGAAGAACCACAGGGCGCCGCTGTCGTCGACCTCGATGACGGTCATCGGCCGCGCATGCAGTTGCCGCGTGCCCATGCCGAGGGTGCAGAAAAAGCAGCTGTTGCCGGCCTTGACGAGGTCGGCGATCTTCTTCGCGGCGGCCGGGCCGCTGAGGTCTTCTTCGGTGCTCACATCGTTGTCCGATGGATAGCTGCGGCTGTCGTCGTCTTGCATGTCGACTCCTTGGCGTTGACTGATCCTGCAGCCTAGACAGCAGGAGGCTGGCGGGTTGTCGGCCGGCGCCACGCGCCGCTGTCGGAAGCTGCCGGCCGCCGGTTCTCCTACAGCGGCTTCGTCCTCGGCTGACGCCGTCGGCACGCACCGCCGCCTAGATTGGCCGTTAGTCCGGTGGTGCCGTTGCGCATGCCGGCTTCAGCCGTCCGCCTCAACCCGTCAAGGAGCCCCCATGCGCACCGCCCAGAAATTCATGAGCGTCACCCTGCTGCTTGCCAGTGCCGCCTTTGCCGGCCAGGCCCACGCCCGCTCGGACAAGTCCTTCATGAAGGAGGCAGCTAACGCCGGCGCGGCCGAGATCGAGGCCAGCAAGCTCGCACAGTCCAAGGCCAAGAATGCCGATGTGAAGTCCTTCGCCGATTCGATGATCATCGACCACACCAAGGTGGCTGATGAGCTCAAGGCCCTGGCTGTCAGCAAGAACGTCACGCTGCCCGACGGTCCCTCCGTCAAGCAGAAGGCCGAGATCAAGCTCATCGACGCTGGCGACAACGACAAGTTCGACGAACGCTACGCCAAGACCTTCGGCGTGAAGGCCCACCAGAACACGATCAAGCTCTTCCAGGACGCCGCCCAGAATGCCAAGGATCCCGAGATCAAGGCCTGGGCCGAAAGGACCCTGCCCGGCCTGAGGCACCACCTGGAGATGGCCCAGGCGCTCAGCGCTGCGCCCAAGAAGTGACGCATCCATTTGCCGCTGCTGAGTGAGGTGCCCATGTCACTCCCTGCTTTGACATCCTGTCGATGCGCACTGACGCTCGCGGTCGTGATCACCGTGGCGCCGCTGGCGGCCTGCCGTTCCGAGCAGCAGCCGCTGCCGTCGGCCAACGCCGCCACCTCGCAGGCTGCGCCGCCGCCGCTGCCGCCACCGTCTTCGYCCGCCTCCTCCTCGCCGCCATCCTTCCCGCCAGCCTCAGGACCGGCGTCCACACCGGCATCGAATCCCGTGCGCTGAGCCTCAGACGGCGATGTGGCGCGTGAGCCCGTCCACCAGCGCCTCGAAGACGACTCGGCAGGGCGTGTTCTGGCGCAGGTCCTCGTGCATGGCGACCCAGGTCTCCAGCGGCCAGGCGAACTGGTCGGCCAGCACGCGCTCCAGCACGGGCGCACGCCGCGCCAGTGCGACCTGACACGTGCCGATGCCGGCGCCAGCACGCACCAGTGCCAACTGGGCGAGGTCGGAATCGCTGCGCAGCGCAAAGCTGTCACGGCTGATGCCGCCCAGGCGCTTGGACCCGGCGCGGATGAAGGGCGTCACGGTGTCGAAGCCGATCAGCGTGTGGTCCTGCAGTTCTGCCAGCGTCGCCGGCCGGCCGTGGCGGTCGAGGTAGTCGGTGCGCGCATGCAGGCCCAGCTCAATGCTGCCGATGCGGCGCGCGATCAGCTGGCCCTGTTCGGGCGGCGTCATGCGCACGGCGATGTCGGCTTCGCGGCGCAACAGGTCCTGCAGCTGGTTGCTCAGGGCCAGTTCCAGGACCAGCCCGGGATGAGCCTCGCGCAGCGCAGCAAACACGCCTGCCAGCACCTCGGCCCCGATGATCTCACTGGCCGTCACCCGCACCGTGCCCCTCACTTCGGCACCGCGCGCCGTCGCCGCCCGTTGCAGCGCGGCCGCCGCGGCTTCCATCTGCTCGGCGTGGCCCCGCAGGGCCAGCGCCGCCTCGGTGGCCAGCAGGCCGGTGGGCGAGCGGGTGAAGAGGGGCTGGCCAAGCGCCTGCTCCAGCGCGGCGACATGGCGGCCGACGGTGGGCTGCGTCAACCCCAGCGCCCGCGCCGCGCCCGACAGCGAGCCCTCGCGAAGCACGCCGAGAAAGGTGTGCAGCAGGTCCCAGGGCAGTGTCGAAGCCATGCATAAATGTATATCTACGACACTACCTTCAGCAATTCCCAATCAAGCCGTCACTTCCCAGAATCCGTTCCATCAACTTCTGGAGAACGACATGGAAACAAGCAGCAAGACGGTCCTGGTGCTCGGCGCGAGTGGCGGCATTGGCGGCGAGGTGGCACGCCAGTTGCGCGACACGGGCTGGCTGGTCAAGGGGCTCAAGCGTGGCCTCCCGACGGCGCACGCGCAAAGTGACGGCATCCAATGGCTGCGCGGCGATGCGCTGAACGCGGCCGACGTGCTCGCTGCCGCCCAGGGCTGCGACGTCATCGTTCATGCCGTCAACCCGCCGGGCTACCGCGACTGGGACCGCCTCGTGCTGCCGATGCTGGAGCACAGCATCGCCGCCGCCCGCGCCCTGGGTGCGACGCTGCTGCTGCCGGGCACGGTCTACAACTACGGCCCCGACGCTTTCCCGCTGCTGCACGAGGACGCGCCGCAGCGGCCGGCGACGCGCAAGGGCGCCATCCGCGCCGAGATGGAGGCGCGGCTGCGAGCGGCCAGCGAGACGGGGCTGCGCGTCATCGTGCTGCGCGCCGGCGACTTCTTCGGTCCGCGGGTCGGCAACAACTGGTTCTCGCAAGGCCTGGTGAAGCCCGACAAGCCGGTGACGTCCATCAGCAACCCGGCCGCCGCCGGCGCTGGCCACCAATGGGCCTATCTGCCGGATGTCGCCCGCACGATGGTGGAGTTGCTGGAACGACGCGCGACACTGCCCGCCTTCGCCAACTTCCACATGAGCGGCCACTGGGACGCCAGCGGCCGCGAACTGGCCGAGGCCATCCAGCGCGTCGTCGTCGCCCAGGGCGGCAAGCCGCCGCGTATCTCCGCCTTCCCCTGGTGGCTGCTGACTCTCGCTTCGCCCTTCGTCACGACCTTCAAGGAGATGCGCGAGATGCGCTATCTGTGGCGCCAGCCGGTGCGCATGGACAACAGCCGCCTCGTCGCCGCCCTGGGCCGCGAGCCCCATACGCCGCTGGATGAAGCCGTCGAGGCGTCGCTGCGCGGCCTGGGCTGCCTGCCTGCCCATTGCGCCAGCAAGGGCACAGGCCAGCCGTAACATGCCCTCCAGCTCATTCGCCGGGACCACACCATGACCTATTGCGTCGCCATGCGCCTGCGTGCGGGCCTGCTGTTCGCGTCCGACACCCGCACCAACGCCGGCGTCGACCACATCGCCAGCTTTCGCAAGATGTACCAGTTCCAGATCCCGCACCAGCGCGAGATCGTCATCCTGACCGCAGGCAACCTGGCGACGACGCAATCCGTCATCTCCGTGCTGAACCAGCGCCTGCATGGCGACGGCGAACACCTGCTCAACGTGCCCACCCTGTACGACGCGGCCGTGCTGCTGGGCCGCACGCTCAAGGAGATCGTCAACCGCGACAGCGACAACCAGCACAACGGCGTCGACTTCGGCGCCAACATGCTGCTTGGCGGCCAGATCAAGGGTGAAGGCCCGCGCCTCTTCCATGTCTACCCGCAGGGCAATTTCATCGAAGCGACCGAGGACACGCCCTACTTCCAGATCGGCGAGAGCAAATACGGCAAGCCCATCATCGACCGCGTCATCCGCTACGACACGACGGCGCTGGACGAAGCCGCCAAGTGCACCCTCGTCAGCTTCGACTCGACCATCCAGTCCAATCTGTCGGTCGGCCTGCCCATCGACATGATCATGCTGCGCGCCAACCAGTTCGAGCAGGCCATGAAGCCGCCCAACCGCATCGGCCGCGACGATCCTTATTTCCAGGCCCTGCGCACGGGCTGGAGCGCCGGGCTCAGGAAAGTCTTTGACGACCTGCCCAACGAGCCCTGGTTCGACGGCTGAGAACTCGTCGCGCCAGCCATCTCGGCGCGCGAAGGTTGACAACGGTGTCCCACTCATTCGCGGCTGTCGAGTCCTTTGACAGCGCGGCGACGGGGAAAAAGTCAAACGCAGCCAATTCAACAACTTAGGGGGCCTGGCCCGATAAATGCTCATTTCTCATCGCGAAGCCAACGCTTCGCGTGAGAGGTGACATATGAAGAAGACTTCCTGGGGCATCCAACCGCAGTGGCTTCTCGCCCTGCTCTTCCCTGCCGGCCTGGCCGCCGCAGCGCCGCTGCCGGTCTACTCGCCGACCTACCCCTCTCCCAACTCCGCCTGTGCCACCTATGGCAACGTCGTCTCCTGTTCGACGACGGTGCTGGACCACCTGGCCGCCAAGGGCTACGCGGGCTTCAACGGCCCCTACAGCTTTGCCGCCAGCCAGGGCGCACTGATCGACACCATCGTCGTCACCGCCAACAACGGCAACATCCTGAACAACGGCGACCAACTCATGCCGTCGGAGGATGGCTTCTCCACGAACAACGGCGGCACCAAGAAGTATTTCTTCACCGGCGACGGCAACGACCCGGCGAACAACGGCGGCCTGGCGGGCGATACGCCCTTCAGCTGGGACACCGGCCTGAGCACCCTCAACCAGAAGTTGACCTTCGGCGGGGCCTATCACGAGATGGCCATCGCCTTCGACTTCAACAACCCGCAGAACGACACCTCCAGCATTCCCATCTGGGCGTTGGTCACGGTGCGCGACACCGACGGTAACCTGGGCAACAAATACTTCGAGACCCAGGCGCTGGACCCCAACAACATCTTCAAGGATCCATCGCTGTATTCGTCGGACAAGACCTTCGACGGCAGCGCCATCACGACGCCCGGCGCCGCCGACTTCGCGCTGACCGTTGGCGCGATCTGCGTCGTCAACGCCACGGTCTCCTACCCCTCGCCGGATGGCAGCAACTGCCCGAACGGCGGCGACCTCGTCAAGACCAATCGCGCCTCCAACGAGGTCGAATTCATCAACTACCTGCCAACGCTGGATCTGCGGGGCCTGGAGAACCAGGGTTACGACACGATGTCGGTCCAGGTCTGGATGGGCTGCTTCAACACCGGGGTCAGGGGCTCGGGCCCGGCCTTGGAGAACGGCGGATCCGTCGGCCCCTGCGACACCGGTGGCTTTGGCGACATCTTCCTGCTGGCCGGCGCTGAATTGCCGGGCCGCCTGCCCGAGCCCGGCACCCTGGGCCTCACCGGCCTGGCCCTGCTTGGCCTGCTGAAGCGTCGTCGCTAGACCGGACCGAGCACCCGCATCGAGTAGTCGACCGCCCTGACATCCTTGGTTAGGCGGCCGATGGAGATGCGGTCCACGCCGGTCGCGGCAATCCAGCGCAGCTGATCCAATGCGACACCGCCCGAGACCTCCAGCAGCGCTTGAGCCGAATACGCGGCATTCACCGCCACGGCCTCGCGCATTTGCGCTTCGCTGAAGTTGTCCAGCAGCACGCTGACCGCGCCGGCGTCCAGCGCCTCGTGCAATTGCGCGATGGTTTCGACTTCGATCTGGATGTCCACGCCGGCATTCAGCGCCTGGGCAGCGCGCAAGGCGGGGCCCACGCCACCGGCCGCGGCGATGTGGTTCTCCTTGATGAGGATGCCGGCATAAAGCGCCAGCCGCTGGTTCTGCCCGCCGCCCACGCGCACCGCGTACTTCTGCGCCAGGCGCAGGCCGGGGATGGTCTTGCGTGTGTCCAGGATGGCGCAGCCCTGGGCGTTGGGACTGGCGCCGGCTACCGCGTCGACATGGGCGCGCGTGATCGTCGCCGTGCCCGACAGCAGCTGCAGGAAATTCAGCGCCGGCCGCTCGGCACTGAGCAGCGCACGGCCATCGGCCTCGATGCGGCAGGCGATGCTGTCCGCCACCATCACGGCGCCTTCCTCGTACAGCCATTCAATGCGCGCCGTTGCATCCAGTGCGGCAAACACACCGTCGAACCAGTCGCGGCCGCACAGCACCGCGGCCTCGCGCACGCGCACCTGGGCGGCCACGCGCTTGGCCAAGGGCACGAGCAGCGCCGTCCAGTCGCATTTGCCGATGTCCTCGGCCAAGGCCTCGTGGATATTGCGTGAGCGCGCCTGCGCCAAAGTCTCTTCGGTGGAGAACATCGTTACTCCGCCGGGCCGATGGTCAGCGTGATCTCGCCCAGGCCTTCGATGCGCCCGACGATGACGTCACCCGCCACCACGGCGCCCACGCCGGCCGGCGTGCCGGTGTAGATCAGGTCGCCCGGATGCAGGTGGTAGAGGTGGCTCAGGTTGGAGACGATCTCCGCCTGGTTCCAGATCATCTCGGCCAGGTCGCCGCGCTGCTTCTCAACACCGTTCACGGCCAGCGTGATGGCGCCCTTGTCGAGCGCGCCCAGTTCGCTCTTGCGCACGATGTCGCCGAGGATGGCCGACTGGTCGAAGCCCTTGGCGGTGTCCCAAGGCCTGCCGGCCGCCTTGGCCACCGCCTGCAGGTCGCGGCGCGTCATGTCCAGACCCGCGGCATAGCCCCAGATGGCGGCGACGGCCGCCTCGGGCGTGACCTTGAACACCGGCGCGCCGATGGCCAGCACCAGTTCCATCTCGTAGTGGTAGTTCTTGGTCTCGGTCGGGTAGGGCACCGTCGAGCCCGAGGGCGTCAGTGCCGTGGCCGGCTTGGTGAAGTAGAACGGCGGCTCGCGCGTCGGGTCGGCGCCCATCTCGCGGGCATGATCGGCATAGTTGCGGCCGACGCAGAAGATGCGGCTGACCGCGTAACGGGCATCCGTGCCGCGCACGGCGGCACTGGGGATCTCGGCTGGAGGAAAGACGAAATTGCTCATGGCATGGCTTCGACATTGCAGGAACAGCGTGCAGCATACTGGCCTGCCCATCGCACTGCTGCTGCTCGCACTGATGACCGGCTGCGCGACCCGCTCGGCCGTGGCGCCGGTCGGCATCGAGCGTGACGGCCCGCTGCCCAATCCGCCGTCCGACCTCGCCAAGGTGCCCGACGCCGCGCCGCGCATCGAGCCCGTGCGCAGCGGCGGCCCCAACAAGCCCTATGAGGTGCAGGGCGAGCGCTACGAGCCCATCACCGGCGACAGCCCTTATGCCGACCGCGGCCTGGCCTCCTGGTACGGCCGCAAGTTCCACGGCCGGCCCACCGCCAGCGGCGAGGTCTACAACATGTATGCGATGACGGCGGCTCATCCGACGCTGCCCATCCCCAGCTATGCCCGCGTGCGCAACCCGGCCAACGGCCGCGAGGTCATCGTGCGCATCAACGACCGCGGCCCCTTCCACAAGGGCCGCATCGTCGACCTCAGCTACACGGCCGCCCTCAAGCTCGATCTGCTGCGCGGCGTGGCGCCGGTGGAGGTGCGACGCATCACCTATGCCGAGATCCGCGCCGGCACCTTCCAGAAGCCGGCGGGCGAACCGACGCCTGTTTTCGTGCCCGACACGCCGCCCGGCGCGCCGCAGCGCGAGACAACCGGCAACATGGCAGCCACGGTTGCCAGCACCGGCCCCGGCGCCTGGCTGCAGTTCGGCGCCTTCGCCAAGCTGGACGGCGCGGAAGCCCTGCGCCAGCGTATTGCCGAGGCTGACTTGACTTTGCTGCCGCTGCTGACCGTCGTCCGCGAAGGCGGCGTGCACCGGCTGCGCGCCGGGCCCTTCCCGAGCGCCGACGAGGCGCGTGCCACCGCCGTTCGGCTGCGCGACGAGAGCGGCGTTGAATCGACGCTGGTCGAGAAGCGCTAGCGGCCTCCAGCCACATCCAGCAAGGTGCCGACCGTGTAGCTGGCCGCATCGCTCAGCAGCCAGACGATGGCCTCGGCGATCTCCTCGGGCCGGCCCAGGCGCTGGATCGGAATGGTCGACACAGCGCTACTCGCGTCCATGCCGCTGGCCGCATGGATGTCGGTCTCGATGATGCCGGGCCGCACGCCATTGACGCGGATGCCCTCGCTGATCAGTTCGCGCCCCAGGCCTTTGGTCAGGGTGTCGATGGCGCCCTTGGTGGCGGCGTAGTCCACATAGATGCCCGCCGAGCCGAACTCGGCCGCGCGCGAGCTGAGGTTGACGATCGCCCCGCCTGCGCCGCCCTGCCGGGTGCTCATGCGCCGCGCGGCCTGCTGGCAGCACAGCAGCGTGCCGATCACGTTGACGTCGAAGAGGCGGCGCCAGCGCTCGGTCGTCATCGCCTCCAGCCGCGCCGCCGGCGCCACGATGCCGGCGTTGTTGACCAGGCCTGCCAGCCGGCCACCCGCCGTGTCCAGTTGCTCGAACATGGCCGCCACCTGAACTTCGTCGGCCACGTCGGCCTGCAGGGTCAGCGCGCGCCGGCCGAGTCCGTGCAATCTGGCCGCGAGCTTGTCCGCAGCGAGGCTATCCTGGGCATAGTTGATGGCCACGTCCCAGCCGGCCTCGGCGCAACGCAGCGCCGTCGCGCTTCCAATGCCACGCGAGCCTCCGGTGATCAGTACCCAAGCCGACATGGCCGGCATTGTGGCGTTGTCGGAGAAGATGCGCGTCCGGGGACTGTGAACGCTACGGCAATAGGCTGAGTTGTGACCAGAAAGGCTGCGAGCAAGGCGCAAACCGGAGCGGGGTGGGGTACCCGGCGAGGATTTGCAACGCGGCGCGCGGCCTTTCTGGTCACAACCCTGCGGGAAGGCTCGCCGCCAGGGGCCACTCGGCGTTGCACCACTTGCCCGCACATGAGTGCGGGCGGCGTGCTGCGCCTTGCTTGGCCCCTGGCGGCGAGCCTTCTCAGCCCATTGCCGTAGCGTTCACAGGCCCACCTCGCTGCATGGAATTCCTCGACGTCCCGACGGTCCTCAAGGTCAGCGCCCTCTTCAATCTGATGGCGGCCCTGGCCTGGCTGACGCTCGCGCAGACCTTTCGCATCGCGCCGCGCGCCGGCCGGCTGATGGCGGCGGCTCATCTGGTGCGCATCGCCTCCCAGGGCTGCGGCGACTGCATGGCCGGCTGGCCCGGCCTGCTGCGCCAGGCGATTCCCGAGTTCGGCCTGCTGGCCTGTGCCGTGCTGCTGCTGATGGCGCTGCGCCGCATGCTGCGCAGCCGCCAGCGCCCGCGCGACATCAGCTGGATAGGCGGCCTCGGTGCCATCGGCATCGCGCTGGGCCTGGCCAGCGGCTCGGGCCTGGCGCCGCAGGTGGCCAGCACTTTCAGCGTGGCGCTGCTGGCCCTGCTGTCCGTGCGCGAGGTCGTGCGTGGCATCGGCAACCAGCTGTCGCGCGTCGTCACCGCCTGCACCACTCTGCCCTTCGCCGCAATGGCAGCCGTGACGCTGACGCACGCCGCGGAGCTGCTGCTCGTGCCGGGCTGGGATGACCACATCCTCAATGGCGAACTGCCGTCGCCGGCGCGCGCGGCGCTGTGGTTCGTCGTCACCGCCGCCATCACCCTCAGCCTGATCGCGCTGATGATCTGGCGCCTCATCACGCGCATTCAGCACCTGACCTACCGCGACCCGCTGACCGGCGCCCTCAATCGCCGCGCCTTCGAGCAGGCGCTCGGCGAGGCCCAGGCCCAGCTGCAACGCGGCCGCGGCTTCGCGCTGGCCATGATCGACATCGACCACTTCAAGCGCGTCAACGACCAGCACGGCCATCAGGCCGGCGACGCGGCCCTGCAGCATTGCGTGCGCGTGTGGCAGGCCTGCCTGCGCGAGGTGGACTGCCTCGGGCGCCTGGGCGGCGAGGAGTTCTGCGCGCTGCTGCCGCTGACCGGCCCCGCTGATCTCGCCACCGCCGCCAGCGTGGCCGAGCGCCTGCGCCACAGCCTGGCCGCCCAGCCGCTGCGCTGGAAGGACGTGGAGCTGCCGTTGTCGGCCAGCTTCGGCGTGGCCCTGCCGGTGGCCGACGACCCGCGGGGCGAAGTCGGCATGGCGCGCGCCGACGGCGAGCTCTACCGCGCCAAGGCCGAGGGCCGCAACCGCGTCTGCGTGGCAACGCACCTCGGCGGGATCGCCACGGCATGATCACGCCAGCGCAGACCCAGACGCTGCTGGCCAGCATCATCTTCGTCGCGGCGGCGGCGACCCTGGTGTGGATGGCACTGGCCCTGGTCGCGCGCATCGCGCCGCGGGCCTCTCTGGCGATGGCCGGAGCGAACGCAGCCGCCGCCGGTTCGCTGACCCTGCATGTGCTGCGAGGTGTGCTGCCCGACGCCCTGACCTACTGGCCCGGCGACGTGCTCGCCATCGCCTCCTTCGCGCTGCTCGGCGCGGCGGTGCCGGGCATCACGACGCGGGCGCTGAACTGGAAGCCCGGCGCCGCCGCCGTGGCTGCCACGGCGCTGCTGCTGCTGGCGCTGCCCTATGAAGGCGACCTGCGCTGGCAGGCCCGCATCGTCAACGGTGCCGGCGCCGCGCTGACGCTGGCGGCCGGCGTTGTCGCCTGGCGCAGCCTGGCGCGCTCGGCCGGCGGCCGGCGCACGCCCGCGCCGCTGGCCCTGCCCCTGTTCCTCATCGCGGCGTTGATGGCGGCGCGCGGCCTGGAGACCTTCGTCAACCCCGGCCGCACACCCGACCTGCGCGTGCCGACCGGGTTCAACATCGCCTTTCTGTGGACGGCCCTGGTGCTGGCCTTGCTGCAGAACGCGACGCTGGCCTTCCTGGTGCTGATGCGGTTGATCACGCGCATCGAGCGCCTGCTGGAGCGCGACCCGCTGACCGACACGCTGAACCGCGGCGCCTTCGACCGGGCCCTGGAGCGCGCCCACGCCTGGCTGGCGCGCGGCCGCGGCTATGCCCTGGTCATGATCGACATGGACCGCTTCAAGCAGCTCAACGACACCCTGGGCCACGCCGCCGGCGACGCGGCCTTGCGCCTGATGGTCAAGGAGCTGCAGCCCTGCGTGCGCGAGGTGGACCGCTTCGGCCGCCTGGGTGGCGAGGAATTCTGCGTGCTGCTGCCCGACACCGACATCGCCGGCGCGGCGCTGGTGGCCGAGCGCATGCGCTGGCTGGTCAATATGGCGCCACTGCGGTGGCTGGAGCAGGACTGGTCGCTCAGCGCCAGCTTCGGCATCGCCGAAGCCGAACGCGCCGATGCCAGTGGCGGCGCGGTGCTGGCGCGCGCCGATGCGGCGCTTTACCGGGCCAAGGGCCAGGGCCGCAACGTCGTGCAGGCCTGAACGGCAGGCCGCCCCTTGCGGCGGCGCACAGGAATAAACTCGATGCAAACAAGCCCAATGGAATCGAGTGATCGATGACAGCAGCCGGGGGCAGGAGACAGGGAACCGCCATGCGCTTGCGGGTCGCGGGCGCAGCGCAGCTGTTGGTGCTGGCCGCCGGCCTGGCGGCTGCCACCGGGGTCGCGGCGAGTTCCTCCAGCGTCGCCGACCTCGACATCGGCGAACTCGTGCAGGTGCGGCTGTCGCCCTTCGACGTTGCCGCCAACCTCGACCGCGGCTATCGCGCCGCCCACGCCGTGTCCGCCTCGCGCTTCGACGCGCCGATCCACGACCTGCCGTTCGCCATCCAGGCCTTCAACGAGCAATTCATCCGCGACCAGAAGCCGCAAGGCCTGTTCGACGTGGCCCGCTATTCGCCAGGCGTGACCTACCGGAGCAACGACTTCAATGAGGGCAATGCCAACCTGGCGATCCGCGGCTTTGCGGTGAGCCAGGTGCCTGGCGCCTACCAGGTGCTGCGCGACGGCTTCGTCGGCCCGTCGATCTTCGACCTCACCAGCGCCTCGCGCATCGAGATCGTCAAGGGCCCATCCTCCTTCCTGTACGGCCAGGTGGCGCCCGGTGGCATCGTCAACGTGATCACGAAGAGCCCGCGGCCCCAGCCCTTCGCCGAGGTCGAGGTGGGCGCCGGCAGCTACGGCCGCTACCGGCTCGACGCCGACATGGGCACGCCGCTGCGGCCCGACCTGCTGCTGCGCGTCGCCGCCTCGTTCGACCAGGACATCCACTACTGGCGGCCCTACGACGCGCATGCCACCACCCTGGCACCTTCGCTGCGCTGGACACCGGACCGCCGCGTCAGCGTGACCCTCAAGGCCGAGCAGTACAGCAAGCGCGAAGCCCCGCAGCTGATGCAAAAGCCCGGCTACGGCAGGCAGGCCGGCCTCGTGCCGACCGCGGCCGACCCGAACCGCGCTGGCGTCGACGTGCCCGGGTTGCCGGACGACTGGAACAGCATGTCCGACGTCGACTACCGCCGCAGCGACAGCACGGGCGCCAGCGGCTGGGTCGATGTCGAGGCCAGCGACCACTGGCATCTGCGCGCCGGCTACTCGCGCCTGCGCTTCGCCATCGATGCGCTGTTCTCCGGCAACCTCGGTATGTCCGACAACCAGACGTTTCTGCAGGGCCGCCGCCTGCGTCGCCAGACCTACACCAACCAGGCCGAGACGCTGACCGCCGACGGCGTCGGCGTGTACCGCTTCGACCGTGCCAGCCTGCGGCTGCTGCTAGGCGCGCAGTCGCTCAGGCGGCGCTTCGACAACACGGCGGCGCAGGCGCCCAACGACCCGGCCCTGGGCAGCCGCCCCATCGCCTCGCCCCTGCCGCTGTGGGACCTGCGCGACCCATCGACCTGGAACCGCCAGGTGGACATCCCGCTGTCGGCGTTGACCGAGAATCGCACCGATCGCAGCCTGCATCAGACGGACCGCTCGGCCTATGCCGGCGCCACGCTCGGGCTGCTTGACGACGACCTGCTGCTGCTGGCCGGCCTGCGCTACACCGCCGCGCGTGCCCGGGTCGACGACCGGATCACCGCGGCATCCCAACCCTTCTCCACGCATGAGCTGACGCCGCAATACGGCGCCCTGCTGCGCCTGGCGCCCGAGTGGTCGCTGTTCGCCTCGTTCGCACGCTCCTTCGTGCCCGTCGCGCAGGTGCTGAACCGGCCCGACGGCACGCGCACACCCGCCCTGCCCACGCGCGGCAGCGGCTGGGACCTGGGCGTCAAGGCGGAGCTGCTGAACGGCCGCGCCACGGCCACGCTGACCGCCTTCGACCTGCGCAACCGCAACGCCGTCAACGACCTTGCGCAGACCGACAGCTCGGGCAACGTCGTCATCTACAACGTCCAGAGCGGCCAGCAGCGCTCGCGCGGCATCGAGTTCGACGCCACCTTGCTGCCAGCAGCGGGCTGGCAGATCTACCTGGCCTACAGCCGCACCGCCGCCCGCATCCTGGAGTACAGCGGCAACGACGCGGCCCTGCTGTCGCGCGACCCGGCGACGCTGAATGCCGCCGAGCGCATCAACTACAAGAGCGCCCAACTGCTGCACGGCGCGCGGCTGCAGATGAGCGCGCCGCATCTGTTCAACCTCTGGGCACGGCATGATTTCTCCGGCGGCCTCTACCTGGCCGGCGGGGCCCACGTCGTGCGGGACCAGACGCTGTTGCCCGAGGGCCCGGCGGCGGCGCGGCAGAGCTATGCGCTGATCGACGCCCTGGCGGGCTACGCGTGGCTGGACGGCGGGCGCCGCATGTCGATCGAACTGTCCGGCAAGAACCTGCTCGACCGGCACTACCACCCCTCGCAGAGCACGCGTTCGCGGCCCCGGGAGTGGCTGCTGGCTTTGAAAGCGGCCTGGTGAGGGTCGCCGTGCGTTTCGGACGCTCCGTCGCGCTGGCGGTCCTGGCCTGGGCGCTGGGGCCGCTGGCCGGCGCGCAGGCGCCGCTGGTCGAGCGGCAGTCCCGGGTCGAGGCCGCGTTCATGCGCAACTTCGCCCGCTACGTCACCTGGCCGTCGCGGGCCTTTGCCGACGGCACCATGCCCTGGAACGTCTGCACCGTCGACGAGAACCACTTCGACGCCTCCCTGGAACAAACCTTCCAGGGCCGGCTCGAACAGGGCCGGCCGTTCACCGTCAGGCGCGCCGTGTCGCCCGAGGCGCTCGCCAGCTGCCACATCGTCTTCGTCGGCGCCGTCAGCTCGTCGGCGCGCCGGGCGGCACTGGCGCAGCTGAGCGGCCTGCCGGTCCTGACCGTGGGCAATGCGCCGGAATTCCTCAGCGAGGGCGGCGTCGTGCGCCTGCTGCCCGGCGAGCACATCGAGATGAGCATCAATCTCGACCAGGCACGCCGGGCCTCGCTGGGCATCCCGGCAAAGCTGCTCGAGGTGTCCAGCGAAGTGGTCGAGCACGGCAGCCTGCGGAGGTTGAGATGAAGCCCCTCGTCCAAGGAGTACCTTGGCCGGTCCCCCGGGGGGACGGCGATGCCTGCGGCATTGAGCCGCAAGCACATCGCCATGCCGGGCCGGCTTGGGAGCGGCCCGGCGCTCGGCCCGCGGGGTTCGCGCGCTGCAGGTGTCGCGAATGCGGAAGGGGTAGCTGAGATGAACGCCGCGCGGCCGCGTCGCATCCGCAGCGTGCTGATGCTGTCGCTGCTGGTGGCGGCGGTGCTGGTATTCGCCGCGGGCGCGGCCGGCCTGGTGCTGGTGCAGCGCCTGACCCTCGAACAGCGCGCCCGCGCCCAGGTCGAACCCATGGCGCAATTGATCGCTGTCGGTGCCGAGGCGGCGGTCGCCTTCGGTGACGCGCGGCGCGCGCAGGAGATCCTGGACTCGCTGCGCCCCAACCCGCTGGTGCTGTCGGCCGAGTTGCGCCTGGCCGACGGGCGGCTGCTCGCGCAGTTGCGCGCGCCGCAGGCCGTCGAGTGGCCGCCTTCCGCACCGGGCGGCGGCAGCGAGCCAGGCTTCGCGCTGGCGACCGACCTCGGCGCGGCCCGCTGGGTGCAGGCGCTGGACGGCGATGCGCGCCTGGTCCTGGTCACCAGCCTGGCCGAACTGCAGCGGCAGAACCTGGTCGCCATGGTCGCCTTCGGCGCTGCGCTCGTGCTGCTGGGGGCCGCGGTGATGCTCGGCCTGCTGTGGGCGCTGCAACGCTCCATCGGCCGGCCGCTGGCCACGCTGGCGGCGGTGGTCGACGAGGTGCGCGTCAGCGCCGACTACGACCGCCGCGTGCCGGTCGAAGGTGCCGACGAGCTGGCCCGGCTGGGCGAGGGCTTCAACGCGCTGATGGGCGCGCTGCACGAGCGCGACGCCGAGCTGCGCCGCCAGCACACGGCCCTGGAGGGCACCGTCGGCCAGCGCACCGCCGAGCTGAGCCACGCGCGCGACGCCGCCGAAGCGGCCAGCATCGCCAAGAGCGCCTTCGTCGCCAACATGAGCCACGAGATCCGCACGCCGATGAACGCGATCATCGGCATGTCGGGCCTGGCGCTGGAAGGCGCGCTGCCGCCCCGCGAGCGCGTGCACATCCAGAAGGTCAACCGCGCGGCACGCTCGCTGCTGACCATCCTCAACGACATCCTCGACTTCTCCAAGATCGAAGCCGGCAAGCTGGTCGTCGAGACCCTGCCCTTCGACCTGCCCGAGGTGCTGGACAGCCTGGCTTCCATGATGGGCCCGCAGGCGCATGACAAGGGGCTGGAGCTGCTGTTCTCGGTGCAGGGTGACCCGCCGCGGCAGCTGCTGGGCGACCCCGTGCGCCTGGGCCAGGTGCTGCTCAACCTGGCCGGCAACGCGGTCAAGTTCACCGATCACGGCCAGGTGCAGGTGAGCGTCGAGACGGTGAGCCGCGAGCGCGAGCGGGCGGTGCTGCGCTTTGCGGTCAGCGACACCGGCATGGGCATTTCCGACGAACTCAGGCAGCGCCTGTTCGAACCCTTCGAGCAGGCCGACGCCGCAACCAGCCGCCGCCACGGCGGTACCGGGCTGGGGCTGGCGATCAGCCGCCAGCTGGTGCGGCTGATGGGCGGTGAACTCGAAGTCGACAGCTCCGCCGGCGGGGGCAGCCGCTTCTCGTTCATGCTGAGCCTGGCGGCATTGCCCGAGGCGACAAACGCCCAGCCCGCCGCCGGCCTGCACGGGCGGCGGGCGCTGGTGGTCGTTGCGCATGCCGCGGCACGCCAACTGCATGCCGCGACGCTCACTCAGGCAGGGCTGCAGGTTGACTGCGCCGCCAGCGGCGCCGAGGCGCTGGCGCGGCTGTCAGAGGACGCGGCGCAAGGCTACGACCTGGCCGTGCTGGAGCATCCGCTGGCCGGCCTGGACCTGGCGGACTTCGCGCGCCGCCTCGCCGCCCAGGCTACGGGCGGCTTGCCGGCCCTGGTGCTGCTGGCCGAGGCGGGCCGCCAGGACCCACCCACCGCGCTGGCGGCGGCCACCGTGATGGTGGCCAGGCCGGTGACGCCCTGGTCGCTGCTGGACGCCTGTGCCCAAGCGTCGGGCCTGGGCGGCGAGCACGCCGCTACCCCGCTGCCGCCGCGGCTCGACGTGCGCCTGGACGGCGCACGGGTGCTGCTCGTGGAGGACAACGAGATCAACCGCGACCTCGCCGCCGAATTGCTCGGCCGCATAGGCATCGCGGTGGACATGGCCTGCAATGGCCGCGAGGCCCTGGAGCGGCTGGCCACGCACGACTACGACGCCGTACTGATGGACTGCCAGATGCCGGAGATGGACGGCTTCGAGGCAACGCAGCGGCTGCGCCAGCAGCCGCGCTGGCAGGACCTGCCCATCATCGCCATGACCGCCAACGCAATGCTGGGCGACCGCGAGAAGGCGCTCGCGGCCGGTATGAGCGACCACGTCGCCAAGCCGATCAACGTGGCGCACCTGTATGCCACCCTGGCACGCTGGGTGCGCCCCCGCGCGCCGGCCGACAACGGCAGCGCTGCCGCCGTGGGCCTGCCCACACCGGGCATCGACATGGCCGGCGCCCTGGGCCGCCTCGGCGGCGACGCCGCGCTGCTGCGACGTGCCCTCGGCGGCTTTGCCGAGAAATACCGCAGCTTTGAACAGGACTTCGATGCCGCGCGCAACGCCGGCGACGCGGCGGCCGGGCGCCGCCTGGCGCACGACCTTCAATCCCTGGCCGGCACCTTTGGCATGGACGGGCTGCGCGAAGCCGCGCTGCGGCTGGAGCGGGCGTGCATCGCCGGCATCCATGGCGCCGCCGTCGACGCCGCACTCGACGAAGTGATCACCGCACTCGCGCCCGCGATCTCCGCCAGCGGCTCACTCTGCGCCGCGCCGCCGCTGGCCTGAACGCCGCGATCAGCGAATCTTCAGGGACCGGCGCGACGGAAGTAGGCGTCGACGCCCTCCAGCATCTCCGCCGTCACGTGGCTCCAGTAGTGGAAGGTATGGGCGCCGGCGTCCTCGCGATAGTCGGGCGCCTGGCCCTGGGCGCGCAGCGCCGCCTGAAGTGCGCGATTCGTCGTGACCAATTCGTCCTCGCTGCCGCAGCGCAGCACCAGTGGCACCGGCAGCCGCCCGGCGCGCTGGACCTCGGCGATCAGCTCGTCCGGATACCAGCCGCTCAGCGCGAAGGCATAGCCCCAGCGCTGCGGCGCCGCCAGCGGCAGCTTGACCGAGCCATAGCCACCCAGGGACATACCGGCGATGGCCGACTGCGCGCGTATGGGTGAGAGGCCGTACTGTTCCTTCAGCCAGGCCGGCAACTCGTCGACGATGAAGCGCTCGGCCGGGCCGTCGTAGCGCCGGCCGTTGCTGCTGGGCATGACGATGACGAAGGGCCGTGCACGGCCGCTGGCGATGAGGCGGTCGGCATAGCGCTCGATGTGGCCGGTGCGAAACCACTGGTCGGCGTCCATGCCGCCGCCGTGCAGCAGCGTCAGCACCGGCAGGGCCTGGCCGCGCTCGAAGCCGGGCGGCAGATAGACGTTGACTTTGTCGGTCCGGCCGAAGGCGGCGGAAGCCACCTCGTACGTCTCGACACGGCCTCGACCGGTGGCCGGTGGCGTCCATGCACCTTCGCCAACGAAGACGAAGGAATGCTGGCCGCCCTGGCCATCGGCATCGTGGTCTGGCGTGGCCGGGTCATGCACCCAGCGGCCGTCGACGACGAACTTGTAGAGCCACTGCCCCGGCGCCAGGTCCAGGCGCACGCGCCAGATGCCGTCGGCGCCGCGCGCCATGGCCTGCTTGTGCTTGTCCCAGCCCGTCATTTCGCCGGCGAGGAGGACCCGGCTCGCCTGCGGCGCCTCCAGCGCGAAAGTGACGGGCTCAGCGCGCACCGTGGCGGTGACGGCAAACAGCAATGTCAGCAGCAGTGTCTTGGCTTTCATTCGGCTTGCGCAGGAACTGAAGGCCGCGAGATTGCCACAGACAAGGCCCGTGCTGCGCGCATAGTTCCGCTGCCAACTACACACCCCTTCCATGGACCTCGATCCCAAAGACCTCATCGACCAGGCCGCCGAAGCCGCGCAGGAGGCGCGCACCGCGCGCCTGAACGCCGCTGTCGCCATCACGGTGGCGATCCTGGCCACCTTCATGGGCATCTGCAAGGTCAAGGACGACAACATCGTGCAAGGCATGCAGCAGGCCCAGGCCGACAAGCTCGATTACTGGGCCTACTTCCAGGCGCGCACGATTCGCGCCGACGTGGCCGAGCAGGCGGCCACCCAGCTCGAGCTGGCCAAGGCCGGAGCACCCAACGCGCAAGCCGCGGACTACGACAAAGCCATCGCTGGCTACCGCGCCAAGGCGGCCGACCAGCTCAAGAAGCGCGACGAACTCAAGGCCCAGGCCGAGGCAGCCCAGACCGCTTACGAGACGCTGAACCGCCGCGACGACCAGTTCGACCTGTCCGACGCCCTGCTCGCCATCGCCATCGCCCTTCTGGCCGTGACGGCGCTGACCCGGCTCTGGCCGCTGTACTTCGTGGCCCTGCTGCCAACCTTCTTCGGCGTGCTGATGGGCGTGGCCGGCCTGATGGACCTGCCCATCCATCCCAACATGCTGTTCCGGTTGCTGTCGTAGCGTTGCTGCTTGAGCAGCGAGAGATGCGAGGCGGTCTTTGCGGGACGCCGGGCGCCGCGCAGTTTTGAGCTTGGGCTGCTTCAGGCGGCGGATACCGGACTTTCGGAAAGCCAAGGCAGCTGCCACCGTCCAACAGTGCCTTTCTCACAGCCGGTCCGCTCATCCCGGGGTCGGACTGGATGGCAGAACGGACAGGCAGCACGCCGCCGCGCCGCTTGTTGACTAGTCGGTCGGTCCGTCTGTCGGCCGGGACCGCTGCGCCAGCAGGCGCTTGCGCACCGCATAGATGTTGTTGCGCAGCGCGTAAAGCTCTTCGGCATAGGACAGCGGCACCGCAATGCGGTGTGTGACGCGGTCCAGCTCATCCAGCTCGTCGAGTAAAGCGCCGCGCTCGCCTGCGCCGGTTTCAAGCTTTGCTTCCACCTCGCGCAGCCGCGCATACCAGCGGAACACGCGCGAGCGCACGCGGAAGGTGTAGAGGGGCGGCACCACGCGCGACAGCGGCAGCATCAGCACCAGCAGGCCGCCGACCACCAGCCACATGCGTTCCAGCAGATTGCCGGCCCAGAAGGGCAGGTAGCGCGCCCACGCCGGCGTCGTGCCGTTGATCGCGCGATCGCCCTCGGCGCTGACCGGCAGCTCGCTGGTGCGGGTGTTGGGGAAGTCGCGCGCGCCATTGAACCAGCCGGCGTCGCTGTGCTGACCCAGGGCCGCCTGCGCGAACAGCTGGCGCAGCGCAGGGTGCGTTTGCTCGCGCGCCAGCAGTGCGGTGGTGGTGGCGAGCAGCGGCACGTCGTGCGGCGGTAAATCGGCTGCCAGGCCCACCACACCACGCGGCAGCCTCACGGTGGACAGGAAGGGCAGCTGGCGCGAATAGGCCTCGTTCTGCTCGAAGGCCATCAGCGCAATGGCCGGGTCGCGCAGCAGCTCGCGGATCAGGCGGGCCTGCGGCGCCGAGATCAGCACCGTGGCATCCAGCCGCCCCTGGCGCAGCGCCTCACCCGCGGCGTCGGGCGCCAGATTGGACAGCCGCAGATCGGTCGGCTTCAGTTGGTTCAGCGCCAGCAGCTTCTCAACAATCTGCGGTACACCGCTGCCGTCCTGATCCACATTGACTCGCAGGCCGCGCAGCTGGTCCAGGCGCTGCAGTTCGCCCCCGGGCTGGCGGCGCGCGATGCCGAGATCGCGGCGGTAGAAGATCCAGATCGGCTCGTAAAACAGACTGCCCAGCGAGACGATGCCGGCCTCGGTATCGGTCACCGGATCGGCCATGCCGCCGCGTACGAAGCCCACATCGACCGTGCCCGCGCGCAGATGGGCCAGATCGTCCTGCGCGCCTTCGCTGGCGATCAGCTCCACCTGGATGCGCTCGCGTGCCAGCGCTTTCGCATAGCCCTCGCCGAAGCTGGCGTAGGCACTTCCGGCCGGGCCGGTCGCTAGCCTTACCTGGCGCGGCGGCTGCGGATCCAGCCACCAGTAGGCAGCGACCAGCAGGCCTCCGCCGAGCAGTAGCAGCGGCCCCATCGAGACCATCAAGTCGCGCAGCGTCTGCAGCAGCAGGCGCAGGCTGCGGGTGGCATGCCATTGCTGAATCGGGGTCATGGCTTGCCGTCCTGAGCGGGCAAAGGCTGGGCCTGCGTGTTGCAGAGTCGCTCGCATTCCCGAGCACCCGCATGAGTGGTGGCAGCAAGGCTGAGGATGATCGTGATGCCGAGGCGTCGCACGGGCTGGGCCTTTACCGATGGAGGACCGGCCGATCGTATGGGAGGCGCGCAGGCGGACTGTTACGCCCGCTTTCGCTGCAAAGCGGGCGACGGCACTAGGCTGGAAGCGTTCTTCCAAATCGCTGTCGGTTCTGGCACAGGCGTCCCAAGTCAGCCCGTGCGCACTGCGTGTCTTAACGCTCAACCTTGCGCATCAACATCGCGGCAACCGCCGCGCCCAGTACGCACAGCGCGGCGCTCACGCCCATCACCCAGCGGTATCCGCTGATGAAAGCCTCGTGGATGGCGCTCTGGGCCGCGGCTCGGGTGGCTGCGTCGATGTCCCGCGGCAGCTCGATGGCCGCGAGCCGGCTCTGTTGCTCCAGCACCAGCGACGCCACAGCGGCAGGCACGCCGTGGTGGTCGAGCTGGCCTCGAAGCGCAACACCGAATGCCCAGGCCATCAATGCACCCAGCGCAGCGATGGCCAGCACGCCGGCCGCACGGGACACCGCGTTGTTGATACCCGATGCCACGCCGGCCGCGTCGGCGCCCGCCGCATTCATGACAGCCGTGGTCAATGGCGCGACCGTCACGCTCATGCCCACGCCGAGCACCACGATGCCCGGCAGGAACCCGGTCCAGTAATTGGCCTCGATGGAAGGCAGCGCCAGCGCAGCGAAGCCGGCGCCCGCAATCACGGGGCCGATGGCCAGCGGTGTGCGCGGCCCGACCCGGTCGGCCAGGCCGCCGGCCCAGCGCGACAGCGCAAACATGATCAGGATAAAGGGCAGCAGCGCCGCTCCGGCGGCGGCGGCCGACAGGCCATGGACCTGGATCAGCGCCAGCGGCACGAAGAAGAGGCCACCGCCGAGGGCCGCGTAGACCAGCAAGGTCAGCACATTGGCGCCGGCAAAGACGGGGTCGCGAAAGAACTGCAGCGGCAGCATGGGCCGAGGCGTACGTTTCTCGACCCAGGCGAAGGCCCCCATCGCGACGATGCCGATCACGAGGGCGGCGATCACGGCGGGCGAATCCCACTGGCGGGCCGGCCCTTCGACGAAGGCGAACACGATGCCGCCCAGGCCCACCGTGACGAGCGCCGCCCCCGGCCAGTCCAGCCGCCCCGTGGCTTGTGGGTCGCGGGATTCCGGCACCCGCAGCATCGCCATCGCCGCAACCAGCGCGGCCAGCGGCGCATTCACCAGGAAGGCCCAGGTCCAGGAGTAATGGTCGATCAGCCAGCCGCCGATCACCGGCCCCACGGCGGCCGTGATACCGCTGAAGCCGGCCCACGTGCCGATGGCCCGGCCCCGTTCATGCTCGGGAAAGGCCGCACTGATCAGCGCCAGGCTCCCCGGCACCAGCAGGGCTGCACCCACGCCCTGCAATGCGCGCGCCGCGATCAATGCGTTCACGCCGCTTGAGAGCGCGCACAGCACCGAGGCCACGCCGAAGATCGCCACACCCATCAGGAAGATGCGGCGGCGGCCGTAGCGGTCGCCCAGCGCGCCGCCAAGCAGGAGCAGCGCGGCCAGCAACAGCGCATACGACTCCACGACCCATTGCACCTGATGCAGCGTGGCATGCAACTCGTTCTGGATTGCCGGCAGCGCCACGTTGACGACCGTGCCGTCGATAAAGGCCATGCCGGACGCGAGGATTGCGGTCGCCAGCACCCACCGCTGCCTGGCCGGCGAGCAGGGCGATGCCGGAGGGCCGTGGCGGATGGCGGCCTGGTCGCAGGGTGGATGCAGCGCAGCGGTCATGGAACTCCGGCGGGCAATCGAGGTGCCACCCGGCTTTCACCAAGGCACCCGCGCCAGGCACGCCGGGAAATGGGCGCATCCTGCGTGCGCAATGCTACCTTCACGGTCAGTGGCCGCTGCCGACAACGCCGCTGCTCATCGCGGCGGCAATGAGCAGCGCCCTCAGCCCGTGTAGATCACCACACCTTGCAATGCTGCCCCGCCGGCTTCACCAGCTTGGCGCCCGGCTTGCACGCAAAGGCCTTCTCGAACTCCGGCATGTTGACGACGACGCCGTTGATGCGCCAGCGCGCCGGCGAGTGCGGGTCGACCTTGGCCTGCACGCGCAGGGCTTCGGGGCGGGCATCGGCGCAGTCCCACTGCGCGAAGCCGACGAAGAAGCGCTGCTCGGGCGTCAGGCCGTCGCGGTTCTCCAGCGTCTTGCCGGTCATGTGCACCTTCCAGGCCTCCCAGGCCAGCACCAGGCCGCCGAGGTCGGCAAGGTCTTCGCCCAGCGTCAGCTTGGAGTTGATCTTGATGTCATCGACGACGGTGTAGGTGGCGTACTGGTCGGCCACGCAGGCGGCGCGCTTCTCGAATTCCTTGCCGTCCTTCTTGGTCCACCAGTTCTTCAGGTTGCCCTGGGCGTCGAACTGGCGGCCTTCGTCGTCGAAGCCGTGGGTCAGCTCGTGGCCGATGGTGCCGCCGGTGTTGCCGTAGTTGGGTGCCTCGTCGAGAGCTGCGTCGTACAGCGGCGCCTGCAGCACGCCGGCGGGGAAGTTGATGTCGTTCATCTGCGCGTCGTAATACGCGTTCACCGTCTGCGGCGTCATGCCCCACTCGCCGCGGTCCAGCGGCTGGCCGATCTTGGCCAGGCGGCGCTTGGCCTCAAAGGCGTTGCCGCGCGTGACGTTGCCCAGGAAATCGCCAGGCTGCACGGCAAAGGCCGAGTAGTCGCGCCAGCGCTCCGGGTAGCCCACCTTGTTGACGATGGCCTTGAGCTTGGCGTGGGCGCGGGCCTTGGTCTCGGCGCTCATCCAGGCCAGGCTGTCGATGGACCGGCCCATGGCCACCTCGATCTCGTCGGTCATCTGCACCGCCGCGGCCTTCAGGTCGGGCGTGAAGTTGCGCGCAATGAATTCCTGGCCCAGCGCCTCGCCCATCTGCACGTCGACGAGCTGCACGCAGCGCTTCCAGCGCGGTTTCAGCTGGGGCGTACCGTGCAGGGTCTGGCCGTAGAAGTCGAAATTGGCCTGCACGAAACCGTTGTCCAGCGCGGGGCTGAGGCTGCTGGCCAGCTGCCAGCGCAGATAGGTCTTCAGGTCCGCCAGGCTCATCGCGTTGAGGCGCGCGCCGAGTGCCTTGAAGAAGGCCGGCTCGGTGACGTTGTAGCGGGCATGCCAGGGCGTGGTGCCCAGGGCCGCCTGGTAGCTGGCCCAGTCGAAGCCGGGCATCAGCGCCTTCAGGCCGCGCGCGTCGACGACGTGGAAGGTCTTGTAGGGGTCGCGCTTGTCGACCTTGGAGAGCGACGCGCGGGCCAACGTGGTCTCGGTGGCCAGCACGCTGCGCGCCCCCGCCTTGGCGGCCTCGGGTGTGTCGCCCAGCAACTCGAAGATGCGGGCCACATGGGCCTCGTAGGCGGTGCGGATCTTCAGCGTCTTGTCGTCACGCTTGAGGTAGTAGTCGCGGTCGGGCAGGCCCAGGCCGCCGGCCGAGGCGAAGGCGATCTGGCGCGTCGCGTCGGCGAAGTCCTGGCCCGCGCTGAAGCCGAAGAAGAGGCGGTCATTGCCGGCCGCCAGCTGCAACTCGGCGAGCAGGGGCGGCAGGGCCTTCTTGTCCTTCAGCGCGGCAATGCGGTCCAGCGTCGGCTGCAGGCCCTTGAGCCCGGTGGCCTGCACGGCGCCCTCGTCCATGCAGGCGGCGAAGTAGTCACCCAGCTTGGCTTGAGGCCCCGTGCGCTCGGCGCCCGGCTGGCCCAGCTTGTTCAGCACGCCCCACAGGTAGCGCTGGTTCTCGTTGGCCATCTTGGCGTAGACCGACCAGCGCGACTGGTCGGCCGGAATGGGGTTTGTCTTGGTCCAGGCGCCGCAGGCGTAGCGGTAGAGGTCGTCGCAGGGGTCGGCGCTGCGGTCCATGGCCGTCACGTCCAGGCTGGGCGTGTAGGGCAGGGCATCCAGCGGACCTTCCGCAGCATTGGGGCCGGCCGCGTGGGCCAATGTCGCCGCCAGCAAGGCGGGGAGCAGCAGTCGTTTCATGGTGGGCGAGGAATTTGAAGTGGGGCGATTGTGGGCGCTGGGCGCGCCAGCAGCCATTCGTCAGACCTGGGGGAGCGGCCAGCCCGTCGCGGAATTCGGCGGGGGAGGAGAAGCAGATAGGTTCGGCCATGATGGGCGCTTTCTGATTGCTGCAATTTGCCCATGGAAACCTTGCTGCTGCTCGTCCCGATCGCCGCCGAACACAAGGCCCTGCTGCTGGAACGCTTTCGCGTCATCGACGCCCCCGACGCCACCGGCCGGGCCGCGGCAATAGCGGCCCACGCCGCCGAGATCGACCTCGTGCTGACGAATGGCGGCACCGGCTTCTCCGCCGACGAGATCGCCGCGCTGCCCAACCTCAAGCTGCTGGCCGCCCAGGGCGCCGGCTACGAGAATCTCGACGTGGCGGCCGCCAAGGCGCGCGGCGTGCTCGTCTGCAACGGCGCCGGCACCAATGACGACTGCGTGGCCGACCACGCCCTGGCCTTGCTGCTGGCCAGCGTGCGGGCACTGCCCCAGCTGGGCGTGGCGCTGCGCGCCGGCGTCTGGCGGGACGCCCTGCCCCTCTTCCCCAACTTCAAGGGTAGGCGCCTCGGCGTCATCGGCCTGGGCGGCATCGGCCGCAAGATCGCCACGCGTGCCGCCGCTTTCGGCATGGTCATTGGCTACAACAACCGCCGCCCGCGGGAGGATGCTGGCGATGCGGCCTGGTTCGACAGCGTGATGGCCCTGGCTGCCTGGGCCGACGACCTCGTCGTCGCCACGCCCGGCGGGGCGGCCACCCGGCACATCGTCAACGCCGAGGTGCTGGCGGCGCTGGGCGCCGGCGGCCATGTCGTCAACATCTCGCGCGGCAGCTGCGTGGATACCACCGCGCTGGCCGCGGCCCTGCGGGCTGGGCAGATCGCCGGTGCGGCATTGGATGTCTATGAAAGCGAGCCCCGCCCGCCGCAGGAGCTGCTGGGCCTGGACAACGTCATCCTGACGCCCCATGTGGCCGGCTGGTCGCCCCAGTCCATCCGCGCCACGGTGGAGAACTTCATCGCCAACGTCGACGCCTGGCGGCGCGGCGAGGCGCTGCTGACGCCGATCTGATTCAGCGCCGCTCGCGCCGCGCCTCCATGACTTCGCTCTCTTCGCGCGCGGCGTACTGGCGGCGGCTGCCCTCCTGAAGCGCCACCTCTGCCGCCAGTCGGCCCATCTGGGTGCTGGCCATCTCCTGCATCATCAGCACGTCGGCGTCTTCGGGCATGCGCGTCAACTGCGGCTCTTCGCGCTCCGCCCGCGCCGGACGTCGGCGCGCGAACAGCGCATCCAGGGTCAGCAGGCGGCGGGGATCGGGCAGGGAGGCCATCATGGAATCTCCGAAAAATGTCAGGCTTGTGGAACAGACGTTATTGCGACGCCGATAGCGACACGCCCCCGCATCAACCCTTCCCTAATTCCGCGGTTGGCGGGTGGCGTGCCGGTCCAGCACGCCCCCCGCATCCGCGGGGCCGGGCGCCCCTGATGGCAACCCGGTGCTGATCGGCCCGCACGTCTGACGACAATGGGCGCATGCGCTGCCAGGATCATCCCGAGCTGATTCGCCCCCGCCTGGTGGGGCCGGCTTGAGCCGCTGGTCTTCAGGCCCCAGCCTCGCGCAGGCGCTCGCCGCTGAAACCGCCCCCTCCTGGCCGCGGAGATCGCGCCATGGCCCGGCGCGGGCCCTGCTGATCTCTCTGGTGGCCCATGGGCTGCTGCTGAGCCTGACCTTTGGCGGTGAAGGCCTGGGCCTGCCCGGCCTGAGCTTGCCCTGGCAGGCCCGCCGCGCCGAGGTGCCCGACCTGCGCGTCGTGCTGGTCACCCCGCCGCCAGCGCCTGCCGCTGAGCCATCGCCCCTGCCCGCCGAACCGCTTGCGCCGTCCGAAACCTCGGCTGTGCCGGCGCCACGCGCCCCGGCGGCCGACGAGGCACCGCCACCCGCCCCCGCCCCGGCCGTCATCGCCGTGGAACGGCCCAACGAAACGACCTGGACGGTGCCGCCTCAACCCCCGGCCTCCGCCCCCGTCATCGCGGCCCTCTCGGCTGCCTCCAGCGCCCTGACCACGCTGACGCGCGACGACAGCACACGCGCCGCACTGGACCGCGAGGCCCGCGAGCGCGCCGCCGAAATGGCCCAGCTCGACCGCGCCAGGCGCGACACCCAACAGCAAGCCCAGCAGCAGACGGAAAAACTGGCCGAAGCGGAACGACTGGAGGCTGCGAAACAGGAGGCGACCCGACAGGAGGCCGCTCGCAAGGAGGCTGCACGTCAAGAGGCAGCGGCCCGTGCCGAGGCGGCGCGGCTGGAAGCCGAACGCCAGGAAGCCCAGCGCCAGGCCGCCGCGAAGCAGGAAGCGGCACGGCTGGAGACCGAACGCCGACTCGCGGCGCAACAGGACGCGGCTCGGCAGGAGACAGCTCGCGCCGAGGCCGCTCGTGCGGAAACCGCCCGGCAAGAGGCAGCCCGCCAGGAAACGGCCCGCCAGGAAGCTGCACGCACCGAAGCCGCCCGTCAGGCCGCCGAGTCCGCCAGGCAGGAGGCCGCACGACAGGAAGCCGGGCGCCAGGAGGCGGCTCGCCAGGAAGCCGCCCGCGCCGCGGCCGCCAAGCTGGCCGAGGCCAAGGCCGCCGAGGAGCAGCGCGAAGCCCGGCTGCGCGCCATCGGCCAGCAGCTCAACGAGGAAGCCGCCAAGCGTGATGCCCAACGGGATGCTGCACGCCAGGCCCCCTCCAACCTGCCCTCGTCCTGGAGCAGCGCCCGCCGCGGCCGCCTCTTCGGCCGCACCGATGCCAACGCCGAGATGGTGCTCTACGCCGAGGCCTGGGCGCGCAAGATCCAGTTCAACCAGACCTTCGACCTCGTCCGCGACGCGATCAAGCAACCCTACACCGACCCGCTCGTGACGGTTGCCATTCGCGCCGACGGCACGGTGGAGTCGGTCAGCTTCTACCGCTCCAGCGGCGTGCCGGCGCTGGACGAGGCCATCCGCCGCGTCATTGAGAGCCAGGCCAACTACCCGGCCTTCACGCCGGCGCTGGCGCGCGAGTACGACGTCATCGAGATCCGCCGTACCTGGCATTTCGATTCGGCGATCCGGCTGTACTGATCGCCCGCCAGGAGTAGCCGTCTGCCGGCGTCACTCAGCGCCAGAGCGCCGGTTGCGGCGACCAGCCCTCGGCTGATGACGCTTCCACCAGCGCCGCCGCGCAGGCGCCCAGGTCCAGCCCCAGCGCGTCACGCGCCGCGCTGCCACCTGCGTCGGTCGCGTGAGCGGCCGCGCGCACGAAAGCAGCAAAGCCGTCCCAGTCCCGCGACATCTGCTCCACCAGGATGCGCGCCAGCTCATAGGACAGCAGCGTGTCGTCGTCGGCGCGCAGGAAGGATTCGCCCGACCACAGCCGCTGCACCTTGGCCGCATTCCAGTGGTCGCGCAGTAGGACGTGCAATTGCGGCGCCGTGTGCAGCGAGGGCTGCGCACCGGCCACACGGCGTTCGCTGTTGACGGCGATGCCCTCGTCCAGCCAGCGCGGCAGCCTCAGGTGAGCCAACGCGCTGTGCGTCAGCTCGTGCGCAATGACGGGCTCGACAGCGCCGAGGTGGGCACGCACCACGACGAAGTGTGGACAGCCGGCATCTATGAACATGCCCCCTGAAACGGCAAACTCGCCGTCCGGGTAGTAGAGCGAAACATAGCGGTAGTAGTCGTCCTCGCTGTTGAGCACCAGAACAAGGCTGCGCTGGCCCGCAGGGAAGCTCGCAAGCGGCCCCAGCAGCCGCTCGATGCGTCTGCGGGCCGTATGTACGTAGGCGGCGGTCGCGCGCTCCTCGCGCTCGTTCAGCGGCGACAGCACCATGGCCTCCTCCGTCTCCAGCAGGCCCATCTGCGGCCCCAGCGCCTCGCCCAGGTGCAGCAGCCAGGCCCGGCGCCCGGCCTCAAGCGCAGCGATGCGCTGCTCGTCACTTGCATGGCTGGTCTCGTCGCCCGCTGCCCAGCGGTTCAGGGCGCGCCAGTCCAGCACCGGCAGTTCGTGGCCCCATTGCAAATGGTCCATGACTGAAAAACTCGCACCCCCCGCCGCGTGAGCCAAATCCTCGGGCGCCGGACCCTGCCCGTTGCTGCGATCGCGATAGCCCGCGTCCGCGACGACCTTGTCCACGACACGACGCCATGGTGTGGACAGGAAGGCGATGAAGGCGCCTCCCAACGGGAACAGCCAGATCGCCACCAGCAGCATGCCCACCGGCAGGTGTATCCGCCGCCCCGTCGCGATGACGCGGCGCGACACCAGCACATTCACAACCAGCAAGACTGCTAGAAAAACGACAAATTCAGTCATGAAGCGGTAGCCAGAGATTGTTGGGCTCGAACTGCAAGTGCGCGATCTTCGCCGCGGCCTCGGCACGGCGATTTGGTCGTATTACCAGGGTTCCGCCGTCCCTCTTGCTGCACCGCACACAGAGGGAATGTCCCCGATTCGCCCCGCAGGCAGGGTGCTAGCGTGAAGTGTTGTTCGTGGTTCCGGCCTGCCCACGCGGCGACCGGGCGCTCTGTTGGTTCCCGTCGCAAACACCAAGCTAGGAGACACAGATGAGGACTTCCCTTCGCGCCGCTATCCAATGCACGCTACGCCGCGCCGCCTGCCGCCTGGGCGTACCGCTGCTGGCGGTCATATGCGCCACACCCGCCGCCGCCAGCACGCTGACGCAGAACGTGTCCTGGACCATCAACCGCACAGGCACGACCGCCAAATACCGCGTCGTCGCCTATGGCGATTCCATCTATGCCGGCTACAACGGCTCGGTGCTGAATGCCGCCAAATACGCGGCGCCCACGGTGGACGCGGAATACCTTGCGGCGAAGTGGAACGCCAGCATCGAGAGCGTGCGCCGCGCCAAGTCCGGCGCCGTCGCCTCCGACGTCTACAACAACAAGATCGTGGCCGAGAAGTCGTACATGCAGGCGGCGTCCACCCGCGTCGTCACCTTCGAGATGTGTGGCAACGACGGCCTGCAGGCCCGCTCCGCCTTCAAGAGCCAGACCGGCACCTGCAACTACGCAGGCATGGACGCCGCCGTGAACAGCTGCAAGACCTATGTGGCTGCCGCCATGGACTTCATCAACGCCAATGCCTATGCCGGCGTGAAGCTCAAGCAGATCTCCAACCTGCACTACCCCGGCTACAACGCCGACAACACGCAGAGCAGCTGCAAGGACGCCAGCACCGGCGCCACTGTGAACATGCGCGATCGCTTCCTGCCCAAGATTGCGACGATGAACTACTGGATGTGCGAGTACGCGCGCCAGAAGGGCTTCACTTGCGCCGACAACTTCGCGCAGTACATGGGCGCGGACTACGACAGCAACGGCGACGGCGTGATCGATTCCGACGCGCTGCGCTATGTGGCCGGCGAAAGCGAGGCCAGCTACGTCACGCGCATCACGTCGACGCTGAAATCGACGCTGCGCGACGCCAACGCCAAGTTCGTCTCGGCCAGCAGCAGCTACGACTACATCCAGTCCGACGACACCCACCCGACCTACAGCGGCGGCACTGTGTCCGCCGGCATCTTCGGCGGTACCACCGGATCGGGCGCGGCGCGCTACACGTCATTCACGAACGGCAAGAGCCCCATCTGGAACCAGTACGGGCATGAGCGCATGGGCTGGGCGATTTCGACGTCCAACCCGGCGGCGCCATGAACTGAACGGGGCTGTCATGACGCGACCCAACGACCGCCACAACACCACCTGGGGGCCCTCCCCCTGGGTGCTGGTGGTTGCGATCGCCGTGGTAGTTGGTGGGCTCGCCTGGTGGTGGCCGGCGGCTGAGGCACCCGCATCGCCAGCGGTTGCTGCGGCACCGGCTCAGCCGGCATCAGTGGCTGCCCAGACACCCACCGCCTGGGCCAGTGCCCCGGATACAACGGTCGCCGTGGTCATGACCGGGACGGCCACTGCGCCGGTCGCCCGCATCCCGCGTCTGCGCGACCCCAACGGCGACCAGACGCCCGACCTGGCCGACTACGTCAACGAAGGCGAACGCCCCACCATGGCTGAAGTGATCCAGCGCCTGCATGCGGCCGGCGTGCGCACGGGCCTCGGCGCCTTCAATCCCCCCGGCACGCGCCCGCCCATCATCGGCCTGGCCGTGCCCGAGAACTTCGAGTTGCCGCCCGGCTATGTGCGCCACCACCAGGCCACCGACGACGGCCAGCGCATCGAGCCCATGCTGATGTTCTCGCCGGATGCGCAGACGCTGGTCATCAATGGCCGCAGCGTCGCCGTGCCGGCCGACCGCGTCGTGCCGCCTGAACTGGCGCCGCCGGGGTTGCCGATCCGGCGCATCGTCGTGCCGGCGCCGGTGGACGGCCCGCGTTGACGCTCGCTGCCTTGCCCAGCCGGCTCGCCCGCAGCCGGTGGACCGGCGTCGTCGTGGCCGCGCTGCTCTGCGGCCTGTACGCCCGCGGCGGCCCCTCGTGGGTGCTGGGCTTCGTCGCTTTGGTGCCCTGGCTGCGCACGCTGGATGCCGAAGCCCGTCTGGACCGCACGCTGCTCGGCGCTTGGGCCATGTCGGTTGCGTACACGGCCGCCGTGTTCTTCTGGTTCGGCAGCGCCCTCGGCGCCTACACGCAGATCGGCGCGGGTGCGGGCCTGGCGCTGCTGCTGCTCGCCGCGCCGCTGTTCCAGCCGCAGATCCTCGTCTTCGCCGTTGTGCGCCACCTGGTGCGGCGCCATCACGGCGCGGCCCTCGCTGCCGCGGCCGGCGTGGCCGCCTGGGCCGCCACCGAATGGGCGCTGCCGCATGTGCTGGGCGACACGCTGGGCCACGGCCTCTACCCCGCGCCGCTGCTGCGCCAGGCCGCCGAGCTGGGCGGCGCCACCGGGCTGACCGTCGTGCTGCTGCTGGCCAACGAGGCCGTCGCCGCCGCACTGGCGCGCCGCCGCGAAGGCCTGCGCGCGATGGTTGCGCCGCTGGTGCTTGCTGCCGTCGGCCCACTGCTGCTGGCCGGCTATGGCCTCTTCGCGCTGCAACCTGAGCAAACCTCAGCAGCCAAGCCACTGCGCATGGGCCTGGTGCAGTCCAACATCACCGACTACGAGCGCCTGCGCCGCGACAAGGGTGCTGCCGCCGTCGTGCGTGAGGTCCTTGATACGCACTTCGCCATGAGCTACGACGCCGTCGAGCGCCAGCATGTCGACGCGGTGCTGTGGTCCGAGACCGTCTACCCCACCAGCTTCGGCCAGCCCAAGAGCGCGGCCGGTGCCGAACTGGACGCCGAGATCCAGGCCATCGTCGACGCGGCAGGTGTGCCCTTCGTCTTTGGCACCTATGACCGGGATGCCGACGGGGAATACAACGCGGCCGCGTTTGTGCTGCCCCGCAGCGGCTTGGCTGGCATGTATCGCAAGACCCGGCTCTTCCCTTTCACCGAAGCCCTGCCTGAATGGCTGGACACGCCCGCCGTCCGGGGCTGGCTGCCCGGCGCCGGCAGCTGGCGGCCTGGCAGCGGCGTGCGCGTCTTCCCGCTGCGCCTGGCCGATAGGCGCGAGGTGCCCGTGTTACCGCTGATCTGCCTTGACGACACCGACTCCGGCCTCGCCATCGCCGGCGCACGCCTGGGCGCGCAAGTCATCCTGACCATGTCCAACGACTCGTGGTTCACTGACCACGAGCAGGGCGCCTCCCTGCACCAGGCCGTCGCGGCCTTTCGCAGCATCGAGACCCGCCTGCCGCAGTTTCGCGTCACGACCAATGGCTTCAGCGCCGTCATCGATGCCCGCGGCACCGTCATCGCCGCCACGCGCATGGGCGAACGCACCCTCGTCATCGGCGACCTGCCAGTGCGCGACCCGGCGCCCACGCTGATGGTCCGCTGGGGCGACTGGGTCGGGCGCGCGGCGGCGGTCTTCATTGCCGGACTGGCGATGTGGTCGGTGCTGCGGCGTTGGGTGGGTATCTCTCCCGTCGAGTTGCCAGCCACTCTTGCGAGCCAGTTCGTCGTGCTGCCCCCTGCCGCCCGCGCCGTGGCGGGCCTGCTGCAGCTGATCTCGCGCGGCGGCGCGCTGGCCATGGGTGCAATCTGGCTGTGGGGCGATGGCACGCTGCAGACCAACACCCTCGCGCTGCTGCGCATGTTCACGGCCCTGTGCCTCATCCCCGAGGCAGCGGCCTGGGCCCTGTTGCGCGCCTGCACAGCCCAGGTCACGCTGGCGGAAGGCTTACTGGTGCTGACGCGCGGCTCGCGGCGACTGGAGGTCCCACTGAGCGACATCGCCGCCATCGAGCCTTGGTGCTTGCACCTGCCTGGCTCAGGCGCCTCGCTGCGTCTGAACTCAGGCGAGCGCTGGCTCCACGGCCTCGCCCTGCCCGACCCCTGGGCCCTGGCCCGTGCCCTCGGGCTGCCCATGCATGAACAGCCGCCCTGGCTTGCCTGGTGGGCCTACGCCCGCAGCCGCGCACAACTGCCGCCCAGCCGCCTCGCCCAGCCGGCGTTCAAGTTCCTGCTGCTGCCTTTCCTGCTGGCCGTGCCCGCCTTCCAGCTGCACCAGAAGATCGCCTACGGCAGCGCCTTCGGGGAGTTCTACAGCTACGGGCTGGCGGCCTATCTGACCGCCTTCGGGCTGTGGTGGGCGGCCTGGATTGCCGGCGTGGTGCTGTGCGCGGCTGCGGTGCGGGCGGTGATCGAGTTGGGCGCGTTTGCTGGCTGGCTGGTACTCCCGGGGTGGGCGACAGCGGCGCGCGCGGGGCTGGAACGACTCGGGTTGCTGGCGCTATATCTGGGGTTGCCCGCTTGGTTGTTGCTGCGGACTGTGCCCGGTTGAATCCGCCGCTGATTGCGGTCCTTCAGCGAAGCGCGGGCAAATGCCGGCTATCGGCCTATCAGCGACATTCACTTCTCCGCCTTGATTGCCGAGAAGCTGTCACACGCTGGCAGTCGATTGCGAGGCCTGATAATTTTCACGTGACCCTCGATGCACGCAAGGAACTGGCAGTCTTCCTCACCAGCCGCCGGGCTCGCCTGGGACCGGCCGACGTGGGACTGCCGAGCGGTGCGCGGCGGCGCGCTCGCGGGCTTCGCCGCGAGGAGGTCGCGGCGCTGGCCGGCATCGGCGTCACCTGGTACACGTGGCTTGAACAGGCGCGGCCCATTCGCGTTTCGGCGAGCGCACTCGAACGGGTGGCCGACGCGTTGCGCCTGGGCAGCACCGAACGGGCGCACCTGTTGGCGCTCGCGGGCCACCCTGCGCCGGCTGTCGAGTCAGCCGCCATCGGCCGCGTCGTGGACGACCTTTCAGCGCTGGTCGGATCATTGACCTTGCCGGCCTACCTGAAGACGAAACGTTGGGATCTGCTGGCGTGGAATGAACCGCTGTGTCAGCTCTTCGGCGACTTCAGCAGCCTGCCGGCCGAGGCGCGCAACCAGTTATGGCTCACCTTCACGAGCCCGCTCTACCGCGAGCGGATGGCGGACTGGGAGATCGACGCGCGGGACGTGCTCGCGCGCTTCCGTGTCGACTTCGGCCGCTCGAACGGGGACCCCGGCTTTGCAGCCTTGGTCGCGCGCACCGCGGCGGCAAGCCCCGAGTTCCGCGCCTGGTGGGCTCATCACGACGTGGTGGCCGATCGATCGACCGTTCGAAAGACGCTACGGCACCCCGTGCATGGCGAGGTCCCCTACAACATCACGTCCTTCACGCCCGACGGAGCTCCCGACTTGCGGCTCACCATCTTCAGGCCCGAACCACCCGTGGTGTGACGGCGCGGTCAGTTCCGCAAGCCGGGTAGTGGCGATACCCGTATGGCGAACGCACTTGTTGGGTGACGCAGCGTCGATATCCTCGACGCATGCGAACCGAATCTTTCCCACCCGCCGTCGATCCAGGTGTTGCCGGCAACGCCGATGACCGCACGTCTGTGTGCCTGTCGATCAACGGCCGAGCCTACACGCTCACGGTGCCGGCTTCGACCACGTTGCTGGACCTGTTGCGCGACCACTTGGGGCTGGCGGGTACGAAGAAGGGCTGCAGCATGGGCGCCTGCGGTGCTTGCACCGTGCTCGCCGACGGGCGCCGCATCAACGCCTGCCTGACGTTGGCGGCCATGCAGGACGGACGCGAGATCACGACGATTGAAGGTGTGGCGCGCGACGGCCTGACGCACCCACTGCAGCAGGCTTTCATCGACTGCGACGCACTGCAGTGCGGCTACTGCACGCCGGGGCAGATCGTTTCAGCACTCGGCCTCCTCCAAGAGGACGGCGTGACGGATCGCGGCAGTGTCGAGGCCTCGATGAGCGGCAACCTGTGCCGATGCGGCGCTTACCCGAACATCGTCGACGCAATACTCCAGGTGGTGGGCCAACGATGACCCTGCACCCGTTCTCGTATGTGAGGGCGGTCGACCTGCAATCCGCGCTTGTCGCGGTGCAGGCCGAACCGGGTGCGGCTTTCATTGCCGGCGGCACGGAGTTGATCCCTTTGCACAAGGCCGGCCTCGCCTCGTTGACGCGGGTCGTGGACATCGGTCGGTTGCCGCTAGCCACAGTGGCGATTGACGATGGCACGTTGTCGATCGGCGCGCTGGCACGCTTGAGCGACGTTGCGGCAAACGCGGACGTGCGCCGCGAAGCGCCGGCCGTCGCGCAGGCGCTGCTCGCAAGCGCTTCACCGCAAGTGCGGCACATGGCCACTGTCGGAGGCAACCTGCTGCAACGAACCCGCTGCAGCTACTTCCGCAACGGCTTGGCCCTCTGCAACAAGCGGCAGCCGGCCAGCGGCTGCGGCGCCATCGACGGTGAAAACCGCCTGCATGCGGTATTCGGCGCGAGTGCACACTGCGTCGCGACGCATGCGTCGGACCTGGCAGTCGCGCTCATTGCGGCCGACGCCCAGTTGCGTCTGATCGGGCCGCGCGGCGAGCGGCGCCTTGCGCTGCAGCGCTTGTATCGCCTGCCGGGCGACCGGCCCGAATGCGAGACCAACCTTGAGCCCGGCGAACTGATCACCCACGTCGAGTTGCGGCTTGCGCCTTGCATGCGGCAATCGAGCTATCTGAAGCTGCGCGACCGTGAGTCGTTCGAGTTCGCCGTCGTTTCGGTTGCTGCCGGCCTGTCAATCGCCGATGGCATCGTGCGCGCAGCGTGCATCGCGGCCGGGGGCGTCGGCACGGTGCCGTGGCGGCTGCCCGCTTGCGAAGAGGCGCTGCTCGGCGCTCGCTGCGACGACGAGAGTCTGCAACGTGCTGCCGAGTTGGCCTCGGTCGGGGCGGCGCCGCTGCGTCACAACGCATTCAAGGTAGATCTGCTGCCCCGTGCGGTACTGCGCGCGCTACTGCAGACGAGGGACCGGTCATGACCGTACCTGAGCGTCCAAACGGTCGTGCCACGCCGCGGCTTGAAGCCGAACTGAAAGTGACCGGCGCAGCCCGCTACGCTGCCGAACAAACAGTCCAGGGACTGCTTCACGCGGCGCTCGTGCAGGCAGATGTGCCCAGCGGCGTGGTGCGCAACGTCGATGCCACTGCCGCGCTGGCAATGCCGGGGGTGGTCGCGTTGCTCTGGCACGCAAACGCGCCGAGGGTCCGCAATGGCGGTTTTCTTGCGCTGCTGCAGGACGCGACCGTTCATTTCGCCGGGCAGCCCGTTGCGCTGGTGATCGCTGAGTCGCCGCAGCAGGCGCTGCGCGCCGCTGCGGCCGTGAAAGTCGATATCGAACCGGCACCGGCCATCACCGCGATGAACGCCGCGCTCGGCGAAGTGGTTTCACCCAAAGAGGCGGCCGGCGGTGTGGCTGTGGACAGCCGCCGCGGCGAGCCCGAACGCGAGTTGACGCAAGCTGCGCACGTCCTCGCGCAGCGCTACACCACGCCGACGCACAACCACCTTCCGCTCGAACCGCACGCCGTCGTCACCCATTGGGAGCAGGGCCGCCTCACGGTGCACACCTCCACCCAGGCGGTGTTCGGCTCGCGACGCATTCTTGCGCATTGTTTTGATTTGCCGCCGGAGCGGGTGCGCGTCGTCGCCCAGTACGTCGGGGGTGGCTTCGGATCCAAGGGTCGCGCGTGGTTTCCGGCGCTGGTGTTGGGAGTCATGGCGGCGCGGCACGTGCAGCGACCCGTCCGGTTGGAGCTGACGCGCGCACAAATGTTCTGTGCAGTTGGCAGGCGGCAGGAGACGGTGCAGGACCTGAAGATCGGCATGGATGCCGATGGCCGTCTGCGTGCCATCGTGCACGACGCGCTTGCGCAGACGTCGACATTCGCAGAACACCTCGATCCAGTCGCGACCCCGAGTCGGGTGTTGTACGGCTGCGCCCATGTGGCGACCACGCAGCGCCTGGTGCGCGTGAATGCACCGCAGCCGAACCCGATGCGCGCCCCGGGAGAAGGCCCTGGAAGCTTTGCGCTCGAATCGGCGCTCGACGAGTTGGCCCACCGACTCGACATCGATCCGCTCGAACTGCGTTTGCGCAACCTCGCCGAGCGCGACATGCACACCGACCTGCCCTGGTCCAGCAACGGCCTGGAGACATGTCTGCGCGTCGCAGCCGATGCCTTCGGGTGGTCGCGTCGCCCGCGCAAGCCGCAGCAGTGGCAGCAAAATCATTCGTGGGTCGGCTGGGGCATGGCGTCCGCGCTGTACCCGGTGTTTCGCATGGCGTGCGAAGCCAGCGTCGGCTTGAGCAGCGAAGGCGTGGTGTGTGTGCGGTGCGGCACGCAGGATATCGGCACCGGCACGTTGACGGTGCTCGCGCAAATTGCCGCGGAAGCGGTGGGCGTACCGCTCGCTGCCGTGCAAGTCGAACTCGGTGACACCGATCTGCCCGAAGGCCCGTACTCCGGTGGCTCCATCGCGACAGCCAGCTTCACCCCGGCGGTGGAAGAGGCGGCCCGTGGGCTGAAGAAGCGCATCCTCGCGAACGTGGTGGCCGATCCCGATTCGCCCTTGTACGGCCTTGCGAGCGATCAGGTCACGCTCGTGGAAGGGCTGCTGCACAGCCGCATCGACACTCGCCGGCAAACACTCGCCGCGTGGGCGGCCACCCCCGCCGCGCAAGGACTGCAGGTCCATGCCCGGACCGCGCCTGCCGAGCGGCCGGCCTACAGCGCCTATGGCTTCGGCGCGGTTTTCGCCGAAGTTCACGTCGATGCGACCCTGGGCACCGTACGTGTCACCCGGATCACAGCGGCGTACGCGGCGGGCCGGATATTGAACCCGATGCTTGCGCGCAGCCAGTACGTCGGCGGGCTCGTCGGCGGGATCGGGATGGCGCTGCACGAGGCCACGCTGATGGACCAGGCGTCGGGTCGCGTCGTCAACACCAGCTTGAGCGACTACCTCGTGCCCGTCCACGCCGATATGCCGCGCTTCGACATTCACATCGTCGAAGAAGACGACCCTCACCTCGCCGGCGGCATCAAGGGCATTGGCATGCTGGGGACGGTGGGCACCGCCGCAGCGATTGCGAACGCGGTGTTCCATGCGACCGGCCGCCGCCTGCGCGATCTCCCGATTCGCCTCGAACACCTGCTCTAGCGCTTGGAGAACAAGTCATCAGCCAGACGACAACAGGTTTTCATCGCCGCTTGACTCCATACCGGTTGGTATGTAGATTACATACCAACCGGTATGCAGGAGGGCGTGCGATGGCAACGACTTCGAGAGAGCGTTTGTTGGATGCGGCGGTGAATCTGATCCGCATCAAGGGCTACGCGGCGATGCGCGTGGAAGACGTCTGCGAAGCCACGGGCCTCACGAAGGGCAGCTTCTTCCACCACTTCGCGAGCAAGGAAGACCTCGCCATGGCGGCGGCCGAGCGCTTCTCGGCCAAGGCCGACCTGATGTTCTCGCGTGCGGCCTTCCGAGACGAACCCGACCCGCTGGCGCGGCTGCTGGCCTATGTGGACTTCCGCCGTGGCGCGATGCAAGGCGACCTGGCCGCGTTCACCTGCCTGCTTGGCATGCTGGCGCAGGAAACGTACTCGACGCATCCGCATCTGAGCGAAGCCAGCGGCCAGCACATCCAGGAGCACGCAGCGACTCTGGAGCCGGACATCGAAGCGGCAAAGGCATCTCACGCACCGCACGCCGAGTGGAGCGCACACAGCCTGGCGATGTTCACCCAGGCCGTCGTGCAAGGCGCCTTCGTGCTGGCCAAGTCGCAGCATGACCCGGCGGTTGCAGCCGATTGTCTGGACCATCTGCGCCGCTACCTCGAACTGACCTTCAACAAGCCGCAGGCGCCCCCCAAGGCCGCACCGGCGCAGCGCGGCTCACGCGTTGGCGCCCGGCGCAAGACCTAGCGCTTCCCCACTTCCGCGCATTGCCTGTCTGGCGGCCTCCGTGAGCCGCCGGGGTCGGCTCGCGCCTTCGACGACCCAAAGGAGAGCTTCATGTTCGAAAGACGCCGCTTTCTCACCGCCTTGGCCGCCGCCGCACTGCCGGCAAGGGCTTTTTCCGCCGTCACTCCGGCGGCCCCCACCACCCTCGCATCAGGAGCAACGACCATGACATCGCAGAGCCCCAAGACCGCCTACGCCTCGATCCACGGCCAGAAGATGTACTACGAGGTGCACGGCAACGGCAAGCCGCTGGTGCTGCTGCATGGCGGTGTTGCCGCCAGCGAGGCCTTCGGCGCCAATCTGCCTCTTCTGGCCGCCTCGCATCAGGTCATCGCCGTGCACATGCAAGGCCACGGACACACCCGCGACGTTGACCGGCCGCTGCGCTTCGAGACGCTTGCCGATGATGTTGCGGCCCTGATCGAGCACCTCGGCCTGAAGAAGGCTGCGGTGATGGGCTATTCGCTCGGCGGGGGCGTGGCACTGCAGCTCGCGATTCGCCACCCCTCCCTGGTCGACCGCCTGGTCGTCGTTTCCCAAGCCATGAAGCGCTCGGCCTGGTTCCCCGAAGTGCTCGCCGCCTTCGACCAGATGGCCACCAATGCGCCCATGATCGGCGGCCATCTCAAGCAGTCGCCGATGGGCAAGCTCTACCCGGAGGTCGACTGGGAACAGCTGATGCGCCGCATCGCCGAGATGGAAAGTCACGACTACGACTGGTCGGCCGCGGTCGCCGGCATCAAGGCACCGACGATGCTCATCTTTGCCGACGCAGACGCCATGCGGCCGGAGCACATCGTCGAGTTCTACAAGCTGCTCGGCGGTGGGCAGCGCGATGCCGGACTGGATGGCTCGCAGCGCGCGCCTGCCCAACTGGCCATCGTGCCTGGGGCCAGCCACTACAACATCCTTGCGACCGATGCAGTCGGGAGGCTCTCAGCTTCGTTCCTGACGTCGTGATGGCGGGCCGGACCGTTGGAGTTGCCTGCAGACATGGAGACACTTCAGCGTCAAGGCGCTGGGAAATTCTGAGCTATGTTCCGGCGGCGGTCGCTGACGAGTTGTCGAACTCGTCTCGACGGCGAGCTGAAGAACGGTTTCGATGCAAAGGTCCAGCCCCGCAGAAATCCGGCAGGATGCGGCCGGTGCGAAGCAGCAGCCAGGATTGCTTTCGACAGAGCCGGCCTATCCTTTATCTTGGAGCACACGAGCGATGACCGAGCATGCGGTGGTGATCGCCGGCGCGGGCCCGACAGGGCTGATGTTGGCGGGCGAATTGGCACTGGCAGGGGTGGACGTCGCCGTCGTCGAACGCCGGCCCAATCAAGAACTCTCCGGCGCGCGTGCCCAAGGGCTCTCCTCGCGCACCATTGAAGTGCTCGACCAGCGCGGCATCGCAGATCGATTCCTCTCGGCGGGGCAAATCGCGCAGGTCACGGGCTTCGCCGTCACCCGTTTGGACATCAGCGACTTCCCGACCCGCCACAACTATGGGCTTGCGCTGCGGCAGAAGCACATCGAGCGCATCCTCGCCGACTGGGTCACCGAGCTCAAGGTGCCCATCCTCTACGGCCGAGAACTTACGGGCTTCGTGCAGCACGACGCGGCTGTCGACGTCGCCCTCGCAGACGGTCGGTCACTGAGGGCGCAATATCTCATCGGGTGCGACGGTGGGCGCAGCCTCGTACGCAAGATGGCGGGCATCGACTTCGCGGGCTGGGATGCGACGACAAGCAACGTCCTCGCGGAAGTGGAGATGACGGAGAAGCCGCCGTACGGCGTGCATCGGTCGCTCGCGGGCACGCACGCCTTCAGCCGGTCGGAATACGAGATCAAAGGCGGAGAAATCAAATACAAGGACGTCGGCCCCATCGGCGTCATGGTGACCGAACCGAACACGAATGCAGCCACCGAACCGACGCTGCGCGATCTCAAGGAACTGCTCATCGCCGCGTGCGGCACCGACTACGGCGTCCACAGCCCAACCTGGATCTCCAGGTTCACGGACATGACGCGGCAGGCTACGGCGTATCGCAGGGGACGCGTGTTGCTCGCCGGCGATGCCGCGCACATTCACTCGCCGATCGGCGGGCTGGGGCTCAATACGGGCCTGCAGGATGCGGTGAACCTCGGGTGGAAGCTGGCACAGGTGATCAAGGGCACGTCACCGGACACGCTGCTCGACACGTATCACGCCGAGCGCCACCCGGTTGGCGCTCGCGTGCTCAAGACCACGATGGCGCAAGTTGCGCTGCACCGCGAGGACGATCGCACGCTGGCCGTGCGCGACATCGTGGGCGAGCTCCTCAAGATGGAGGAGCCGCGCAAGCGAGTCGCTGCGGAGATGTCCGGCCTGGGCATCCACTATGACCTTGGCAAGGGCCACCCCCTGCTCGGACGCCGCATGCCCGATCTCGACTTGGTCTCCGCGATCGGCCCGCTGCGCGTCTTTTCCCTGCTGCATGGTGCCCGACCGGTGCTGCTCAACGTCGGTGAGCCCGGGAGCTTTGACATCGCTGCCTGGGCAGATCGGGTTCGGCTGGTCGACGCAAAGTACATAGGTACGTGGGAGCTTCCGGCAGTCGGGGTGGTCACTGCGCCCGACGCGGTGTTGATTCGGCCCGACGGCCATGTTGCTTGGGTCGGAAACACACCTCGGGTCGGGCTCGTCGACGCACTGACCACCTGGTTCGGGCCGCCCGCGGCGGCGTAGCGCATCCGGCTCGATGGTGCGGCGCGACAGGGCAATCGTTGCCTTCTGTCTCGCTTGCCGTCAGCTAGCGTGCGGGACTCAGTGGCGCCCGGAGAAGGCCCTGAATCAGGGGCTTCGAATAGAACTCTCCGCCGCTCTCACTGCCCGCCACAGCGGCACCGGCGCCATCGCATAGCCCCTGACGCGCTTGAAGCCACGGGCGTAGAAGGCCGCGATAGACCGTCACATCGCACTGGGCATGAGGGTCTCCGCGTCGCCTTCGTGGATCCAGGGATCGCGCTCACAGCAAACGGGCCGCGGTGGTAGCCGCGGCGCCGCCTCCGATATGCTCCCGCCCCAGTTGTACATACAAGTGGAGCATTCCCATGACGACCTATGACATCGTCATCGCCGGCGGCGGCGTGTCGGGCCTGTATTGCGCGCTGCGCCTGGCCGACGCGGGCCACCGCATCCTCGTGCTCGAAGCCGCAGCCGACCGCTGGGGCGGACGCATCGAGACCGAGGACATGGACGGCTTCATCGCCGAGTACGGGCCGATGCGCTTCGAGCCGACGCTGCAGCCGCGTTTCGCTGCCCTGTGCGCCGAGCTCGGCGTGGGCCTGCTCGACTTCTCCGGCCCCTCATCGGATCAAGTCAGCACCGATGACACCGACCTGCCCGAGGCCGAGCGCGGCCTGAACTCGCTGCAGCTGCTCAAGCGCGGCATCATGCTCATCATGGGTCGTGCGCCCGATGACCAGGCCTGGATCGATGCGCTGACGGAAGGCGACTACATGCGGCTGCGCAAGCACGCCCAGCTGCACGGCCAGCCGCTGTGGGACATGGGCTTCTGGAACGCGCTGTCGGCGCAGGGCATCCTGAGCCACCGGGCGCTGGTGAAGCTGCGCGACACCGGAACTTTCTATCACATGATCCCGGAGAACCTGAACGCGGCGGAATGGATCATCTGGTGGCTGCGCGCGCTCAAGACCGTGGGCCAGCAGCTCGCCAGCATCGAGGGCGGTTCGGCCAAGTTGACCGAAGGGCTGCTCACACGGCTGCGCGGCCATGCCAACGTGACGCTGGCGGGCGGCCACAAGCTGATGGGCGTGCGCCCCGTGGAGCTGGGCAAGCCGACGCTGGCCCTGGATGTGGCGACGCAGAACGGCGCTCTCACGCTGCGTGCCGAGCGGCTCATCCTCGCGCTGCCGCGGCTGCCGCTGCTCAAGCTGACGCGCCACCTGCCCGAACACATCGGCTCGCAGCTGGACTGCGTCAATGGCTTTCCGATGCTGAAGGTCTTCTTCGTCTGCAACACGCCGTGGTGGAGCTATGGCCAGGCGCCACAGCAATACGCCAATTGCATGCCGACGCGCGAGATCCACTACTTCCGCCGCGCCCCCGAGGCCGACGCCGACGGCCACGGCATGGTGCTGCTCTATATGGACCGCCCGTCCACCGAGTTCTGGCGCCACTACGTCATCGACGGCGACCGCCACGACCGCGCCGAGGTGGACCAGAACGCGCGCATCGTCGATGCCTTCACCCTCTTCGTGGCCCGCGACGTGAAGCGGGCGGCGGATGCGAATGCCGAGTCGGCCTTGAAGTTGACCGACAACGCACGGCGCGTCTTTGGCGACCTGAGCCTGGCCGAGACCAGCCAGTACATCCGCAACAGCATCATCACGTATGGCATCCGCGACTGGGCCCGCGCGCCCTACGGCGCGGCCAACCACGGATGGCAGCCGGGCGTGCGCTCGTGGAAGGTCATGGACGCCTTCAAGGCCTTCGATTTCGGCAGCGGCGCGCGCAACTTGCACATCGTCGGCGAGGCCTATTCGGACTACCAGGGCTTCATCGAAGGGGCGCTGAACAGCGCCGAGCTGGCGCTGGCGACCATACCAGCGCGGCCCGTGGACGAGGCCGACCAGGAGCCCAGCTTGGGCCTGTCCTGAGGAGCCAGATACCAGTTGCGAGTGGCTATCCTGCCCGCCACAGAAGGAGTGGCGATGAGCAGGAAATGGCTGGCGCTGGCCGCGCTGACGATGATGGTGACGAGTGCCCGGGCGGCCGAAGACGGCTCGATGGACTGGGTGCGCGCCCGGATGAAACCCATGGCCGCGAACTCACCGGCAGAGCTGACCGATGCGCAGCTGCAGGCCTTTGGCGACGCCATCGGCCATGCCCGCGTCGTGGCCCTGGGTGAGCAGACGCATGGCGGCCGCCAGGAGTTCGAGCTCAAGACGCGGCTGGTGCGCTATCTGCATGAGCAGAAAGGCTTCGACGTGCTGCTGCTGGAGAGCGGCGTCTTCGACGTGGCGCTGCTGCAGCAGGCCATGCAGCGCGGTGAGCAGCTCGATGCGCTGGCGCCGGGCAATGTCTTCTACATGTACTCCAAGAGCGACGCCGGCCGCACGCTGCTGCGCTATCTGGACGAGGCGCAGGCCGGTCCCAAGCCCATGCTGCTGTCTGGCATCGACAGCCAGCTCAGCGGGGCTCTAAGCCGCAGCGAGCTGTCGCCACGACTGCGCGCCAGGCTGCAAGGCGATGCCAGCGACTGGCCGGTGTTCGAACGCCTCGCCGACAAGCTGATGCAGATGGACCGCACGCCACCATCAAGCAACGACGCGAAGACCTTCGACGCGGTGGCCACGCGTCTGAAGGCCGCGCTGTGCAAGCCCGGCGGCGACGAGTTGCTGTGCCGCAGCCTGGCCGGATTGCAGGCCCAGGCGGCCAACTTCTGGCACGGCGAATACTTGCGCGACCACGAGATGGCCGACAACGTGCTGTGGCAGCTGCAGCACGTCTACCCGGGCCGCAAGGCCGTCATCTGGGCCCACACCATCCACGTGGCGCGCGGCGTGAAGTTCGACGACAGCCATCGCTATGCCGGCGACATCCTCGGCCAGAAGCTGGGCCGCGACTACTACGTGCTGAACACCACCGCGCTGCAGGGGCGCTTCATGGAGTTCGCCTCGGGCGAGGTGCAGGCAATCCCGCCGGCCTATCCGCGCAGCCTCGAGTCCGCCCTGGCCAGTGATCCGGCCGGCTTCGCCTTCCTCAATGCGCCGAAGAAGCTCAAGATCGGCCTGCCGGCGCGCGGCATGGAGTTCGGCTACAGCATCCCTCTGGGCACCGGCATTGGCCTGGGTGCGCAATGGGACGGCGTCTTCTACATCCGCGACATGGCGCCCGTGAAGATGGAGCGCTAGGCGCTCAAGCCGGCTTCGCCGTGCAGGCCTTGGCGGCCGAAAGCCCACGAAGATAGCCGCGCCTCACGCCGCCGGCGGTGATGGCCGCGCTGACTTGATGCGCGTAGCGCTCGGCGCCGCTGAGCTTGCGCACCCAGCCTCGGAAGGGGATGACGCCTTCGGCGGTGCGTTGCAGCACACCGGTTGCGGCATCGCCGCCCCGGTCCAGCAGGCCAGGGTTGCCGCTGGTGTGAGGCGCATCCAGATCGGGGCCGAGGACTTCGTCCAGCGCACGGATGCCGGCGGCCAGGCCACCGCAGCTCGTATCGGCCGGCATTGCATAGGGCGCGGCAGCGGCCGCCTTGAGTACGTCGGGAATCTCGGCGCGCACGACGTTGAGGTCGGACAACGGCGTGGTCGCGGCGTTGGCGACCTTGTCCTGGTTGGAGCTGGCGCAGGCGGTTAGGACGAGAACCGCGGCGAGGAGGGTCAGTTGGTGTGGGCGCATGGCCCCGGATCATCTCAGCCCGGCATTGATCTTTGCCAACGCGACCGAGCCCGGGCAGAGTGCTTTTTCACCAAGACTGTTCAATGCGCCGGCCGCCGTGCGCTGGGCCGCATGCCAATCCTTGGCCGCCGGGTCGACATAGAGCAGGCCGGTGGCGATCTCGCCAGCCGCCGCGCGCAGTTGCATCGCGCTCATGGCGTTGAGGCGGTCGGTCGGGTCGTAGTCGGGCGCCATCTTGCGCAACCGCAGCGTGCTGCCATCGGCCTGGGGTACGTCAATGACGTCGGGCGAGTGCTCGACGACCTGCTCTTCGGCCAGGTCGATGAAGTCGATGCGGTTCAGCGCCTCGTTGTGGTCGCGGACATGGTCATAGCTGCGCGTCGAGCCGGCGTGGTTGTTGAAGGCCACGCAGGGGCTGATGACGTCGATGAAGGCCGCGCCGCCGTGGCGCATGGCGCCTTCAATGAGGGGCACGAGCTGGGTCTTGTCGCCCGAGAAGCTGCGCGCGACGAAGGTGGCGCCGAGCTGCAACGCGAGGGCCGCGAGGTCGATGGCGGTGTCGTTGTTGGTTGCGCCCTTCTTGGCGACCGAGCCTTTATCGGCCGTGGCGCTGAACTGGCCCTTGGTGAGGCCATAGACGCCATTGTTCTCGACGATGTAGACCATGCGCACGCCGCGCCGCATGGCGTGCGCGAACTGGCCCAGGCCGATGGAGGCCGAGTCGCCGTCACCGGAGACGCCCAGATACAGCAGCTCGCGGTTGGCGAGGTAGGCGCCGGTCAGCACGCTGGGCATGCGCCCATGCACGGTGTTGAAGCCGTGGCTGGCACCGAGGAAGTAGTCGGGCGTCTTGCTTGAGCAGCCGATGCCGCTGAGCTTGGCGACGCGGTGCGGCTCGATGTCGAGCTGCCAGCAGGCCTGCACGATGGCGCCGGAGATGGAGTCGTGGCCGCAGCCGGCGCACAGCGTCGAGACCTTGCCTTCGTAGTCGCGGCGCGTGTAGCCGACCGCGTTCTTGGTCAGGCTGGGATGGTGCAGCTTGGGCTTCGCAAGATAGGTCATGCGGCACTCCTCGGCGCCGTGGCCAGCGCATGCACATGACGCGTGATCGCGTCGATGATGAAGCGGGCCGTGATCGGCGTGCCGTCGTAGTGCAGCACCGGCGTGAGGTGAGCCGGCGCCACCTCCAGCTCGTTGACCAGCATGCGGCGCATCTGCGCATCGCGGTTCTGCTCGACGACGAAGACGGCGCCATGCGCGGCGATGAACTCGGCCACCGACGGCGGGAAGGGGTAGGCACGCAACCTCATCGCGTCGATATGGATGCCAGCCTCGGCCAGCGTCACCAGCGCCTCATCCATGGCTGGCGAAGTGGAGCCGAAATAGAGAACGCCGACGCTGGTCTTCTGCGCGGCGGCGCGCACCAGCGGCTGAGGCGCCAGCAACGCGGCGGTGGCGAACTTGGCGCGCAGGCGCTCGACGTTGCGGATGTAGTCGTCACCGCGCTCGGAGTAGAGGGCCTGCTCGTTCCTCGTCGTGCCGCGCGTGAAGTAGGCGCCCTTGCTGGCGTGCGTGCCGGGCAGGGTGCGCCAGGGGATGCCGTCGCCGTCCACGTCCTTGTAACGGGCAAACTCCTTGCCGGCGTCCAGCTGCTCGGCCGTCATGACCTTGCCGCGGTCGTAGCGGCGTTCGTCATTCCATTCGAGCGGCGCACACAGGCGCTGGTTCATGCCGATGTCGAGGTCGCTCATCAGGAAGACGGGCGTCTGCAGGCGCTCGGCCAGGTCCAGCGCATCGGCCGCGAACTCGAAGCACTCGCGCGGGTCCTCGGGCAGCAGCAACACATGCTGGGTGTCGCCGTGCGAGGCGTAGGCGCTGGAGAGCAGGTCGGCCTGCTGGGTGCGCGTGGGCATGCCGGTGCTGGGGCCGCCGCGCTGCACATCGATGACGACGAAGGGGATCTCGGCGAAATAGGCCAGGCCCAGGAACTCCGTCATCAGCGACACGCCGGGGCCGGACGTGCAGGTGAAGGCGCGCGCGCCGTTCCAGCCGGCGCCGGTGATGATGCCGATGGAGGCGATTTCATCTTCGGCCTGCACGATGGCGTAGCGCTTTTCGCCGGTCTCGGGGTCGGTGCGGAACTTGGTTGCGTATTTCTCGAAGGCTTCGGCGACCGAGGACGACGGCGTGATCGGGTACCAGGCGCAAACGGTGGCGCCGCCGTAGACGCAGCCCAGGGCTGTCGCCGCATTGCCCTCAATGAAGATCTTGTCGCCGACCGCATCGGCCGTCTTGACCTTGAGCCCGAAAGGTTGCACCGACAGATGGTCGCGCGCGAACTCAGCTCCCGCGTGCAGGGCGCGCACATTGGAGTCCAGCAGCCTCTCCTTGCCCTTGTACTGCTCCGCAAACAGCTTCTCGATGACAGCGGCTTCGATGCCCATCAGCTCGCTCAAGGCGCCGAGCACGAGGATGTTCTTGAACAGCGTGCGTTCGCGCGGCACGTCGTAGGTCGCGTTGCAGATGGCCGTGGCCGGCATGCCGATGACGTGGATGTCGGGCCGGAAGGCGCTGGCCGGCATGGGCTTGGTGCTGTCGTAGAACAGATAGCCGCCAGGCTGGATCTCGGCCAGGTCCTGGGCCCAGGTCTGCGGGTTCATGGCCACCATCAGGTCCACGCCGCCGCGCCGGCCCAGCCAGCCGGCCTCGCAGACGCGCACCTCGTACCAGGTCGGCAGGCCCTGGATATTGCTCGGGAAGATGTTGCGCGGACTGACCGGCACGCCCATGCGCAGGATGGCGCGCGCAAACAACTCGTTGGCCGAAGCCGAGCCAGAGCCGTTGACGTTGGCGAACTTGACGACAAAGTCGTTGACGGCTTCGATGCGGCTCATGCGGCCTCCCGACGGGCCGCCCCTAGGGAGGCCGAGCCCCCTCGGGGGGCAGTGCGCGAAGCGCGCGTGGGGGTCGTCGTCATACCACCTCCTTGCGTGTCGCGGTGTCACGGCAGGCCGCGCCGGCCTTGGCGGTGACCAGCAGGAACTTCTGCATGTCCCAGGCTCCCGTCGGACAGCGTTCGGCGCACAGGCCGCAGTGCAGGCAGACGTCCTCGTCCTTGGCCATCACGCGGCCAGTCTTGAGACCGCCCTCGACATAGACGTCCTGCATCAGGTTCAGCGCCGGTGCCTTGAGCCGCTCGCGCAGGTCATCGCCGTTGTCGGTGAAGGTGATGCAGTCCATCGGGCAGATGTCCACGCAGGCGTCGCACTCGATGCAGAGCTTTGGCGCGAACACCGTCTGCACGTCGCAGTTCAGGCAGCGCTGGGCCTCCTTGAAGGCCGTGGCGGCGTCGAAGCCCAGCTCCACCTCGACCTTGATGCTGGCCAGCGCGATGTTGGCAGCCGTCCAGGGCACCTTGCTGCGCAAGTCGTTGGTGATCGCGTTGTCGTAGCTCCACTCGTGAATACCCATCTTCTGGGACACGAGGTTGACGTGCGGCGGCGGGCGCTGTGTGACCGGCTCGCCGTGCAGCAGGCGGTCGATGCTGACGGCCGCCTCATGGCCGTGAGCGACGGCGGTGATGATGTTCTTCGGGCCGAAGGCCGCGTCGCCGCCGAAGAAGACATGGGGCAGCGAAGACTGGAAGGTCTGCGCGTTCAGCACCGGCAGCCCGTGCTCGTCGAAGGCGATGCCCGAGCCGCGCTCGATCCACGGGAAGCTGTTCTCCTGGCCGACGGCGATCAGCACCTCATCGCAGGGGATGACGATCTCCTCACCTGTCTGCGCCTTCTTGAAGCGCATGCCGGTCAACTTGCCGCCGACATGCTCGAAGGCCAGCGGCACATGGAAATCGAGGATGGGGATGCCTTCATGCTCGGCGTCCTCCTTCTCCCAGGGCGAGGCCTTCATCTGCGCATAGCCGCTGCGCACGGTCACCGTGACCGACGAGGCGCCCAGGCGCCGTGCCGAGCGGCAGCAGTCCATGGCCGTATTGCCACCGCCCAGCACGATGACACGCGGCGCGACGCTGGTGACATGGCCAAACGACACGCTGGCCAGCCAATCGATGCCGATGTGGATCTGCTCGGTGGCCTCCTGGCGCCCTGGCAAGGGCAGGTCGCGCCCGCGGGGTGCGCCGCAGCCGACGAAGACGGCGTCCCAGCCCTCGGCCAGCAGTGCCTTCATCGACTCGATGCGTTGCCCGGCGCGCCACTCGACCCCCAGGCCGAGGATGTAGCCGCACTCCTCGTCGATGACGCGCTCCGGCAGCCTGAAGCGCGGGATCTGCGTGCGGATGAAGCCGCCGGGCTTGGCTTCCCCGTCGAAGACGGTGACCGCATAACCGTCCAACGCCAGGTCACGCGCCACCGCCAGCGACGCCGGCCCGGCACCGACGCAGGCCACGCGCTTGTTCTTGCGCGCGGCGGGCTTGGGGATCATGGCGCGGAACCCGTCGCTCTTGTTGTCCGCCGCCACGCGCTTCAATCGGCAGATGGCGACGGGCTCGGGCTTGGCTGCCTGCTTTTCTTCCACGCGACCACGCCGGCAGGCCGGCTCGCAGGGCCGGTCGCAGGTGCGACCCAGCACGCCTGGGAACACGTTGCTGACCCAGTTGACCCAATACGCCTCGTCATGCCGCCCCTGCGCGATGAGGCGGATGTATTCGGGCACCGGCGTGTGCGCCGGGCAGGCCCATTGGCAATCGACGACCTTGTGGAAATAGGCCGGGTCCGAGATATCGGTCCGCTGCACGGTGTCTCCTCCGTGGTGTTGGGACCTGCTCACATGGCGGGAGTCGGATGCGTTGCCACCCAACAGCCCGCGAGCAAGGCGCGAAACGAAGCTGGGGTAGGCCCCAGCGAGGCTTCGCAACGCCGCGCGCGGGCTGTTGGGCGGCAACCCTGCGGGAGAGGGGCTGCGCGGGCGCACAGCGTTGTTGCGCGCATCGCCCGGGCATGCAACCCGGGCTTCAGCGCGACGCCTAGCCGTACACCCGCGCAGTCCCTCTCGCACCGATTCCCGTCATGTGAACAGGTCCCTGTGCGGCGAGTCTAGGACGCCCGTTCCCTCCTCGACTCTGTGGAAACCCTTTGCATCGTGGGGATGGCGGGCACCCCCGCTCTTGCCCAGCATCTCTGCGCCCATTCCGGGCGCAAGGAGATTCGACATGGCTTCTGGTTTCAAGCAGGCCTGGCGGGTGGCAGTGCTCGCCATCGGTCTGGCCACGGCGGGCCTCGCCCAGGCCGCCAACGACTATTTCCTGCAGATCGACGGCATTCCCGGTGAATCGACCGACAAGGACCACAAGGACTGGATCGACATCGAAAGCTTTTCCTGGGGCCTGACCCTGGTCAGCAGCGGGGGCATCGGCAAGGCCAGCTTCTCCGACCTGGCCTGGACCCAGCACGTCGACGTCTCGATTCCCAAGTGGTTCCTCGCCGTGGCGACGGGCAAGCACGTCAAGACGGTCACGCTGGACGTGGTCAAGGTATCCGCCGGCCGCAACGACTCCTTCTTCCAGATGATCTTCAGCGACACCCTGGGCAGCAGCCTGCACATCAGCGGCGGCGGCGGCGGCAGCGAACTCTTCGCCAGCGCATCCATGACCTCGGGCGACACCGTGAAGCTGCGCTATCGGCCCCAGGACAACAAAGGCGGCTTCGGCGCCTGGGTGGAGGGCAGCTTCAACCTCAAGACCAACTCGGCCACGGCCGTCTTCAGCGGCGACGAGACGGTGCTGCTGGGCCTGTTCGGCTCCGGCGGCAGCGTCGCGTTTGACGCCGGCGCGGTCACGCCGGTGCCGGAACCGGCGAGCGCCCTGTTGCTGCTCGGTGGCCTGGCCGCCTTGGCCGCTCTCAGGCCGCGGCGCCGCGCTTGAAGCGCCACGGCCGGACCTGGGCGGCGGCCACGGTCACCGCCCAGCAGATCCAACCTGTCCACATCGTGTGGCTGGGGTAATGCGCACCGCGCAGCATCTGCCCCACGCCATAGACGACGCCCAGCAACACACAGGCCAGCACCCAGGCGCGCGCAGCCCGCGGGTAGGCCCGCGCCAGCGCCCAGCCGCCGCAGAGATAGGCGAAAGCCGCGCTCGCATGGCCGGAAGGGAAGCAGTGCCCGCCACCGCCGTCATGCGCACCCAGCACCCAGTGGGAGATGTAATGGGCCACACCGCCAAACTCGGCCAGATCCCAGGGGCAGCTCGTCAGGCTGAAGCGCTTCATCAGCGAGATGACGGCCAGGCAGACCAGCGTCGTCACCAGCCACCAGCGCCGCTCCGGCCGGCTCAGCGCGGGCAGCAGCCGCGGCACCAGATTGAGCAGCACGATGAAGCCCATGGCCAGGTAGGAGACCAGCCGCCCGCCTTCGTGGATCAGCACCCGCGTGACCCAGGCCTCGCGCAGCGCGAAACCGTTGGCGTCGCCGCCCAGGCGCACCGCCCAGAGGTCGAGATGGCTGAGGTCCCAGGCCAGCAGCGCCAGCAGGGCCAGGGCCAGCGCCAGTGCGCCGGCCGGCAAGGCGGCGCGCGCGGATCGATCTAATGGCTTGGTCGGCATAGGCCGGCATTGTCCGGTGGCGCCGAAACCACCAGGCTTGCTGCTTGCTGGCGTCTCACGCGCGCTCTGACCTGCCCCGCGAAGAGGCTGAATGCCACGCCGGTTACCCCGCGTGAGCCCTTGTCTACACTGGCCTCATGAGTTCTCCCGTCTTTGCCGCCGAGCGCGCTGTGCGCATCGGCCGTCAGGCGCTCGAGGTCGAGGCCCGTGCCCTCGCCGAGCTGGCGCCCCGCCTGGGCGACGCCTTTGCGGGCGCCGTGCAGCTGATGCTGGCCTGCCGCGGCCGCGTGGCCGTCATGGGCATGGGCAAGAGCGGCCACGTGGGCCGCAAGATCGCCGCGACGCTAGCCTCGACCGGCACGCCCGCCCTCTTCGTCCACCCCGCCGAGGCGGCCCATGGCGACCTCGGCATGGTCACCAGCAGTGACGTCGTGCTGGCTCTCTCCAATTCCGGCGAGAGTGACGAGCTCAACGCCATCCTGCCCGTGCTCAAGCGCCTGGGCATTCCCATCGTCGCCATGACGGGGCGGCCGCAGTCCAGCCTGGCCGCCCATGCCGACATCGTGCTCGACAGCGCGGTCACCGAGGAGGCCTGCCCGCTGCAGCTCGCGCCCACGGCCAGCACCACGGCCCAGATGGCCCTGGGCGACGCCCTCGCCGTGGCCCTGCTCGACACCCGCGGCTTCAAGGCAGAGGACTTCGCCCGCTCCCACCCCGGCGGCACTCTGGGCCGCAAGCTGCTGACGCACGTGCGCGACCTGATGCGCAGTGGCGACGCCCTGCCCCGCGTGGCGGCCGACACCGGCTTCACCGACCTGATGCGCGAGATGAGCGCCAAGGCCCTGGGCATGGCCGTGATCGTCGACAGCGACGATCACGTCCTTGGCATCTTTACGGACGGCGACCTGCGCCGCCTGGTTGAGCAGGGCCGCGACCTGCGCGCGCTGACCGCCGCCGAGGTCGCCCATGCCAAGCCGCGCACCGTCGGCGCCGAAGCCCTTGCCGTGGACGCGGCCGACCTGATGGAAGCCGCGCGCATCACCGTCGTCCTGGTCGTCGATGCCGAGCAGCGCCTGCTGGGTGCCATCAGCATCAACGACCTCATGCGTGCCAAGGTGATCTGAAGTGAAGCCAGCACTGAAATTCCCTCCCGAACTCCTGGTCAAGGCGCAAGGCCGTGGCCTGGCCATCAAGCTGGCCATCTTCGACGTCGACGGCGTGCTGACGGACGGCCGCATCTACATCGGCGAGCATGGCGAAGGGTTCAAGGCCTTCAACACGCTGGACGGCCATGGGCTGAAGTCGCTGCAGCAGGTCGGCATCACGCCGGTCATCATCACCGGCCGAGACAGCCTGGCCGTGCGCCGCCGCGTCGCCGACCTGGATCTGAAGCACGCTGTCTACGGTGCGCGCGACAAGCTCGCCGCCGCCGAGCCCCTATTGGCCCAGTTAGGCGCCAGTTGGGACGAGGTCGCCGTCATGGGCGACGACTGGCCTGACCTGCCCCTGATGACGCGGGCCGGCTTCGCTTGCGCGCCACCCGGCGCTCATGCCGAGGTACTGGCCATCGCCCACCATGTCACGCGCGCCGCCGGTGGCTACGGCGCGGCGCGCGAGTATTGCGATGTGCTGCTGATGGCCGCCGGCCATTACGAGCGTCTGCTCAACACTCATCACGACACGCTGGACGGGGGCAAGGCCTCGTGACACCGGTTGCATTGCCGGCACCGCTGCCGCGCCGCCAGAAGCCCAGGCCCATGCTGTGGCGGCTGCAGAGCCTGCTGTCCAACTACCTGCCGCTGCTGCTGATGGCCGCGCTGGCCAGCGCAACCTGGTGGCTGGTGAAGAACACGCCGCTGATCGACGCACCGGGCGAGGTCGCGGCACCGCGCCATCTGCCCGACTACCGCATGGCCAACTTCGAGATCCAGCGCATCGGCGCCGATGGGCGGCTGCATGTGCAGATCGCCGGCGCCGAACTGCGCCACTACCCGGACACCGACACCGTCGAGATCGACGAGGTCCGCGTGCGTGCCATCGGGCCGGACGGCAGCCTGGCCATCGCCGACGCCAAGCGCGCCCTCAGCAATGGCGACGGCAGCGACATGCAGCTGCTCGGCAACGTCCACCTGCGCCGCCTGCCACCCGGCGCCGGCGAGAACGCGCCGGCCCAGCTCGAGGTGCGTGGCGAGTTCCTGCAGGCCCTGTCCAACAGCGAGATCCTGCGCTCGCACCTGCCGGTCACCATCCGCCAGGGCAGCTCGACGCTGCACGCGCAGAACTTCGAGTACCGTCACCTGACCGGCCAGGTCCACTTCACGGGCAGGGCGCAGGGGCAAATCATCTCCAAGGCCCCGAGATGAGCGAGCTGGTCTTCATCACCGGCGCGTCCAGCGGCATCGGCCAGGCCCTGGCCCTGCGCTACTACCGCGACGGCGCACGCCTCGCACTGGTCGCGCGCCGCACCGCCGAGGTCGAACGCTGGGCGGCCGAGCAGAAGCTCGACGCGGCCCGCTTCAAGGTCTACGGCGCGGACGTTGCCGACCTGGACGCCATGGCCCGCATCGGCCGCGAGTGCATCACCGCGCAAGGACTGCCGGATGTGGTCATCGCCAATGCCGGCATCAGCATCGGCATGGACACGGCCCACTTCGACGACCTCGAAGTGATGCGCCGGACCTTCGAGACCAACAACGTCGGCCTGGCCGCGACCTTCCATCCCTTCGTCGCGGCGATGAACGGGCGCCGCTCGGGCACGCTGGTCGGCGTCGCCAGCGTCGCGGCCATCCGCGGCCTGCCGGGGCATGGTGCCTACAGCGCCAGCAAGTCCGCCGTCGTCGCCTACTGCGAAAGCCTGCGCGGCGAATGCCGCCCCTTCGGTGTGAGCGTCGTCACCCTGCTGCCGGGCTATATCGACACACCGCTGACGCGCGGCAACCGCTACAGCATGCCCTTCCTGATGCAGGTCGACGACTTCGCCGACCAGGCCGTGCGCGCCATCCGCGCCCAGGTCAGCTACCGCGTCATTCCGTGGCAGATGGGTGTGCTGGCCAAGCTGCTGCGGATATTGCCCAACTGGCTCTACGACCGGGCACTGGGCAGCCGGCCGCGGAAGAAGCGGGCGAGCGAATAGGGCTGTTCACGGCCCGCGCGCCGTGGCTACACTGCGCGCCTTCGACCCGAGAGCTGCCGTTGCAGCCGAGGAGGACATCATGGCCAAGGTGCTTCACCCCTGCTAAGCCCGCGCGCTGAACATCGTTTCAGCGCCGCCCGCTCGCTGCTGCACGTCCACCGCTGACGTCGCCAGCCCATTGATTCCTGCGGCCCCGTTCGGCGGCCGACCTCGGACGAAATTCATGATTTTTCGCCTTCTCGGCTCGGGCATGGCCCTGGGCCTTTGCGCCCTGGCCCTGCCCGCCTGGGGCAACACCCCCGAACTTCAACACCCCACCGCCCTGCGCCTCGCAGCCGGCGAAGCCACGCCTGTCATTGACGGGCAGCTGGATGACGCGGCCTGGCTGCGCGCGCCCGTCTACGAACGCTTTGCGCAGTTCCTGCCCGCCGACAAGCAGGCCGCGCGCTGGCGAACGACGGTGCAGGTTCTCGTCACCGAGGACGCCCTCATCTTTGGCATCCGCGCCTGGGACCCCGAACCCAGCCGCATCCGCGCCCCGCTGGCCCGCCGAGACCAGGTCAAGGCCGACCAGGACTTCGTCTCCGTCTTCATCGACCCCGTCGGCCATCGCCGCACGGCTCAGTACGTGCGAGTCAGTGCGGCCGGCGGCGTCGAGGACGGCCTGTTCGCGGCCGAAGAGGACACCGAGGACTCGGCGCCAGACTTCGACATCCACGCCGCCGCGACCCGCCTGCCCGACGGCTACAGCATCGAGCTGCGCTGGCCCATCGCGGCGCTCAGGTTCCCGCACGACGGCGGTGCACCCTGGCGCATCATGGTCGCGCGCAACATCCCGCGCGACGACCGTACGCTCAACGTCAGCTCGCCGGCTCTGAACAAGGACGCGCTGAGCTTCATCGCCGAGCTGCAGCCGCTCGATGGCCTGGGCGATCTGGTAGAACAGGTGCGCGAACGCAGCTTCATCGGCTTTCGGCCCGAGCTGACAGTGCGCTCGACGCGCGACAGCAGCGACGAGAGTGGCACCCGCCGCACGCGCAAGGCCTCGCTGGGCGCCGAGTTCAAGTGGCGGCCGCGCGCTGACTGGGTGCTGGACGCGACGCTCAATCCCGATTTCTCCCAGGTCGAACTCGACGCGCCCCAGCTCGCCGGCAACACGCGCTTTGCGCTCAGCGTGCCCGAGAAGCGCCCCTTCTTCCTGGAGAGCGCCGACGTCGTCGGTCCGACCCAGCCCGACGAATCGGGCGAGAACCGCAGCCTCGCGGCCTTCTACACCCGTGCCATCACCGACCCCGACTGGGGCCTGCGCGCCACCTGGCGCGGCGCGGGTGCCGAGGCCACGGCCCTGAATCTGCGCGACGCCGGCGGCGGAACGGTGTTGCGCGCCGGTGCCTTTGCGACGCGCAGCGGCGTGCAGCCACGCGGCTCCCAGGCCAGCTTCGCGCGCGGCCGCACGCAACTTGGCGACCTCGGCCTGGCGGGCCTGGTGTCGCTACGCGACTTTGGCAAGGGGCTGACGACTCAGGTCATCGGCAGCGACGCTGTCTGGCGTGCCGGCGACAGCGACCAATGGCGCGGCCATCTGCTGCTGTCCGATACGACGCTGGGCCTGGACGCCGACGGCCAGGTACTGCGCGTGAGCCGCGAACGCGGCCACCGCGCCTGGGCGGCCTGGCGCCACCGGGATGCCGACTGGGCGGCCAATGTCAACGTCGAGGAGATCAGCCCTCGCTTTGCCAATGACAACGGCTTCGTCAACCAGAGCGGCATTCGCCGTGCGTCGGCCTTCGGCTATCTGCGCCTGGGGCCACGGGAGTTCGCCGGCATCGACATGCACGACCACGAGGTGCAGCTGAAAGTTCAGGAGACACGCACCCTGGCCGATCCGCTGCTCGGCGTCGCGGCAGGCCAGGTCGTCGACCGCCTCTTCCAGCCAGGCTTCTGGTTCGCCGCCGCACGCAACACCGGCGTCTGGGGCCATGTTGGCCTGGACAGCCACCGCGCCCGCAGCGGCGGCCGGCTGCACCCGATTCGCACCCTGCTGATCGGTATGGAGTCCAACCCCGGCGAACTGCTGAACTACGTGGATGCCGAGGTCGAATGGGGCCGGCGCCTGGACGTCGACGCCGATCGCGTGGGCCTGGGCGCGCAAGCCCAGATCCAGGCCCAGATGCGCCTGCCGCTGCCCGCCGGGTTGTGGCTGGAGTTCGAGCAGCGCTTCGGACTGGCCTGGGTCGATGCACCCGATGGCCACCGCGCCTTCACCGACCGCAGCGCCCAGAGTCTGGTCGTCTTGCACCTGAGCCCGCGCGATTCCCTGCGGCTCATCCAGCAGCAGACCCGCTTCAACCGCCGTGACGACGCCAGCGCGAATCTGGCTGCGCAGAACAACCGGGGGCGGGTGCTGTCGTTGATGTTCCAGCACCGTGTCGGGCTGAGCCGCATCATCAGCCTGGGCCTGAACCGGGCTCGTGAACAGCCAGGTGCCGTGCGCGCCAGCGAGGTTTTCGCCAAGGCGACGCTGGGGTACTGAAACCCCTCGTCCAAGGACTACCTTGGCCGGTCTTGCAGAGCGCGCTTCGGCTTGCGCCGCAGCTCTTCGACAGGCACGGCGCGTCCACTGGACGCACCGTGTCCGGCCTCAGCCCCCGCGGGGACGAACCAGAGAAGTTCCACCAGAAAAGACAAAGCGCCCGAAAGGGCGCTTTGCTCAGATCTCTTGCGAGGCTGTGGGATCAATAGCCGCCGGAACGGCCACCGCCGCCGTAGCCACCGCCGCCACCACCGTAGCCGCCGCCACCGCCGGAACGGCCACCGCCGCCACCGCCATAGCCGCCGCCACCGCCGGAGCGGCCACCGCCACCACCACCGTAGCCGCCACCACCACCGTAGCCGCCGCCACCGCCGCTGCTACCGCCGCCGCCGTAGCCGCCGCCGGAACGGCCACCACCGCCGCCGCCGCCGTAGCCGCCACCACCACCGAAGCCGCCACCGCCGGAACGGCCACCGCCGCCGCCGAAGCCGCCCGGACGCTCTTCACGAGGACGAGCCTCGTTGACGACGATGGCGCGGCCTTCGAGGGCCTGGCCGTTCATGCCGTTGATGGCTGCTTGCGCCTCAGCGTCCGAACCCATTTCGACGAAACCAAAACCCTTGGAACGGCCCGTCTCGCGGTCCATCATGACCTTCGCGGAGGTCACCGTACCAAATTGACCGAACGATTCTTGCAGCGATTCGTCACGCACGCTGTAGGCCAGATTGCCCACATAAAGCTTGTTTCCCATGGGGAAGCCCTTCTCTACTCAAAACCAAAAAACCATGTGGAGCTTCAACCCTACGTGAACCATTCAAGCGAAGGTGCGGCGTCCAGACACAGGCAATTGATTATGGTGGCGGGGTAAAGAGATTGCGGAACGCCACTCCGGCAAGTGTTGTTTTTCAGAGCTAGCACAAACCCTGGCGCCTGGGAGCCATCACGGTCCCGTCATCGATACCATCGCCCCGCCCCACCCGAATTCATGACAACCAGCCTGCTCGTTCCCCTCACCCGCGTGCTCGCCAGCGTCGACGCGCCGCGCAATCTGCGCGCCCTCTATGCACTGCTGGCCGGTTTTTGCGCCGCCGGCCTGCTGCTGGCCATGGCCCAGTCAGCCTTGGCGCGCGATCAAGGCCTCTTGAGCGCGCTCTGGGTGGGGCTGGCCTTGGCTGTCGCTTTTTTCAGCGTCAATGCGACGGGTCTGATGCTGATGGACCAGGCGCGCGGCCTGCCCGTGCGCGACCCCCAGGACGCGCTCTCGGACGCCCTGCGCAGCGGCCATCGCGTGCTGCTCGCCCTGTTGGCCTGCCTGGCCCTGGCCGGCGCGGCCGCCCTGGTGCTCGCCGGGCTGCTGTGGGCGACGCATTGGCCGGTCGTCGGCGCGCCTCTGCTGGCCGTCGTGCTGCCGGCTGGCGTGCTGGTGCTGGGCGGCATCAGCTTCGTCCTGGTCGTTCTCGTCGGACCTCTGGCGGGGCCAGCGGTGTGGGCGGGGCGGCGCAGCGCCGGCGTACTGTTTTTCTTGCGCGAGCGCCTGCATCACGGCCTGCCCGAAACGGCGCTGCTGATGGCCGCCGTCTACCTGATGACGGCGCTGGCCACGGCGGCCGTCAGCTTCGTCGTCGTCAGCGGCGGGCGGATGGTGGCCGGCCTGGCCATCCTCGGCGCGGGTGTGGAGCTGCCCGCCAACCAGTTGCTGGCCGGCGTCATGGGCTTGGGGCCGCGCGGCCTGGGCGCCAGTGGCGTGCCGCTGCAGGGCGGCGCGCTAGGCCTGGCTGCATTGATCGGCGGCGGCGTCGTGTTCGCCATCGCCCTGGTGCTGCCGACCCTGGTCTGGCTGCGCGGCTGCTGTGCCGTTTATCTGGCAGTGACCGAAGCGGAATGACGTCGCCCCGAATCGCGTCGCTCGTGCCAAGCGCGACGGAGACGCTGGTGGCCTTGGGGCTGGGCCATCGCTTGGTGGCCCGGACCGGTTTTTGCATCCACCCCGCCGAGGTGGTTGCCACCGTTGCCAAGGTGGGTGGCACCAAGGACGTGAACCTGGCCAAGCTGAGAAAGCTCGCGCCCACCCATGTCATCGTCAACGTGGACGAGAACCGGCTGGAAACCGCCGAAGCGCTGCGGGGGTTCGTGCCCGAGGTCATCGTGACCCACCCGAGCCGGCCCGAGGACAACCTGGCGCTGTTCGAGCAGTTGCGCGCTGCCTTTGCCGACGAGCCGGGCGTCAACGAACGCGCCGCGGCGCTGTCGGCCGAGTTCAACGCCGCACTGGCCCGCTGCCGCGAGCGGGTCTGGCCCGGCGAGAACGTGCTCTACCTGATCTGGCGCGACCCATGGATGACGGTGGCGCGCGACACCTATGTCTCGACGCTGCTGGTTGAAGTCGGCTGGCGCACCTGGCCCGACGTGCTGGGCGGCGAGCACGGCGCCGGCCGCTACCCTGCGCTTGCGGGCGATGAAGCCTGGCTTCGCGACATCGACCGCGTGCTGCTGAGCTCCGAGCCTTATCGCTTCGGTGCTGCGCATATCGCCGCGGCGCAGGCGCTGTGCCCGCAGGCACGCGTGCAGTTGGTCGACGGCGAACTGCTCAGCTGGTGGGGTTGCCGCGGCGCGGCAGGGCTGGACTATCTGCGCACCCTGCGCGAACACGCAGAGGCTTGAGTTTTTCGGCCTTGACAGCATCGGGGCCCGCCACAATCAGTCGCCATGGACATCTACAAGCCCCTCGTCGCGCTGTTGGCCATCGTGAATCCGGTCGGCGTGGTGCCCTTCTTCATCCACTTCACGTCCGCCTTTTCGCGCACGCAGCGGCGCAAGACCATCCTCGTCAGCGCCAGCACGGCCGGCATCGTCATCGCCTTGAGCGCGCTGTTCGGGCTGAAGATCATCGAGTTCTTTGGCATCTCGCTGGCCAGCTTCCAGGTGGGCGGCGGCTGCCTGCTGCTGATCAGCTCGCTGCAGATGCTCAACGCCCAGCCGGCCGAGGCGCGCAAGGAGGATGTGTCGGAGGGCAACACCAAGGCCGACGCCGGCGCCAGCATCGCCGTCGTGCCGCTGGCCATCCCGCTGCTGACCGGCCCGGCCACCATCTCCACCATGGTCATCTACGCCGACAAGACGCGCGTCTGGTGGGAGCTGGCCGTGCTTTGCGGCTATGGCGTTGTCGTCGCCCTCGTCACCTTCGTGGTCTTCTCCGCGTCCAGCAAGATCGCCAAGGTGCTGGGCCAGACCGGCATCAACATCATGACGCGGCTGATGGGCCTCATCCTTGCCGCGCTGGCGGTGGAGCTGCTGGCCGACGGCCTCATCAAGCTTTTCCCGGTGCTGGCCGCACGAACCGTGGGGTGACCACATGAGCCTGTTTGACCTGCCTCCCATCTGGATGGCGCCGATGGCCGGTGAGGCGTCCAGCGCCGCGCTGGTGGCCGCAGTGAGCGCAGGCGGCGGCTTCGGCCAGCTCGGCGCGGCCTACCTGACGCCGGCACGCATCACCGAGATTGCCGCCGACATCCGCGCGCGCACTGACCAGCCCTTCGGCATCAACCTGTTCTGCCCGCAGCCCTGGCTGCGCGACGACAGCGCACTGGACGCCTACCTCGCCCGCCTGGCCGCCTGGCACTCCGAACTGGGCCTGCCGGCGCCGGCGCGGCCGGAGCGCTTCGAGGAGGACTTCGACACCCAGCTTGAGGCCACCATCGCCGCGCATCCCGCCGTCATCAGCTTCGCCATGGGCGACCCCGGCGTGGCGCGCGTGGCGGCGTTGAAGGCGCAGGGCTTCACCGTGCTCGGCACGGCCACGCAGGTGGCGGAAGGCCTGCTGCTGCAGGCCAGCGGCGTGGATGCCGTCATCGCCCAGGGCTACGAAGGCGGAGGCCACCGCGGCGGCTTCCTGGGCAGCGCGGAAGGCGCGCTGATCGGCACGATGGCGCTGGTGCCCCAGCTCGTCGATGCGCTGGATGTCCCGGTCATCGCTGCCGGCGGCATCGCCGACGCACGCGGCGTTGCGGCGGCGCAGGCGCTGGGCGCCAGCGCAGTGACGGTCGGCACGGCTTTTCTGCTGGTCGACGAATGCCCACTGTCGCCGCCCTACCGCGCCGCCCTGCTGGCTGCGAGCGACGCCGATTCGACGCTGACGCGCGCCTTCTCCGGCCGCCTGGCGCGCGGCGTGGCCAACCGCGTCACGCGGGAGCTGGAGGGCATCGTCCTGCCCGCCTTCCCGCAGCCCAACGCGGCCAGCCGACCGATGCGCCAGGCGGCGGCCAGGGCCGGCCAGGCTGACTTCATCAGCCTCTGGGCCGGTCAGGCGCTGCCGGTCAACCGTGCGCCGGGTTCGGCTGCGCAGCTCGTCGCGAGCTTGGCCAAGGGTTGGCGCACTTGATCCTGCTGCTGGAAGACGACCCGGCGATTGCGGACACCGTCGCGTTCGCGCTGCGGCGCGAGGGCTTCGTCGTCGAGCACTGCGCCTGGCTGGCTGAGGCCCGCGAGCGCCTTCGCGCGGCACCGGCGCCCGAGCTGCTCATCCTCGACATCGGCCTGCCCGACGGCCACGGCCTGGACCTTTGCCGAGAGCTGCGCAATGGCCCGCTCTCCCGCCTGCCCGTCATCGTGCTGAGCGCGCGCAGCGAGGAGATGGATCGCGTGCTCGGCCTGGAGCTGGGCGCCGACGACTACCTCGCCAAGCCTTTCAGCCCGCGCGAGCTGGTCGCCCGCGTGCGCGCCCTGCTGCGCCGCGCCCAGGCCGCGCCCGCGCCAATGCTGGGCTTCACGGTCGACGGTACGCGAGTCAGCCTGGACGGCGTGCCGCTCAACCTCACCAAGCTGGAGCTCGGCCTGCTGACGCATCTGCTGCGCGCCCCGCAGCGCATCCACAGCCGCGACGCGCTGCTGGACGCCGTCTGGGGCAGCAGCGCCGAAAGCACAGATCGCACCGTGGACACCCACATCAAGACGCTGCGCGCCAAGCTGCGCGAGGCGGCGCCGGCGCGCGACCCCATCAAGACGCATCGCGGGCTGGGCTATTCACTGGAACCATGAGCAGCCGCCAACCGCCCATGAACACAGCCACAGAGGCACAGAGACACAGAGGACAAGCCTGCTTCTCCGTGTCTCTGTGCCTCTGTGGCTTTGTTCGGAGTTCCTGACGTGCGGCTGGGGCTCAGAGTCTTCTTCGGCTTCTTCCTGATCGCCGGCCTCAGCGCAGTGCTACTGCTGAAAGTCTTCCTGGCCGAGGTCAAGCCCAGCGTGCGCGAGGTCATGGAAGACCTGATGGTGGACACCGCCCATCTGATGGCAGAGACCGCCGCCGATGAGATGGGCGCCAACGGCCTCAAGCCCGACAGCCCTCTGGCCGCGCGGCTGCAGCGCTATGTGAAACGCGAGGTCGACGTACCGATCTGGGGTTTGCGCAAGCAGAGCCTGGACCTGCGCATCTATGTGACCGACGCCCACGGCCGCGTCGTGCTCGACTCCGGCCAGCCCTCGGCCGTGGGCCAGGACTACTCGCAGTGGCGCGACGTGGCGCTGACGCTGCGCGGCGACTATGGCGCGCGCTCGACGCGCTATTCCGCGGACGACCGCAGCACCATCCTCGTCGTCGCGGCGCCCATCCTCAAGGACGGCCGCACGCTGGGCGTCGTCAGCGTCGCCAAGCCGGTGGCCAGCGTGCAGCGCTTCATCGACCGCGCCGAGCGCCGCGTGTTCTGGGCTGGCGCCGCACTGCTGGCCGCCAGCCTCATCGTCGGCGTGACGGTGACGCTGTGGCTGGTCGCCTCGGTGCGGCGGCTGCGCCGCTATGCCCAGCAGGCCCAGGCTGGCCAGGCCATTGCGCCGCCGGCCATGCCAGGTGAATTGGGCGATCTCGCCCATGCCATGGACGACATGCGCCGCCGCCTCGAAGGCCGTGAGCAGCTCGAACACGACGTGCGCGCACTGACGCATGAACTGAAGAGCCCGCTGGCCGCGCTGCGCGCCAGCGGCGAGCTGCTGCAGGACGAGCTGCCCGCCGCCGACCGCCAGCGCTTCGCCGCCCAGGTGCTGGACCAGACCGCGCGGCTGCAGACGCTGGTGGAGCGCGTGCTGGCACTGTCGCAGCTGGAGGCCCAGGTCGGGCCGGGCGAGCGCCAGCAGATCACCTTGGCCGACTGGGCCGAAGGCCAGCTCGAGCGGCAGGCGTCACGCCTTGCGCAGAAAGGCGTGAACGTCACCTGGACGGCGCGCGAGGAAGCGATCGTCAAAGTGGACACGGCGCTGCTGGAGCTGGCCCTGGGCAATCTGCTGGTCAACGCCATCGACTTCGCTCCGGCGGGCTCGACGCTCGAACTGGCCGTCACCACGACACCGGTGACCGCACGCCTGGCGCTGCGCGACCACGGCCCGGGCGTGCCGGCGGCGGCTTTTTCACAGCTGGGCAAACGCTTCTTCTCGACGGCGCGGCCGGGCAGCTTGGTCAAGGGTTCGGGCCTGGGCCTGGCGATTGCACGGCGCGTGGCGGAGCTGCACGGCGGCGGGCTGGCCTTCGAGGCGGCGGAACCGGGGTTGCGGGTGACGCTCGTGCTGCCTCGCTGACTTCACACAGACTTCACGCACTTCGTCGCCTCCTCACCGCCGCTGGCGATGCTGGCGGGCATGAAGCTCAACCCCACCTTCTCCAAGCTGGCCATCCTGGCCGTCATCACCGCCGTGCTGTGCATCGTGCTCACCCAGATCGGCGGGCTCGTGCACGAGCGCCAATGGCGACAGCGCGAGGCCGCGCAGAGCGTCGAGCAGTCGCTTGCCGGCCCGCAGGCCTTCGCCGGGCCGCTACTCGTGCGCGACTGCAAGGAAAGCTGGGTCGTGCCGGGCGTGGACAAGAAGAAGGACTCCATCGAAACGCGTGACTTCCAGCTGATGGCATCGCCAACCACGTTGAAGATCGACGGCGGCGTGAGCCCGGAAGTGCGGCACCGCGGTCTCTTCAAGGTGAACACCTACCTCGCCCAGCTGAACGTGGAGGCGCGCTGGGAACGGCTCACCGCATTGGCTCCGCGAGCCGAACACCCGAACGGGCGGCTGAGCTGCGGCGACCCCACCGTGGTCATCGCGCTAAGCGACCCACGCGGCATCCGCACCGCCGAATTGAAGCGGGATGGCGGGACCCTGGCCGTCCTGCCCGGCAGCGCACACCCGACCCTTCACGGTGGCTTGCATGCGACGCTGGCCGAACTTCACACGGACGAGCCCTTGGTGCTTTCGCTGAAACTCAGCCTCGTCGGCAGCCAGCGCCTGGGCATCGTGCCTGCCGCCGGCGATACCCACGTCGCCTTGCAATCGAGCTGGCCGCACCCCAGCTTCACTGGCCAGTTCCTGCCCATCGAGCACCAGATCGGCGTCAGCGGCTTCTCCGCGCGCTGGCAGGTCTCGTCGCTGGCCAGCACGGCGGTAGCCGATGTGCAGGCCGGCCATGCCTTGCCCGACCTCTCGGGTGGTGGCGCGCTGGAGGCGCCCTACCCCGACGGCGGCAAGGTGGTCAAGGGGGGTGGCCTGGACGTCCTCGCCGTCGAGCTGATCGACCCCGTGAACCCCTACGTCATGAGCGACCGTGCCATCAAGTACGGCCTGATGTTCATCGCGCTAACCTTCGTCACCGTCGGCCTGACCGAACTGCTGACGGGCCGGCGCGTGCACCCGGTGCAGTACCTGCTGGTCGGCCTGGCGCTGAGCCTGTTCTTCCTGCTGTTGCTGAGCCTGTCGGAGCATCTGCCCTTCCTGGTCGCCTATCTGATCGCAGCCGGCGCGGCGGCCCTGGTGCTGACGCAGTACGCCGCGGCCATGCTGGGTGGCTGGCTGCGCGGCGCGGCGTTCGGCGGCGGCATCGCGCTGTTGTACGGCGCGCTGTATGTGCTGCTGAGCCGCGAGCAGACGGCCCTGGTGATCGGCGCCGTGCTGCTGTTCGCCGTGCTGGCCGCGGTCATGACACTCACGCGCAAGCTTGACTGGTATCGCCTGGGCAGCGCCGCCGCCGAGTGATTTACGCTAGGGGCTGCATCTCACCCCCCAAGCACGCCCCGTTAGCGCTCAATGTCCCGACAAGGTTTCGACTACATCATCGTGGGCGCCGGCACCGCCGGCTGCCTGCTCGCGAACCGGCTCAGCGCCAACCCGGAGAAGCGCATCCTGCTCATCGAGGCCGGCGGCAAGGACGACTACCACTGGATCCACATCCCCGTCGGCTACCTTTACTGCATCGGCAACCCGCGCACCGACTGGTGCTTCAACACCGAGGCCGAGGCCGGGCTGAACGGGCGCAGCCTGCGCTACCCGCGTGGCAAGGTGCTGGGCGGCAGCTCCAGCATCAACGGCATGATCTATATGCGTGGCCAGAGCCGCGACTATGAGCACTGGGCCGAGACGACAGGTGATGACACCTGGCGCTGGGAGCGCGTGCTGCGCGCCTTTCGCAAGCACGAGAACCACTGGCGGCTGGACACGCCCAAGACCGCACCCGAGGGTTTTGCCGCCGTGCACGGCCACAAGGGCGAGTGGCGGGTCGAGCAACAGCGCCTGCGCTGGCCCATCCTCGACGCCTTTGCCGCCGCCGCCGCCCAAGCCGGCATCCCGGCCACGAGCGACTTCAACGCCGGCAACAACGAGGGTGTGGGCTATTTCGAGGTCAACCAGAAGAAGGGCTGGCGCTGGAACACGGCCAAGGCCTTTCTGCGGCCGACCACCTTTGGGCGACCCAACTTCGAGCTGTGGACGGGCGCCCAGGTGCGCAAGCTGCGCCTGCTCAAGGATGACACGGGCCTGCGCTGCAGCGGCGTCGAGGTGCTGACACCTCATGGCGTCGAACAGCCCTGGCTCAACGTCGGCGGCGAGGTCATCCTGGCCGCTGGCGCCATCGGCTCGCCGCAGATCCTGCAGCTCAGCGGCCTCGGCCCGGCCGACCTGCTGCAGAGCCTGGGGCTGACGGTCGAGCAGCACCTGCCGGGAGTGGGCGCCAATCTGCAGGACCATCTGCAGATCCGTGCCGTCTACAAGGTGGACGGCGCGAAGACGCTGAACACGCGCTCGGCCTCGCTGCTCGGCAAGGCCATGATCGGCCTGGAGTACGCGCTGCGCCGCAGCGGCCCGATGAGCATGGCGCCCAGCCAGCTCGGCGCCTTCACGCGCAGCCACCCCGACAAGGTCTGGCCCGACCTGGAATACCACGTGCAGCCGCTGTCGCTGGATGCCTTCGGCGAACCGCTGCACGGCTTCAACGCCTTCACGGCCAGCGTCTGCAACCTCAACCCGACCAGCCGCGGCACGGTGCTCGCCACCTCGCCCGACGCGACGGTGGCGCCGGCCATCCGGCCCAACTACCTGTCCACCGAGGCGGACCGGCACGTCGCGGCCGAAAGCCTGAAGCTGACGCGCCGCATCGTGTCCCAACCTGCGCTGGCCGGCTTCAAGCCCGAGGAATACAAGCCGGGCCCGCAGTTCCAGACCGACGAGGAACTGGCGCGGCTGGCCGGCGACATCGCGACGACCATCTTCCACCCCGTGGGCACCTGCCGCATGGGCCGCAAGGACGACCCCGGCGCGGTGGTCGACTCGCGGCTGCGCGTGCGCGGCGTGAGCGGCTTGCGCATCGCGGATGCCAGCGTGATGCCGACGATCACGAGCGGCAATACGAATTCGCCGACATTGATGATTGCGGAAAAGCTGGCGGGGTGGTTGGCGCAGTAGCCATTCGGCGCACCGACCTGGGCCCCAGTCACCGCGCTCAGCCCGGCGTCGCCTCGGCTCGCCGCACCGGCAGCGTGACGCGGAACGTCGTGCCGCTGCCGACCTGGCTGTGCACGTCGATGCGCCCGGCGTGCTTTTGCACGATGCCGTAGGACAAGGACAGCCCGAGCCCTCTGCCCTGGCCGACCGGCTTGGTGGTGTAGAAGGGCTCGAAGATGCGCCCGAGCACTTCTTGCGGCATGCCGCAGCCCGTGTCGGCCACTTCCAGCCACACATGCGCGTCGCCTTCACAACCGGTTCGAAGCGTGATCGTGCCGCGCACCCCGCTATCGATCGCATGGGCTGCGTTGACGACCAGGTTCAGTACCACCTGGTTGATCTGCGACGGCATGCAGTCGACGTCCGGCAACCGGCCGAACTCCCGCACCAGGTCGGCCTTGTGCTGCACTTCGCCAGCGACCAGGTTGAGCGTGGATTCGATGCCCGCGTGCAGGTCGACGCGCTGCCATTCCTGCCCGGCGTCGACGCGTGAGAAATCCTTCAGATCCTGCACGATCTGGCGAACCCGCATCAGGCCCTCGCGCGACTCCTGGATCAGCGCCGGCATATCGTCGTGCAGATAGTCCAGGCCCACCTGCTCCCGCTGTGCTGCAAGCGATGCGGCCAGGCTCGCGGGCAGCTGGTCCTCGGCCGCGCGGTAGGCGCCGAGCAGCCCGAACAACTGTTCCCGGTAGGTATCCAGCGTGCCGTGGTTCGCAAAGACATAGCCAATCGGGTTGTTGATCTCGTGCGCCACCCCGGCGGCGAGCTGCCCGATGGACGCCAGGCTCTGCGATTGCACCAGCTGGGTCTGCAGCTGCTTGCGCTCCGTGATTTCCGCCTGCAGCGCCGCGTTCGCCTGCGTCAGCTGGGTGGTACGCGCGGCCACCGCGGCTTCAAGTTGATCGATCTGCGCGGCAGCCTGCTGCGTGGCCTGCCATTTCGCAGCCAGCGCGTTGGCCAGCTGGCTCACCTCGATGTTGTCGAAGGGCTTCTTCAGGATGAGCAGCCGGCCGCGGGTGTCCAGGCGCTGCAGCACCTCCTCCCATGAGGCGTCGGAGTAGGCGGTGCAGAAGACCACCTGCAGCCTCGGGTCGGCTTGCCAAAGGCGCTCGACCGTCTCCACGCCATCCCACCCGGGCGGCATGCGCATGTCGACGAAGGCCACCGCATAGGGCCGGCCCTGCGCCAGCGCCTCGACCACGCGGGCCAGGCCTTCCTGGCCCTGGTAGGCCGAGTCGAGCTCGAAGGGCTGGGCGGCTGCGGTGATTTCGTCGCCGAACAATGCCGCCTTGGCGGCTTCCAGCGCCGACGCGGCGCCGAGTTCGGGCGCGAGGATCTTGCGGAAGTCCGCATGGATCGTCGGCATGTCGTCGACCAGCAGGACGCGACGGTTCTCGAAGGAGTTCATGCCTGGGTGTCCGTGGCAGCGGTCAGCGGTAGTTCAAGCGTGAAGGTGGCCCCGGTTCCGGGGCCGTCACTGTGGGCAGTCAGCGTACCGCCCATCTCCTGAGCTGCCAATACGCAACTGTGAAGGCCAAAACCGTGGCCGTCCTGCTTGGTCGTGAACCCGTGCGCGAAGATGCGCGTGAGATTCTCCGGCGCGATGCCGCAACCGTTGTCGGCAACAGCCACCTGGAGGCGATCCCCTTCAACCGCCCGTACCCGCACCACGATGCATTGCCCGACGTCGGGCGGCGCCTGCAGCACCGCATGGCGCGCGTTGCCAATCAGGTTCACCAGGATCAGCAGCGTGCGGTGCTTGTCCAGCATCAATGCCGGCACATCCTCGAACTCGCGCTCCACGCGCAGAGGGCCGATGCCGCCGGTATCGATGCGCAGCGCATCCTCGATCAAGTCGGTGATGCGGGTCGATTCGACCATGCTGGACGCGCCGGCGTAGGACTGCTGCGTCGCCACGATTTCCTTGATGTGGCGCACGCTGCGCGTCAGCGCCGCCAGCTCGTCAAGGATCTGCTGGCGCTCCTCGGCCACCGCCACCGAGAGTTGCTTCAGATAGCCTGGCAGCAGCCGCCCGCGCGCGTCGCGGGTGAGGTAGTCGCCCAGGTCCTGCGCATGCGCGTCCAGCAGCGCCACCGCGCGGGCCAGCCCTGCGGCCTCCGAACCGCGGACCTTGCCACTGATCAACTCGGCCGACACATTGACGCTGTTGAGCACATTGCCGACGTTGTGCAGCACGTTGGTGGCGATCTCGGCCATGCCCGACTGGCGCGCGTTCTCCAGCGCCTGCTTCTGCGCCAATTGCTGCTCGCGCGCCTTGCGCACCGCTTCGGCCGCTTCCTCGCGGCGAAAGAAGAAGTGGCCGGTCGTCAGCAGGATCACGATGATCGGCGTGGCCGCGACGACGACGACGATGCCCGACTGCCGGAAGCTGAGGAACAGCAATGTCGCCACCGAGGCGTTGCCCGCGTAGGCGATGCCAAGCCAGCCGAATGCGTCGACGAATGCCCGGACCGACAGCGGCTCGTTGCGCTTGAGCCGTGGCACGGCCGTGGCCATCACGGTGTTCAGCACGAAGTAGGCGAGCGCAAACAGGATCGCGCCCAGCAGGATCAGGCTGTCGCTCTCCAGCTGATGGCTACGCAGTTCGCCCAGTGCCACGTGCAGCACCGTGCCGGCGCTGAACATGGCAATGGCCGCCATCGCGGGGCTGGCGATGCGGCTGGTCCAGCGCTTGGAGGTGCGCCAGGCGCCGACCAGCGCTTCCGCTGCCGACGCCACGGCCGCGGCCTCCGGCCCGTTCAGCAGCAGCAGCAGGAAGATGAAGATCTCGCCAGCGGTGAACGAGTTCGTTGAACGCGGAATCCGCACCGGCACCAGCCCGGCCAGCATCGCCAGCAGCGTGCCGCCCACCACGCGCAACCAGGCATCCGGCGAAAGGCTCACAACGTGGCGCAACGAGTGCGCGAGCACCACCACACCGATGCAGACCACCGCCCACCAATACACCGCCGCCTTGCGGTTGTAGTCCGGCATCAGTGCCTGATGGACGCGCCGAGGCCAGCTCACTCCGGGCTCGGCGCCTGCAGCAACCATCATCGTTCGCCGGTGCGGGCAACTTCGCTGAGCACGACACCCTCGCTGAGCACCACGCCCTCGCTCAGCACGACACCCTCGCTGAGCACCACGCCTTCGCTCAGCACCACGCCTTCGCTGAGGACGACCCCTTCGCTGAGGACCACACCCTCACTGAGGACGACGCCTTCGCTGAGCACCACACCGCTGCCCGATGCCAGCCAGCCGGAAAGCGTCGCGGTGGGGACGAAGACGCCCGTGCGACCCAGCAGCGAACTGCGGCCGACCAGCGAATTCAGCGTGATGACGCCGTCGGTCAGGAAGCGCTGCCCCGTCGGCACGGGAGACGCCGTGATCGTCGACAGCGCCGCGCCGGGGCGGATCTGGACAGTAACGCGCGTCGCGCTGCCGCCCACCCAGAACAGGCCCGGGTCGTACACCGGCTGGTAGCGGGTGAAAAGCGCGCTGCCGCTGTAGAGGTGGCGCCCGCCGGCGAAGATGATGCGACTCCAGGGCACCGACTGACCGCCGATGATCGACACCGGCGCGGGCATCACCTGGCCCGGCGCCAGCAGCGGCGCACCCGCCGCGATGCGGCCGCTGGCGATGACCGTGGCGAGATCGCTGCGCAGCGCACCGGCCAGCCGCACCGCGCCGTCGACGTTCAACAGGCCCGCGCCCTGCTGCAGCAGGTTGGCGCCCGGCAGGGCCTGCGCGGTGTACTGCAGGATCGCCTTCACCAACGGGGGCGTCAGGCCGGGGTTGGCCTGCAACATCAGGGCCACGGTACCGGACACCACCGGCGCAGCGACCGAAGTGCCGCTCAGGTCCATCAGCTCGCGGCCCCGCGGCTGCGCCGTGCCGCCATAGGGCGCCGACAGCGAGGGGAAGTCCGTGGCGAGCGTGCTGCCGGCCGCCATCGGGCCGACGATGCGATTGCCCGGAGCCACCAGGTCCGGCTTGAGCAGGTTGTCGGCGACGCGGCGCCCGTCGGGCAGGAACAGGCCGCCGCGGGTGGGCCCGCGGGAACTGAAATGGTTGACTGCGTCGTCGCTGCGCGAGGCCGTCGCCTGCGTGTTGGCCGACCCCACGGTGATGACCGAGGGCTCGTTGCCCGGCGAGCTGATCGTGCCGTAGCGCTCCTGGCCGGAAGCGTCCGTGCCGTAGTTGCCGGCGGCAACGACCACCACGAGGCCGGCTGCGCTCGCGCCGCGCAGAGCGCCGCACAGCGGGTCGGTCCGATACGACTCGGTCGAATCGGCGGCAAGGCTCACGTTGAGCACGCGGATGTTTTGCTGCTTCGCATGCGCGATGACCCAGTCGATCCCGGCCAGCACATCGCTCAGCTCGCCTTCGCCGCGGCTGTCAAGCACCTTGACGTCGACCAGCGAGGCCTGGGTGGCGATGCCGCTCGACTCGGGCAGACGCGACGTCGAGCGGCCTGCGGCGACGCCCGCGACATGCGTGCCGTGGCCATATGCATCCGCCCCGCCCGCCGCTTGGGGGCGTTCATCGAGCGCCGCGTCGGATCGGTCGACGCCGGGCTGCCAGGCGCGGCCCGCGCCGCCTTGCGTCACCTTCTCAAAGTCGACGGCGCGTGCGACCCGCGAGCGCTGGCCATCGGTGAACGCGGTGTGGTTCCCAGCGATGCCCGAATCCAGCACGGCGATGGCGACGCCCGAGCCGTCCAGGCCCCGCGCCGCGCCGATCGTGGCGGCACGCACGTCGGCTGCGCCGGTGGAGGCCTCGGTCAGGCTGAACGTGCGGGCCGCGCGCCGGTTCGGCGAGATGCTCTGCACGTCCGGCCGCGCAGCGAGCGCGTCAACCTTGTCAACGGGCAAGGTCACGAAAAGCGCCGGCACCGACTGGTAGCGCCAGTAGACGGTGCCTCCCGCCGCCACGACCGCGCGGCGGAGCTCGACCAGCTCGGCGTCCCGCCCGTCGCTGACGACCAGGGTGTGCACGTAGCGGCGACCAGCCAGTTCCTGTTGCCAGCGCTGGCGAGGCGCAGCGGCCGAATCGACGGCCTGGCGCAGATCGGCGGCAATCTTGTCGCGCGGCGCTGCTTGCGCCAGTGCAGGCCACAGCAATGCAGCCAGCGTCAGCAGCAGCGCAAGCGCCGCGTGCAGGCGCCACTCGATCAGAACTACGAATCGAAGAGGGAGCGTGGTGGACTTCATGGACAGCTTTCGTTGTTGCGCTGATTCCTACGCACACGCCCGGTCGGGCGTCGCGCCGCATCCCGGCGACGGAAGAGCTGCCATGTCGACGGCGACCTGCCGGCGGCTTGTCCTTGGCAACCCCGCTGTCGTAACCCGCCAGGCGGGCCTTAGACCGGAAGCTTTGCGACCCCGGCTTTCGCTCGGGTGTGCCTTTGTCATCAGTGAAAAAAATGTATCTGAAATCGCGGCGTAACGCCGTGAACAAGTGGCGCTTCCAGTACCGTCTGGCCACCGTTACACATCGACGATCCGGCCATGAATGCAGCACCGTCCAAATAGGAAGGCATGCGCCGATCGACGCAAGCCATGTCAGGGTGCCCAGGCCTCAGTCTTGCGCTGCAGCAGCTGACGCTGGCGGCGGCCGTAGTACCAGACCGACGAGGAACTGGCGCGCGATATCAACAACCATCTAGCCCGTGGGCACCTGCCGCATGGGCCGCAAGGACGACCCCGGTGCGGTGGTCGACTCACGGCTGCGCGTGCGCGGCGTGCGCGGCGTGCGCGGCGTGAGCGGGCTGCGCATCGCGGATGCGAGCGTGATGCCGACGATCAAGAGCGGGAACACGAATTCGCCGACGTTGATGGCTGCGGAGAAGTTGGCTGGGTGGCTGGCAGCGTGAGCCGCGCCTCGTCGGCGTGCCCCGCTACAGCGCACCGGGGCTGGCGGACTAACGCCCCCCGTTGCCGGTAGCCAGCACCGTCCCCGCCTCACCTTCGATCCAGGCCGTCTTGCTGTCCACGGTCTGGATGCGCCACAGGTCGCGGTCTGCTTGTGTGGGCTGTCTGACCCACGTCTTGCCGCCATCCGTGGTGGCAACAACCATGCCTCCACGGCCCACCGCCCATCCGTTGTTGGCATCGGCGAACGCAATGTCAGCGAACTGCCCGATGACGCCCATCACCTCGGTCCAGGTGGCGCCAGCGTCGTCCGAACGGTACAAGCCGAAGGTTTGCGCGGACCACCAGGTCTTGGCATCGCTCGCGATGACTTTGCTGCGCGTGTTGAACGGCGATTCAACGTTGGGCGCGAGAACCGTCCAGGTCTGGCCATCGTCCACCGTACTTGCCAGCAACGTGCCAGGTCCATAGATGACGATCTGTCGCCCGTCTCCGAAGAACAGCCCACCTACGCTCACCGTCTGCGGCGGTGACAGGGTCATCCACGTCTGGCCGCCATCGCGGGTAAACACCAGCCCGCGCCGATCGGTCGGCTCGCCCCAGCCACGGTTGGCGTCGACGAAGTCGAATCGCACCAGGCCCCCATGAACTAGCTGGCCATCACGCCATGTGGCGCCGCCATCCGGCGTCTTGTACAGGCGGCCGTCGCTCTGCAGCATCCAGCCGATCTTGTCGTCGACGAAGCGCAGCGCCGTGTTGGTGGCCGTGGAGGGCAGGCCTGTGCTCGGCTTGGTCGTCCAGGTTCGCCCGCCATCGCTCGTCTGGCGCAGTTGGCCCGTCGCATCCAGACCAAGGCCGCGCTTGGCGTCAAGGAAGGCGAGTTTCATGGAGTACCCGCCAAACCAGGGCGACGAGGGAAGGTAGTTGGGCAGTGGAGCGGCATCGACCGCGATCGTCCAGTTGCGTCCTCCGTCGGTCGACAGGAAGGCGCGCCCGGTGCTGTCCTGCATGCTGAAGACGTTGCCATCGACCTGACGAAGGCGCTTGAAGGCCGCATAGGTGGGTTTGCTGAGGCCCTCCACCGATGCGGAGGACCATGTTTGCCCTCCGTCACCGCTCCAGGCCAGACCGCGTTCTGCGTACTCGCCTCCCAATTCGGATGGCCGCCAGATAAAGGGGCCCTGTGACGGCACCAGCACCGTCGTGCCGACGGCCAGGGCTCCCTCGCCGGTGGCGCCCAGCGCAGGCAGCCGCACGGTGCTCCAGTGCGTTCCGCCGTCGTTGCTGGAGATCAGCGTCCGATTGTCGAGGCTGGCCAGCAGCACCTGGTCCGCTGCGCTCGCCCGGATGATGCTCAGCCTGTTGCCCACCGGCATCGCGGCGCCATCAAGGGTGCTCGGGTCGACGCGGCGCCAGCTGTCACCGCCGTCAAAGCTCAGGAGGAGCGTATAGGTTGTTACCCAGCTCACCGTGGCCGGGTCGAACGTCGACAACACCCATCCGGCAGCCACGGTCTGGTCGTCGACCAGGTTGAAGAACGCGCTACCGCCATTGCCATGAGCCAACAGGTCGAGCACGACCGTGCTGGTCCGTCCGAAGTCCGTGGAGCGTCTCAACTCGGCACCGGAGAAACCCCAGAACGTCCCGCGCGATGAAATGTCGCTGAGAAAAAAATCGTGCCGCGCCCAGGTTGCGCCCCCATCGGTCGTGTGCAGGCCCGTGGTGCCGACGATAGCGATCTGATCGTCGACCGCCACCAGCCGACTGCCAAAGCCGGCTCGCAGCGCAAGGGGCACGGGGGCCGTGCGGCTCCATGTCTCCCCACCATCGGTCGTGCGGAGCAACGTGGGCTCGTCACCCATGACCCAGCCGTGCTTCGCCGAAGCGAAACTGACGGCCCTCAGCGCTTTCGTGGAACCGCTGGCCTCAGTCGACCAGGTGACGCCGCCATCCGTGCTCCGGGACAGCTCGCCATGCTCTCCCGTCACGAACAGCGAGGTCTTGGATGCAAAGAAGCTGTCGGTGTGCACATTGCCATGCGGTAACGGCTGCTGCCAGCACCAGCCGCCATCGCCTGTCTTGGAGCATTGCAGGCCCCTGACGTTGTTCAGGTTGGTGATGCTGACGCGGACGACCTCCGTCTTTGAGGCGCCTGCAGCGTTGCTCACTGTGAGCTTGACGTCGTAATCGCCACCCTTGGCGTACTGATGCTTCGGACTGGTCTCGGTGCTGGTCTTGCCGTCACCGAAATCCCAACCAAAGCTGAGGCCCGGCGTCGAGGGCGCGCTGCTGCCAAACTGGAGCTCACTGGTCGACTCGGCCGTCGCCGGTGCCGTGACGCTGAGGGTATCTGGCAAAGGGGTCGGCGGTGTGGGAGGCTCGCCGCCGCTCCCACCACCGCCGCCACATGCGCTCAGCAGCGCCGCTGCAACCAGCGCACCCCACCAGCTCGGCAATTTCCTGTTCAGTGTTTTCATTCGCACTCTTCGGCTGATATTTGCTAATCAGTCTATCCGTGCAATAGGGCACGAAACGATGTGTCTATTTCCCGTCAGTTAGCAAAAGGCCAAGCAAAGCATCACGCTGCAGACACGGCCGGCTAGGTGCGGCCGGCATGCAATCTCCGTGAGGCCGACGGCCGCGACAATCACGGCATGCCGTCTGATCGTTCCCGCGTCCTCTCCGTCATCCCGCCGATGACGCAGCTGAACACGCCCTACCCGTCCACCGCCTACCTGACGGGCTTCCTGCGCTCACGCGGCATCGATGCGCAGCAGGTGGACCTGGCGCTGGCCCTGGTGCTGGAGCTGTTCACACCCACCGGCCTGGCCCAGCTGCATGAAGCCGTGCTGGCCCTGCCCGAAGGCGAGCGCACGCCGCAGACGGCCTGGTTTGCCGCCGAGTTCCCGGCAATAGCTGCCGCCACGCCGCGCGTCCTCGGCTTCTTGCAGGGCCGCGACCCGACGCTGGCGCATCGCATCAATACCCGCGCCTTCCTGCCCGAAGGCGCACGCTTCGCGTCGCTGGACGCCTATGTCGACGAGGACGGCGGCGACCCGCTCGCCTGGGCGTTTGGCGCCCTCGGCTTGCAGGACCGCGCGCGCCACCTCGCAACCCTCTTCCTGAACGACCTCGCCGACGTGCTGCGCGACGCCGTGGATGAACGCTTCGAGTTCGTCCGCTATGCCGAATCCCTGGCCGCGGCCCAAGCGCATTTCGACCCGCTGGCCACCGCCCTGGCCGCTCCGCCCAATCTCGTCGACCGCACGCTGCACACGTTGACGCTGGCCGCGCTGGAACAGCACCAACCCGAGGTCGTGCTGCTGTCCGTGCCCTTCCCCGGCTCGGTCTACGCCGCCCTGCGCATCGCCCAGACGATCAAGGCCGCACGGCCAGAGGTCGTCTGCGTGCTGGGCGGCGGCTATGTGAACACCGAGCTGCGCGAACTGGCCGAGCCGCGCGTCTTCGACTTTGTCGACTATGTGACGCTGGACGCCGGCGAGCGGCCACTGCTGGCGCTGCTGGAGCACGTCGCCGGCAAGCGCTCCAAGACGCGCCTGGTGCGTACCTTCTGGCGCGACGGCACGGAGGTCAGGTACACCAACTTCGTCGAGCCCGACATTCCCTTCGATGACGTCGGCACACCGACCTGGGACGGCCTGCCGCTGGACCGCTATCTGTCGCTGCTGGACATGCTCAACCCGATGAACCGGCTCTGGAGCGACGGCCGCTGGAACAAGCTGACCGTGGCTCATGGCTGCTACTGGAAGAAATGCAGCTTCTGCGACGTCAGCCTGGACTACATCTCGCGCTACGAGGCCGCGTCGGCTTCAGTGCTGGTGGACCGCATCGAGGCCATCGTCAAGGAGACGGGCCAGACGGGCTTCCACTTTGTCGACGAAGCCGCGCCCCCGAAGGCGCTCAAGGCTCTGGCCGAGGAGCTGATCCGCCGCGGCGTGGCCATCAGCTGGTGGGGCAATATCCGCTTCGAGAAAACCTTCACACCCGAGCTCTGCCAGCTGCTGGCCGATAGCGGCTGCATCGCCATCTCGGGCGGGCTGGAGGTGGCATCGGACCGGCTGCTGAAGCTGATGAAAAAGGGCGTCAGCATCGAGCAGGTGGCGCGCGTGACCAAGGCCTTTGCCGACGCCGGCGTGCTGGTGCATGCCTACCTGATGTACGGCTTCCCCACGCAGACAACGCAGGACACCGTGGACGCGCTGGAATACGTGCGCCAGCTGTTCGAGAACGGCTGCATCCACAGCGGCTTCTTCCACCGCTTCGCCTGCACGGTGCATTCGCCCGTCGGACTGAACCCGGCGGAATACGGCGTCACGCTACAGCCCCTGCCCGCCGATGGCCGCTTTGCGAAGAACGACGTCGCCTTCATCGACCCCACGCCCACCGACCACGACGGCCTGGGCCAGGGGCTGAAGAAGGGCCTGTACAACTTCATGCACGGCATCGGCGTGGACAGCGATATCCGCAGTTGGTTCCCGGTGCGCGTACCCAAGACGACAGTGCCGCGCCGCTTCGTCGAGCGCGCCCTCGCGACAATCACCTGATGTACACCTCCACCTTCACCTTCGCCAAGGGCGACTACGACGCCGATTTCTTCGCGCTGGACGACCGCATCGCCGCCATCGCCCGCGCCATTCCCGGCTACCTCGGCGAGGAAGCCTGGGAGAACGCAGCGAACGGGCTGATCTCCAACGTCTACTACTGGGACTCGATGGAGGCCCTGCAGCAGCTGATGAGCCACCCCGCGCACCGCGAGGCCAAGCAGGCCCAAGCCAAATGGCTGAGGGGCTACCAGGTGGTCATCGCCGAGGTGGTGCGCACCTATGGCGATGGCGGCATCGCCCATCCGCTCGCCGAAACCACGCCGGCCCACTGACTTTTGTGCAGCGCACAATCGCCGCATCCAGCAACGGAGGCGGCGATGCGGCGAGTCGTGTTCAACCAGAAGGGTGGCGTGGGCAAGTCCACGATCACCAGCAACCTGGCGGCGATTGCCGCGGCAGCGGGCAAGCGGGTGCTGGTCATCGACCTGGACCGTCAGGGCAACACCAGCCGCTACCTGATGGGCGATGCGCTGGATGAAGGCGCCGCGGGCTCGGCTGAATTCTTCGAATCGACGCTGAAATTCAGCGTGCGCGCACCTGGCGCGACCGAGTTCGTCGTCGAGACGCCCTGGGAGAACCTCCACCTGATGCCGGCCAGCGCCGAGCTCGACGAGCTGCACGGCAAGCTGGAGAGCCGCTACAAGATCTACAAGCTGCGCGACGCGCTGCTGCCGCTGGCCGACGACTACGACGAGATCTGGATCGACACGCCGCCGGCGCTGAACTTCTACACACGCTCGGCGCTGATCGCGTCCCAGGGCTGCCTCATCCCCTTCGACTGCGACGACTTCTCGCGCCGGGCGCTCTACGGCCTGCTGGAAGCCGTGGAAGAGATCCGCGCCGACCACGCGCCCGAGCTGTCGGTGGAGGGCATCGTCGTCAACCAGTTCCAGGCCCGCGCCTCGCTGCCGCAGCGCGTCGTGCAGGAGCTGCTGGACGAGGGCCTGCCGGTGCTGCAGCCGTATCTGTCGAGCAGCGTCAAGGTCAAGGAATCGCACGAGCTGAGCCGGCCCATGATTCATCTCGATGCGCGGCACAAGCTGACGCAGGAGATGCAGGCGCTGTACGACGCTTTGGGCTGAAGCGGGCCGGTTTTTCCGGCCTTGGCCGCGCGCCGCGAGGGCCAGAATCGCGGCATGAGCACTTCCGACTCCGTACGCATCGTCGGCGCCAGCGTCCAGACCGAACTGCCCGTCATCATTGCCGAGCTGGGCCCGATCGCGGACCGGCTGCAGCTGGCGCGCGAGGCCATCGAGGAGTTGCGCGTCAGCCACCCGCAATCGCCCGAGTCCAACGTGAAGTCGGTGTACATGAGCCCGTGGAAAAGCCACATGCTCAATGCCAAGCTGCTGCCGCTGTGCGCCAGCGTCGTCGAGATCGCCAAGGCGGCCGCGCCCAAGGCCTGGTCGGGCGAGCTCGACTCGCTCGGGCTGGACCTGCTCGTCACCCACTGCTGGGGCGCCATCTACGAAGAGGCCGACTACACGGCCCCGCACAACCACTGGCCGGCCGACCTGAGCTGCGTTGTCTACCTGGAAGCTGAAGCCGGTTGCGCGCCGCTGGTGTTCTCCAAGACCAGCGCCTACCAGCCGCGGCCCGGCACGTTGATCATGTTCCCGGGCATCACCATGCACGAGGTGCCGGCCACGCCGGGGCGGCGCGTCGTCGTCGCGATGAACCTCTTCAAGCAGCTGGGGCTGGGTCCGCAGGCACCGGCGGCAGGCTGAGCCGCGCCCGCAGCCCCGGGCCGGCGTGGGCATCCAGCAGCTCCAGCCGGCCGCCGTGCCGGGCCGCGATGTCGGCCGCGATGGCCAGGCCCAGGCCGCTGCCGGTGCCCGTGGCGGCATCACCGCGGCGGAAACGCAGCATGGCGGCCGGGCGGTCGGCTGGCGCAATGCCGGGCCCGTTGTCCTCGACCTCCAGCCACGGTCCGGCCGCATCGCTGCCGCAACGCACCGTGATGCGGGCGCTTGCGCCGGCGTAGCTGACGGCGTTGTGGATGAGGTTCTCGAGCAGCTCGCGCAGCAGGAAGGCATGGCCCAGCGCCGGCGCCTCGGCCAGTTCGAAGCCGAGGTCGACACCCGCAGGCAGCGCGCGATGGGCCCAGTCCTGGCCGCTTTCGGTGGCGATGTCGCGCAGGTCGATGCGCTGCCCCACGTCGACGCTGCGGTCCTCCGCGCGGGCCAGCGACAGCAGCTGCTGGGCCAGGCGGGCGCTGCGCACGACACGCTGGCGCAGCCGCTCCAGCAGCGGGTCCACGCGCTGGTCGTGCGGCTCCAGCATGGCCAGCTCGATCTCGGTCTGCAGGGAGGTCAGCGGCGTGCGCAACTGGTGGGCCGCGTCGGCCAGGAACTCGCGCTGGGCGCCGGCCGCGCGGGCCAGGCGCTCGAACAGGCGGTTGAAGGCGGCCTGCAGTGGCACCAGCTCGCGCGGCAGGCTGGCCGCCAGCGGTGTCAGCCGGTGCAGGTCGCGATGCTCCAGCTCGGCGCTCAGGCCCGTCAGCGGCGCCAGGCCCTGGCGGATGGCCCACCAGCCGGCCAGGGCCAGCAGCAAAGCCAGCGCCACGCCGTTCAACGCGACCGAGCTGCCGATCTCGCTCTGCAGCGCGTCGCGCTTGTGCAGGGTCTCGGCAACGAGGATCTGGCAGACACCGGTGCCGCAGTCATGGCCGAGTTGCACCAGGCGCAGCTCTCGGCCGCGCAGCTTGACGTCGCCGTAGGAGGAGTGGCCCGCCGCCTGCGGGGCCGGGCGGGGCTGCAACTCGGCCAGGCCGGCGTCGCCCTGCAGCACCTCGCCGCGCGGCGCCAACACCAGGTAGAAGACATCGTCCTGGCGGTCGAAGCGCAGGGCGCGGTCCATGGTGGCGCTGACATCGATGCGGGGCTCGCCGCTGCGCACGTCGATCTGGCCCGCCAGCGTCAGCGCGGTGTCCTCCAGGCCCTCGTCGAGCCAGCTCTGCGCGCTGTGCCTGACCTGCTCGTACAGCGCCGTGCCGAGCACGGGCAAGGCCAGCACCAGCGGCAGCATCAGCCAGCCGAACAGCCGCCGCTGCAGGCTGGAGCGTGAACCCTCAGCCAATGTCAGCCACCGTCAGCCTATTTCCTCGAGCAGGTAGCCGAGGCCGCGCACAGTGCGAAGTTGCACGCCACCCGGCTCGATCTTGGCGCGCAGGCGCGACAGGCAGACCTCGATGGCGTTGTCGCTGACGCCCTGGTCCCAGGCATTGCTGGCCAGCGCGATGTGCTCCTTGGGCACGACCTTGCCCGAGCGCGCCATCAGGAAGCCGAGCACGTCCCATTCGCGGGCGGACAGGGCCAGTGGCTCGTCGTCGATGTAGGCGCGGCGGGCTTCCTGGTCGATGCGCAGGCGCGCCAGCTGCAGCTGGTTGCTGGTGCGCGCCTGGCTGCGCCGCACCAGGGCGCGGGCACGGGCGACCAGCTCGGTCAACGCAAAGGGCTTGACGAGGTAGTCGTCGGCGCCGCCTTCCAGGCCACGCACGCGGTCTTCGACGGCGTCGCGGGCGGTCAGGATCAGCACCGGCACCGCGATGCTCTCGGCGCGCACGCGGCGCAGCGTCTCGAAGCCGTCGATGCCCGCCAGGCCGATGTCCAGGATGAGGAGGTCGTAGGCGTCCTCCTTCAGCGAGCGCGGCACGGGCTCGCCGCGGGCGGTGCAGTCCACGACCCAGCCTTGGGAGCGCAGCGCGCGGGCGGTGGTTTCGACGAGTTGTTCGTCGTCTTCGACGAGCAGGATGCGCATGGTGGCAGCAGTATGGCGCGAGAGCGGCCGATGTGCTGACGCAGGGCTGTCACGCCGGGGCCGTTCACATGCCAGCAATGCGCCGCGAAGTGAATGTCAGCGCGGCGCGCCCACCACTGCGCGTGTTGCCGCCTCGAAACATTCGCCGGCGATCTGCCACAGCCGCCCGGCGTCCACGTAGCGGTCGCTGGGCTCACCGTTGAAACGGTCGCCCGCCAGGTCGACACGCGGCTGGGCGTAGTGCAGCCAGAAGTCGGCGCCCATCTTCTGCGGCAGCAGCTCGGCGTTGAAGCTCAGGTAGTCACCCGGCCCGGCGCCGCGCACAAAGCCCTCGAAGCAGCGCTGCCACATCCAGCGGAAGTGGCTGAGGTAGTCGCCGGGGTCGTCGAGCCCGGTCTGGATGCATCCCGGGTTGCCGACGCGGGCATGCAGGAAGCGCACGCGCTCGAACACCGGCGCGAGCCGCTGCGCGCGGGCGTGAAACTCGCCGCCATAGGTCAGCTCGTGACCGGTGTACCAGTGCGACAGATCGGCGTTGAAGCGCAGCGCCGGCCAGCGTTCGACGAGATCCAGCGTGCGGCGGAGATCCTGGGTCATCGTGCCGCGGTGGGTCTCGACATAGAGCGGGTGGCCGTGCCGCGCCGAGGCTTCCAGCACGGCCGCGGCAAGGGCATCCATCTCGGCGTCGGTCTCGAAGCTGTTGCCCACGTGCAGCGTCGTGATCTCGCAGCCGAGGTCGCGCTGCTCACGCACGATGGCGGCCACCTCGGTTGGAACCAGTGCGCGGCAGATGCCGGTGACGGCCAGGCCGGCGTCGCGCGCGGCCCGGGCGGCCTCGCGCGTGGGCTGCCAGATCTGCACGGCTTCGTGGCCGTCGGCCTTCAAGAGGGCGAGTTGCTCGGCATGCGTCGCGCGCCAGCCGGTCGAGGCGCGCGGCAGCTCGGCCAGGGTGCCGAGGTTGATGTCGCGGCGCAGCCGCGGCGGGTTCGCACTGCCGTCGTTGCAGCGGTCAATGGGCGAGTTCATGGCCGGCATCATGCCGGGCCGCCAGGTCGGACAGCGCCGCCTGCAGCGTGGGGAAGCGGAAGCGATAGCCGGCGGCCCGCGCCGCGGCAGGAACGACGTTCTGGCCGTCCAGCAACAGCGTGGACATCTCGCCGGCCAGCCTGCGCAGCGGCCAGGCGGGCATGCGCAGCCAGGCACGGCGGCCGAAGGAGGCGGCCAGGGCCTGCATCGGTAGGCCCAATTTCGGTCCGGCGCCCTTTCTTCTGTGGATTTGCACCGGGAACCACGAGCAAGCACGAAGCCACTCAGCCATATCGGCGCACTACCATTGCCGGCCTCCGGGAAAAACACCATGAAACTGCTCGCCAAATTCAATCTGGTCTATCTGCTCGTGATGAGCCTGGGCATCGCCCTGAGCGGCTACATCGCGCGCAATCTGCTGCAGGACAACGCCAAGCAGGAAACCATCGCCACCGCGCAGATGCTGATGGAGAAGGCGCTGGCCGTGCGCAGCTACACCAACACGAAGATCAAGCCACTGCTGGTCTCGCAGATGACCGACAAGTTCCTGCCGGAGACGGTGCCGAGCTTTTCCGCCACGGAGGTGCTGGGGACGCTGCTGGCCAAGCACCCCGAGTTCGCCTACAAGGAAGCGACGCTGAACCCGACCAACCCGCGCGACCGTGCAACGAGCTGGGAGGTCGACATCGTCGGCCAGTTCCGCTCCTCGGCCGACCTGAAGGAAACCGTCGGCACGCGCGACACGCCCGCCGGCCCTTCGCTTTACATCGCCCGTCCGCTGCGCATCACCGACCCGGCCTGCCTGGCCTGCCACAGCAGCGTCGAGGCCGCGCCGGCCACCATGGTCGCCAAGTACGGCCCCGCTAACGGCTTCGGCTGGAACCTCAACGAAGTCATCGGCGCGCAGGTCGTTTCAGTCCCGCTGGGCGTGCCGCTGCAGCGCGCCGACCAGACCTTCAAGGTCTTCATCACGTCGCTGATCGGCGTCTTCGTCGCCGTCGGCGTCGTGCTGAACCTGATGGTCTGGATGCTGGTCGTGCGCCCCGTCACGCGCCTGTCGGCCCTGGCCGACCGCGTCAGTCAGGGCGACCTGGACGCGCCCGAGTTCCAGGCCACCAGCAAGGACGAGATCGCCACGCTGTCCCATTCCTTCTCTCGCATGCGGGCCAGCGTCGTGCAGGCCATGAAGCTGCTGGACACATGAGTCATTTCAGCGCATGAGCGACAAGAAGCACCCGACACAGCTCGGCAAATACCGCATCACCGAGGTTCTCGGTGAGGGCGCGATGGGTGTCGTCTACAAGGGCTTCGACCCCGACATCCAGCGCACGGTTGCGCTGAAGACCATCCGCACCCAGCTCGACGCCGACGACGACAGCCCCGGTGCGCCGGCCTCGCGTTTCCGCAACGAGGCCCAGGCCGCCGGCCGGCTGCACCATCCGGGCATCGTCGCCGTCTACGACTTCGGCCGCGCCGAGAACGTGGCCTATATCGCGATGGAGTTTGTCGAGGGCCGCTCGCTCGCCAGCTACCTCGGCGCCAAGGTCCGCTTCACCGACACCGACATCCCCGGCATCATGAGCCAGCTGCTCGATGCCCTCGGCCATGCGCACGAGAAGGGCGTCTGGCACCGCGACATCAAACCCGCCAACATCATCATGACGACGGCCGGGGGGCGGCTCAAGGTGGCCGATTTCGGCATCGCCCGCATCGAGAGCACCAACCTCACGCAAACCCACTACATGGTGGGCACCCCCAGCCACATGGCGCCCGAGCAGTTCCTGGGCAAGCCCATGGACCGGCGCGTGGACATCTACGGCGCCGGCGTCGTGCTTTACCAGCTCCTCACCGGCCGCGCGCCCTTCGCCGGCACGACCGAGGCGCTGATGTACAAGGTCGTCAACGACATGCCGCAGCCGCCGTCGACCATCGAGGGTGTCGAGCGCCCGGGCTGGTTCGACGCCATCATTGCCCGCGCGTTGGCCAAGCGCCCCGAAGACCGTTATGCCACCGCCGAGGAATTCAAGCAGGCCATCACCGACGGCATCGGCCAAAGCATCGACGACACCGGCTGGGAAAAGACCGTGATGCTGGCGCCAGCGCGCGCGCGCGCCGCGCAGCCGCTGGCCACGCCCACTGTCGCACCGCCCTCGCTGTCAGGCACGTCGCTGCCCGGCTCCACGGCGGGCACGGCCAGCGCCCCGACGCCATCGCACTGGGACAAGGCCCAGCTCACCCAGGCCGAATTGACGCTGGCCAGGCATGTCGGCCCGCTGGCCAGCGTGCTGGTGCGCCGCGCCGCGCGCGAGTGCCAGGACATCAACGAGCTCTACAGCAAGCTGGCCGAGCAGGTCACCGACCCGCGTGCGCGCGACGCCTTCCTCGGCCAGGCCAGCCTGGTCACCGGCGGCCACCACCGCACGGCAGGCGGCGGCACGGCCGGTTCGCCGTCGGCCGGTGGCTCCAAGGGCGCCACGGCGGGCTCGGCGGGCTCGGCGGGCAGCGGCACCCTCATCGGCGGGCCGCTGAACGAGGCCGTCATGGACAAGGCTCAGGTTCTGCTGGCGAAACATGTCGGGCCCATCGCCAAGGTGCTGATCAAACGGGCCGCAGCCGGCACGGACAGCCGGGCGGTGTTCTTCAACCGGCTGGCGGAGTCGGTCAACGATCCGGCAGCGCGGGCGAAGTTGCTGGCGGAGCTGGGGCGACTTTCCTGAGGCGCGGCAGGCTCAGGGCAGGCGATAGGCCAACACCTTGAGTCCTCGATCTGCCGAGACGTCCGCATACACCTCCGGATTCGCCACGCGTTCGACGAATGCCAGCTCCGGTGCGTGCTCGGCCATCACGCCGTGCAGGAAATCCAGGCCCAGCTTGGGCGTGTTCAGGCACAGCAATGCATGGCCCCCGGGCGCCAGCAGCGCAGGCAGCCGCTTCGCCAGCCGCGCGTAGTCCTTGGTCGCGACGAAGCTGCCTTTCTGGAAGCTGGGGGGGTCGCAGATGACGAGGTCATAGGGCCCGCCGCGGGTCAGCTTGCCCCAGGAGTTGAAGATGTCATGTGCCAGGAACCTGGCGCCCGCCTTCACACCGTTGAGTTCATGGTTGGTGCGGCCGATGGCCAGCGCACCCGAGGCCATGTCGACGTTGACGACCTCGGCCGCGCCGGCCTGCAGCGCGACGACCGAGAAGGCGCAGGTGTAGGCGAACAGGTTGAGCACCTTGGCGCCCGGTTGCATGTGCTCGCGCACCCAGCGCCGGCCTTCGGCCATGTCGAGGAAGAGGCCATGGTTCTGGCCGCGCAGCAGGTGCACGAGGTAGCGCGTGGCAGCCTCGCTGACGACGTGTGGCTCGGGCAGGGCGCCGGCCATCAGGCGCGTCTGAACGCGGCCGCCCTCCTGGCGACATTGGAAGACCCAGGGCGCCGCAGGCCAGCACGCCGTGATCGCCGCACCGATGGCAGCCAGCGCCTCGTCGGCCAGCGGCTCAAAGCTGGTCAGCAGCAGCGCAGGCGGGTAGGCGTCCAGCGTCAGGTGCTCGCAGCCGGGATGCAGGCCGCCGCGGCCGTGGAAGAGGCGTTGAGCGCCCTGGGGAAGGGCCGCCGAGGCGGCGATGACGTCGAGCAGAGCTTGCATGGGTGAAGCATTGTCCCGGGCCAGAATGGCCGCCATGGACCTCCAGCTCATCCTCGACGAGATCAACGCCGAACTGCGCCCGCAACTCGCCACGGCCGGCGGCAAGGTTGCCAGCTACATCCCGGCGCTGGCGCGGGTGTCGCCGCTGCAGTTCGGCATCGCGCTGCGCACCTGCGCGGGCGAGACGGCCGCGGCCGGCGACAGCGCCGTGCCCTTTTCCATCCAGAGCATGTCCAAGATGTTCTCGCTGACCTTGGCCATCCGCGCGCTGGGCGAGGCCATGTGGGACCGCATCGGTCGCGAGCCCTCGGGCAGCCCGTTCAACTCGCTGGTGCAACTGGAGACAGAGCGCGGCATTCCGCGCAACCCTTTCATCAATGCCGGTGCCATCGCAGTGGCGGACCGGCTGGTGTCGCAGGGCGACGCCAAGGCCGAACTGCTGGCGCTGCTGGGTCGGCTGTGCGGCGAGGCCGTCGGCATCGACGCCGAGGTGGCGCGCTCCGAGGCCGACACCGGGTTTCGCAACACGGCGCTGGCCAATTTCATGAAGGGCTTCGGCACGCTGGACAACGACGTCGCCACGGTGCTGGACGTCTACTTCAACCAATGCGCCATCGCGATGAGCTGCGAACAGGTGGCCTGCGCCGCCGGCTATCTGTGCCGCGACGGCCGCCACCCGCTGGCCGGCACGCCCGTGCTCAGCACGGCGCAGACGCGCCGGGTCAATGCGCTGATGCTGACCTGTGGCACCTACGACGCTGCAGGGGAGTTCGCCTTCCGCATCGGCCTGCCTTGCAAGAGCGGCGTCGGCGGGGGCATCGTCGCCGTGGTGCCCGACCATCTCACGCTGTGCGTCTGGTCGCCAGCGCTGGACGGCACCGGCAACTCCCTGCTGGGCCGCCGGGCGCTGGAACTGTTCGTGGCGAAGACGGGGCTGTCGGTCTTCTAGGCGAGATCAGCTGGCGTACTTGACGCTGCAGCCATAAGGTCGCGTCGATGCCTTCTCGACCTTGCGGCCGGCTGCCACCGCGGCCAGGGCTTCGGTCACATAGGGCTCAGCCTTGGCGATGTCGGCCTTGTCGGGCGTCGCGAGGCTGTCGATGCCGCCCTTGTAGGCCAGGGTGCCATCGGCCTTGATGACGTACATGTGTGGTGTCGTCTGCGCGCCGTAGAGCTTGCCGAGCTCGCCCTTGGGGTCGAGCAGGGTCGCAGTGGGCACTGCGCCGCGATCGGCGTTGAGCTTCTGCGCGGCAGCACCGTCCACGAAGCCCTGTTGGCCGGGCGCGGAGGAGATCACCTGCAGCCAGACGACGCCCTGGGCCGCGGCGGCTTTCTGCTGGGTTTGCATATTGCCGCTGCCATAGTGCTTCCTGACATACGGGCAGTCGTGGTTGGTCCACTCCAGCACGACGGTCTTGCCCTTGTAGTCGGCCAGATTGACGGTCTTGCCGTCGGCCGTCGAGGCAGAGAAGGTCGGCGCGGGCGCGTCGACATTGGCCGTGGCGTGGGCCAGTGCGGGAAGGATCAGGGCGGCGAGCAGGCTGCGGCGAAGCAAGGTCATGTCGAACTCCTGGAAGAGGCGGGGGGCACAGAGATGGCCTCGACGATGAGACCGGGGGTAAGGATCTGCGGCAGCACCTGGGCCTCGGCGGCACCCGGTGCGTAGTAGAGGTAGAGCGGCACGCCGGAGCGGCCATGGGCTTTCAACACGGCGGTGATGTTCGGGTCCTCACGCGTCCAGTCGCCCTTCAGATAGGCCACGCCGGCCTTGGCGAAGGCGTCCTTGACCTCGGGGCGCGACAGCGCGACGCGCTCGTTGACGAGGCAGGAGATGCACCAGGCCGCCGTCATGTTGACGAAGACCGGCTTGTTTTGAGCGCGCAGTTCGGCCAGGCGCTCGGCGCTGTAGGCCTCGATGGCCGATCCCGGGGCGGCGGCATGAGCGTCGGCGGGCATGGGCCTGATCCAGTGAATGACACTGAGCGCCAGCACGAAGCTGGCCACCATCGCCACGCCGCTGACGACGCCCCTCCCGGCGCGGTGCAGCCACAGCGCGAAGGCGATCACCACCAGGCCGCCCAGCGCCATCGCGACGCCGTCCGGCCCGGCCTGCTGGGCCAGCACCCACAGCAGCCAGACGACGGCCGCATACATCGGGAAGGCGAGGAACTGCTTGAACTTGTCCATCCACGCGCCGGGCCGCGGCAACCAGCGCTGCGCCGCGGGCCAGAAGGCCAGCAGCAGGAAGGGCAGCGCCAGGCCCAGGCCCAGCGCGAGGAAGACAGCCAGCAGCACCGCCGCCGGCTGGGACAACGCAAAGGCCAGGGCCGCGCCCATGAAGGGCGCCGTGCAGGGCGTGGCAACGACGGCCGCCAGCACACCGGTGAAGAAGCTGCCCGCCAGGCCCTGGCGCGCGGCCAGGTTGGAGCCCACACCGGTGAAGCTGCCGCCGAACTCGAAGAAGCCCGACAGGTTCAACCCGACCAGGAAGAGCAGATAGCTGACGATGAGCACGAACACCGGCGAATGGAACTGGAAGCCCCAGCCCACCTGCTGGCCGCCGGCACGCAGCGCGATCAACACCGCCGCCAGCGCCGCGAAGCTGACGAGCACGCCGGCCGTGTAGGCCAGGCCCTCGGCCTTGTGGTTGCCTTCGCGCACCAGGGCCAGGGCCTTGATGGACAGCACCGGGAAGACGCAGGGCATCAGGTTCAGGATCAGGCCGCCAACCAGGGCCAGGGCCAGGGCAGGCAGCAGGCCGAGGTCGCTTTCCGGCGCGGGGGCGGGCGCTGCGGTTTCGGCCGCAGGGGCGTTGAGATCGGCCGGGCCGGGTCCCTTGCCGGCGCCTTCGGGCATGGGCGCGGAGACGGTCCAGGCCTGTTCGCCGGCCGCAGTCGTCAGCACGATGACACCGGACAACGGCTTGCCAGCGGGCAAGGGTTCGTCACCGGCAGGGATGTCCAGCACCCAGCCGGCACCCTCGGTTCGGAACGCCTGGGGGGCGCTGTGGGCGACAGCGCCCCAGGTGTCGGCAAAGAAATAGGCCTTGCTGATGGGCAGATTCAGGCCAGCCGCTGGGCCGCTGAGGCGCACGCCTTGCGGCGCGGGCTTGAGCTGCACGGCGAAATTTGCCGGTTTGGGAATGGCGCCACGCCATTCTTCGATCTGGGCCGCATCGGCGCCGGCCTTGGCCGTGGCCGACACCGGCAAGTCCAGGCCCAGGCTGACCTGCTCGGGAATGCAGACATCCTTGCAGACCAGCCACTTCACCTCGGCGGCCGGCTTGAAGCGGCTGCCGGGCTTGGCGTCGGCCGGCACCGTCAAGTCGACGAGCAGGGCCGCGCGGCCTTCGTAGCCGTAGTTGACGATGGGGCCGATGGCCTGGATGGCCGGCGTGGGCCACTGGATGGGCCCGGCCTGGGCGCCACTCCAGTCGATCGTCGTCGCCTGGCCGGAGTCGCCCGGGTTGAGCCAGTAGGTGTGCCAGTGCGACTTGATGTTCTGCTCGAGTGCCACCGTGAAGCGCTGGCCCGGCGCCACCGCGGCCTGGCTGGAGACGAGGCGGGCCTGCACATGCTCCGTGGACGCTTCGGGCGGTGCGGCAAAGGCCAGCAGCGGGGCGGCCAGCAGAGCCGGAAGGAGGGGGCGCAGGAACGAGAACATCCCGAAATCCTAGGCCATCCCGCTTTCACCCTGTCGTGACAGGCCTGCCTGAACAAATGCATCGAACGCGGCCCACAGCGGTGCGAAGCGTTCCGGCCCGCCTTCCAACAGGGCCAAGGCATGCAAACCGGCTTCCAGTGTTGACAGCTGGCCAGGGCGGTGGGCTCGGCGTATCGCATAGCGGCCGGGCTGCTCGGGCAAGCTCAGCCGCGGCAGCGCGGCCAGCCAGGGGTTGACTGCCAGCAGGCGGCGACTCTGGCGCCAATTGCCGTCCAGCAGGATGAGGCGATTGACGTCGGTCAGCGTGGCCCCCTCGCCCTCGCCCGGGTAGAGCAGCGCCGTGCCGGGGCGGGCCAGTGCGGGGTCGAAGGCCTCGCCGCGCAGCAGGCACGCGGCTGGGCTCAGGCCGAGCGTCAGAAAGGCGGCGGTGTTCTTGGCATGACCGGCCTCGGCCGGGTGCTGGAGGATGAGCAGTTCGGTGCGCACGGCCAGCGGCGCCGGCAGCGTGGCGCACAGGCAGGTGCAGGCCGGGCGCTCGCAGCGCGGGCAGACCGCGCGGGGCATGCGCCTCGGCTCAGTTCACCGGTGGCGACACGGAGTGCGGCGCGATGGTCGACACCGTGCTGTCGGCGCCGGCATCAGCGGCCGACTCCTCCTCGCCGTGGTGGCGGCGCGAGCGCGTGGTGGGCAAGCCGACCTGGCGCCTCTTGGCCAGCCGGCCGGCCAGCCAGACGCCGCCAACGACGCCGAAGATGTTGAAGGCACCGAACAGCGGCGCCGCACTGGACGACAGCAGCATGCTCTGCAGGGGCGCCGAGTAGGCGCGCGGCTTCAGCGCGAAGCTGAAGGCGCCGAAGATCAACCAGCCCGCCCAGGCCACGCCGACGCCGGACATCATCCACGCGACATAGGGGCGGTGCCGGCGGCGCTGCGGCCGCAGCGTCAGATAGCCCCAGATCAGCGCGGCAATGAAGAGCAGCAGCGCAATGGCGACGGCCTCGCCGAGCATGACCTGAAGGCTGTTGCGGCCACCCAGCTGGGCATAGACCTGGCGCGGCAGGCCGGTGGTGGCGTACTTCATGGCGGCGCCCGCGCCGAAGCAGTACAGCAGGAGGCCGGAAAAGAAGGCGATGGAGCGGCGGGCGGCTTTCATGGGGGCGCATTCTCGGCGCTGTCAGGCCAGCAAATCCGGGAGGATTTCCCGTTCAGCCCAAAACAAAGCCCGCCGTCCGGTGTCGGACGGCGGGCTGCAAAGAGGAGAGTTGCCGATTTCAGCGCTTGCGGTCCAGGCGCATGGCGCGGGCGAGGCCGCGGCGTTCGCCGCTGTAGAAACCGGTGTCGAAGGCCTCGTGCTTGCGGCCCTTTTCGACGGATTCCTCGGCGCTCCAGGCCACCTCGGAGAGGGGCAGGCGGCGCGGCGGGTGTTCAGTGCGGGGCTGGATCTTCATCATGGCTGTCTGGCCTTTGGAGGGCCGTCTCACGCCGAGTGGGGCGCGATTGGGAGGCACAACGCGGGCTGGTTGGGGGTGGTTGACAGGCCAAACACACTTCTTTGCACTTGTGGCCTGCGGTCACCGGCTATGCAGACAATGCCGCTTTTGAATCCAGGACTCCGCGATGACCGTCCAGCTGAAAAAGACCCTCCCGGCCAAGGCCACTCCCATCACCGTCGTGGACCGCGCCGCCTTCCAGGCCCTGGCCCCCGGCCTGCCACCGGCCACCCGCGCCTGGCTGGCGACGGTCGGCTTTGTCGGTGCGCCGGACAGCCACGCCCTGATTCCCGGAGCCGATGGCCGCCTGGCCCAGGTCTTTGCCGGCGTGGCCCACAGCGCTCACCCCTTTTCGCTGAGCCATCTGCCGCTGACCCTGCCGGAAGGTGTCTACAAGCTGGATGACGCCGGCCTGGCCCTGCTGCCGGAGGGCGCGGCCATGTCCTGGGAGCTGGGCGGCTACCGCTTCGACCTCTACAAGCCGGCCAAGCGCGCGCCGGCCACATTGGTGCTGAAGGGCGGTGCTGACGCCGAACGCGGCCTGGCGCTGGCCGCGGCGATCTCGGCCACGCGCGATCTCGTCAACACGCCGGCCGAGCACATGGGCCCGGCCGAGCTGGCCGCCGCCGCCAAGGCGCTGGCCAAGCAATACGACGCGACCTATGCGGAAACCATCGGCGACGCCCTGCTGAAGAAGAACTTCCCCAGCATCCATGCCGTCGGCCGCGCGAGCACGCGCTCACCTCGCCTGATCGAGCTGAACTGGGGCAATCCCAAGCACCCCAAGCTGGCCCTGGTGGGCAAGGGCGTCTGCTTCGACACCGGCGGCCTCAACATCAAGCCCGGCGAAGGCATGCGCCAGATGAAGAAGGACATGGGCGGCGCGGCCAACGCGCTGGGCCTGGCCACCCTCATCATGGCCTTGAAGCTGCCGGTGCGTCTGCAGCTGCTGATCCCGGCGGTCGAGAACTCGATCTCGGGCAACGCCTACCGGCCCGGCGACGTCATCAAGACGCGCAAGGGCCTGCACATCGAGATCGGCAACACCGACGCCGAGGGTCGCGTCATCCTTTGCGATGCGCTGGCCTATGCGGCCGAGGGCAAGCCCGACCTCGTCATCGACCTTGCGACGCTGACGGGTGCCGCGCGCGTGGCCCTGGGCGCCCAGCTGCCGGCGCTGTTTGCCAAGCACATGGACACGGCCCGCGACCTCGTCGACCTGGGCCTGAAGCTGGACGACCCGCTCTGGCATATGCCGCTGTGGGCGCCGTACCACGCCGGCATCGAGAGCACGATCGGCGACATCGTCAACACGGGCAAGAGCCCGCTGGCCGGTGCCATCAACGCAGCACTGTTCCTGGAAGACTTCCTGCCGCCTCAGCAAGACTGGCTGCACGTCGACCTGTTCGCCTGGAACGACGCGCCTCGCGCCGGCCGGCCAGTGGGCGGCGAGGCGCAGACGATCCGCACCCTGCTCGCCTACCTGGAGCAGCGGTATTCGGCCTGATGACGCGGCCCGATTACTCGGGCGCCTGATCCTTGGTCGGCTCAGCTTCCTGGGCCGGCTGCGCCTTTGCTACCTGGGGCTTGGCCGCCTGGTCGCGGCGCGGCTGATCGGGCTTCCTGCCCTGCCCCTGGCGCTGCGGCGGCCGGCCACCCTCGCGGCGACCTTCTGAGCGCCCCTCGGGGCGACCGCCACCACCGGGGCGTCGGTCGTCGCGGCGCGGCGGGGGCCCATCGCGGCGCACCTCCCGCGGC
>NZ_JBFUIM010000019.1:0-103150 GCF_056401875.1 Roseateles sp. P4_D2 | reverse complement strand
GTGTAAAGCGCTAGCCCCGCAAGTGCGCCGGGACGCCGCGCGTCGCATGGTGGACGAACACCATTTCAGCGAGCGCCGCGCCTGCCGCCTTGTGGGGCTGAGCCGAGATGCCTATCGCCATCCACCGGTGGTGAGCACAGAGAACCAGACCTTGAGCGAAGCCATCAAGACCATCGCGCTGCAGCGCCGCCGCTTCGGCTACCGACGCGTGCACGACCTGCTGCGCACCGCCCACCCGGGCGTCAACCACAAGCGCGTGTACCGGCTGTACCGCGCCGCAGACTTGGCCGTGCGCAAGCGCGCCAAGGCCAAGCGCCCGGTGGGGGCGCGCACGCCGCTGGTGGCGGCCACCCGAGAAGTTCAGAAATCAATGAACTTCGACAGGAGTTCCGAGTTAAGCGCAAACAGTTCCAAACTCAGCGCAAACCGACACCAGGCCAATTGCTGTGCGTCGAGCAGCCCATCCCCCCAAATCTGCAGTCTGTCGCCCCCCGCTAGGCCTCCCCCGGGGTCGGAGATATGGTGTGCTACATCAGCAACACACCTCGGAGCTCCCATGACTCCCACCTGGACAGACCAGGCACCGATCTACCAGCAGCTCGCCGACCGACTGGCCGTGCAGTTGCTTGACGGCAGCCCCCCGGAAGGCGAGGCCCTGCCGTCGGTGCGACAGCTCGCCAGCCAGTACGTCATCAACCCGCTCACCGTCACGCGGGCGCTGCAGGCGCTCAGCGAGCACGGCCTGATCGAGTCGCGCCGCGGCCTGGGCATGTATGTGATGAGCGGCGCCCGCGAGCGGCTGCTGCGCCAGGAGCGCGAGCAGTTCCTGCAAAAGGACTGGCCAGCCCTGCGCGCCAAGCTCAAGCGGCTGGGCCTGACCGCCAAGGATCTGAACTGGGAGTCGACATGAACCTCATCGAAGCCAAGAACATCACGCTGCGCTACGGCAAGAAGACAGCGCTGAACGACGTGTCCGTCGCAGTGCCCAAGGGCCGCGTCGTCGGCCTGCTGGGCCACAACGGCGCCGGCAAGACCTCGCTGATGAAGGCGATGGTCGGCTTGCTGCCGGTGCAGGGCGAGCTGAGCGTGCTGGGGCTGGAGCCGACCAGGAACCGCCAGCAGCTGCTGACCGAACTCAGCTACATCCCCGACGTGGCCGTGCTGCCGCGCTGGGCCCGCGTGCACGAGCTGATCACGCTGATGAGCCGGCTGCAGCCCAAGTTCTCGGCCGAGCGCGCCCGCACCTTGCTCAAGCGCACCAGCGTCAGCGAGGGCGACAAGATCAAGAGCCTGTCCAAGGGCATGGTGGCCCAGACGCACCTGGCGCTGATTGCCGCCATCGACGCCAAGCTGATGATCCTGGACGAGCCGACGCTGGGCCTGGACGTGGTGTCGCGCAAGAGCTTTTACGAGATGCTCATCGACGAGTGGTGCGACGGCGAGCGCAGCGTGCTGATCTCGACCCACCAGGTCGAGGAGGTCGAGGCGCTGCTGTCCGACGTGATCATGCTGGACGAAGGCCGCGTGGCGCTGTCGATCAGCCTGGAGGACATCGACCGCCGTTTCGTGGCGCTGAACCACGACCCGGCCGCCGCCGACGCGATGGCCGCCGCCCACCCGCTGCTGCGCTACCGCGAGCAGGGCCGCACGACCTCGCTGTTCGACGGCCCGCCGCCCGAGCACATCACCAGCCTGGGCCAGCGCGTGCGCCCCAGCCTCGTCGACCTCTTCATGGCGCTGACCCGCAACCCGGCGCTGAACGGCAAGCAAGCCTGAACTGGAGCAAATGCCATGAACAACCACATCCCCACCCTGCTGCTGCGCGAGTGGATGCAGCACAAGCGCGGCTGGCTGATCGCTGCCTTCGCTCCGCCGATCCTTTTCCTGGCCATGCTGCCCTTCGGCCATGTGCAGGGCCTGCCGATGGAACATCCGGAACTGATCGGCCTGGCCATCCTGCTGCTGAGCACCTGCGCGGTGTATGCCATCTGCCTGCTGGTGGCGCTGTTCCAGCTGCCTGGCCTGGCGCGCCGCGATGCGCAGGATCGCTCGATCGAGTTCTGGCTGTCCCTGCCGGGGCGGCCGAGCGAGAGCGTCGCATCGACGGTGCTGGCCCATGCCTGGCTGGCGCCTCTGGGTGGCGCGGTCGTGGGGGCCCTCTTCGGCCTGCCGATAGCGATGTCGGTCCTGGGCAGCAAGGCGGGCTTGGGCGCGGCCATGTCGGTGAACTGGGGCGAGGTCGTCTCGGCGGCAACGCCCCTGCTGCTGCGTGGCCTCGTGGGCACCGTGCCGCTGATGCTGTGGCTGGCGCCGATGATCTTCGTGCTGATGGCCGCTTCGGCCTGGCTCAAGCGCCTGGGCGTGCCGCTGGTCTTCGTCGGCGGCTTCGTTGTCACCCTGGTGCTGCACAAGGTCTACAGCATCGACTGGCCGCTGCAGGCGCTGAGCGATTGGAACGAGCGCCTCGGCCACTCGATGATCAATGACGCGGAAGGCCTGAAGTCGGCCCTGATGTCGGACGTCAACCTGTGGACCTGGTCGCTGCAGGACCTGAGCCACACGCTGGCCGATCTCGCCTCGCTGCAGTTCCTGGGCTGGGTCGCCGTGGCCGCCGCTGGTTTCGCGCTGGTGGTGATGAAGCGGGCACGCGGCGCCTGATCGGCCGGCCTGCCCAAAAGCAAACCGGGGTCAGTTCAACTGGCCCCGGTTTTTTGCTTCTGAACGCCTCAGGTCGGTGAACTGGCCAGAGCGTCGGGCGCCGCCGGCGGCACGATGCGCGCTGCCACTTCCTTGCGGAAGCGGTTGAGCTCCTGCACGGTGGCGAAGCTGCGGTCCATCAGCAGGCTCATGTTGTGCAGGATGCGCTCGACGACCTTGTTCTCCCAGACCGAGTCGAACTGGATCTGCTTGTCCAGCCAGCGCTCCAGCCACTCGGGATCGGGCAGGCGGCTCTGGATGGTGTCGCGCGGGAAGAGTTTGGCGTTGACGTGCAGATTGGTCGGATGCAGGGCCTGGGCCGTGCGGCGGGCGCTGGCCATGAGCACGCCCACCTTGGCGAAGGCCGCGCGGGCCTCGTCGCCGAACTTGGCCATGGCCCGCTTCATGTAGCGCAGATAGGCGCCGCCATGGCGGGCCTCGTCGCGCGACAGGGTTTCGTAGATGGCCTTGATGACGGGCTCGTTGTGCCACTCGGACGCGCGGCGGTACCAGTGGTTCAGGCGGATCTCGCCGCAGAAATGCATCATCAGCGTCTCGAGCGCTGGCGCGGGGTCGAAGTCGAACCGCACCTCGTGCAGCTCGGCCTCCGTGGGCACGAGATCAGGGCGGAAGCGCTTGAGGTACTCCATCAGCACCAGGCTGTGCTTTTGCTCCTCGAAGAACCAGACCGACATGAAGGCCGAGAAGTCACTGTCTTCGCGGTTGTCGCGCAGAAACATCTCGGTGGCGGGCAGGGCCGACCACTCGGTGATGGCGTTCATCTTGATGGTCTGGGCCTGTTCGTCGCTCAGCAGGCTGGCGTCGAACTTGTCCCACGGGATGTCGCGGTCCATGTTCCAACGCACGGCTTCGAGTTGCTTGAACAGTTCAGGGTAAAGCATGAGAAATCCTCGTCTAGAGGCGGGATTCTAAAGTTCGCGCCAGCGTGCCATCTCCGGCGCGATTGCGGCCAGGCCGTCAAGGCAGCGCACACCGTCCTGAGAGCCCGGCAAACGGAGTGCCTGGCTGCTGCTGCCTGCAGCCCAGATCTCGACGGCGGCCGGCAGCTGTGTGCGCAGGTTGGCCAGCCCGTCCAGCACGGCGCGGTGGGCCAGCTGGCCGGCGAAGCTCACCGCGACGACATCGACCCGGCAGGCCGCCGCGGCGGCAGGCAACTGCGCCAACGGCGTCTGCACGCCCAGTGACAGGCAGACGGCGCCCTCCAGGCCCAGCAGGGCCTCGACCATCAGCAGGCCCAGCGCATGGCTTTCGCCGGGCAGGGTTGTCAACAGCACCCGCGGCTGGCGACCGGTCGGGGGCGGCAGCGCATGCATGGCCTGGCGCAGCACCAACTGCAGGGATTCGCTGTAGAGATGCTCCTGGAAGATCTGCAGCGCCCCGCTCATCCACAACTCGCCAATGCGCGTCGTCAAAGGCGCGAAGACCTCGATGACGCCGCGCCCCAGACCGCGGCGCAGCACGACCTCTGACAGCGCACGCCGCAGCCCCTCGACGTCATGGCCTTGCAGCAAGGCGGCACAGGCGGCGATCTCGAAAGGCTCGACAGCCGCGCCCGCGACAGGCACGGCCGCAGGCGGCTTCAGCAGGGCCGACAACTCCTGTACCGAAGCAGCAACGACACGGCCCGGACGGTGGCCGGCGTCCAGCAACCGCTTCACGAGCCGCAGCCGCTGAACCTGTTCCGGCGGGTACAGGCGCTCGCCGGTCGCGTCGCGCCAGGGCGACGGGAAACCATAGCGGCGCTCCCAGACGCGCAGCGTTTCCTTGTGGATGCCGGTATCGCGCTCGACCGCGGTGATGCCGATGCCGTCGAACGAATCATTCATCGCTGGATCTCGGATCGCGCATGGTTCGCCCTGCACAAAGCTGGGACAGTAGTTGATTCCGGCCGCGCGCGAGGGGCGGCCCGCACACCAACAGAAATATTCGACAAAGCGACTTACACGTCCTACTGTTTGTAATTCCGCCGCAGCCACACGGGGCAGAGAAAAACAGCCGCGGCGAGGACAACAATCGTCACAGGAAACCGGTACACGGCCTTGGAATTTCGCGCTCAGTGCCCACTCTCAGGCTACACACCAGTAAAAACCCGAGCCCTGGCTCGACTCGCACTCTCCGCTCAACCACGAATTTAGGTCGCGCAACCTCTCTGATCTCAGAGCAGCAATCTCGAAGCCGTTCTCCTCCTCCTCCCTCCCTCCCTCGTTGGCTTCGAGGCGTTCTGCGGCCGCTTTTATGACCAGGGCCTGCGTCCACGACGCAGGCCCTTGCCTTTTGACGCGCACGGGAGCTATTTCAACCAACCCTTGCGGCGGAAATAGATGAAGGGCGCGGCGACGGACAGCAGCATCAGCACGAGGGCGAATGGGTAGCCCCAGCTCGACTCCAGTTCCGGCATGTTCTTGAAGTTCATGCCGTAGATCGATGCGATCAGCGTCGGCGGCAGCAGGGCGACGCTGGCCACCGAGAAGATCTTGATGATCTTGTTCTGGTTGATGTTGATGAAGCCGACGGTCGCATCCATCAGGAAGTTGATCTTGTCGAAGAGGAAAGCGGTGTGTGAGTCGAGTGAGTCGATGTCACGCAGGATCTGGCGCGATTCCTCGAACTGCTCGGCGTTGAGCATGCGGCTGCGCATCATGAAGCTGACGGCACGGCGCGTGTCCATGACGTTGCGGCGAATGCGGCCGTTCAAGTCTTCCTCGCGCGCAATGGCCGACAGCACCTCGCCGGCGGCGGCGTCGGTCACGTCGCTCTTCAGCACGCGAACGCTGACGGCCTCAAGCTTGTCGTAGATGCCCTCCAGCACGTCCGCCGAGTACTCGGCGTCGGCGTCGTAGAGCTTGAGCAGCACATCCTTGGCGTCCTCGATCAGGGCCGGAATGCGCCTCGCGCGCAGCCGCAGCAGGCGGAACACCGGCAGGTCCTCGTTGTGGATGGAGAACAGGATGTTGTTGAAGAGGATGAAGGCCACGCGCACATTGCGCGCCGACTTGCCGTCGGGGCCCTCGTCGCCCTCGATGAGGAAGTCGGAGCGGATGTGCAGCTCGCCGTTGTCTTCCTCGTAGAAGCGCGCCGATTCCTCCAGGTCCTCGTCGACGATGTCCTCGGGGATGGTCAGGCCGAAGCGGTCGCGGATCCAGCCCTTCTCCTCGGCGCTCGGGCTTTCCAGGTCGACCCAGACCGGGCGCGACTGGGCCAGGTCCTCGGCGGTTTCGATTTCTTCCTGGAACAGGCCGCCCTTGAGGCGCCCGTTGTCCAGCGTAAACACATTCAGCATGCATCGTCTCCTGGCAGCGCTGGCCAGACTGGCGGAGGACGACGGCGCAGCGCCGTCCGGGGTGGCGGGATTCAGGTCAACCGTCTCACTCCGGGCGGGGCCTCAGGAAGGCCGGCAGCGGGAGTGGACGGTCACCGAGGGTGATCGCTGTCCAAGAAGGGCTCCGTAGGGTGAATAGCCGCGGATTATTGCACCCGCTCAAGACGTGAAAGAAGCCGCGAAAACGAGGCCCTCCAGCCGACAAACGGTCACCGTCATCCCCTTGTCATGCCGCGGCTTCGCGAGCAAACTGGACTCGTCGATTTCCCCACTCCCACCCACCTCCGCTACCCGAAAGACCCTCCTCCTCCCTCCCCCTTCGTCTGTTTTTTCTCAGTTTTCTGGTTTGTTTTCCGACCCATTCCTCTGAAAGGAGGCTTTATGAATCTGACGATCAGTGGCCATCATCTCGAAGTCACGCCCGCTCTGCGCGAGTACGTACTCACCAAGCTGGACCGTGTGACCCGCCACTTCGACCAGGTCGTTGATATCAACGTCCTGCTGACCGTAGAGAAGCAAAAGGAGAAGGAACGCCGCCAGCGCGCCGAAGTGACCCTGCATGTGAAGGGCCGCGACATCTTTGTCGAGCAATCCCACGAGGATCTGTACGCCGCCATTGATCAATTGATGGACAAGCTGGATCGTCAGGTCTGCCGCCACAAGGACAAGGTGCAGGACCATCACCACGCCTCGGCCAAGCGCCTCGAGGTACCCGCACGCTGAAGCCCCTGGCTCATCTCGCGGCGGCCTGCGGGCCGCTTTTGTTTTTGCGATGCACAATCCATGGCTGCTCGCGGCAATCGGTTGTTGCTGCAGTGCCGCAAAAACCCGCATTCATGGGTGGTCAGAGGCGTTTTCCACGTCTCTAGGGGCTACCGCCCACCCCAAAACGACGCACGGTTCCATAATCTGTCGCTCTGATTGACCCACCAGCCCGGCACGGCCGCGCCTATCCGGCGCCCCCGATGCTTGGCCTCAACCCATGAACCGTCTCGCCGCCATCCTGCCTGCCGACAACGTGTTGGTGAACGTGGATGCGTCCAGCAAGAAACGCGCCTTTGAACATGCAGGCTTGCTGTTCGAAAACCACCACCAGATGGGCCGGGCGCTGGTCACCGACAACCTCTTCGCCCGAGAGCGTCTGGGCTCGACCGGCCTGGGACACGGCGTCGCCATCCCGCATGGCCGCGTCAAGGGCCTGAAGAACCCGCTGGCTGCGGTGCTGCGGCTGGCCCAGCCCATCGGCTTCGATGCGCCGGATGACGAGCCCGTCGGGTTGCTGATCTTCCTGCTCGTGCCCGAAGCGGCCACGCAGCGTCATCTGGAGATCCTGTCCGAGATCGCCGAGATGCTGTCCGACCGCGAACTGCGCGAGCAGCTCAAGGCCGAGCCGGACGCCGCCACCCTGCACAAGCTGATTGCGGCCTGGGAGCCGCTGAAATCAGTCGCTTGATGCCGCTTTTCGACGCTTCGCGTAAACCCTTAATTTGAAACCCACCTCGATCAGCGCGGAAAGGCTTTTCGAAGAGCACCGCGAGGCCTTGCGCTGGGAGTGGATCGCCGGCCACGCCCACCCGGAACGCCGCTTCGACGAAGCGGCCGTGCGCGATGCGCAGAGTGCGGCCGACCTGGTCGGCTACCTGAACTACATCCATCCCTACCGCGTCCAGATCGTCGGCCGTCGTGAGGTGGCCTATCTGAACCAGGAAGGCACCGACGTTCAGGACCGGCGCATTTCCCGCATCGTCACGCTGGAGCCGCCGGTCATCATCGTCGCCGACGACAGCTTGCCGCCGCCGCGCCTCGTCGCCATGTGCGACCGGGCCGAGATCCCGCTGTTCCGCACCAACGAGTCCGCCGGTCATGTCATCGACCTGGTGCGCGGCTACCTGTCCCAGCTGTTCGCCAACCGCACGACCCGCCACGGTGTCTTCATGGACATCCTGGGCCTGGGCGTGCTGCTGACCGGCGAATCGGGCCTGGGCAAGAGCGAACTCGGCCTGGAGCTGATCTCGCGCGGCCACGGCCTGGTCGCCGACGACGCGGTCGACTTCTTCCGCATCGCCCAGACCGCCATCGAGGGCCGCTGCCCCGAGCTGCTGCTGAATCTGCTGGAAGTGCGCGGCATCGGCCTGCTGGATATCAAGTCCATCTTTGGCGAGACAGCCGTGCGCCGCAAGATGCGGCTCAAGCTCATCGTGCACCTGGTGCGCAAGGAGACGATGGAGCGCGACTTCGAGCGCCTGCCCTATGAGCCTCTGTATGAGGATGTGCTGGGCATGCCGGTGCGCAAGGTCGTCATCGCCGTGGACGCCGGCCGCAACCTCGCCGTGCTGGTCGAGGCCGCCGTGCGCAACACCATCCTGCAGCTGCGCGGTATCGACACCTACAAGGAATTCGTCGAGCGCCACCAGCGCGCCATCGACAACGGTTCGATGGATTGAAGCCCCTCGCCCGAGGGAAGCGCTCAGCTGCGGTTCGGGCAGTCCGTCTTCAGGCAGGTCGCGTACAGCGCCAGCGAATGCTCCTGCAGCTGGAAGCCACGTTCGCCCGCGATGGCGTGCTGGCGCTCCTCGATGCCGGGGTCGAAGAACTCCTCGACCTTGCCGCAGTTCAGGCAAACGAGGTGGTCGTGGTGGTGGCCTTCGTTGAGCTCATAGACGGCCTTGCCGGTCTCGAAATGGTTGCGGCTCAAGAGGCCCGCCTGCTCGAACTGCTGCAGCACGCGATAGACCGTCGCCAGGCCGATGTCGGCGCCCTCGCCAAGCAAAGCCTTGTAAACATCTTCAGCGGTCATGTGACGCTGCGCCGCGCGCTGGAAGATCTCGAGGATCTTGATGCGCGGCAGCGTCGCCTTGAGGCCGCTGTTCTTGATGTCGCTAGTCTGGTTCTTGGCGGAAGAGGGCATGGCGGGAAGCAAAGGAGGCCAGGGAGGGCCCCGCTAGAATCCGCCGATCATAGCCAGCCGGCCTGCCGGCCGGCGCTTCCCGTCCCCTTCCTGCCCCTTCAGCCAGCCGCCCGATGCGTCCCCTGCTTGCCTCTCTCCCGCTGCTTGCACTGCTCGGCGGCTGCTCCTACTTACCCACCTGGGATTCCCTGCCAAGCCTGCCGTCGGTCACCGGCGAAAAGGTGCTGGGCCTGCTGACGCCCTATCGCGTCGAGGTCGTGCAGGGCAATGTGCTGACCAAGGAGATGGTCGCCCGCGTCAAGCCCGGCATGCCCAAGGCGCAGGTGCGCGACCTGCTCGGCTCGCCGCTGCTGACAGACGTCTTCCACGAGGCGCGCTGGGACTATGTCTTCACGATCCGCCGCCAGGGTGCCGCGCCGCAGCAGCGCCTGGTTGTGGCCCTGTTCGACGGCGACAAGCTCAAGTCCCTGGATGTGCCCGACGACCTGCCGGCCGAGAACGACTTCGTGGCCGCCATCAACACCTTCAAGCCGAGCAGCAAGAACCCGAAGCTGGAATTGAGCGAGGCCGAGCGCGACGCCCTACCCCCGCCCAAGAAGAGCGCCGAGGCCGCGCCCACGGCCGCCGCCGAAGGCCCGGCGCCGGGCCGCACTTATCCGCCGCTGGACGCCAAGCCGGGTTCGGGCTCGTGATCAAGGTCGCAGTGATGGGCGCCTCCGGGCGCATGGGCAAGATGCTCATCGAGGCCGTCGAGGCGGCCGACGACTGCAGTCTGCACGTCACGCTGGATAGAGGCGACGACGTCCGCGCGGGCCTGGCCGGCGCCGACGTGATGATCGACTTCACCCGCCCCGAGGCGACGCTGGCCCATCTGGCTGTTTGCGCCGAACTGGGCGTCAAGGCCGTGGTCGGCACGACCGGCTTCGACGAAGCCCAGAAGGCCGAGATCGCCAGATTCGCCGAGCGCACCGCCGTCGTCTTCGCGCCCAACATGAGCGTTGGCGTCAACGTCGTGCTCAAGCTGCTGGACATGGCCGCCCGCGCGCTGAACGAGGGCTATGACATCGAGATCGTCGAGGCCCACCACCGCATGAAGGTGGACGCCCCCAGCGGCACGGCCCTGCAGATGGGCCAGGTCGTCGCCGACGCCCTGGGCCGCGACCTGAAGACTAGCGCCGTGTATGGCCGCGAAGGCGTCACGGGCGCGCGCGACCCGTCCACCATCGGCTTCGCCACCGTGCGTGGCGGTGACATCATCGGCGACCACACCGTCCTGTTCGCCGGCATCGGCGAGCGCATCGAGGTCAGCCACAAGGCCACCAACCGCGGCATCTATGCCCAGGGCAGCCTGCGCTGCGCGCGCTTTCTGGCCGGCGGCAAGAAGGCCGGCCTGTTCGGCATGAACGACGTCCTCGGATTCAACGGCTGATATGGGCGGCTTCGCGGACTTCTGGGCCCAAAGCGACCTGGTCGGTCGCGCGGTGGCGCTGCTGCTGCTGGCCATGTCGGTCAGCGCCTGGGCTCTGATCCTGTGGAAGGCCTGGCTGCTGCGCCGCGCCCGCCGCGGCCTCGTGCGCGCGGTGCCGGCCTTCTGGGGCGCGGCCGGTGTTGCTGAGGGCCGCAGTGCGCTGCTGAGCTTCGACACCGAAGGCCTGTTGCTGCCGCTGCTGGACGCCGCCACGGCCGAGACCCGCAGCGCCACGCTGGACGCCGCCGGCAAACGTGAATCCCGCCTGACCCGCCGCCTGCGCGACGCGCTGCATGCCGTGCTGGCCAAGCTCCAGTTCGGCCAGGTGCTGCTGGCCTCCGTTGGCGCGACGGCCCCCTTCGTGGGCCTGTTCGGCACCGTCTGGGGCATCTATCACGCGCTGGCCAGCATTTCCGCGGCCGGCAACATCACCATCGACAAGATCTCCGGTCCGGTCGGCGAGGCGCTGATCATGACGGCCGCCGGTCTGGCCGTGGCCATTCCGGCCGTGCTGGCCTACAACGTCTTCGGCAAGCTGGTTGCGGCCTGCGAGGCCGACCTCGAAGGTTTCGCGCACGACCTGCGCGAGTTGCTGGACCACGATTGATCATGAGCTTCGGGCGACTTGAAAGGCCTGACGCCGCTCGCCCGATGAGCGACATCAACATGACGCCGCTGATCGACGTCATGCTGGTGCTGCTGGTCATCTTCATGATCACCGCGCCCTTGATGACCGCATCCCTGCGCCTGGACCTGCCCAAGAGCGAAGCTGCGACGCCCAGCGACGCGCCAGGCTTCATCGCCGTGGCCATCACGCCGGACGGCAAGCTGCATCTCGGCGACGACGAGCTGCCGCCCGAGGCCTTCCAGAAGCGCATTTCCGAACTCGGCCGCGCCAATGCGCAACTGGAAGTGCAACTGCGCGCCGACCGCGCCGTGCCCTATGGCCAGGTCGCCGAGCTGATCGGCTGGGTGCAGGCCGCGGGATTGAACCGCATCGCCTTCGTCGCCCAGGCCGCCGCTTCAGCACCGTGATCGAAGGGTCGCCAGAGGGGCGACCCATACAATTTGGCGTATGAACGCCAAGACCGAAGCGCCCAGCTACAACCCGAACGAGATCGAAGCCGCCGCCCGTGCCTACTGGACGGAGCGCGATGCCTACCGCGTGACCGAAGACGCGAGCAAGCCGCACTTCTACGCCTGCTCCATGCTGCCCTACCCGTCGGGCAAGCTGCACATGGGCCATGTGCGCAACTACACGATTAACGACATGCTGGCGCGCCAGCTGCGGATGAAGGGCTTCAATGTCCTGATGCCCATGGGCTGGGACGCCTTCGGCCTGCCGGCTGAAAACGCCGCGATGAAGGGCAAGGTGCCGCCCGCGCAGTGGACCTACTCCAACATCGCCCACATGAAGGGCCAGATGCAGGCCATGGGCCTGGCCATCGACTGGAGCCGCGAGGTCGCGACCTGCCAGCCCAGCTACTACAAGTGGAACCAATGGCTGTTCCTGAAGATGCTGGAAAAGGGCATCGCCGAGCGCCGCACTCAAGTTGTCAACTGGGACCCGGTGGACCAGACGGTGCTGGCCAACGAGCAGGTCATCGACGGCCGTGGCTGGCGCTCGGGCGCGCTGGTGGAAAAGCGTGAGATCCCGGGCTACTACCTGAAGATCACGCAGTACGCCGAGGAGCTGCTGTCAGCGGTCGCTGATCCGGCTGACCCCAATTACCTCAGCGGCTGGCCCGAGCGCGTGCGGCTGATGCAGGAGAACTGGATCGGCAAGAGCCAGGGCGTGCGCTTTGCCTTCCCGCACACGATCGAAGGCGGCGGTGGCCGGCTGTGGGTGTTCACGACACGCGCCGACACCATCATGGGCGTGACCTTCTGCGCCGTGGCGCCGGAGCATCCGCTGGCGACCGTTGCGGCCAAGGACAAGCCTGAAGTCGCCCGCTTCATCGAGGAATGCAAGGCCGGCGGCACGACGGAGGCCGAGCTGGCGACGCAGGACAAGAAGGGCGTGCCCACGGGCCTGTTCGTCACGCACCCCATCACCGGTGCGCAGGTCGAGGTCTGGGTCGGCAACTACGTGCTGATGAGCTACGGCGACGGCGCCGTCATGGGCGTGCCGGCGCACGATGAGCGCGACTTCGCGTTTGCGCTGAAGTACGGCCTGCCCATCAAGCAGGTCATCGACGTTGACGGCCAGGCCTACGACGACAAGAAGTGGGCCGAGTGGTACGGCGACAAGCAAAAGGCGCGCTGCATCAACTCCGGCGTGCTCGATGGGCTCGGCCATGTCGAGGCCGTCAACAAGGTTGCCGAGCTGCTGGCCGACAAGGGCCTGGGCGAGAAGAAGACGACCTGGCGCCTGCGCGACTGGGGCGTTAGCCGCCAGCGCTACTGGGGCACGCCGATTCCCATCATCCATTGCGAGACGTGTGGCGTGGTGCCGGTGCCGGAGAAGGACCTGCCCGTCGTGCTGCCCGACGACCTGATCCCCGACGGCAGCGGCAACCCACTGAACAAGCACGCGGCCTTCCTGAACGTCGCCTGCCCGAGCTGCGGCAAGCCGGCCCAGCGCGAGACGGACACGATGGACACCTTCGTCGATTCGTCCTGGTACTTCATGCGCTATTGCGACCCGACCAACGATCAGGCCATGGTCGCGGACGGCACGAAGTACTGGATGCCGATGAACCAGTACATCGGCGGCATCGAGCACGCCATCCTGCACCTGCTGTACGCCCGCTTCTGGACCAAGGCGATGCGCGACCTGGGCCTCGTGACGATCAGCGAGCCGTTCGAGAAGCTGCTGACCCAGGGCATGGTCTTGAAGGGCGCGTTCTTCCACAAGCCCGAGGGTGGCGGCAAGGACTACTACTGGGACCACGAGATCGACGTCATCCACGACGACAAGGGCGGCATCGCCGGCGCCAAGCTGAAGAAGGACGGCACGCCGCTCGAGTACGAGATGACGACGATGTCCAAGTCCAAGAACAACGGCGTGGACCCGCAGGCGCTGATCGACCAGTACGGCGCCGACACGGCCCGCCTGTTCGTCATGTTCGCCAGCCCCCCGGAGCAGACGCTGGAATGGAACGACGCGGCCGTCGAAGGCGCGCACCGCTTCCTGAAGCGCGTGTGGAACTTCGGCGCGCGCAATGCCGACGCGATCAAGTCCGGCGGCCAGGACTTCGCCGCGCTGAACGGCGACGGCAAGGCGCTGCGCCGCGAGGTGCACAACGTGCTCAAGCAGGTCAGCTACGACTACGAGCGCATGCAGTACAACACCGTCGTCTCCGGCGCAATGAAGCTGCTCAATGCACTCGAGGGCTTCAAGGCCGAAGGCCAGGCGGCAGCGGTGCGCGACGGCTTCTCGGTGCTGCTGCGTGTGCTCTACCCCGCCACGCCCCACGTTGCCCACCAGCTCTGGCAAGACCTCGGCTTCGCGGCCGAACTCGGTGACTTGCTCGACGCACCCTGGCCGACGGTCGACGAGGCCGCGCTGGTGCAGGACGAGATCGAGCTGATGTTGCAGGTCAACGGCAAGCTGCGCGGCGCAGTCAAGGTGCCGGCCTCAGCCGACAAGGCGGCCATTGAAGCTGCGGCGCTCGCGACCGAGGAGTTCGCCAAGTTCGCCGAGGGCAAGGCCCCGAAGAAGGTCGTCATCGTGCCTGGCCGCCTCGTCAACATCGTCGTCTGATGGACCGCCGCATCGCTCTGTTCAGCCTCGCAGCCCTCGCCGGCTGCGGCTTCGAGCTGCGCCACGAGCCCGTGCTCTCCTTCCAGACCCTGGCGCTGACCGGCTTCCCGCCGGAATCGCCACTGGCTGCCGGCCTCAAGCGCCAGATCAAGCGCACACCGGTGCAGCTGCTGGACGACCCGGCCCGCGCCCAGGTCGTGCTGGAAGCCACCCGCGAGTTCCGCGACCGCACCGTCGTCGCGTCCACCAGCGTCGGCCAGGTGCGTGAGTTCCAGCTCCGCCTGCAGTTCGACTACCTGATCCGCACGGCGGCGGGCGAGCTGCTGGTGCCCAAGGTGGAGCTGCGCCTGGCCCGCGACATGACCTACACCGAGACCTGGGCGCTGGCCAAGGAGCAGGAGGCCGCCAACCTGTACGGCGCGATGCACTCCGACGCGATCGCGCAAGTCATGCGCCGCCTCGCCGCCGTGAAGCTCCAAGGCTGATGCAGCTGCGCGCCGAGGGCCTCAGCGCCCATCTCGCCAAGGGCCTGGCCCGCATCTACACCGTGCACGGCGACGAGCCGCTGCTCGCGCAGGAGGCGGCGGACCAGATCCGCGCCGCCGCCCGCGCCAACGGCTTCGGCGAGCGGCAGATCTTCATCGTCAGCGGTGCCTATTTCGACTGGGCGCCGGTGCTGGCCGCCGCGCAGGCCATGAGCCTGTTCTCCGAGCGCCAGTTCATCGAGATCCGCATCCCCAGCGGCAAACCCGGCAAGGAGGGCTCCGAGGCCTTGCAGCGCTATGCCCAGGCCGCGCCCGACGACGTGCTGACCCTGGTCACGCTGCCGCGGTTGGACAAGACCCAGCTGTCCAGCGCCTGGTTCATGGCGCTGGACGGCAACGGCGCGTCCATCCGCGTCGAACCCGTGGAGCGACGCCTGCTGCCCGCCTGGCTGGCCCAACGCCTGCGCGCGCAGGGGCAGTCGGTGCCCGAGGGCGAGGATGGGCAGAAAGCCCTGGCCTTCTTCGCCGACCGCGTCGAGGGCAATCTGCTGGCCGCCCACCAGGAATTGCAGAAGCTCGCCCTGCTGCATCCCAAGGGCGAGCTGACGCTGGAGCAGATCGAGGCGGCCGTGCTGGACGTGGCGCGCTTCGACGTCTTCAAGCTCAGCGAGGCCGTGCTGTCGGGCGCCGTGCCGCGCATGCTGCGCATGCTGGACGGCCTGGAGGCCGAGGGCGAGGCCGCCGTGCTGGTGCACTGGACGCTGGCTGAGGACGCGCGGGCTTTGGCCCGCGTGCGCGCCGCGCTGGACGCCGGCAAGCCGCTGCCATTGGCGCTGCGCGAGGCGCGCGTCTGGGGCGCCAAGGAGCGTCTCATTGAACGCATCGCGCCGCGGCTGGACGCTGCCCAGGCTGGTGCCCTGGTGCAGGCGGCGCAGATCTGCGATGGCCTCGTCAAAGGCCTGCGCCACCCCGACTGGCCCAGCGACCCCTGGGCCGCGCTGCGCCGCCTGGCCCTGATGCTTGGCGAGGCCGCCAGCGGAAAAACTGGGGCAGTTCTGGCTGCCCGTTGACCCCGATTGGGCTATCGTCGGGGCGGTAAACCTGCCGCCATGCCGCCGTCTCTTCACAAACTCGTCCCTACTGCTCTTGCGCTGAGTTCGCTGGCTGCCCAGGCCGTGCCCGTCACGGTGCAGTTGCGCGGGCCAGGCGGCCAGCCGCTGGCCGGCGGCGCGGTGGCCATCGAGGTCAAGGGCCGCACCGGCAAGACCAGCACCACGAAGGCCGAGATGGGCCAGCGCGACCGCCAGTTCACACCCGAGCTCCTCGTCGTGCAGACGGGCACGGCCGTCAGTTTCCCGAACTTCGACGCCGTGCGGCATCATGTCTACTCGTTCTCGCCCATCAAGGTCATCGACATCAAGCTCTACTCGGGCACGCCGGCCGAGCCCATCGTGTTCGACAAGCCGGGTGTCGCCACGCTGGGCTGCAACATCCACGACCGCATGAGCGCCCACATCGTCGTGGTGGACACGCCGACCTTCGGGCGCACCGATGACAAGGGCCAGGTGGCGTTTGACCTGCCGGTGGGCGAGCACGTCGCCAAGGCCTGGCATGGCGGCCAGAAGTCAACCAACCTGCAAAGCGTCAAGCTCGAAGTGCCGGCGGGCGGGGGCCCCGTGGCCCTCACGCTCGCCGAGTAACGCCACCGCAATGCGCTGGCCAGCCTGGCTGAACCTGCGCCGCCTCGAGGGGCGCATCGTCGCCCTCTTCCTGGCGCTGCTGCTGGTCGTGCAGCTGGTCAGCTTCGGCGCCATCCACGCCAGCATCACGCACAACGCCGAGGATTCCCTCGCCAGCGAGCTGCAGACCGGCGAACGCGTGCTGCGCCGCCTGCTCGACCAACGCGCCGGCAAGCTGCGCGACGCGGCCGAGCTGCTGGCCAAGGACTATGGCTTTCGCAGCACCGTCGGCCTGTCGCTGGCCGAGGCCGGCACCGTAGAGACCATCAAGGACGCGCTCGTCAATCAGGGCGAACGCGTCGGCGCCTCGGTCGTCGCCTACTTCGATGACCAGCAGCACCTCGTTGCCGCCACCCGCGACGGCGCGGCCGGTTTCGGCGCTGCGCTGGGCCAGCTCGTGCACAGCAAGGATGGCGCGGCCCTGGCCGTGCAGGGCAGCAAGGTCTACCAGGTGGTCGCCGTGCAGGTGCGCACGCCGGCACCGGTGGGCTGGGTGTTGATGGCCTTTGCGCTGGACCGCGAGGTGCTGGACGATCTCAAGGCGCTGTCGGAGCTGCAAGGCGTCGTGCTGCTGCAAGGTCCGACCAAGCAGTGGCAGACCACCGTCGACAACCTCGATGGCAGAGCAGTCAACGCCTTGCGTGCTGCGCTGGGTCAGGCCGCTCCAGCCGACGGCATCGTTGAGCTGGCCGGCGAACGCATGCGCGCCCTCTTCGTGCCCCTGATCGGTGGCGATCAAGCCCTTGGCGTGCTGCTGTTGCGGTCGCTGGACGCGGCCCTGGCGCCCTATCAGCAGTTGCAGCTCGTCCTGCTCGGCCTGACCGTGCTGGGCGTCGTCGTCTTCGCCCTCGTCAGCGTGCTGCTGGCACGCGGCATCAGCAATCCCATCACGGCCCTGTCGGCCTCGGCGCGCCGGCTGGAGCGCGGCGACTACGACACGCCCGTGCCGTCGACCTCGCGGCTGGAGGAGGTGCACAAGCTGGCCCTGGCGCTGGAGAGCATGCGTGAGGGCATCCGCCGCCGCGATGCCCTCGTCAACAACCTGGCCTACGTCGACCCGCTGACGCTGCTGCCCAACCGCGCGCGTTTCGCCGAATTCCTGCAGCACCACCTGACCCACAGCAACACGCCAGGTGCCGTGCTGATGCTGGACCTGGACCGCTTCAAGCACGTCAATGACGTGCTCGGCCACGAGGTGGGCGACCGCCTGCTGCAGTCGGTCGCCGAGCGCCTGCAGGCGTTGTGCGCGCCGGCGCATTCGGTGCTCGCGCGGCTGTCGGGCGACGAGTTCGCCGTGCTGCTGGCGCACACAGACGCCCATGCCGCCAGCGAAGCGGCGCTGGCCATCCTGAAGGACTTCGAGCGTCCGCTGCAGATCGACAACGAGACCATCGACCTCGGCGCCGGCATCGGCATCGCCCTCTTCCCCGCGCATGGCCGTGAGGTCAACCTGCTGCTCGGCCGCGCCGAGCTGGCCATGTATGCGGCCAAGGCCCGCCAGTGCGGCAGCCTGATCTACCACGCCCAGCTGGATGCCGGCAGCCAGGAGTCGCTGTCCCTGTTGACCGAGCTCCGCCACGCGGTCGAGAAGAATGAGCTGCGCCTGTACCTGCAGCCCAAGATCGACCTGCAGCAAGGCAAGATTCTCGGCGCCGAGGCCCTGGTGCGCTGGCAGCACCCGACGCGCGGCCTGGTACCGCCGATGCAGTTCATTCCTTTTGCCGAGCAGACGGGCTTCATCCGCCTGCTCAGCGCCTGGGTGCTGTCCAACGCGGCCAGGTTCGCGCGCCAGGCCGCGGACGCGGGCCTGACGCTGCGGCTGTCGGTCAACCTGTCCACGCGCGACCTGATGGACCAGGACCTGCCGGCCAAGATCGAGGCCATGCTGGCGCCGCTGCAGGTGTCGGCCGACTCGCTGTGCCTGGAGATCACCGAGAGCACCATCATGGACGACCCCGAGCGGGCCCTGTCCACGCTGGAGCACTTGCATGCGATGGGCTTCAAGCTGTCCATCGACGACTTCGGCACCGGCTATTCGTCGCTGGCCTATCTGAAGCGCCTGCCGGTGGATGAGCTCAAGATCGACAAGAGCTTCGTCATGGCCATGGAGCGTGACCTCGACGACGCGCGCATCGTGCGCTCGACGATCGAGCTGGCGCACAACCTCGGCCTCACCGTCGTCGCCGAGGGGTTGGAGACGCTCAAGGCATGGGCCATGCTGGCCCGCCTGGGCTGCGACGAAGGCCAGGGCTACTTCATCAGCAAGCCCATGCCGCAGGAGCAGTTCATCGCCTGGGCCAAGAGCTGGCAGCCGCCGGACATCTCGGTCGTCACCGCCGAGAGCCTGATGGCGAAACTCGGCTAGTTGTCCCGATCCTCCAGCGCCTCACACAGCGCGGTGAGGCCTGCAGTCACCGTCTGCAAGCGCACCGCATGGCGGTCGCCGCTGAAGTTCTCGCGCCAGACCTGGGCCGGCCGCCCCGCATGCACCAGGGCCAGCCAAACGGTGCCGACCGGCTTGGCCTCGCTGCCGCCCGTCGGCCCGGCCACGCCGGTGACGGCCAGTGCCCAATCGATGGGTGCGTGCGCCAGCAGGCCACGCGCCATGTGTTCGGCCACCTCGGCGCTGACGGCGCCGTGCAGCGCGATCAGGCCCTTGGGCACGCCCAGCAGTTCGGCCTTGGCCTCGTTGCTGTAGCTGACGACGCCGCGCTCGAACCAGGCGCTGGAGCCGCTCAGGCTGGTGCAGGCGGCGGCGATGAGGCCGCCGGTGCAGCTCTCCGCCGTGCCGATGCGCTCGCGCCGCTGGATCAGCGCCACGGCGATGCGGTCGATCAGTTCAAGGTCGTCGGCAAACATGCTTACCCCATCACAAAGCGGTAGAGCGCGATGACAGCGAGCGTACAGCCGGCCGCAACGAAATCGTCGAACAGGATGCCGAAGCCCTGCGCCCAGGTGACCGCGGCGCCGCGCTCACCCTTGAAAAGCCGATCCGCCCAGCCCACCGGCCCGGGCTTGGCGGCGTCGAAGAAGCGGAACAGGCCGAAGGCAATGAGCTGGCCCAGCCAGCCCACCGGCGCGATCAGCCACAGGATGAGCCAGAAGGCCAGCACCTCGTCCCAGACGATGGAGCCCGGGTCGGGTGTGTTCATGTCGCGCGCCGTGCACGTGCAGGCCCACCAGCCCACCAGCGTGCCGATGCCGATCAGCAGGCCCCAGGCCAGCTCGCTCATCCACGGCGAGATGACCCAGAACACCAGCCAGGCCCAAAGGGTGCCGACGGTACCGGGCGCTTTGGGGCTCAGGCCGCTGCCGAAGCCCAGGGCGATCCAGCGCGCCGGGTGGCGCAGCATGAAGGCCGGCGTCGGACGGACCGGTGCGCCGCTCATGACTTGAAGTGGTCGAAGGAGCGCAGGCCGTGCTCAACCACTGCGCCGCGCGCGTCGACAACGCGCAACCCGGGCTCGGCTTCGATGACGCCGATGCGCGTCAATGCCACGCCCACATCGGGCAGCCGCGCACCGGCTGGCGCGGTGAAGACCAGTTCGTAGTCGTCGCCGCCCGCCAGCAGGCATTCCTGCTGCACGGCGGCCGCCTGCGCAGCCAGCACCTCGCTGCGGGGCAGCGCATCGACGTCCAGACGCGCGCCAACGCGGGAAGCCGCCAGGATGTGGCCCAGATCGCCGAGCAGCCCGTCTGACACGTCGATGGCCGCCGTCGCGATGCCGCGCAGCGCCTGGCCCAGTGCGACGCGCGGCGTTGGCAGCTCCATCGCGGCACGCACTTCCTCGAAGCCGGCGCCATCCACGGCCACAGTGCCACGGAACACCTCCAGCGCCAGCCGCGCATCACCGAGCCGCCCCGACACCCAGATCTCGTCACCCACTTGCGCGCCGCCGCGCAGCAAGGCCCGCCCCGGCGGCGCCTCGCCGAAGACGGTGATGCAGAGATTCAACGGCCCCTGCGTCGTGTCGCCGCCGATCAGCGGGCAGGCATGGGCGTCGGCCAGGGCCAACAGGCCGCGCGAGAAACCGGCCAGCCAGGCTTCGTCAACGCGCGGCAGGGCCAGGGCCAAAGTGAAGCCTCGCGGCGTCGCACCGCAGGCGGCCAGGTCGCTCAGGTTGACGGCCAGCGCCTTGTGGCCGAGGCGCACCGGATCGACCGTCGACAGGAAGTGCCGCCCCTCGACCAGCATGTCACTGGAAACCAGCCAGCGCGCACCGGGCGTGGGCACGAGCACTGCGCAGTCGTCGCCCACGCCCACCTCGACGCCAGCCACCGCGGGGCGCTGGAAGTAGCGCCTGATCAGATCGAATTCGCCCATGGCCACGATTAGACCTTGTGGACATCCACAGCGCCCGGCGCGCCCTTGGGTGGCATGATTCCAGCCCCGTCGGCACCTTGTGATCCCGCCATGTCCAGCTCCGAAGAAAAACGCGCCCAACTCCGCCAGGCCGCTCTCGAGTACCACGAGTTCCCGACGCCGGGCAAGATCGCCATCGCGGCGACCAAGCAGCTCGTCAATCAGCACGACCTGGCTCTGGCCTACTCGCCGGGCGTGGCTGCGGCCTGCGAAGAGATCGTCGCGGACCCGGCCAATGCCTTCCGCTACACCTCGCGCGGCAACCTGGTCGCCGTCGTCTCCAACGGCACGGCCGTGCTGGGCCTGGGCAATATCGGGCCGCTGGCGTCCAAGCCCGTCATGGAGGGCAAGGGCGTCCTGTTCAAGAAGTTCGCCGGCATCGACGTGTTTGACCTCGAGGTGGCCGAAAACGACCTCGACAAGCTGGTCGACTGCATCGCCGCGCTGGAGCCCACCTTCGGCGGCATCAACCTCGAAGACATCAAGGCGCCGGACTGCTTCTATGTCGAGCGCAAGCTGCGCGAGCGCATGAAGATCCCCGTCTTCCACGACGACCAGCATGGCACCGCCATCGTCGTCGGCGCGGCCTTCCTGAACGGCCTCAAGGTCGTCGGCAAGGACATCAAGCAGGTCAAGCTCGTCACGTCGGGCGCAGGCGCGGCGGCGCTTGCCTGCCTGGGCCTGCTCGTCAAGCTCGGGCTGCCGCGCGAGAACATCTGGGTGACCGACCTGGCCGGCGTCGTCTACGAGGGGCGCACCGAGCTGATGGACCCGGACAAGGCCGTCTTCGCGCAGCCGACCTCGCAGCGCAGCCTGCGCGAGGCGATTGCCGGCGCCGACGTCTTCCTGGGCCTGTCGGCCGGCGGCGTGCTGAAGGCCGACATGGTCGCGACCATGGCCGCGCAACCGCTGATCTTCGCGCTGGCCAATCCGACGCCGGAAATCCTGCCGGAAGAAGTCCAGGCCGTGCGCGGCGACGCCATCATGGCCACGGGCCGCACGGACTACCCCAACCAGGTCAACAACGTCCTGTGCTTCCCCTACATCTTCCGCGGCGCACTGGACTCGGGCGCGACGACGATCAACGTCGAGATGGAGATCGCCGCGGTGCACGCCATTGCTGATCTTGCCCAGGCCGAGCAGAGCGAGGTGGTGGCCGCAGCCTATGTGGGCGCGACGCTGAGCTTTGGCGCGGAGTACCTGATTCCCAAGCCCTTCGATCCACGGCTGATGATGCGCATCGCGCCGGCCGTCGCCAAGGCGGCTGCCGACTCCGGCGTCGCGGCGCGGCCCATCCAGGACTGGGACGCCTACCGCGAGAAGCTGCAGAGCTTCGTCTACGCCTCGGGCAACACGATGAAGCCCATCTTCACCGCGGCCAAGCGGGCGCCCAACAAGCGCGTTGCCTACGCCGAGGGTGAGGAGGAGCGCGTGTTGCGCGCCGCACAGGTCGTCGTCGACGAAGGCCTGGCGCGCCCGACGCTGGTGGGCCGCCCGCAGGTCATCGCCGAGCGCTGCGAGCGCTTCGGCCTGCGCCTGCAGCAGGGCCGCGACTATGACGTCGTCAACGTCGAGCACGACGACCGCTACCGCGACTACTGGCAGACCTACCTGCAGATGACCGAGCGCAAGGGCGTCACCCAGCAGCTTGCCAAGATCGAGATGCGCCGCCGGCTGACGCTGATCAGCTCCATGCTGCTGCACAAGGGCGAGGTCGATGGTCTGCTCTGCGGCACCTGGGGCACGACCGCCACGCACCTGCAGTACATCGACCAGGTCATCGGCAAGCGCGCCGGCGTGAAGACCTATGCCTGCATGAACGGGCTGATCCTGCCGGGCCGCCAGGTCATGCTGGTGGACACCCACGTCAACTACGACCCGACCGCCGAGCAGCTTGCCGAGATCACCGTCATGGCCGCCCAGGAGATGTGCCGCTTCGGCCTGACGCCGAAGGCCGCCCTGCTGTCGCACAGCAACTTCGGCACCAGCGACAAGCCGTCGGCCGTAAAGATGCGCGACACGCTGGCGCTGCTGCGGCAGCTCGCGCCGTGGCTGGAGGTCGACGGCGAGATGCATGGCGATACCGCGCTAGACGCCCCCTACCGCAAGCAGATCATGCCCACCAGCCCGCTGACGGGCGAGGCCAACCTGCTGGTGCTGCCCAATATCGACGCCGCCAACATCTCCTACAACCTGCTGAAGACGGCCGCCGGCGGCGGCATCGCCATCGGCCCCGTGCTGCTCGGCGCGGCCAAACCGGTGCACATCCTGACGCCTTCGGCCACCGTGCGCCGCATCGTCAACATGACGGCCCTGACCGTCGCCGACGCGAACGCGGCACGCGCCTGAACCTGGCACCGGCTCCAAGGGGGAACAGGGCAAAAGCGCCCGGACTCCCCCAATTGACAGAAGTTTTCACGACCCAAAACTGCGTCATGCAGCTGTCATGCTGCGAGTGAAATCAATCACTTAGACGCGCGTGAGTGCTGGCTCACATGACCCTATTCCAGACTCCGGCGCCCGCGCCGAGCTTGAGCTTTTGGGGTCGCTTCGGTACCATTACGGTTTCTCGTTCAGGGTTAACCCGTGTTTTTGCTCTCGTGGCTGGCGCGCTCCGGCGCCTCGGCGGTCACCACCGCCCTGCTGCTTTCCGGCTTGGCCGGAGGCGCGCAAGCCAAGGAAGCCGTCGGCGATAAGCCCCCCACCGCAACGCCCGCTCTGGCTGAAATTTCGCTGAGCGAGCTGCCCGCCCAGGCCCAGGAAACGCACCGGCTCGTTCTCGCCGGTGGCCCGTTTCCTTATGCCAAGGACGGCGTGGTGTTCGGCAATCGCGAGCGTCTGCTGCCCCGCAAGGCTCGCGGCTTCTATCGCGAATACACGGTCAAGACCCCTGGCGCCCGCAACCGCGGTGCCCGCCGCCTTATCTGCGGTGGCACGCCGCCGACGGCGCCCGAGATTTGTTATTACACCGGCGATCACTATGCCAGCTTCAAGCGCGTTCGCGCCCAAGCGGCCCGGTGAAGTCGAGGGTTCAGCAGTTTTGTGACTTGAAAGGAGGAACGCGACCATGCTTTTGCAGACCGTCCGTCCCAATATCGTGCAGGCCATACGGGCCTACAGGGTCGAGGACTTGATGCAGGCCGCCCAAGAAGCGGGCCAGCATTTCCTGTACGCCAACCTGTCGGAGGCGCAGTCCAAGCAGGACGTGCTCGATGGCATCGCGCAGGCCTTCCTGTTTCCAGCGCATTTCGGCAAGAACCTGGACGCCCTGCATGACTGCATGACCGACCTCGTGCACAAGTCTGGCTCTCAGCCAGGCTTTGTCGTGGTGCTGGAGCAGTTGCCCGACAACGTGCGATTCGACCGCGAGGCGAGAGAGCAATTGCTCGATGTCTTCCGAGACACGGCCGACTATTGGGCCGACAGGAAGATAGCGTTCAGGTGCTTCTATTCTTTTCAGTAGCCCGCTCCCAAGATAACGGGTCATGGGAGCGGGCTACTGAAGTGGCCCCGGTTATTGAAAAGCCTGCGCCGAAAAGCGCCAAGGCGACGGTTGGCAACCCCAACTTCGGCATGAACATGCCGATGATGTGCAGTGCCTTCGACACCTCGATGTGGCTCAGCGCAGCTTGAAGCGCTGAACTATCGAAAGCAGAACGGGACCCTCGGGTCCCGTTTTCATTTCTGCTGCGGCACTTCAAGCGCCAGCGCGACGAATTCGTCGACCGGCACCTCCTCGGCGCGGCGCTGCAGGTCGAAGTGGCCCGAAAAGCCGCGCTCGGCCAGCCAATGGCCCAGGCTGTGGCGCAGCAACTTGCGGCGCTGCGAGAAGGCGCTGGTGACCAGCGCCCCCAGCAGGGCCGGGTCTACCGCTGGCGGCCTGGCCAACGGCTGCATGCGCACGATGGCCGAGTTCACGCGCGGCGGCGGGTCGAAGGCCTCGGGCGGCACTTCCAGCACCGATTCAATGTCGTAGCGCCACTGCAGCATCACGCTGAGGCGCCCGTAGTCCTTGCGGCCCGGTGCGGCGGCCATGCGGTCCACCACTTCCTTCTGCAGCATGAAGTGCTGGTCGACGACGTCGTCCACCGCATCCAGCAGGTGAAAGAGGATGGGCGTGGAGATGTTGTAGGGCAGGTTGCCGACCACGCGCAGCTTGGCGCCCTTGGTGGCAGCCAGCGCCTTGAAGTCGACCTTGAGCACGTCCGACTCGATGACCTCGACGTCGTCGCGCTTGCGCAGGCGCGCAGCCAGGTCGCGGTCCAGTTCGATGACGGTCAGCGGCTTGTGTCGCGCCAGCAGCGGCAGCGTCATCGCGCCCAAGCCAGGGCCGATCTCGACCAGGGTCTCGCCCGGCTGCGGATCGATCAGGTCGACGATGGCCTCGATCAGCGCCTTGTCGGTCAGGAAATGCTGCCCGAAGCGCTTGCGGGGGATGTGGGAACTCAGTCGAGCCACTCGCGCACTTCAACAAACGCCTTCGCCCGCAGATCCTTGACCCACTCCTGATAGGCCTCGTCGTATTTCTGCTCGCGCAGTGCGCCGCGGGCCTGGTCGCGCAGCTGCTTCATCTCGACATCGACCGTGCGGCGCTCCAGCACCTGGATCAGGTGCACGCCGAAGCGCGACACGACCGGTCCCGAGATGCCGTTCAGCGGCAGCACGTTCATCGCTTCCTCGAATTCCGGCACAAAACCGCCGGCAGCCATCCAGCCCAGGTCACCGCCTTCGGGGGCGCTGCCGTCCTCGGAATTGGCGCGGGCGAGTTGCTCGAACTTGGCCGAACCGGTCTCGATCTGGCGCTTGAATTCGGCCAGGCGGCGGGCCGCGACTTCGGCCGTCAGCTGTGCCGAGGGGCGCAGCAGGATGTGCCGGGCATGGGTCTGCACGGCCTGCGTCAGGGATGCGCCACCTTGGCGCTCGATGACCTTGAGGACGTGAAAGCCCGCGCCGGTGCGCAGCAGCTGAGGCGCGACCTCGCCGCTCTTCAGCCCCTTGACGGCATTGACGAACACGTCGGGCAGCCGATCGGCCGGGCGCAGGCCGATCTCGCCGCCGCGCGCCTTGTTGCTGTCTTCGGACACCTCGCGGGCGACGCGGGCGAAGTCCTCACCGCCCTTGATGCGCGCCAGGGCACCTTCAGCACGGGTGCGGCGTTCGGTGACGACGCTTTCCGGCGCGCCATCGGGCACCGGCACGAGCACCTGGGCGAGGTTGACCATGCCGCCGCTGGCGAGTTCATTGCGCTTCTTGTCGAGGTAGGCGTCGATCTCGGCGTCCGTCACCTTGATGCGTCCCTGCACTTCGCGCTCGCGCACGCGCTCCGTCATCATCTGGTCGCGCAGGTTCTCGCGAAAGCTCTTGTAGTCGGTGCCGTCGGCCTTCAGGCGATCGCGCAGCTGCGCCATCGTCAGCTTGTTCTGCGCGGCGACGTTGGCCACCACGCGGTCCAGCTCGGCCTCGTCGATCTTCTGGCCGGTCTCGCGGGCGTAGGTGACGAGGACGCGATCCTCGATGAGGGCCTCCAGCGCCTGCTTGCGCAGGCCGGCCGTCTCGGGCATGACCTCGCCCTTCTGGCGGGCTTCCTGGCGCAGGCGTTCGGTACGCTGGATGACCTCACTGGCGGCGACGACGTCCTGGTTGACGACGGCGGCGATGTAGTCCCCCGGCTGCAGCGTGGGCGTCTGGGCCTGGGCCTGGAAAGCGGCCAAGGCCAGCGTCACGGCAAGAAAGAGGGGAGCTAGGCGATAGATCATGGTTGGAAATCTGAACTCGGTGAGCGGTCGGAGCTCAGCCTTCGGTAACCGGGCACATTGTCCTTCAAGACTTTGAGGGCGTTCGAACCGAGCTGTGACAGGCCGACGAGCTCCAGTTGCAGCATCAGCCGCGTGTTCGTTTCGGCGCGGCCGGTGGACAGCCGCTCGACGCCCCAGCGCAGCACCCAGCAACCGGCGTCGTACTCGAAGCCCATGACCGAATCAGTCAGGCGCCGGTCGCGCAGCGAGTACTGCACGCGGCCGGCGCTGTACCAGGCGCCGCCGCAGGCCTTGCTGTCGGCACCGCGTGAGGTGACAGGGGTACCGTAGATCGGCCATTGCCAGGCCAGTTCGACCTGCTCGCTCTGCCCCCGCGCCAGCCGATAGGCGACGCTGACGGTCTTGTAGGGCCCGGGCGAATAGCGCCCGCGCAGCACCGATCGCACCGAACGGTTGGTCTCGGGGTTGAACTCCAGCGTGCCGTCGGCCCACCACTTCTCGTCCAGGTGGGCGGCGGCAGCCAGCAGCAGATCGGAGAAGCGCTGCGTGACAGGCTGGCCGTCGGGTGTGATCTTCTGATCGCGGAACAGGAAGCGCTGCACGGCTCCCAGGCGCAGGATCTCCTCGCCCGTGTTGGTGCCGATCCAGCGGCTGGTCACGCCCGCACTCAGTGCATGCAGGTCCGACACCCGGTCCACGCCCGAGAAGGGGTTGTCGGTGTAGATGGAGTCGAAGTTGAAGTCCTTGGCCGCCGCGTCGAAGTTGGGCAGGTTGGCCTGGTCGCGGAAGGGCGTGTTGACGTAGAGCAGCCGCGGCTCGAGGCTTTGCCGGTAGTCGCGGCCGAACAGCGTCGTGTCGCGCTCGAAGACCCAGCCGTGGTCGATGCTCAGCGTCGGAATGACCCGGCCCATGCGCCGACGGCCGTCGGACTGGGCCTGGTCGAGATCGTAGGCGGCCGCATTGAACGAGGCTCGCGGGATGAACCACCAGGCCTCGCCACCCAGCGGTGCGCTGACGTGGCCCAGGGCATGCACGCGCTGCCCGCCACGCGGCTGACCGGCCAGCGCCGAGCCCGGCAGGTCGAAACGGTTGTACTCCAGCTCCAGCCCGCCCTCCAGCCTTGCCTTGCGGCCCCAGGGGCGGAAGCTGTCGAGCACCGCCTCATCGGCCGCCGTCGTCACGCGAACGCCGACCTGCGGGCTGCGCTGGAACGGCGAATCGAACTGCGAGGGGACGTCGGTGCCCTGCAAAGCCTGCCAGCGCTGCACGCGGGCATAGGTGTCGATGACGCCCCAGGACAGCTCGCGTTGGCGGTTCAGCGTGAAGTCATTGGCCAGCAGGCGCGGCGTCTGGCTCTCGACGCGGCGCGACATGTCCTTCCAGTAGTCGTCGTCAGACACGCGTTCGCTCTTGAGCCGGTAGCGCCAGTCGCCAAACACATGGCCGTCGTTGTTGAGCTTGAGGCTCCAGCGCGAACGGCCGAAGACGCGGTCGCCGGGCAGCAGGTCGACGTTGATGCGGCCGGCATGGTCAGGCTCGAGGTAGCGGAACTCGCTGTCCAGACCCACGCCGCGCTTGCTCATGATGAAAGGCGTGAAGGTCGCATCGCGCTGCGGCGCGATGTTCCAGTAATAGGGCACGCCGAATTCAAGGCCGCTGCGGTTGTCCAGGAACAGATTCGGCGGCAGCCAGCCCGACTTGCGCGCCGAGCTGAGCGGGAAGCTCAATGACGGTGCGGCGAGCAGCGGCATGCCCAGGAAGCGCAGCACTGCGCCGTCGGCCTGGCCTTCGTTGGCGGCCAGGTCCATGCGCAGCTGCTTGGCCGTGATCTGCCAGGCCGGCTCCTGGTTCTCCACGGCGGGGCAGCTGGTGTAGCTGCCCTCGGTGGCGCTCATGTGCTCGCTGTCCTGGAATTTCAGCACCTGGGCCTTGCCGGCGCCGCCCGTGGCCGCGAGGAAGAAGCGGGGGGTCAGGAACTCGCCCTCGAAGCGGCTCACATAGAGCTGCAGCAGCGGGCCGGAGAAGACATTGCCGTTGTGGTTGATGCGCACCTGGCCTTCAGCCCGGGCAAGGTCGTCCACGACGCTGTAGTCCAGCTTGTCGGCGTTCAGCACCAGCTCGCCGTAGCGCAGCTCGACGTCGCCCAGGCCCTCGGCCTTCTGATCCAGCTGGGCCGAGACCTTGTTGGCGCTGATGACCAGGGCCGGCTTGGCACCGGTCTTGGACGCCGGCCCGAGCACGCGGCTGCCGCGCAGTGGCAGGGCCTCTGCGGGGCCAGCCTGCTGCTGGGCCGACGCCTGCCCCCAGGCGCACAGGGCCAGGGCAACGAGGGCGGGTAGCAGGGCTGCGGTGGGAAATCGGGAGAAGCGCGGCACGGACGGCAAAGGCTCGGAGTCGGTGAGGATGCCGGGGCCGGCAGGTAAGGAAGCGCTGAACAAGTTCCTCGCGCGCGGCGCATCCGTGTTTTGGGCGGTCTGCGGCGTTGCAAATGCTCGCCATGGCCCCAGCCATGGCTGTGCTTTGCGCCTTGCAGCCCATCCCAAATCACGGCGCGCCGCATCGCGGGAACTCATTCAGCGCTTCCCTAGAATTTCATTATCCACGAGGGCCCTTCCCTATGACCTATGCCCCGACCTCGGCCTTGATTGCCGAACTGCTTGCCCGCCCCGCCGACGCCGACCGCCTGATGCGCGCCGCCTGCGCCGAGTTGCGCGCCCATCCCCTGCCGCCAGCCCCGCCCGATGCCAACGCCCTGCGCACCGGCCTGGGCCGCGTTGCCGAGGCGGGGCTGGACGGCGTGCTGCACCGCCTCGTCGATGACGCGCCACAGGGCTGCGTGACGCAGGCCCTTGCCGCGCTGCTGCGCCCGCCCGAGCTGGCTTGGGACGAGGCCCAGGAGATCGACTGGGCCGCACGCCATTGGCAGGAATGCCGCGCCGAGGGTCTGCTAGACGAGGACCTGGCGGCCGACTTCGGCGAGTACTGGCGGCGGCTGGAATGGAGCGCGTTGCGCCAACACCTTGTGCTGCTGGCGACCCTGGGCGAAGGCCACGCCGACGAGCGCCGGCTGATGGCCCATGTCGCCAAGACATCGAGCCGCTACGTCGCCTTCGGGCCGCTCAAGCGGGCGATGGAGGCGCGCCATCCAGAATTCTTCGTGCTCGGTTTCAGCCTGCGCTGAGCCGAAAGCAAAACGACCCCGGGGCCGAGGCCGCGGGGTCGCCGTGGGGTGCGGATGAATCAGGCCTTGCGGCGGCGCTTGGCCAGGCCGACACCGGCCAGGGCAATGCCCACCAGCGCATAGCTGGCCGGTTCAGGCAGAGCGGCGGCACCGGTCTGGTAGGCCCACAGGCCCAGGTCGCTGTAGGCCGAAGTGTTATTGGGGTTGTAGTGGTCCCAGCTGCCATTGGTGCCGGCGTAGGCGTAGGCATAGGCATTCGGGTTGCTGGCACCGACGTCGGCGTAGTTGCCCCACATCAGGCCGCGCGAGGACGAACCACCGATGACCGAGCTCAGCGCGTTCCAGTCGCCGCCGGGCGTGCTGGTCCACAGCGCATCCACGTCGCTCAGCGAAGCGACCGAGAAGCCGGCAGCGGTGGCCGTGTTGACCTGAGCCATGTAGTTCATGTTGAACAGGTCGGGCAGCTGGAGCCAGACACGGCCGGTGGTCGTGTCCTGGAAGGTGGCATAGCCGTTCACATCGGCGTGCGCCACGAGGCCGGCGTGAGCGGCACCGGCGCCCAGGCCGATGACGGTAGTGAGGGCGACGGCCAACAGCTTGGTCGAGAAGGTCATTTGATTTATGAACTAGGGGTTGACGACGGACGCATATTGCCCGGGTCACCTCCAAGCTCCGCCCCCTCGCCTCCAGGGGGTCAGGCCATGCCTTGTGAACAAGTTCGCAGCCGCCCGGCCGCGTCTTCCCCCGTGATCACGGGGGCAGCGCCTCAGGGGCAGGTCGCGCAGCCCGCCGCGACCAGCCAGGGGTCCTTGTCCTCGCCGCCGAAGATCTGCAGCAGGAAGTCGAGGAAGGCGCGCGTGCGTGCCGGCACGTATTTGCGGGTCGGCATGCCGGCCCACAGCGTCGTGCCAAACAGCCGCCACTGCGGCATGACGCGCTCCAGCGCCTGCTCCAGCAGCGCGTCCTCGACCATGAAGCTGGGCAGCCCGGCCACGCCCAGGCCGTGCAGGGCGGCGGCGTAATTGGTGTCCATGTGCGTCGTCGACAGCGCGGCGCGCGAGGGCACGATGGGCAGGGTGATCTCCTCGGTGCCGTCGCCGCGCTGCAGCGTCAGGCCGCGCATCAGCGAAGGCGTGGGCGGCAGCAGCGCGTCGTGTTGCTTGAGGTCGTGCGGATGCTGGGGGCGGCCGCGCTGGTCCAGATAGTCGGGCGAGGCGCACATGATGAATTCACTGCGTGCCAGGCGGCGGGCGATGAAATCGCCGTCCAGCGTCTCGCGGGACAGGAAGATGGTCAGGTCGTAGGCATCGTCCACCGTGTCGACCGGGCCGGGCGACGTGATCTCCAGCGTCACCAGCGGGTACTCGCGATGGAACTTGGGCAGGTGCTTGGCGAGCTGATGCACGGCGATGGCCGGCGGGCACAGGATGCGCAGCAGGCCGCGCACCTCTTGGGTGGCCGAGGCGGCCAGCGCCGCGGCCTCGTCGACATCGGCCAGGATGCGCCGCGCCCGCTCCAGATAGGCCTCGCCGATCTCGGTCAGCGACAGCCGCCGCGTCGTGCGGTTCAAGAGCCGCGTGCCGAGATGCTCTTCCAGCTCGGCCACCAGCCGCGTGACGACGGCCGGCGCCAGGTCCAGCCCGCGTGCCGCGGCGGCAAAACTGCCCTCGTCGATGACGCGGACGAAAACCTTGATGGCGCGTAGCTGATCCATCCTGGTTCAGGGATGAGCGGCCATCACTTGCGCGACCGCCGCGGTCAGTCGCTTGCCATAGGGCACGTGCAGGAACTCGTTGGGCCCGTGGGCATTGCTCTTCGGTCCGAGCACGCCGCAGACCATCATCTGCGCCTTGGGGAAGCCCTTTTGCAGCATGCTCATCAGCGGGATGGTGCCGCCCTGGCCGATATAGCCGACCGGCGCGCCGAAATGGGCCTGGCTGGCGTCGTTGAGCGCCTGGCTGAGCCAGGGCGACAGCTCGGGGGTGTTCCAGCCGGTGGCGCCGTAGGCCCCGGCGCGGCCGTCGGGCGTGAAGGTGACCTTGGCGTTGTAGGGCGCATTGTCCTCCAGCAGGGCCTTCAGCTTGAGCGCCGCCTCGTTGCCGTCAATGAGCGGCGGCAGGCGCAGCGACAGCTTGAAGGCCGTGTAAGGCCGCAGCACATTGCCGGCGTTCTTCAGCTCGGGGAAGCCATCGGCGCCGACAACCGACAACGTCGGCCGCCAGGTGCGGTTCAGCAGCACCTCGACCGGGTCGGTCGTCACCGGCAGCACCGGGCCGCCGTCCGCACCGCAGGCCCAGGGCATGCGCTTGTAGACCTCTTCCTTCAGGATGGCCGCCGTCGCTTTGACCTGGTCCAGGCGGGCGCCGGGGATGTCGCAGTGGAAGCTTTCGGGCAGAAGACGGCCCGTCTTGCTGTCCTCCAGCCGGTCCAGCACCTGGCGCAGGATGCGGAAGGACGAGGGCACGACGCCCGAGGCGTCGCCGCTGTGGATGCCTTCGGCCAGCACCTCGACCTTCAGCACGCCCGACACCATGCCGCGCAGCGAGGTCGTCAGCCAAAGCTGGTCATAGTTGCCGGCGCCGGAATCCAGGCAGACGACCAGCGACACATTGCCCAGCCGCGGGCCCAGCAGATCGAGATAGGCGGGCAGGTCGAAGCTGCCGCTCTCCTCGCAGGTCTCGATCAGGCCGACGCAGCGCGGGCGCGGGATGCCCTGCTTGTCCAGCGCCATGATGGCCGTCAACGACGCGTAGACGGCATAACCATCGTCGGCGCCGCCGCGGCCATAGAGCAGGCCGTTCTCGTACTTGGGCGTCCAGGGGCCGAGGTCGTTGCGCCAGCCGCTGAACTCGGGCTGCTTGTCCAGGTGGCCGTAGACGACGACGGTGTCGTCCGAGCCCGCCTTGGTGGCCGGCACCTCGAAGAAGATGACCGGCGTGCGGTCGGGGATGCGCACCACTTCGAGCTTCAGGCCGGCAACCTTCTTGCTCTCGACCCAGGCGGCGGCCTGGGTCAGCACCTTCTCGATATGGCCGTTCTTCGCCCAGTCGGCGTCGAACATCGGGCTCTTGGCCGGAATGGCGATGTAGTCGGTCAGCGCGGGGACGATTTCCTCGTCCCAGACGCGGGCGGCAAAGTCGCCCAGCGCGGTGGCCTCGTCGGCTTGCAGGGGCAGGTGGGGATCACGTGCGTTCATGGCGTACTCCTGGCGCTTGTGGCGCGACTTACCAGTTTAGGCTTGGCCGCGACAGCCATCACGCCGCCTGGGATAACTACCGGCGGCACTCCTGGCATCAAGCGCTTAGGCTCGACGCCAAGATGCGCTTGTTACTGATTGTTCTGATCGCGCTGCTGACCGGCTGTGCCTCAGGCCCCAAATTCACCGTGGACGACGGCCGCAAGGTCGACGAGACGCTGCTGGCCGGCATGCGTGCCTATGGCGCCGGCGAGCGCCTGATCCGCCCGGCCATCGCCCGCAGCGCGGCGCTGAAGGACAAGGACTGCGACAAGCAGTGGGAGCTGCCCTTCGCCGTGGCCACCAGCGCCGGCTGGAGCGCCGATGACCGCGTCGCCTGGGTGCGCGCCCTGCAGGTGGACGAGAGACTGACCGTCATCGCCGTCACCCAGGATTCGCCGCTGGCCCCGAGCGACCGCATCGTGCGCGTCGGCGGCCGCGAGGACATCGACGGCGAGCGCCTGCTGGAAACGCTGGCCGAGGCGCGCGACGCTGGCAAGCCCTTCAACGTCGGCCTGGCCTCAGGCCGCACCGTCGCCATCAAGCCCTTCGAAGTCTGCCGCGGCTACACACGCTTCGCACCGCCCAACACGGCGCAGCTGCAGGACTACCACTGGCTGCTCAGCCTGCACCCGCTGGAGGTGACCCAGGCCGAGCCCACACCCGACGAGGCGCTGTGGATGGTGTTGTGGACGCAGGGCCTGTCCGAAGAGGGCGGGGCCCGCATGAAGACCTACCACTACGCGATCAAGATCGCCGGCACCCTCTACAACCTGGCCACACTGGCCTCGGGCGTCAAGGCCGCGGCGCTGGCCGCCGACGCCGCGATGAGCGCGGCCAAGAGCGCCGCGGCCAACGTGGCCAGCGAGTTCCTCAAGCAGCAGCTCATCGAGCAGGGCAAGGCGCTGGCGACGCAGAAGATCCGCGAAGGCCTGGTGGACGCTGCTCAACAGCTGACGCGCCAGCAGGTCATGAACGTGATGCAGGCCGCGGCCGCCAACCGCGGCTCGCTGTCGGGCGTCTCCCGCATCGCGGCCACCACCTTCGACTATGCCGACGCCTGGGCCTTTACGCGCATGGCGGCCCTGGGCGCGTCGCCGCTGGCGGGCTTCACGCTGCACCAGAAACTCATCGAGCGCAGCCTGGCCGCCAACGCCTTCATGTTCGACGCCGACCGCCTGGCGGCCATCAACAAGATCGCCGCCGCACGCGGTTTCGAGGCCGAGGTGGTCGCCATCCTCGGTGGCCTGCGCGCCGACACGCTGCGGGCCGAGATCGGCGCCATGCCGCTGGCCTCGTCGCGCGGCAGCTTCAGCTTCGACAACCCCGACGACCCCGGCGCCAGCCGCTTCTCCCGCGGCCTGGTCGACGCCATGCTGGAACTGCCCGCCGAGTCGGCCACCAAGAAATGAAGTTCGCCATCACGCTGCTGCTGTTGACGGCCGCCTGGGCTCAGGCACAGACGCCTCCCGAAGCCGCGGCGTCGGCATCCGAGCCCGCAGCTTCCGAGCCCGTCGCCGCGCCGGCCCCACCGCCGCCCAGCTGCGCCCAACTGTCGAGCCGGGCGCTGTCGGCCGACCTGCGTGCCGCCACGGCCCAATCGCAGAACCAGCCACTGGAGGCCCTCGTCAAGCTCTACGACGAGGCGGTTGCGCAATGGGGCGGGGCACTGGCCAGCTGCGACGGCCGCGCTCGCGAGCGCGCCCAACGCAACCTGGCCGACAGCCAGAAGACCCGCGAAGCCCTGGCCGAGAAGCTGCAGTCCGGCAGCCAGTGCGAGAGCGCCCACCGCGATGCCGCCTCGCTGCAGGAGCTGGCCCGCGCGGCCTTTGGCGAGCGGCGCTTTGGCGACGCCGCCAGCCTCTACCGCAAGGCCGAGGGCATGTGGGAGCTGGCCGCCGAGCAGTGCAACGGCAGCCAGCAGCAGACTGCCCAGCGCCGCCGCGAGCAGAGTGAGATCGACGGCCACAACGCCGAGTTCTGCGCCGCGCCCTTCGAGCGCGCCCGCGAGTTCTCCGCCAAGCTGCGCAACACCGGCGCCGCCCTGCCGCTGGCCGAGCGCCAGACACAAAGCCAGATCGGCGAGACGCTGTGGCGCGACACCGCCAAGCTCTGCAAAGGCAGCGCCCAGGAGCTGGCGACGAACAACGCCCAGGCCCTGGCTCGCGAGCGCGGCACGCCCTGGGTGGCGACACCGCTGCCCGGCGTGCCGGCACCGGTGGTTGCGGCTGCGCCCAAACCGGCGGCCGCGATGGCGGCACCCGTCACCAACAAGGCCGCTGCCAGCGCGCCACCGCCGGCCACGCCTGCGCTGCGCCAGGCAGCAGCCGCACCGATCACGCCCCTCGCCCAGGCCACAGCAGCGCCGGTGCCGGTTCCCGAGCCCAAGCTTTTCGATCGCATGGCCGGTGACACGCGCTACGTTGGCCAGTTCGTGCGCAATGACGACGACACCGTCACGGGCTCCGGTCGCGTCGAGTGGAAGAACGGCGACGTCTACGAAGGCCCGCTGCTGCGCAGCCAGCGCCAGGGCGTCGGCGAGATCCGCTGGGCCGCCGGCCAGCGCTACAAGGGCGACTGGGTGGCCGACCGCGCCACCGGCCGCGGCACCATGAGCTTTGCCAACGGCAATCACTACGAAGGCACGTTGATGGACGGCCAGCCAGAGGGCGAAGGCAAGCTGACCTATGCCTCGGGCGATGTCTACAGCGGCCAGATCCGCCAGGGCCTGCCGCATGGCCGCGGCAGCTATGTCTGGATGAGCGGCCAGCGCTACGAGGGCGAATGGGTCAACGACAAGCCACAGGGCCAGGGCAAGATGCGCTTCAGCAACGGCAACCAGTACGAAGGCCAGATGGCCGCCGGCCTGCCCCAGGGACGCGGCCGCATGATCTTCCCTGGCGGCGACGTCTACGAGGGCGAGTTCGACGCCGGCAAGGCCCACGGCCAGGGCAAATACGCCTGGCGCAGCGGCGAGCGCTACGAAGGCGCCTGGGCGCGCGGCCTCAAGCATGGCCAGGGCACCTTCCACTGGCCCAGCGGCGATCGCTGGGAAGGTGTGTTCAAGGACGACGAGCGCACGGACGAGGGCTTCATGGTGCGCAAAGGCAGCTGAGGGGCGGCCCGAGACTGCCGCCTCCGTTACGCTTGCCCCATCAGCTTTTCTTTTGGAGATCCACGATGAAGACCCTGCTCACCGCCCTCGTCACCGCCCTCGCCATCGCTGCCCCGGCGGCCGAGGCGCGCGTGGCCCAGCACCACAAGACCAGCCAGGCCAGCAGCGGCATCCATGCCAAGACCGCCGCCAAGAAGACGACCAAGGCCAAGCACAAAAAGGCGGCCAAGAAGGGCCACAAGAAATCGGCCTGAGCTGCTGAAACCTAGGAGGCTGTCGGGCTTGGGGTCGGGTGCGCGCCAGGGCGAGTTGCGGGGTGAGACAAGGCGCGGGCGAGGCGTGTGGCGGGCCACACAACGAGTTCGCAACGCCGGATCGCCCCGCAAATCGCCCTGGCCCTGCGGGTTGGGCCTGCAAGGGCGCCGATCCTGCGTTGCAAATGCTCGCGGTACGCCCGGTACCGCTGCGCTTTGCGCCTTGTCTCAGCACCCTTGCAGGCCCAACGCGCACCCGACCCCAAGCCCGACAGCCTCCTAGGGCCGGATGAAGTAGCGCGCCGGGATGGCGCGCGTGGCAGCACTCAACCCGGGGTTGTCGATCTGCAGCACCCGGCGCTCGGCCAACCGGGCCTGCGCGAGCCCCGCATGCCGGGCTGCGAACAGCGTGTTGAACGAGCCGTCTTCGAAGGCCCGCGTCAGCCCCTCGGTGATGGCCGCGTAGCGCTCGCCGTCGCCGCGACGCACGAAGAGCAGGCGCGCGAACGGGTAGACCAGGGCGAGGTCGGGCTCCACGACGGCATCCGGCGCCAGCGCCTGCCATTGGGTCAGCAGGCCGTGGATCTCGTTCAGGCCCAGGGGCAGGTAGTCGAAGCGGCCCGCCTGCAGCTGGCGGAACAGCGTCGGCAGATCGCTGCCGCTGACGACCCCCAGGCCGGCGGCGAGCAGCAACTGCGCATCGGGCCAGTCCTGGCCCTGACCGGCACGCAGCCGGGCGAGGCCGGCCAGGTCGTGCACTGCGCGAAAGGCGGGCGCCATGCTGGCACGAACCAGCAACAGTCGCCAGCCACTGAGGCCTCGGTCGACAGGCAGGTGCACCGGCTGAAAACGGGCTTCGAAGGCTCGACTGGTGCCCATGTCTATCACGTCGATTTCGCCCGTCTCAAGCTGGTACAGCGAGCGCCGGTAGTTGGTGGACGTGGGCGCCAGCAACAGCTCGAAGGGCCGCCCCCATTTCTGCAGCGCCAGGCGCAGCCCTTGGAAGCCGAAGGCCTCTTCGCCCTGGTCGTTGACGCGCGGGTAGACGAAGCGCAGCGGCGCGGCCTCAGCCCGCACCCAGGGCGCCACACCGGCAGCCAGCATGGAGGCGAGGAAACGAGCGCGCAACATGTAGCGAGCCTAGCGAATCAAGGCGCGCCGTGGGCTAGGGTTTGAGTCCGTTGCGCGCCGGCCGGGTGCTCACTCTCGTTCGAACTTGAACACCGCCACGCTGGCCATCAGGTTGGGCCGCGTGCGCACCACGCCGCCATCCTGCAGGCCGAAACTGTCCAGGATCTTCAGCCGGTTCTTGCGCGCCAGCACGCCGAAGTCGGCAAAGGTGCCGACGCGGATATTGGGCGTGTCGTACCACTCGTAAGGCAGGGCTCGGGTGACCGGCATGCGCCCGAACAGCACCTGCAGCCGGTTGGGCCAGTGGGCGAAGTTGGGGAAGCTGACGATGCCCATCTTGCCCACGCGCGCCGTCTCCTTGAGCATGGCCTCGGCGTTGCGCAGGTTCTGCAGCGTCTCCAGCTGCAGCACGACGTCGAAGCTCTGCTCCTCGAAGATGGCCAGGCCCTCTTCCAGGTTGCGCTGGATGACGTTGACACCGCGCTTCACGCAGGCCAGCAGGTTGGCGTCGTCCAGTTCCACGCCGTAGCCGCTGCAGCCCTTGTGCTTGATGAGGTGCTCAAGCAGCTCGCCTGTGCCGCAACCGAGGTCGAGCACACGTGAGCCGGGCGGCACCAGCGCCGCGATGGCCGGGTCGAAGCTCATACGGCCACCCCCTTCAGCTGCAGGCCGACCGGCCGCTCCAGGCTTGCTGCAATGCGCGCGAAATAGGCGCCCAGCACGCCGTGATAGCGCGGGTCGTCGAGCAGGAAGGCGTCGTGACCATGCGGCGCGTCGATCTCCGCATAGGACACGTCCAGCCGGTTGTCGAGCAGCGCCTTGACGATCTCGCGTGAACGGTCGGGCGAGAAGCGCCAGTCGGTCGTGAAGCTGACGATGAGGAACTTGGCGCGAGCGGTCGCGAAGGCGCGCGTCAGGTCGCCGCCATGCTCGGAGGCGGGGTCGAAGTAGTCGAGGGCGCGAGTGATGAGCAGATAGGTGTTGGCGTCGAAGTAGTCGCTGAACTTGTCACCCTGGTAGCGCAGATAGCTCTCGATCTGGAACTCGATGTCCTGGGTCGAATAGCCCAGTGCGCCACCCTTGAGCTCGCGGCCGAACTTCTCGGCCATGACGTCGTCGCTCAGGTAGGTGATGTGGCCGATCATGCGCGCCACGCGCAGGCCGCGCTTGGGCACCACGCCGTGGGCGTAGAAGTGGCCGCCGTGAAAATCGGGGTCGGTGACGATGGCGCGGCGCGCGACCTCGTTGAAAGCGATGTTCTGCGCCGACAGATTCGGCGCGGTCGCCACGGCAATGCAGTGGCTCACGCGCTCGGGATAGCGCAGCGCCCAATCCAGCGCCTGCATGCCGCCCAGGGACCCGCCCAGCACGGCTGCCAGCTTCAGGATGCCGAAGCGCTCGACCAGGCGGGCCTGGGCATCCACCCAGTCCTGCACGGTGACGACGGGGAAGTCGGCGCCCCAGGCCCGGCCCGTGGCGGGGTTGACATGCATGGGGCCGGTCGAGCCGAAGCAGGAACCGAGGTTGTTGACGCCGATGACGAAGAACTTGTCGGTGTCCAGCGGCTTGCCCGGGCCGATGAGGTTGTCCCACCAGCCCTCGCTCTTGGCTTGGCCGGCCAGGGTGCCGGCGACATGGTGGCTGGCATTCAGCGCATGGCAGACCAGCACGGCATTGCTGCGCTCGGCATTGAGCTGGCCATAGGTCTCGACCATCAGGTCGTAGGCCGGCAGGCTGGCCCCGCTGCGCAGCGGCAGCGGTTCGTCGAAATGAAAACTCTGCGGCGACACGTCGCCGACGCTACGGCCCGTCATGGCCTTACTCCAATAAAAAACCGGCGCCACTGTTGCGGGACGCCGGCTGATCGGAGCCCTGTTTAGCGGCATTTATTGAGCGCCCGCAATCCGGAACAAATCGGCGCTATGCGGCGGATTCTAGGCGTTCCCGTCGAGCCTGAACTGCGCCACCGCGCCCGTCAGCAACTGCAGCTGCTGGCGCAGGCTGTCGGCGGCGGCGGCAGACTCCTCCACCAGCGCAGCGTTCTGCTGCGTCATGTGATCGAGCTGGCTGACCGCGCCGTTGATCTGGCCGATGCGCGAGCTCTGGTCGGCCGCACCGGCCGCCACCTCGCCGATCATGTCGCTGACCTTTTGCACGTTGTCGACGATCTCCTGCATGGTGGTGCCAGCATGCTGCACGAGCCGGGAGCCCGTCTCGGTGCGCTCCAGGCTGGCCGAGATCAGCGACTTGATCTCGCGCGCCGCGTCGGCCGAGCGCTGCGCGAGCAGGCGAACCTCGCTGGCGACGACCGCGAAGCCGCGCCCCTGCTCGCCGGCGCGTGCCGCCTCGACGGCCGCGTTCAGCGCCAGGATGTTGGTCTGGAAGGCGATGCTGTCGATCAGCCCGAGGATGTCGCCGATGCGGCGCGAACTGGTGTTGATCTGCTCCATCGTCGCGACGACGTCGGCCACCTCCTGGCCGCCGCGGCGCGCCACCTCGGCTGCGCCTTCGGCCAGCTGGCGGGCCTTGCCGGCAGCGTCGGCGCCATGGCGCACGCCGCTGGTCAGGTCCTCCATCGAACTGGTCGTCTGCTGCAGGCTGGACGCCGCCTGCTCGGTGCGCTGGCTCAGGTCCTGGTTGCCCGAGGCGACCTCGGTGCTGGCCGTCTCGATGCTCATCGCGGAAGTCTTCACCTGCCGCACCAGATCGCGCAGGCTGGATTGCATCGCATCCAGGGCGCGCAACAGCTCGGAGGCTTCGTCGCGACCGACGATGCGGATGGCGTTGTTCAGGTCGCCGCTGGCGATGGACTGGGCCACGCTGCCGGCATAGCGCATCGGGCTGGTGATGGTGGACGAGTTGATCAGCGTGAGCGGCACGACGAGCACCATGACGAGGACCAGCACGGCCAGCGATCGCCAGGCGATGCGGCCCATCTCGGCGCCGAACTCGGCCTCGGTGGCCTTGGCCTGGGCATCGATGAGGGCGGCGATGCTCTCAACGCGCTTCTCGGTCTCGCGCATCGCTGCCTTGGGCCGGTTCAACATGCGGTCGGCCACCTTGGCGGTGTCAAAGCCGCCGGCCTCGATCTGGTTGAGCACCGGCTGGGCCGCCGTGCGGTAGTCCTGCAGGAACTTCAGCGCCTCGGCCGCCACGGCCTTGTTCTCCTCCCGCGTGCCCTCCTGCAGGCCCTGCAGCGCCGCGACCAGGCGCTGGGCTGCCGCGTCCCAGCGCTGGCGGAACTGCTTGACCTGCTCGGGCGTCTCGTAGGCGATGACCATCTCCTTTTCCTCCAGCCGCACGTCGGCCAGCCCCTGGCGGATGGCGGCCAGGTGCTGCAGGTCGCGCATCGCATGCGTGGTGACGTCGACATTGAGCGCCATCAGCTGGCGGCCACCAAGCAAGCCGGTCACGCCCAAAGCGGCAAACATCAGCAGCACCAGCAAGATGGCCCCGTGCATGCGGGTGCGGATGGTGAAGCTGCGCATCCAGGTGGCGAGGTCCATGTTCGTGTCTCCTAGTTAGGCCGCTTGGGCAGCGGCCTCGTTGCCTGCATGCTAGTGAAGCGGCTACTGATGGCAAGCGACCTTTTGCCGCAACTTGTGGTTACTGAACACTTGACCAATAATCGCCGACATGCCCCGCCCCAGCCAGGATCAGGATCAAGCCCTGCTCGTCGCCGGCGCCGCCCTCTACCCGGGGCTCGGCTGCGCGGGTCTGTCGGTGCGCCGCGTGGCCGAGGCGGCCGGCGTCAACCCGGCCATGGTCCACTACCACTTCGGCAGCAAGGACGCCTTCCTGCGCGCCTTGCTGCAGCGGCATTACGAGGAGATGTTCAGCGCGCTGTCGCTGAGCAGCCAAGGTGAAGCCGATGTCATGGAGCGACTGGCCACGGCCCTGCTGGGCGTGGCGCGCTTTGTGCGCGAGCACCGGCCGCTGATCGCGCGGGTCTGGGCCGATGCTCAGGCCGGTCAGGGCGTGGCCCAGGATTTCTTGCGCGCCAACGCGCCGCGCCACCTGGGCGTGTTGCTTGCCCTGCTGCAGGAGGCCGAGGCGCGCGACTGCCTGCCGCGGCAACCGCTGCTGACACGCTTTTCCTTCCTGATGGGCGCAGTCGTTGCGCCGCTGATCCTGGTCGGCGGCATGAAATCCATCGATGTTGTCCCCCCCGCGCTGCTGGCCGCGGTGGACGACGAAGTGCTGTCGGATGCAGCCTTGCAACGGCGCATCGAATGGGCGCTGCTCGGCCTGGCCAGCGGCGTCTGAGGAGTCGACATGAAACGAATCCTTCCCTTGCTCGCCGTGCTGCTGGTCGGCTGCGGCGACAAGCCGCCCGAGGGCTGGACGGGTTATGCCGAGGCCGAATTGGTCTATATCGCGCCGCCGGTGGCCGGTCGGCTGGCCACGCTGGCCGTTCGCTCCGGCGAGGCCGTCACCGCCGGCCAGGCGCTGTTCGAGCTGGATGCGACACCCGAGCTCGCCGCCGACGCCGAGGCCAGCGCACGCGCGAGAAGCGCCCAGGCCCAGGCACTGGACGCCGACAAGGGCCGGCGCGGCCCTGAGCTGGCCGTCACGAAGGCTCAACTCGACCAGGCCCGCGCCGCCGAACGCCTGGCCAGCATCGACCTGACGCGCCAGCAGGAGTTGTTAGGCCGGGGCTTCGTCGCCCAGGCTCGCGTCGACGACGCCGCGACGGTGCTGGCCCAGGCCCGTGCTCGCGTGATGGAGCTGGACGCCGCGTTGCAAGTGGGCCGGCTGCCGGCGCGGGATGACGAGCGCAATGCCGCCCGCGCTCTGGCCGACGCAGCCCAGAGCAGCCGCGCGCAGACGGCCTGGCGCGTCGAGCAGAAGCGCCAGAGCGCACCCATGCCGGCGCGCGTGCAGGACGTCTTCCTGCGTCCCGGCGAGTGGGTGGCCGCTGGCCAACCCGTGCTGGCCCTGCTGCCGCCGGCCAACCGCAAGGCGCGCTTCTACGTGCCGCAGTCGGCGGTCGGCGGCTTGAAGCTGGATGCGCCGGTGAACTTGCGCTGCGACGGCTGTGGCGCAGCCATTGCGGCGCGCATCAGCTTCATCGCCGCCGGCCCGGAATACACGCCGCCAGTCATCTACTCCAACCAGCAGCGCGACAAACTCGTCTTCCTTGTCGAGGCGCGGCCGGTGAAGGCCGAGGACGCGGAGCGCTTGCATCCGGGGCAGCCGTTGGATGTCACGCCATGACGGCGCCGAGCGCAGGGCCGCCCCAAGCCGGCGCGCATCCCCTCGGGGGATCGGGCGCGGTACACCGCGACCGAGGGGCCAGCGACCTCGAGCTGGCCATTGATGTCCGGGGGCTGAGCAAGTCCTACGGCAACCGCAAGGTGGTCGACGGCGTCGACATGCAGGTCGCCACCGGCCGCATCGTCGGCTTCCTTGGCCCCAATGGCAGCGGCAAGACGACGTCCTTGCGCATGCTGTGCGGGCTGCTGACGCCCGATGCTGGCGAAGGGAAAGTGCTGGGCCTGGACTTCCGCCGCCAGGCCGCCGAGGTCAAGCGCCAGGTCGGCTACATGACGCAGAAGTTCGGCCTCTACGAAGACCTGTCGATCCGCGAGAACCTGGACTTCATCGCGCGGCTGTTCTCGATGGAAAACCGCAAGCAAGCCGTCGACGATGCGCTGGAGCGCCTGGGCCTGAAGAGCCGCGAGAAGCAATTGGCCGGCGCGCTGTCCGGCGGCTGGAAGCAGCGCCTGGCCCTGGCCGCCTGCCTGCTGCACAAGCCTCGCCTGTTGCTGCTGGATGAACCCACGGCCGGCGTCGACCCCAAGGCGCGGCGCGAGTTCTGGGACCAGATCCACCAGCTCGCTCAGGAGGGCATCACCGTGCTCGTGTCCACCCACTACATGGACGAAGCCGAGCGCTGCGACGAGCTGGTCTACATCGCCTACGGCCGCGTGCTGGCGCGTGGCACGGCAGCATCCGTCGTGCAGGAGGCGGGCGCCAAGGATCTCGAAGACGCCTTCGTCAAGCTCGTCGGCCAGGCCACTGACAACTATTCGGAAGCGCACTGATGCAGTCCCTGGCCCGCATCGTCGCCATCGCGCTGAAGGAAGTGCAGCAGATGCTGCGCGACAAGCTCACCTTCGCGATGGCGGTGGGCGTGCCCATCATGCAGCTGGTGCTGTTCGGCTATGCCATCAACACCGACCCCAAGGGCCTGCCCACGGCCGTCGTCTCGCAGGACACCAGCCCGATGGCACACAGCCTGGTCGCGGCGCTGCAGACGAGTGGCTACTTCCACATCGTCGAGAGCGGCATCGCGGAGTCGCGCGGGGACGCGCTGCTGCAGAGAGGCGACATCCAGTTCCTCGTCGTCGTGCCGGACGACTTCGGCGCCCGCGTTGTGCGCGGCGAAAAGCCCGCCGTGCTGATCGCCGCCGATGCCACCGATCCGTCGGCCGGCGGCAATGCCATCGCCGCCCTGAGCCAACTCGGCCAGACGGCGCTGAACCGCGACCTGCGCGGTGCCCTGGCCTCGCAGGCCCCGCAGCCCCTGCCCTTCGAGGTGCGCATCCAGCGCCGCTACAACCCCGAAGGCCTGTCGCGCTACAACATCGTGCCCGGGTTGGTCGGCACCATCCTGACGATGACCATGGTCATGCTGACGGCGCTGGCCATGACGCGAGAACGCGAGCGCGGCACGATGGAGAACCTGCTGGCCACGCCGGTGCGGCCCTTCGAGGTCATGGCCGGCAAGATCCTGCCCTATATCGTGCTGGGCTATGTGCAGCTGGGCGTCATCCTCGGCGCGGCCTTTGCGCTCTTCAACGTGCCCATGGTGGGCAGCGTGACGCTGCTGCTGGCCATGATCGGCGTCTTCATGCTGGCCAACCTGGGCGTGGGCTTCACCTTCTCGACGCTGGCGCAGAACCAGCTGCAGGCCCTGCAGCTGACCTTCTTCTTTTTCCTGCCGTCCATGTTGCTGTCGGGCTTCATGTTCCCTTTTCGCGGCATGCCGCAATGGGCGCAATACCTGGGCGAGGTGCTGCCGCTGACCCACTTCCTGCGCATCGTGCGCGGCGTCATGCTCAAGGGCTCGGGCGCAGCCGAGCTGCTGCCGGAGTTGTGGCCCATGCTGGCCTTTCTGGCCGCGGCGGGTGGCATCGCATTGCTGCGCTACCGGCAGACTCTCGACTGATCAATAGACGGGATCCGGCAGCTTTTCCTTGGCCACGACGCGCTGCGTTGCCGCCCGCTCGAACACCCGCTTCAGATAGGCGCCCAAAGCCGGCCGCGTCTTGGCCGGGTTGGCCTGCATGCGGGTCCAGCGGCACAGCATGAAGGCCAACGGGTCCACGGCGGTGAACTGGTCACCGAGAAACCAGTCGCCGCCGTGGCGGGCCAGTTCGGCGTCCATCTGGTCCAGCATCGGCGCGATCTGCGCCTCGGCACGGGCCTTCACCTCGTCGGCGTTGGCGGCCATGCGGTCGGGGTAGAAATAGTGGATCAGCATGGCCTGCAGCGTGTTGGTCAGCCAGACCATCCACTTGTAGTACTGGGCCCGCTCGGCGGTGCCGGGCGCTGGCGCAAAGCCGGCGTGGCAGTCGGCCAGATGCATCAGGATGGCGGCCGTCTCGTAGAGCACCAGGTCACCGTCGACCAGCACCGGGATCACGCCGTTCGGGTTGAGCTTCAGATAGGCCGGCGACTTGTGCTCGTTGTTGGCACGGTCCACCTGGCGCAGCGTGTAGGGAATGCCCATTTCCTCGAGCAGGAGATGGGGCGCGAAGCTCGCGTTGCTGGGGTAGTAAAACAGTTCGATCATGGCGGTGCGACAGGCTGGGAACAGGAAGCGGTGAACTTTACGTGGCCGCAATGCCACCGCAGTGCACCCGCGCGACGCTGACGGCGTTGGCAATCCACCCCTGACTTCGGGTTGAAGACGATGAAGACTCTGCTCCATTCCTCTGCTGCGGCCCTGCTGGCGCTGACCGCTGTTCTGGCCGCACCGGCCGCCCACGCCGACGTGCGCGTTCGCGCCAACATCGGCATGGTGTTCGACAACCGCTACCACCACGACCACTACTACCCCGCGCCCGGCTATGTGGCACCCCACGTGCCCTACGGCTCGGTCATGATCGGCGCCGGCCCGGGGCGCTACTGGTTCCACGGCGGCGTCTGGTACCAGCCCTATGGCCCGCGCTACCGCGTCGTGCTGCCACCGGTCGGCGTGGTCATTCCGCTGCTGCCACCGGCCTATGTCACGCTGACGCTGAGCGGCCTGCCCTACTACTACGCCAACGGCGTCTACTACCGGCCGGTGCCGGAAGGCTACGTCGTCACGACACCGCCGCCCGAAGCCGCCACGGCCCAGGTGATGCCGGCACCTGCGGCCCCGGCGCCGAGGCCCGAACCCATCGTCTATCCGCGCAACGGCCAGTCGCCCGAGCAACTGGAGAACGACCGCCGCGACTGCAACCGCTGGGCGACGACTCAGCCGAACGCGCAGGCCGACAGCAGCGTGTTCAACCGCGCCATCGAAGCCTGCATGGACGGCCGCGGCTACACGATGAAGTAACGCCTCTCTGGGGCCGAGCGCCGGGCCGCTCCCAAGCCGGCCCGTCAGGCGATGTGCTCGCGGCTCAACGCCGCGAGCATCGCCGTCCCCTAGGGGGACCGACCAGGCGCGTCCGCGTTCAGCGAGACGCGACTGGGCGAGGGGCGCCCGTACCTCACGGCGGTCATCTCCGCCAGGATGCTGAGCGCAATCTCCGGCGGCGTGCGCGCACCGATGTCCAGGCCGACGGGGCCATGCAGGCGATCCAGCTCCGCATCGGTCAGCCCGAAATGCTCGCCCAGCCGCGCACGGCGCTTGGCCTGGTTGACGCGCGAGCCGATGGCGCCCACATAGAAGGCCGCGCCCTTGAGCGCCTCCATCAGCGCGAGGTCGTCCAGCTTGGGGTCGTGCGTCAACGCCACGATGGCCGTGGCGCCATCGGGCTTGAAGGCGATGACGACGTCATCGGGCATGTCGCGCGTCAACGTGACGCCAGGGATGGCGAAACCATCGGCGTACTCGGCGCGCGGGTCGCAGACGGTGACGCCATAGCCCAGTGCCAGCGCCATCTGGGCGAGGTAGTCGGTCATCTGGCCGGCGCCGATGACGAGCAAGCGCCATTGCGGGCCATGGTGGCTGACGAGCTGGGTGTCGGTCAGCGTCAAGGTGTCGGCACCCGGCTCGGCGTCGGCCAGCGTGGCGATGCCGGTTGCCAGGTCCAGCGTGCGGCGCACGCGCTCGCCGCGCTCCAGCCGTGCCAGCAACGCGTCGACACCCGACTGCGGCCCCAGTGGCTCCAGCATCAGCTCCAGCGTGCCGCCGCAGGGCAGGCCGAAGCGGCGCGCCTCCTCGGCGCCAACGCCGTAACGCAACGGCGTCGGCCGGGCCAACTTCAAGCTGCCCGCACGCAATTGGGCGACCAGGTCGTCCTCGATGCAACCGCCGGACACCGAGCCGGCGATCAGCCCGTCGTCGCGAACGGCCACCAGCGACCCGACCGGCCGCGGCGCCGAGCCCCAAGTGCGCGTGATCGTGCCCAGCACGACGCCACGTGCCTCGGCCCGCCACGCGGCGGCCGTGCGCAAAACGCTGAGATCGAGGTTGTCCATGTCTTGTCGGTGAGGTCAGCCGCCACCATACCGCGAGCGGCGCCAGCTTGCAGCGACCATGACGTGCGGCCACACACGGGCCGCTTCCTACACTGGCCAACCCTCGTTGAAAGTCCCTCATGAAGAAAGCCTTTCTCGCCACCCTCCTCTTTGCCAGTTTGGCCAGCCTGGCCGGCTCGGCCCTCCCCCAGCTGCCGGTCCAGGCCCAGCCCGACCACGCCAAGCTGCTGGCCAGCAGCGACCCCAAGCTCGCGGCCAACAAGCGCCTGGTTTACAACTTCTGGCGCGAAGTCTTCGAGGGCGGGCACATGGAGCTGGCGGACCGCTACCTGGCCGAGTCCTATATCCAGCACAACCCGGAGGTGCCCACCGGGCGCGCCGGCTTTGTCGACGTGTTCTCCAAGGTCGCCACGCCCAAGCCCATCGAGGCCCGCGTCAAGGCGCCGCTGGTTGCCATCGTGGCCGAGCGCGATCTGGTGATCCTCAGCTTCGTCAGCGAGCTGCCCGACCCCAAGGACGCCACCAAGACCTACACGACCACCTGGTTCGACATGTTCCGCATCGAGAACGGCAAGATCGCCGAGCACTGGGACCCCGACACCAAGCACTGACACCCGCCCGGCAGCTGACTGCCCATCTATAGGGGTTTGCGCAGCCCCTGCCTGCCCGACGGCAGGCGACGATAGCCTCGCGACGGCCACCCAGGCCGCACCGAGGAGACATCGAGATGGGCATTCCTATCAAGCTGGCAGTAAACGGGCGGACGGTGAGCCGCGAGGTCGCGCCCGACCAGTTGCTGGTGCAATTTCTGCGCGAAGACCTGGCACTGACCGGCACCCATGTCGGCTGCGACACCGCCCAGTGCGGCGCCTGCACGGTGCACCTCAACGGCCGTGCCGTGAAGGCCTGCAGCATGCTGGCCGTGCAGGCCGATGGCGCGACTCTCACCACCATCGAAGGCCTGACCGGCCCGGATGGCGTCTTACATCCCATGCAGGCCGCTTTCAAGGAATGCCACGGTCTGCAATGCGGCTTCTGTACGCCGGGCATGGTCATGAGCGCCATCGACCTCGTGCAGCACCATGACTGTTCCAGCGAGACTGCGATCCGCGAGGGGCTGGAGGGCAATCTCTGCCGCTGCACGGGCTATCAGAACATCGTGCGCGCCGTGCAGGTCGGTGCCCAAGCCATGAAGGGGGCCTGACCATGAACTCACCCAAGGAAGGTTTCATCGGCCAGAGTGTCAAGCGCCGCGAGGACGCGCGCTTCCTGACCGGCCGCGGCCAGTACACCGACGACATCGTGCTGCCGCGCCAGACGTTCGGCGTGTTTGTGCGCAGCAACTATGCCCATGCGCGGCTCAGGCGCGTGGACACGGCCGCGGCGCTGGCCGCCGAGGGCGTGCTGGGCGTCTACACCGGCGAGCACTTCCGCGATGTCGGCGGCCTGCCCTGCGGCTGGCTCATCAACAGCATCGACGGCACGCCGATGAAGGAGCCCAAGCATCCCATCCTGGCGGACGGCAAGGTGCGCTATGTCGGCGATGCACTGGCCCTGGTCGTGGCCGAGACCCTGGCCGAGGCCAAGGCCGCGGCAGCGCTGGTCGAGGTGGATTACGACGAGTTGCCCGCCGTTGCCGACACGGCCACCGCGGCCGGCCACGCGGGCACGGTGCACGACGAAGCCGCGGACAACCGCTGCTACACCTGGGGCTGCGGCGACAAGGCCGCGACCGACGCGGCTTTTGTCAACGCGCCGCACGTCACCAAGCTCCAGTTCCGCAACAACCGCCTCATCCCCAACGCCATCGAGCCGCGCGCCGCCAACGCCAGCTACGACCCCAGCAGCGACCACTACACGCTCTATGTGGCCAACCAGAACCCGCACGTCGAGCGCCTGCTGATGTGCGCCTTCGTGCTCGGCATTCCCGAGCACAAGCTGCGCGTCGTGGCGCCCGATGTGGGCGGCGGCTTCGGCTCCAAGATCTTCCTGTACGCCGAGGAGACGGCGCTGGTCTGGGCCAGCAAGCAGCTGGGCCGGCCGATCAAGTGGACGGCCGAGCGCAGCGAAAGCTTTCTGTCCGACGCCCATGGCCGCGACCACGTGACGACGGCCGAGCTGGCGACCGACAGCAACGGTGCCTTCCTGGCCATGCGCGTGCGCACGACGGCCAACCTCGGCGCCTACCTGTCGACCTTCGCCTCCTGCGTGCCGACCATCCTGTACGCGACGCTGCTGGCCGGCCAGTACACGACGCCGAAGATCTACGCCGAGGTCACCGGCGTGTTCACCAACACCGCGCCGGTGGACGCCTACCGCGGTGCCGGCCGGCCCGAGGCGACCTATGTCGTCGAGCGGCTGGTGGAAACGGCCGCGCACGAGCTCGGCATCGATCCCGCCGAGATCCGCCGCCGCAACTTCATCAAGGAGTTTCCGTACGCCACCCCGGTGGGCCTGACCTATGACATCGGCGACTACGACGCCACGCTCACGCAAGTGCAGCAGCTCGCCGACGTGGCGGGCTTCGCGGCCCGCAAGGCCGTCAGCGCGGCCAAGGGGCTGAAGCGCGGCATCGGTTACTCGACCTATATCGAAGCCTGTGGTCTGGCGCCGTCCAACGTCGCCGGGGCGCTCGGCGCGCGCGCCGGCCTGTTCGAGGCCGCCGAGGTGCGCGTGCATCCCACCGGCAAGGTCACTGTCTTCACGGGCAGCCACTCGCATGGCCAGGGCCATGAGACGACCTTCGCGCAGGTGGTGGCCGATCGCCTCGGCATTCCGCTGGAAGACATCGACATCCAGCACGGCGACACCGGCAAGGTGCTGTTCGGCATGGGCACCTATGGCAGCCGGTCCCTCGCCGTGGGCGGCGCGGCCATCGTCAAGGCGGTGGACAAGGTCATCGCCAAGGGCAGGAAGATCGCCGCCCATCTGCTGGAGGCGGGCGAGGGCGACATCGAGTTCAAGGACGGCGAGTACCGCATCGCCGGCACCGACCGCGCCATCCCCTTCGCCCAGGTGTCGCTGACGGCCTATGTGCCGCACAACTACCCGCTCGACAAGCTGGAACCCGGCCTCAACGAGAACGCCTTCTACGACCCGAGCAACTTCACCTATCCGGCTGGCAGCTATGTCTGCGAGGTCGAGGTGGACCCCGCCACCGGCGTCGTGCGCATAGCCCGCTTCAGCGCGGTGGACGACTTCGGCAACATCGTCAACCCGATGATCGTCGAAGGCCAGGTGCATGGCGGCTTGGCGCAGGGCATCGGCCAGGCGCTGTTGGAGCATGGCATCTACGACCCGGAATCGGGTCAACTGCTCACCGGCAGCTACATGGACTACGCGATGCCACGCGCCGACGACCTGCCGAGCTTCACCGTGCAGACAGCCAAGGGCACGCCCTGCACGCACAACCCGCTGGGCGTGAAAGGCTGCGGCGAGGCCGGCGCCATCGGCTCGCCGGCCGCCGTGATGAACGCGATCTGCGACGCCATCGGCGTCAAGGACCTGGCCATGCCGGCGACGCCGTGCACGGTCTGGACGGCGCTGCAATCGGCCAAGGCCTGAGGAGATGACGATGAACTACCAAGCTGCATCCTCCGTCGCCTCCGCCCGCCTGGGCGCGGATGACAAGTTCCTGGCCGGTGGCCAGTCCCTGCTCGGTGCCATCAAGCTGGGCCTGGCCGCGCCCGAGGGCCTGGTCGATGTGCGCCGCCTGCCCGAGTTGCAGGGCATCACGGTCGATGCCAAGACCGTGCGCATCGGCGCCGCGACGACGCACGCGACGGTCGCCGCCTCAAGCGACGTGCAGCGCGCCATCCCCGCGCTGGCCGACCTGGCCGGCCGCATCGGCGACCGCCAGGTGCGCAACGTCGGCACGCTGGGCGGCAGCCTGGCCAACAACGACCCCGCCGCCTGCTACCCGGCCGCCGTGCTGGCCTTAAGCGCCACCATCCACACCAGCAGCCGCCAGATCGCCGCCGACGACTTCTTCCAGGGCCTGTTCACGACGGCGCTGCAGGACGGCGAGCTGATCACCGCGGTCAGCTTCCCCATCCCGAAGGCGGCCGCCTGGCAGAAGTTCAAGCAGCCGGCCTCGCGCTTCTCGCTGGTGGGCGTGTTCGTGGCGCGCCTGGACGGCGGCGTGCGCGTGGCGGTCACCGGCGCTGGGCCGGGTGTGTTCCGCTGCAGCGAGCTGGAGACAGTGCTCGGCCGCGACTGGAGCGCGACCGCGGCACGTGCGGTCAAGGTCAGCGCCGATGGGCTGAACAGCGATCTGCACGGCACGGCGGCCTATCGTGCGGCGCTGATCCCGGAGCTGGCCGCGCGCGCCATCGCAGCGGCTTAGCTCGCGGTCTTTTCGCTCTCCTGCGCCGCCACCACCGCCTCGCGCCACAGCCGCGAGGGAATGAAGGTGCGCAATTGCTCCATGGCCTTGTCGATCAGGGCCGGGTGCAGGCCATGGTCGAGATGGGGCAGCAGATCGGCCGTCACATCGGCACCGAGGTCGACCAGGGACTGGGCTGCGTCCACCAGGTGGCGGTAGGGGAAGCGCTGGTCCGCCAGCCCATGCAGCAGGTGCACGCAGACGTCCTGCGGCGCATGTTCCGGCCGGGCCAGGTAGCCGCCGGCAAAGGCCAGCACGCGGCCGACGAGTTCGGGTTCAGCCTGCACGGCCTCCAGCGCCAGCAACGCGCCGTCGCCAACACCGGCCAGCGCAACGCGCTGCCAGGGAAGATCCAGTTTGCGGGCCTCCAGGCGCAGGCGCTCGATCAGATGGGGCAGCGCAGCGCTGACGCCCTCGGCGCCGGGCGCAGCGTCCAGCCACCAGCGGCAGCGGCCCTCGGCGTCGCGCAGGGGCGGGTGCAGATTGAGCGTCAGCGCGTTGGGATATTGGGCGTGCAGGGCCGCGGCCAGCGGTGCGAGGGTGTCGGGGCCATCGGGGGCGATGCCGCTGTCAGGGAGCAGGGCGAACAGCAGGCCGGGCGCTGTTGCATCTTGAGGGAGGCTCATGCCTGTATTTTCGGTCCTGCCCGCTATCCTGCGCTGCTGTTTTGATGTTTCGCCCCACCCGGGCCCGCCTTGATGGAACTGAAAGTAAACGGCCAGGCCATGACGCTGCCAGGCATCGCCAGCGACCCGGCGATGCCGCTGCTGTGGGCGCTGCGCGACGGCCTGAACCTGACCGGCACCAAGTTCGGCTGCGGCATTGCCGCCTGCGGCGCCTGCACGGTGCATGTCGACGGCGCAGCAACGCGTTCCTGCGTGACACCGGTGGGCGCTGTCGCGGGCAAGTCCGTCACGACCATCGAAGGCCTCGCAGGCAAAGACCATCCCCATGCATTGCAACTCGCCTGGCTGGCCGAGCAGGTGCCGCAATGCGGCTACTGCCAGAGCGGCATGCTGATGGCCGCCGCGGCGCTGCTGGCCAAGAATCAGGCCCCCAGCGACGCCGACATCGACGCGGCGATGACCAACCTCTGCCGCTGCGGCACCTACCCGCGCGTGCGCGCCGCGATCAAGCAAGCGGCCAGACAGATGAAGGCCAAGCCATGAGGCGGGCCGAGCGCTGGGCCGCTCCCGAGCCGGCCCGCATCCCCTCGGGGGCTGAGGCCCGACTTCGCCAGCCCGGTGGGCTGGCGATGCCTGCCGAAGAGCTGCGGCACCGACCGCAGCGCGGCCTGCAAGGCCGACCGATGTACCCATCGGGCGAGGGGCCGACATGAAGCGACGGACGCTGCTCTTGACCGGGGCTGGCGCGTTGGGGGCGCTGATCGTCGGCTGGGGCTTCATGCCGCCACGCTCACGCCTGGGCAACGCCCACACGCTGCCGCCGGTCGAAGGCGAGGTCGGGCTGAATGGCTGGATCAAGATCGCCGCCGATGGCACGGTGCTGCTGGCCATGAACCGCAGCGAGATGGGCCAGGGCGTGCATACCGCACTGGCGCAGCTGGTGGCCGAAGAGCTCGACGTGCCGCTGCACACGGTGCGCCTGACGCCAGCCGGCCATGACGCCATCTACGGCAATATCGCCACCTCCCTGGGCAATATCCCTTTCGGCCCACGCGACCACGAGCGCCGCGCCTTCAGGTTCTCGTCCTGGGTCACGGCCAAGGTCGCACGCGAGCTCGGGTTGAACCTGACGGGTGGCTCCTCGACCGTCGCCGACGCCTGGGATGCACTGCGCCTGGCCGCCGCCACGGCGCGCGCCCAGTTGCTGGGCGCCGCGGCGCTGAAGCACAAGCTGCCGGTGGCCGAGCTGTCGGTCAAGGCCGGCGTCATCCACCATGCCAGCGGCGCGCTCAGCCACTATGGCGAGCTCGCCACCCAGGCCGCGCTGACGCCGCCTGGTGACGTGGCGCTGAAGCCGCGCAGCCAGTGGACGCAGATCGGCCAGGCCCTGCCGCGCCTGGACCTGGCCGCCAAGGTGGACGGCAGTGCGCGCTTCGGCCTGGACGTGCGCGAGCATGGTCAGGTCTTCGCCGCCATTCGCCACTGCCCCATGCTGGGCGGCGGCCTGGGGCCGGCCAACGTCGACGCGGTGCGTGCGCGGCCCGGCGTGCTGCGCGTCGTGGCCCTCGGCCCCATCGCGGGCTCCACGGCGGCCTATGCCGTCGTCGCCCGCACCACTTGGCATGCCTTGGAGGCTGCCAAGGCGCTGGAAGTGCAATGGCAGCCACCACCGAACGGCAGGCTGGATTCCAGGGCCATCCTCGCGTCGCTGGAAAGTGAGGCGCACCGCGCCCACGAAGCCGGCGATGGCTTCGCCTTCCTGAAGCAGGGCGATGTGAAAGCCGCGCTGGCCGGGGCCGCGACGAAACTGGAGGCTATCTACAGCGCGCCTCATCTCGCTCACGCCACCATGGAGCCGATGAACTGCACGGCCCAGGTGCTGGACGGCCACGTCAGCGTCTGGGCGCCGACCCAGGTGCCGGGCTTTGCACGCGACATCGCCGCGCGCATGGCCGGCGTGGCGCCGGAAGCGGTGACGGTGCACGTGACCTATCTCGGCGGTGGTTTCGGCCGACGGCTGGAGGTGGACTTCATCGGCCAGGCCGTGCGCGTCGCGTTGGAGATGGGTGGGCTGCCGGTGCAGCTGGTCTGGTCGCGCGAGGAGGACATGACGCACGACTTCTATCGCCCCGCCGAGGTGGCCGTGCTGCAGGGCGGGCTGGACGCCCAAGGCCGCCCTGTGGCGCTGGCCATCACCAATGCCGCGGACGCCCTGCTGCCGCGCTGGGCCGAGCGCGTCATGCCCGGGCTGGCGCCGACGCTGGACGTGCTGAACCGCAACGCCTTCCCCGATGGCCGCGCGCCGGCCGCCCTCTTCAAGCGCGGCGACGCGCCCGACAAGACGGCTTCTGAGGGCCTGTTCGACGTGGCCTATGCCATCCCCAACACGCGCGTCGCCCACCAGGCCACGCACAGCGGCGTGCCGGTCGGCATGTGGCGCGCCGTGGGTCATTCCCACCACGCCTTCTTCAAGGAAAGCTTCATCGACGAGATGGCCCACGCCGCCAAGGCCGACCCGGTGGCCTTTCGCCTGGCGCTGCTGGAGGGCCTGCCACGCCACCAGGCCGTGCTCCGGCGCGCGGCCGAGGCGGCCGGCTGGAGCCAGCCGCTGCCGGCCGGCGTGGCACGTGGCGTGGCCGTGCACGAAAGCTTTGGCAGCGTCGTGGCCCAGGTCGTGGAAGTGACGCGGAACCAGGGGCCCAGCGTGAAGCGGGTCGTCTGCGCCATCGACTGCGGCACTGTCGTCAACCCCAGCATCGTCGTGCGCCAGATGGAGAGCTGCATCGTCTTCGGGCTTACAGCCGCGCTGTGGGGACGCATCGACATCGTGGGCGGCGAGGTGCAGCAGAAGAGCTTCCCCGACCACCCGCTGATGACGCTGGCCCAATGCCCTGTCATCGAGACCCATCTGATGCCCAGTGACGGCCTGCCCAGCGGCGTCGGCGAGCCTGGCTTGCCGCCGGTTGCGCCAGCCCTGGCCAATGCCTGGTTCGCGCTGACGGGCGAGCGCCGGCGCAGCCTGCCGCTGCGGGCCTGAGGGCAGCCGCCCCCCTCGTTCACGGGGTGTCGATGCAGCTGACAGTCGTGCTCTCCGTCGCACGAAGCGGCCGCTTACCGCCCAGGAAGAATGGGCAATGGCGCGAAGTTTGCGTGCCGTAGATCATTTCTTCTTTCGAGGGCGGCGCCATGAGAACTCTTCAGCATCTGCTTGCCACCGCCCTCCTCGCGGGCACCGCGTTTGCCCAGGCCGCACCCGTCTACTGGACCGACTGGCAAAGCAGCAATCCCAACGCCGCCGGCTTCGAGGGCTATGGCGTCATCACGACGACCACCGCCACGGTCAACGTGACCTATACCAACCGCCAGGGCGTCGGTTTCTACGACACCGGCAGCGGCTTCGACTATTGGGCCTACGGCACGTCCTACACCAGCAGCGCCGTCGACAACCGGCCTACCGGCTCTGACCAGATCGCACTGGCGGCTGCCGGCTCACAGACGCTGCACTTCTCCCAGGCCATCGCCAATCCGGTGTTTGCCTTCATCAGCCTGAACGGCAACGGCTACGGCTTCGACCAGGACTTCGACATCCTCAGCGTCGGCTGCGGCTACTGGGGTTGCGGCAATGTCACCAAGAACGTCATCGACCACGGCGGCGGCGTGTTCGAGTACCAGCTTATCGGCAGCGGCGAGCCCCACGGCGCCATCCGCTTCAAGGGCAGCTTCGACACCGTCACCTGGAACAGCCTGACCAACGAGTACTGGAATGGCTTCACGGTTGGCGTGCAGGGTACGGCGGTCGAGGTCTTCGGCCTGCCCGAGCCCACGGGCCTGGCGCTGACCAGCCTGGCACTGGTCGTCGCGGTCGGCGCGCGCCGTCGCCGCAGCTGAACCCACAGTCCTCCATGAAAAACGGCGGCCCGCGGGCCGCCGTTTTGCTTTGGGCCCGCGGTATTCCGGACCAAGCGCCGGGCCTGCCATTGGCCAGAGGCCAATGGCCTTCCGTAGGCACAAGCAGTCCGCAGGGACTGCTTGTGTCCGGCTCCAGTTCACCAAGCCGGCCCGTCTGACGATGTGCTTGCCGGTCGATCCGGCAAGCATCGCCGTCCTCCAGGGGGACCGGGCGAGGGGCTCACACTTTTATCGAGAACGGGTTGAAGTTGGTGCCGCGGTCGTAATGGTCTTCACCTTCGGCGCGCTTCAGGAAGGCGACGACCTTGGCAGTCAGCGGGTACATGACGGCCTCCCAGATGGTCTTGAACAGGTACTGCGTGACGATGACGGCGAAGAGCTGGTCGTTGGGCCAGATGCCGTAGAAGGCGATCAGGAAGAAGACACCCGTGTCGACCAGTTGGCCAACCACCGTGGAGCCGACGATGCGTGCCCACAGCATGCGGCCCTGCGTCGCGATCTTCATCTTGGCCAGCACGAAGCTGTTGGCAAAGCTGCCGCAGGCAAAGGCGATCATCGAACCCGCGACGATGCGCCAGGTGTTGCCGAACACGGCGTCAAGATGCGGCTGGTAGGCCGCCATGAAGTCGTTCTGCGCCGGCGGCAGGTTGACGACGACAAAGGCCATGAAGGCCGAGAACACCAGGGCGCCAAAGCCGGCCCAGACGACGCGGCGGTCGCGGCCGTAGCCGTAGACCTCGGTCAGGATGTCGCCAAAGATGTAGCTGATCGGGAAGAAGAACAGGTCGGCGCCGAAGGTGACCGTGCCGATGACCGGCAAGGTCAGCTGGGCCGCCTTGGCCGCACCGATCAGGTTGGAGCACAGCAGCACGCAGACAAAGGCCGCCATGATCAAGTCGTAGTACTTGAAGCTGCGGGGCGCTGCAGAGTTCATGGCAATGGCGCTTTCAATCGGTGTTCACAGGGCCACGTAGTGTGCCCGCCCCTCCAGTGGCTCCCGCAGAACCGGCTTCGCCGGGCTGCGTGGAGCGCCCCCTCGAGGGGGCCGGCGAAGCCGGTAGGGGGTGGGCCAGTCTCAGCAAGGTCTGATGCAGCTTGGGCGTGTCGATCGGCTTGGTCAGGAAGTCGTTCATGCCGGCGGCGAAGGCATCGTCGCGCTCCGAGATCAGGGCCGCCGCCGTCAGCGCAACGATGGGCAGCTCGGCGGCCGAGAAGTGCTTGCGCAGTTCGCGGGTGGCGTCGTGCCCGCCCATGACGGGCATCTGCACGTCCATCAGCACGATGTCGAAGGGCTTGCCGACGCTGGCCGCGGCCAGCACGGCCTCGATGGCCTGGCGGCCGTCGCTGGCCTGGGCGACCTCCATGCCCCATTGCTCCAGCTGAGCCACGGCGATCAGCATGTTGACCGGGTGGTCCTCGGCGATCAGCACGCGCCGGCCATGCAGGGCCTCATGGGTCGCGCTCTGGGCACGCGTCTCGCGCGGCTGGTGGGCCATGGGCGCCGGCGCGGCGGGCAGGGGCAGTTCGGCCCAGAAGGCCGAGCCCTCGCCCGGGGCGCTGTTGACGCCGACTTCGCCGCCCATCAGCATGGCGAGTTCGCGGCAGATGGACAGGCCCAGGCCCGTGCCACCGAAGCGTCGCGTCGTCGACTCGTCGGCCTGGGTGAAAGGCTGGAAGAGCCGGCCCTGCTGTTCGGTCGCGATGCCGGGGCCGGTGTCGCGCACCTCGATGTGCACCCACTCGCCGGCGCTGCCGCGCGCGTTGGCGGGCAGGGCCTTGACGCTGACCGTGACGCCGCCGGTCTCGGTGAACTTCAGCGCATTGGTCAGGTAGTTGGACAGGATCTGGCGCGTGCGCAGCGGGTCGCCGAAGACCCAGCTCGGCAGGGCTGGGTCGATCTCGACGGCGAAGGTCAGGCCGCGCGCCTGGGCCAGCGTGAGGTAGGCCAGGCGGATGGAGGCGAGCAGCTCGCGCAGCGAGAACGGCTGGCTCTCCAGCGTCAGCCGCCCGGCCTCGATCTTGGACAGGTCCAGGATGTCGGAGATCAGCCCGGACAGGCTTTCGGCGCTGTCCATCATCTGGTTGAGGTAGTCGCGCCGCTGCTGGTCGGAGAGGTCGGGCTGCTGGGCCAGGCGGCCCAGGCCGAGCAGGCCGTTGAGCGGTGTGCGGATCTCATGGCTGGTGTTGGCCAGGAAGGCGCTCTTGGCGCGGCTGGCGGCCTGGGCCTCGTCCTTGGCGTGGGCAAGCTGCTGCTCGACGCGGCGGCGCTCGGTGACGTCCTCGATGATCCAGATCGTGCCGCCGCGGCTCGGGTGGGCCGGGTCGACGGCCTGGGCGAGCAGGCGGGCCAGGAAGGTGGAGCCGTCGCGGCGGCGCATGATGCGCTCGGCCTCGACCTGCTGGCCGCCCGCGAGCTGCGGCCCGAGGTCGCGGCCCACGGCCTGCCACTCCTCGACGCCGGGCCAGACGACGCTGCCATGCTGGCCGATCAACGCGCCGCGCTCCCAGCCGAACATGGCCTCCACGCGCGGGTTGGCCAGCACGAACTGCTGGTCGCGCGTGAGGGCAATGCCGATGGACGCGTTCTCCAGGATGGCGCCATGCACGAGGCGGGTGCGCTCGCTCTCGCTCACGTCGCGCGCATACAGCACGAGGTAGTTCTGCCCGTCCATCTCGAAAGGCGCGACCGACACCAGCATGGAGACGGCGCTGCCGTCCTTGCGGCGGAAGCTGATGGGCACGTTGTTGGCGAGGCCGTCGCGGTGGATGGCCTCGCGGATGGCGGTGCGGTCGGCGGCGTTGTGCCAGATGCCGATGTCCTCGGCCGTGCGGCCCAGCACCTCGGAATTGCTCCAGCCGGTCAAGCTTTCGAAGGCCTTGTTGACCATCGCATAGCGGCCGCTCTCGGCCTCGGTCAGCGTGATGACGTCGGGGCTGGTGGCCACCAGGTGCGACAGCAGGCCCTCCGAGCGGCGCAGCGCGTCCTGGGCGCGGCTCTGCTCGGTCTGGTCGGTGAAGAAGGTCAGCGTGGCCGGACCCGAGGCGGTCTCGACACGCACGCTGGTGGCCTGCACCAGGCGGCGCCGCCGCGACAGCGTGCGCAGCCGGTACTCAGCCATGGGCTGCATCGCGCCTGGGGCCATGCCTTCGAGCCGCGCGGCCTGCTGGCGGGCGGTCTCGTCGTCGCCGGGCTCGTAATGGCTGAACAGGTCCTGCCCGATCATGCTGGAGCGCTGCGCGTAGCCGAACATCGCCATGGCCGCCGGATTGGCGTCGACGACGCGGCCCCAGCGGTGCAGAACCAGCGGGCTGGGCGAGCGGCGAAACAACTCGCGGTAGCGCGTCTCGGTCGCCTGCACGGTCTGCTCGGCGGCCACTTCGCCCGTCACGTCACGGCCCACGCCCCAATAGCCGCGGAAGTTGCCCTGCGCGTCAAAGCGCGGTTCGCCGCTGATGGAGACCCAGCGCGCGCTGCCGTCCATGCCGACGCGTCGCGCCACCATGCCATGGAAGGGTCGGTGCGATTCGAGATCGGCGCGGTGAGCGTCGAGCTCGTCATCGGACAGGCCCATGCCGTCGATTTCCCACGGGGTCTTGCCCAGGCGTGAATTGAGGTCCAGGCCCGAGGTGCCGGGCCTTTCCTCGGCGACATGGGTGAAGCGGAACTCGCGGTCCATCTCCCAGTACCAGTCCACGGCCATGCCCAGCAGGCCGCGGAAACGCGCCGTGCGCTCGTCGGCCTCGGCCAGCGAGCGCTTGACCATCCTCAACAGGCCCAGGCCGGCCACCAGGCCCGAGCCCAGCAGGCCGAACTGCACGATGACACGCAGCACGAGGCTGGACGCCCCCATGGGATGCGTGACCCAGCCCAGTGCCTCGCCGGCGCCAAGGCCCGCCAGCGCGACGGCGCCCAGCAACGTCAGCACGGCGCCGGCAAACAGGCCCAGCAATCCCGTGGCGAAGGCGACGACCAGACTCATCAGCGGCAGGCACAGCGACCACAGGCCCAGGTCGCGCGACACGGCAGCGGCCACCGGCAGGGCCAGTACCAGCGCCATCATGCCCAGCGTGATGAGAGGCTGTTCCTTGCGGCGCGGCGCGCGCGAGAGCACGACCAGGCGCAGCAGGGCCAGCACCGAAATCAGCAGCGCCAGCGCCACCGGCGGCCAGCCGTCCAGCCATTCACCGCGCTGGCGCGTGAGCCACAGCAGCGCGGCCACCGGCACGAAGACCGGGCCGCAAGCCATCAGGAAGACCAGCGAGGCCTGCCAGCGCATGCTGGTTTGCAATCGTTCCCGCTGCTGCTCGGGCGGTTCGGCGTGCCCGACGAGGCTGCTGAGTTCTTCGCCGGTCCGCACCATGTTCAGGCGAGCGCCAATCTGGTGGCTTCGGCCACGGCACGGGCGCGCTCGGCGAAATCGGCACCGCTGCTGGCGTAGAGGATGGCGCGCGAGGAGTTCACGACCAGCGGCGCACTGCGGCCCGCGGCCTGCACGACGGCTGCCGCATCGCCACCCTGTGCGCCAACGCCCGGCACCAGCAGCGGCAGCGTCGGTGCGAGCTCGCGCACACGGGCGATCTCGCCAGGGTAGGTGGCGCCCACGACAAGGCCGAGCTGGCCATTGCGGTTCCACTGCGTCTCGGCCAGATGGGCCAGATGCTCGAACAGCCGCGGCTGGCCGGGCACGTCGGCCAGGCGCTGCATCTGCCAGTCGTCGCCACCCTTGTTGGAGGTGCGGCACAGCAGGATGGCGCCCTTGCCTTCGTAGGCGAGATAGGGTTCGACGGAATCGAAGCCCATGAAGGGCGACAGCGTGACGGCGTCGGCCTGGTAGCGCACGAAGGCCTCGCGGGCGTATTGCTCGGCGGTGGAGCCGATGTCGCCACGCTTGGCGTCGAGGATGACGGGCACGCCGGGCGCGACCTCGTGGATGTGCGAGATGAGGCGCTCGAGCTGCCCTTCGGCACCGTGGGCGGCGAAGTAGGCGATCTGCGGCTTGAAGGCACAGACGAGGTCCTTGGTCGCGTCGACGATTGCCGCGCAGAAGTCATAGAACTTCGACGCGTCGCCGGCCCAGGCGCCCGGCAGCTTGGACGGCTCGGGATCGAGGCCGACGCAAAGGCGCGATTGGGGAGTCAGGGCTTGGAGCTGGGCGACGAAGGTCATCAGTAGGCGGAAATGGGAAGGGTTCGGGCAAGGACGAATTCTGCAAAGGCCTCGGCCGGCAGCGGCCGGCTGAACAGATAGCCCTGCACGGCATGGCAGCCCTGGCGGCGCAGGAAGGCGAGCTGGCCCTCGGTCTCGACACCCTCGGCCAGGGTCTGCAGGCCCAGGGCGCCGGCCATGCGGATGACGGCGTCGACGATGGCGCGGTCTTCGGCGTCGTCGGTCAGGTCGCGCACGAAGGACTGGTCGATCTTGAGCTTGCTGACGCGGAACTTCTTCAGATAGCTCAGCGATGAGTAGCCGGTGCCGAAGTCGTCGATGGACAGATGCACGCCGCGGGCATGCAGTTCGTTCATGACGGTGATGGCGACGGCCGGGTTGTCCATGGCGGCGCCCTCCGTCAGCTCCAGCTCCAGGCGCCCGGCCGGCATGCCGACCTCGTCCAGCACGCGGCCAACGAGCTCGGGCAGGTCGTCATGGCGGAACTGCACGGCCGACAGGTTGACGGCCATCGTCAGCCCGGGCAGGCCGGCGGCATCCCAGCGACGCAGCTGCGACAGCGCTTCACGCAGCACCCATTCGCCGATCGGCAGGATCAGGCCTGAGGTCTCGGCCACCGGGATGAACTCGGCCGGCGAGACCCAGCCCAGCTCGGGATGGTTCCAGCGCAGCAGGGCTTCGGCGCCGACGATGGTGCTGTCGCCATCGGCATCCAGCGAGAACTGCGGCTGGTAATGCAGGCTGAGCTGGTTGCGTTCCTGGGCGCGGCGCAGCGCGTTCTCCAACTGCAGGGCACGGGCCGACTGGGCCTGCATCTCGCTGGTGAAGAAGCGGTAGGCGTTGCGGCCGTCGCGCTTGGCGCGGTACATGGCCGCGTCGGCGCATTTGCACAGCGTGTCGAAGTCGTCGCCGTCGGTCGGGAACATCGCGATGCCCATGGACGGCGTGACGGTCAGCTCCTGCTGCTCGACGTGAAAGGGCGCGCTGGCCAGCGCCATCAGCTTGGTGGCCAGGTGGGCGGCGCCAGCGATGTCGGTCAGCGGCAGCACCAGCACGAACTCATCGCCACCCATGCGGGCCACGGTGTCCTGCTCGCGCACCGCGCCACGCAGCCGTGAGGCGAGCTGGGTCAGCAGGCTGTCGCCGACGCGGTGGCCGAGGGAGTCGTTGACGTTCTTGAAGTGGTCCAGGTCCAGGAAAAGCACGGCCAGCGGCTCGTCGCCGCGGCGCGCGATGTCGATGGCCTGGCTGGCGCGGTCGGCCAGCAGGTGGCGGTTGGGCAGGCCGGTCAGGCCGTCGAACAGGGCCAGGCGCTCGGCGCGTGCCTCCGCCGCCTGCTGCTCGGCAATCTTGAGCTCCAGGGCTGCGACGGTCTGGCTGAGCTGCTCGGTGCGCTGCACCACCAGGGCCTCAAGCTGGGCCTTGGCCTGCACCAGCTCCAGCTCGGCCTGCTTGCGGGCGGTGATGTCCTGGGTGATCCAGATCGAGCCGCGCGACAGGTCGCTGCGGTCAATGGCCTTGCTGCGCACCTCGCAGTAGATGGAGGTGCCGTCCTTGCGGGCGAGCAGCATCTCGGCGTGGAAGGCGTCGCCGCGCGCCAGCGGCGCGTAGCAGGCGTCGCCAGCGGCCTTCCAGTCCTCGTCGGTCAGGTACCAGGCGCGCGACAACTGGCCGTCGAGCTCGCCCGGCGCATAGCCGAACAGTTGCTCGAAGGCGCGGTTGCAGCGCGTCACGCGGCGGCCGCGCAGGAAGACGATGCCGACCATGGCGTGGTCGAAGATGAGCTGCTGCTCGGCGTGCAGGTCCTGCAGCGTGGCATCGGCCAGCTTGCGCTCGTGGATGTCATCGACGATCCAGATCGAGCCATCGGCCGGATCGTCGGCATGGATGAGGCGGCCCGTCAGATGGGCCCAGAACAGCTCGCCGTTCTGGCGCCGCATCAACTGCTCGTCGCGGAAGGTTTCACCGGCGGCCAGCACCGGGTAGGCCCGGGCGCCCAGGCTGCGGGCGTCCTGCTCGCTCTCGTACAACTCCAGGCTGCTGGTGCCAACGGCCGCATCCGGGCTGTCAAAACCGAAGATCTCGGCGTAGCGCTGGTTGCAGCGCACCAGGGTGCGCGCCTTCACGAAGACAACGCCGACGCCCGCGTTGGCCAGGATGACATCCAGTTCGCGCAAAGCCTGGCTGAGCGCGGGGTTGTCGCTGGAGTCGGGCGCGAAGCTCATGAACGGGCTATACGGCGGCAGGGGTCCGGTGGGCGGGCAGGAATTGGAGCATGACCGGTTATTGTCTGACCTCATGCATATCCTGGATACCGAACGCCTGTCGCTGCGTGAATTCACACCGCTAGACGCGCCCTTCCTGCTCCGCCTGGTCAACGAACCGGGCTGGATCCGCAACATCAACAACCCCGGCGTGCGCACCGTCGATGACGCCCTGGCCTGGGCCGAGGGGCGGCTGTTCAAGGCCTACCGGGAGCTCGGCCACGGCTTCTGGGCCCTGGAGCGGCGCACCGACGGCGTGCTTGTGGGCATGTGCGGCCTGTTCAAGCGCCCCGCCCTGCCCGAGCCCGACCTCGGCTATGCGCTGCTGGCCGAGCATGAAGGCAATGGCTACGCGCTGGAGGCGGCGCAGGCCTGCGTGGCGCATGCGAAGGCGGCGCTGGGCTGGCCGGTGCTGATGGCCATCACGGCCGTTGACAACACGCCCAGCGTGGCCCTGCTGGGCAAGCTGGGCTTCATCGAGCAGGGCCAGGAACAGCTCGAGGGCTACAACGATCTCTCGAGGGTGTTCCGCTTGGCTCTCTAGCCAGTTGGGGACAGAGCGGCTCGCTTGCGCTCGCTCGGTCTGTCCCGCAAAGCTTCCCTAATCAGTTGGGGACAGAGCTACTCGCTTGCGCTCGCTCGGTCTGTCCCGCAAAGCTTCCCTAATCAGTTGGGGACAGAGCTACTCGCTTGCGCTCGCTCGGTCTGTCCCGCAAAGCCATTAGATTCGCTTCGCCAGGTCTTGCGCCAGGCCGGTGTAGCTGCCCGGCGTCATCTTCAGCAACCGGGCCTTCTCGGCCTTGGGCAGGTCCAGGCCTTCGATGAAGGCGCGGATGGATTCCTGCGTGATGGCCTTGCCGCGCGTCAGCTCCTTGAGCTGCTCGTAGGGGTTGGGCAGGCCGAAGCGGCGCATGACGGTCTGGATGGGCTCGGCCAGCACTTCCCAGGCGGCGTCGAGATCGTCGGCCAGCGCGGCCTCATTGACCTCCAGCTTGCCCAGTCCCTTGGCCAGCGAGTCATAGCCCAGCAGTGCATAGCCCAGGCCCACGCCCATGTTGCGCAGCACGGTGGAGTCGGTCAGGTCGCGCTGCCAGCGGCTCACCGGCAGCTTCTGGCTCAGATGCGTCAGCACCGCGCTGGCCAGGCCGAAGTTGCCTTCCGCGTTCTCGAAGTCGATGGGGTTGACCTTGTGCGGCATCGTCGAGCTGCCGATCTCGCCGGCCTTGGTGCGCTGCTTGAAGTAGCCCAGCGAGATATAGCCCCAGACGTCGCGCGACCAGTCGATCAGGATGGTGTTGGCGCGCGTGAACGCGTCGAACAGCTCGGCCATGTAGTCGTGCGGCTCGATCTGGATCGTGTACGGGTTGAAGCTCAGCTTGAGCTGCTTCTCGATGACGCCCTTGGAGAAGGCTTCCCAGTCGTGCTTGGGCCAGGCCGACAGGTGGGCGTTGAAGTTGCCGACCGCGCCGTTCATCTTGGCCAGCGGCTTGACCGCCACGATGCGCGCGCGCGCCGTCTGCAGGCGGGCCACGACGTTGGCGATCTCCTTGCCAACCGTCGTCGGGCTGGCCGTCTGGCCGTGCGTGCGGCTCAGCATCGGCACGGCCGCGAACTGGTGGGCCATGCCACGCAGCTTCTCGATGATGCCGTCCAGCGCAGGCAGCATGACCTCATCGCGCGCCGCCTTCAGCATCAACGCGTGGCTGGTGTTGTTGATGTCCTCGCTGGTGCAGGCGAAGTGGACGAACTCACTCGCCGCCAGCAGTTCGGGCTGGCCCTCGAAGCTGCGCTTGATCCAGTACTCCACCGCCTTCACGTCGTGGTTGGTCGTGCGCTCGATGGCCTTGATCTCTTCGGCATCGGCCTCGCTGAACTTCTTGACGAGCCGGCGCAGGCGCGAGCGGGCGGATGACGACAGCGGCTTGAACTCCTTGAAGCCGGCGTCCGACAGCGCGATGAACCACTCCACCTCGACCTGCACGCGGCGGTGCATCAGGCCGTACTCGGACAGCAGCGGGCGCAGGGCGGCCACCTTGGCGGCGTAGCGGCCGTCCAGCGGCGAGAGGGCGCTGATGGCGGAGTATTCGGACGTTGTCATGGCGGGCCGGCGGAGCGTGGAAAACCCGCGATTCTAGTTTTTGGGGGCTGCGGGGCCTTCGGCCTTGAAGAAGGCGATGCGCTCACTGTCGCCAGGATGGGAGCTGAACGCAATGGCCAAAGGGCTCTCGGCACCGCCATACTTTTCGCGGATGCGTTCGAAGAAGACAGCGATGCGCGCCGGGTCGACACCGCCCCGGCTGGCCAGTTCGCGGGCAAAGGCGTCAGCTTCGCGCTCGTAGTCGCGTGAGTAGCCTTTGGTGAGCAACGCGAGGGGCAGACCATTGAGCAGGCTGGAATAGTCGCCCAGCCACAACGCCGTGACGGCGGCCGTGACGCCCGCGCGCAAGCCCATGCGCAGGCCGTGGCGGTGCCTGACATGGCCGGCCTCGTGGGCGAGGATGGTCAGCACCGCGTCGGGCTCGCCCTTCAGCATTTCGAGGAGTTCGTCGGTCACGCACATTTGCTCGCCGGGCAGCGCAAAGGCATTGGGTCCCAGCGCAGGGGTGGTGCGCCGGAAATGCAGCTGCCAGTGCTCAGGCAGGTCGCGCATGCCGGCGGCGCGCGCCGTGGTCAGCATGCGCTCGAAGCGCTGGCGCCAGGCCTGCTGCTCTGCCTCGCTGAGCTGGGTGGGTCGCACCATCTGCCTGTCGATCAGCGCCATGGCCTGCTCGCCGATTGGCTGCTCGGCGCTGAGGGGCACGCGCTCGACGAGGCGGTCGCTGGCCCAGGGCAGGCCCCAGCGCCAACCAGCAGCGAGCAGCACCGTGAGCAAGGCCAGAGACATCAGCGCCAGATGCCAGCTGAGTTGCCAGCGCGCGACGAGGCCCGGCAGTTGGCCGACGCTGTCGGCCCAGGCGTCGAAGGCGGCGGCATCGGGGAAGCTGATCACACCCGCGCCGCGCAGCAGGATCTGCCTTTGGCCATGGCGCATCCGCTCGGGCCATTGCACCTGATCCAGCGGGGTGGCGCGGTCGCCGAAGCGCAGCGCGCCGTTGTGGAGGCTCACCTCGACGGGCTGGGCCATGCCGCATTGGCCGTCGAACCAACGGCCGGTGATGAAAGTCGATGCGCTCATGTCAGAGCCCCACGTCCATGCCGAAGAAATCTCCCGCCACCTCGCCGCTGGCGTCGGTGCGCTCAGTCCCGGCAGGCGCCACCCATGTGGCCGGGTCCGTGCTGCTCTCGATGCTCACCGACTCCAGCCGCAGCCGCATGGTGGCGATGACGGCGAAGGGCCGGTACAGGCCCAGCGTGGCGACGATCAGCAGCCAGTTCTTCAGCGTCAGCCCCCTCAGGCCGGAGAGTTCGCTGCGAAAGCGCAGGGACGCGCTGTGGGTATTGCCCCAGACGAGGTTCTGGATGCGCGAGGCGTAGTAGGGCAGCACGACGCTGCCGACGAACAGGTAGACCATCCCCGCCCAGGCAAACCCGGCGTAGGTGCTGCTACCCTTGGCGTCGATCTTGCCGGTGGTGGCCAGCCCCAGCAGGCTGCCCAGGGCGAAAGCGCATATCGAGACGACCACCAGCATCAGCACCGCCAACATGACGGACTTGAAGCCGATGAAGTAGACCGAGCGGGTGTGCAGCCGGATGCCGCAGTGCTCGCCGGCGATGCGGTAGCCGCTGTGCTGGTAGCGCTTGATCAGCGCCGTGGACCAGGGCGCCGCCAGCAGGGCGACCAACTGCAACGCCAGCCCGAGCCAGGCCAGGACACCACCGCCTGGGCCCTCACTCTCCAGGCTCCAGGCCAGCGCCAGCGCGGCAGGCACGAACACCGGCAGGTAGGCGAGATAGGCCGCGCCCAGCGAACCCTCAAAGCCCATCCGCAAGCCACGCCAGCTGGTGTTGCCGAGGCGGAACTGCATCGATGCCCGCCACAGTGCCGGCCAGGCGGCACCCGCCAGCACGAAGGCCAGCAGCGCCGCCATGGGCGAGAACTCTCCGGCAAACGTGTAGACGAGCATCAGCACGGCCAGCAGCACGAAGCCGCGGAACATCTTCCACGCGTCGCCGTGGAAGGCGAGCGCTTCGCTGTCGATCAGCGTGTTGGCATAGAGGTAGCGGATGCGCCTGATCTTGGCGAACGGCAGGTAGAGCCCGCAGCTCAGCAGGATCAGCAGCAGATTGACGGCCCAGATGCGGAAGTACTCGCTGCCGGAGCCTGTGAAGCGGATCTCGAGAACACGCGGCGCGGGCTCGGTGTTGGGCGGGGGCAGATCGGCCGTCGTCGGGACGGCTGCGGCGGTGTGCATGGAAACTCCCTGGGTGAAGGCGCCGCCGTCTGCTGCAGCGGGCTGCCCGTGACTGTGGCATTGCCGGCGCGCGTCACGAGCTCCGCTCGCGACGTGATTGTTCACCGCTGACTGAAGAAGGCGATGCGCTCCTCGTCTGCGGGGTGGGACGAGATCGCGATGGCCAACGGGTTGTTGTCCACCGTTGCATGCTTCTTGGCCAGACGCTCGAAAAACACGGCCATGCGCGAGGTGTCCACGCCGCCGGCCCGGGCCAGCGTGCGGCCGTAGAGGTCAGCCTCGCGCTCGTTGTCGCGCGAGTAGGCGTTGCTCGCCAGCAAGGCCGGCGCCGCGGCAAGCAGCGTGGAGAAGTCGCCCACGATGACCGAGGCGACGACGCCGACCGCACCCGCCCGCAGCATCAGCCGCAGGCCGTGACGGTGACGCACGTGACCCAGCTCGTGCGCCAGCACGGTCATCACCGCGTCAGGCTCGTCGGCCAGCAGTTCCAGCAACTCGTCGGTGATGACGATGTCGCCGCCGGGCAGCGCAAACGCATTCGGTCCCAGCGCCTTGCCCCCGTTGCGGAAATGGATCTCGAAGCGCTCCGGCACCGCCGGCCCACCGTCGGCGTGGGCTCGCGCGATGGCCTTGGTCCAACGGTCTTGCCAGACCTGTTGCTGGGCCGCGCTGAGGGCGCTCGGCTTGAGCCAATCGCCGTCCAGACCGTTCAACAAATGCTCGCCCAGGGTCCGCTCAGCGGATTGGGGCAGCGCGTCGACGGCGGTGTCGACCGCCCACGGCAGTCCCCAGCGCCAACCCGCTGCCAGGCCCGCCGCCAGCAACACCAGCGCCAGCAGCGCCAGCAGCCAGCTCTGCTGCCACTGCACGATGGCGCTGTCACTGCGACCGGACGCGCTCGCCCAGGCATCAAAGGCCGTGGCATCGGCAAAGCTCAGCAGGCCGCCGCCAGGCAGCAGGATCTGGCGCTGGCCATGGCGCTGGCGTTCGGGCCAGGTCAGGCCTGACAGCGGCGCGCTCTGCTCACCGAAGTGCAGCGTCGCACCGTCCATCCAGACCTCAATGGGCCGCGCGCGGGCGCTGCGCCCATCAAACCAGTCCGCGGCGAGGCGGGGCGAAGCATCCATCACAGGCCCATGTCGATGCCGAAGAAGTCGCCGGCGATGTCGCCCGTCGCGTCGGCGTGGCCGGCATGGGCTGCGGCCACCCAGTCGGCCGGGTCTTCGTCGCAGCCGATGCTGACGGCCTCCAGGCGCAGCCGCGCCGTGGCGATCGCCGCGAAGGGCCGGTACAGGCCCAGGGTCAGGCCGGTCAGCAGCCAGTTCTTCAGCGTCAGGCCGAACAGGGACGAGAAGCTCAGCGTGCTGCGAAAGCGCAAGGCTTCGCTGCGCGTGCCGCTCCAGGCCAGGTTCTGCATGCGTGCGGCGCTGTAGGGCATGACGACCGCGAAATACAGCAGGTAGGCGAGCAGCACCCCAAAGCCCAGCGCGGCCATGCTGACGACACGACCCATGCTCTGCTGCATGGTGCTGCCCAGCGCGACGAACAACGCGATCAGCACGCCGGAACCGATCATGGGCAGCAACGAGACGCCGATGGTCTTCAGCCCGAGCAGATAGACCTTGGCCACCGACAGCTTGAGCCGGGCATGCTGTCCGGCGATGCGGTAGCCGTTGTGCTGGTAGCGCTTGAACAGGGTCAATGACCAAGGCATCAGGACCATCATGCCCAGCAGGCCGACGACGTTCAGCCACAGCGCGGGCGTCATCTCCTTGGCCGTGCCTGCGTCTGCGGAGGCCATCAGTGCGGTGCCGGCGACCATGGCGATGGCCGGCAGATAGCTGGGTGCGCAGGCCAGATAGGCCCCTTGCAGCGACCCCTCGAAGCGCAGGCGCAGGCCGCGCCAGCTGGTGTTGCCCAGGCGAAACTGCATCGAGGCCCGCCACAGGGCCGGCCAGACGGCGCACAGGATCAGGAAGGCGATGAAGGCCGCCAGCTGCGACAGCCGGCCCGCGCCGCTGTAGACACCCATCAACACGACCAGCAGCACGAAGCCGCGGAACATCTTCCACGGGTCGCCATGAAAGCTCAGCGCCTGGCCATCGACCAGGGTGTTGGCATAGAAGTAGCGGATGCGCCTGGCCTTGGCGAAGGGCAGGTACAGGCCCAGCGTGACGAGGATGAGCAGCAGGTTGACCGACCAGATGCGGAAATACTCGCTGCCCGAGCCGGTGAAGCGGATGTCGAGCACCCGCGGCGCAGCGGGCGGCGTGGCGACGGGGGCCGCATCGGCCGCGGCGTCGAGGTCTTGCATGGAATCTCCCTGTTAGCGGGCCGCTGTTCAGCGCGGCGTGCCGGCCGAGACTTTGGCGGTGGCCAGCGTGCCTGGCAACTCTGGTTTGTCAGGCCCCGTGATGTGATTTTTTACGGCTGCCTGAAGAAGGCGATGCGCTCTTCGTCGCCCGGGTGGCTTGAGAACGAAGCCGAAAAAGACCTGGACCGAGTCGTCGCGGTCGTGTCGGAATCAAGCATTCATCCTCCCTCGGATGTCCTTTGTCCCGGCTTCCGGGGACGGCGCCGGTGTCTGAGCGGCAGCACTGTGCAGGGCGCCCTCCCTGCTGGCAACCCCTGCTTGCGGTGGCTGTCGGCCCCAGCCGACAGGCCTTTTTCACGGGCAGTCCGCCAAGAAGCGCTCGCTAGAATCGTTTCGACTTGTGATCCCCTTGCCTGCCCTATGACGATGAAGTTGATCGGTTCTCTCGCCAGCCCTTACGTGCGCAAGGTTCGCATCGTGATGGCCGAGAAGAAGCTCGATTACCAGTTGGTGCTTGAAGACGTCTGGGGCAGCGACGCCATCCTGAAGATGAACCCGCTGGGCAAGGTGCCCTGCCTGGTCATGGAAGGCCAGGATTCGATCACCGGCGCCGTCTTCGACTCGCGCGTCATCGTCGAGTACGTGGACACGCTGTCACCCGTGGGCAAGCTGATCCCCGAGCGCGGCCGCGAGCGCTGTGAGGTGCGCACCTGGGAGGCCCTGGCCGACGGCATCGTCGATGCCGGCATCCTCGTGCGCCTGGAGCGCACCTGGGCGCACCGCCCCGCGGAGCAGCGCAGCCCGGCCTGGATTGACCGTCAGCTGACCAAGGTCAACGCCGCGTTGGCCGCGATGAGCCAGGGCCTGGGCGAGAAGGCCTGGTGCTCGGGCAACCATTTCTCGCTCGCCGACATCTCCGTCGGTTGCGCCCTGGGCTGGCTGGAATTCCGCTTCCCGGAGATCAACTGGCGCGAGGACTACCCCAATCTGGCTCGCCACATGGACAAGCTGTCCCAGCGCCAGAGCTTTGCGGACACCGTGCCGGCCTAGGCGATCAGCAGTTCCCGCGAACGCACATGCAGCAGACGCACCAGGCGCCAGATGCGACGCTCGATTTCGGCAACGTCCAGCTTCCACAGCGTCGCGATCTCGGCCAGTAGCAGGCCTTGCGCCAGCAGCGTCAGCAGATGACGGCTGGCCTGGTCGATCTGGCGGCCGGCGGGGCTGGCATCCAGCGGCGCTGCGGCCTGGCGGGCCGTGACGATGGGGCTGCGCTCGATGCCGAAGGCCGCCAGGGCCTGGCGGGCCAGCTGAGGGTTGAACATGGAGCGGCGTTCATGCAGGCGAGTCAGCGCCTGGACGAGGCCGGCACCGCTGCCGTCGTCCACGTGATAGGCATTGGCGCCGGCACTCAGCGCGGCGAACAGCTGCAGGTCATCGGCCGTCGGCGTCAGCAGCAGCAGCTGGGGCCGCACCGGCAGGCGGCCGAGTTCATGGGCGACACGCATCGCATGGCTGTCGACCAGGCGCAGGTCGCTAGCGACGATGTCGGGCGCCAGCGCGGCGAGTTCGTCCAGCGCGTCGGCCAGCAGGGTGCTGCTGCCGGCCAGCTCCACGCCGTCGGCCTGCAGCAGCAGCGAGCGCGTGCGCTGCAGCGTGGGCTCGCTGAGACGGAGGAGATAGACGGTGGGCATGATGCGCGGATGTAACCGCTGCGCATTGTGCGCGTTTTGGTCGCCATCCCCCTAATTTGTAGGCACCATCCCCCGCGGGCGCGGGCCCCTCGTCCAAGGAGGGGATCGCCAGGCGCCCGGCCCGAAATTCACGCGGCAGCGGTGCGCTCGATGGCCCCCTGGGGCGCAAAGCTGTGGGCGCTGGCCAGCGGCCAGTAGATCCTGAAGGTGTTGTGCCTCATGTCGCCGCGCAGCAGCGAACCCGGCTCCACGAAAGGCAGCAGGTTGGCCAGCAACCTGACCTCGTGCTTGTCCAGGCGGTGCACGATGTGCTGGGCCGTGATTTCCTGCGGGTGGCACAGCCCGGCGGCCTCGACGAGTTCCTTCAGCGCCTTCAGCGTGCCCTGGTGAAAGTTGGCGACGCGCTGGGCCTTGTCGGGCACGACGATGGCGCGCTGGCGCACCGGGTCCTGCGTGGTCACGCCCGTCGGGCAATGGCCGGTGTGGCAGGCCTGGGCCTGGATGCAACCCAGAGCGAACATGAAGCCGCGCCCGGCGTTGCACCAGTCGGCGCCCAGCGCCATCAGGCGCACCAGGTCGAAGGCGGTCGTGACCTTGCCGGCGCAGCCGATCTTGATCTTGTCGCGCAGGTTCAATCCGACCAGCGAGTTGTGCACGAGCAGCAGGCCCTCCTGAACCGGCGCGCCGACATGGTTGGTGAACTCCAGCGGCGCGGCGCCCGTGCCGCCTTCGGCGCCATCGACGACGATGAAGTCGGGCGTGATGCCGGTCTCCAGCATGGCCTTGCACACAGCGAACCACTCCCAGGGGTGGCCGATGCAAAGCTTGAAGCCGGTGGGCTTGCCACCCGACAGCGTGCGCAGCCTGTCGATGAACTGCATCATCTCGATGGGTGTCGAGAAGGCGCTGTGCCGGGCCGGTGAGATACAGGCCACGCCCTCGGGAACGCCACGTGCGGCCGCAATCTCCGCCGTCACCTTCGGGCCGGGCAGCACGCCGCCGTGGCCGGGCTTGGCGCCCTGGCTGAGCTTGAGCTCGATCATCTTGACCTGCGGATCGCGGGCAGCGGCCGCGAAGCGCTCAGGGCTGAAGCTGCCATCGTCATTGCGGCAGCCGAAATAACCCGAACCAATCTCCCAGATCAGGTCGCCGCCATGCACGCGGTGGTGGGCGCTGATCGAGCCTTCGCCCGTGTCGTGGGCGAAGCCGCCGAGCTTCGCGCCCTTGTTCAGCGCCAGGATGGCGTTGGCGCTGAGCGCACCGAAGCTCATCGCCGAGATGTTGAAGACGCTGGCCGAATAGGGCTGGGCCCGGCCCGCGCCAATGGTGATGCGGAAGTCGTGGCTGGTGAGATGGGTCGGCGCCAGGGAATGGTTGATCCATTCATAGCCGCGCGCGCTGACGTCCAGCTGGGTGCCGAAAGGGCGCTGGTCGGCCTCGCCCTTGGCGCGCTGGTAGACGATGGAGCGCTGGGCACGCGAGAACGGCGCGGCATCGTTGTCGCCCTCCAGGAAGTACTGGCGGATCTCGGGGCGGATGAACTCCAGCAGGAAGCGCAGATGGCCGATGACGGGATAGTTGCGCAGAATGGAATGACGCGTCTGGCGGGTATCGCGCAGGCCGAGCAACGTCAGGCCCAGGAAGACGACGACCAGCACGCCGTCGACGAGCCCACCCATCCAACCGATGGCGAAGAACAGCGCGAACAGGCCGCACAGCATCCACGTCAGATAGCGCAGCGGGAAATACTCGTTGATGCGTCGTGTCCAGCTGGGCCAGGCAAGCATGAGGGGTCCTTAAACCGTGACCGACGGATGCTAAGGCCGGAGGAGCCTGAGCGGCAGCGGGCGTGGCCCGCGTTGTGACTGGCAAGGGCGCAGGCTAGGCGCGAGGAGGCAGCGGGTGCGTACCCGCAACGACGAGCAACAACGCCTGCGCCCTTGCCAGTCACAACCCGGAGGGCCGAGCGATTTGCGGGGCCATGCGGCGTTACCGGCTCGTTGTGGGTCCCTACCCACGCCTCGCCGGCGCCTGGCCTGGCCCCGCAAATCGCCTCGGCGCGGGCCACGCCCGCTGCCGCTCAGGCTCCTGACCTCACAATTGCCCGCATCAACCCTCAAGGTAGCTGTCGATGAAGTCCTTTTTTTCCACGCTGGGCTGGCTGTTCTCCAAGGCCTGGTGGCTGCTTGACGGCACGCGCCGCGCACTGATGAATCTCTTCGTGCTGCTGCTCCTCGTCATCTTCGTCACCGCCGTGATGACGCGCGGTCCCAAGCCGCTGGCCGACAAGACGACGCTGGTGCTCAAGCTCGACGGCAGCCTCGTCGAACAGTTTTCCGGCAGCCCCCGCGAGCAGCTGGCCGCCCAGGCCCGCGGCCAGAGCGTGCCGCACCAGACACGGTTGCGCGACGTGCTCGCCGTGCTCGACCAGGCCGCCAAGGACGACAAGATCAGCGCCCTGCTGCTGGACGTCGAGGAGCTGCAAGGCGCAGGTCTGGCCGGCCTGCACGAGGTCGTCGGCGCGCTGCAGCGCTTCAAGCAAAGCGGCAAGCCGGTGCTGGCCTATGCCGACAGCTACAGCCAACGCGGCTACTTCCTCGCCGCCCAGGCCGGCGAGGTCTATCTGCATCCCATGGGCATGGTCGGCATCGAAGGCTTTGGCCGCTACCGCACCTACTACAAGGACGCGCTGGACCGCATCGGCGTGACGCCGCACGTCATCAAGGTCGGCACCTACAAGAACTTTGCCGAGACCTACACGGCCAATGGCCCCAGCCCCGCGACGCTGGAGTCCGAGGGCCTGGTCTATGGCGAGCTGTGGAGCGGCTTCACCGGCAGCATCGAGGCCGCACGCAAACTGGAGGCGGGCAGCATCGCCAAGGGCATCGCCGGGCTGCCGCAACTGCTTGCCGCCACGCAGGGCGACACGGCCAGGCTGGCCCTGCAGGCCAAGCTGGTCGACGGCCTGAAGACGCGCGACGAAATGCGCGAACTGCTCATTGCCAAGGGCGCCAAGGACGAGGACAGCAAGAGCTTCCGCCAGATCTCGCTGAACCAGTACCTGGCCTATGTGAAGGACGCCGGCACGCCCAACAAGTTGCAGCCCGGCATTGGCATCGTCGTGGCCGAGGGCGAGATCGTCGATGGCGATGCCGGCCCGGGCCGCATCGGCGGTGACTCGACCGCCCGCCTGATCCGCAAGGCCCGCGAGGACGAGGCCATCAAGGCCATCGTGCTGCGCGTGAACTCGCCGGGCGGCAGCGCCTTCGCCTCCGAGATCCTGCGCCGCGAGCTGGAGCTGACCCGCAAGGCCGGCAAACCAGTCGTCGTGTCGATGGGTGACGTGGCGGCCTCGGGCGGCTATTGGATCTCCATGGCCAGCGACACCGTCATCGCCGACGCCGGCACCATCACCGGCAGCATCGGCGTGTTCGGCATGCTGCCCACCGCCGAAGGGCTGATGGACAAGCTGTCGCTGCACACCGGCGGCGTCACGACGACCTGGCTGGCCGGCGGCTACGACCCGCGCCGCGCTCTGGACCCGCGCCTGCAGGCCACCGTGCAGGCCAGCATCGACAACATCTATGGCCGCTTCACCAGCCTCGCGGCCCAGGCGCGCAAGAGCACGCCGGAGAAAATTGATGCCGTCGCGCAGGGCCGTATCTGGACGGGCTCGCAAGCCAAGGAGCGCGGCCTCGTCGACCGCCTGGGCAGCTTCGACGATGCCGTGCAGACGGCCGTCCAGTTGGCCAAGCTTGAGGTCAAGGAGGGCGAGAAGCCGCGCCTGGCTTATGTGGAGCGCGACCTCAGCCGCAGCGAGCGGCTGCTGGCGTCGCTGACCGACACACTGGCGCCGTCCATCGCCGCGGCCATCGGCAGCTCGCTGGGCCTGGACGCCCTGCCCGCGCCGGTGCGCGAGGAGCTGGCGATGCTGAAGGATCTGTCGCAGTTCGCCGCCCGCGGCCAGTGGGACAAGGCCGCCGCCGTGCACTGCCTGTGCGGTGCTCCCTGACCTGCGAACCGATTAACTGGCCGGCGTCTGCCAGCCCCCGCTTCATGGCCAGTGGCGTTGGAACACTGCAGCCACCTCGGGATGCTGCTCCACGCGCAGCAACTGGGCGAAGAAGCTCGGCCGCTCGGCCTGCAGGAAGGGCCGCGACCCCGACCACTTGGACACCACCGTGGCCAGCAGCTCCAGCGCGCCGGGCACGCCGGCCTCGAAGCCGATCTCGAACTGGTCGGCAAACAGCCGCCAGTGCTCGTGCAGGCGGGCCCGCGTGCCGGCGCGGATCTGCGCCTTCATCGCGTCGTCGCAGGGCTCGCACCAGCGCTCGGGGTAGTCGATGACGCTGATGGCCGCATAGCAGTTGGCCGCCACATAGACCAGGCCTCGGATGGCGCGCGCCCGCGCGCTGGCGTCGGCGGGCAGCAGCAACCCCGGCGGCACCGTCAGGCCCAGGTGGATGAGGATGGCGGCGCTCTCCGTCAGCACCGTGCCGTCGGCCAGCACCAGCGTCGGAATCTGCCCCAGCGGATTCACGCGCAGCAGCTCATCGCGCCCGGGCCCGGGGTTCCACGAGGCTGCGTCCACGGTCGTGTAAGCCAGGCCGGCGCGCGCCAGCGCCGCCTCGATGGCCGCCGAACCCGAACCCTTGGTGCCGTACAAGGTCAACATTGCCATGACTCCTTCATCGAGCGTGCTCTCGAGCATGCAAAATCGTCTCACATCATGAGCCCCGGCCCCTCGCTTCCCCCTTCCCGGCATCCGGTCGTCAAGCCCAGCTTCGGCCGCGTCAGCGTCGGCGTGCATGGCCGCGTCATGGTGTCGATCGCCGAGGGACCTTTCGACGCACCGCTGATGGCAGCCGTCAAGCGCGCCGTCGCGCTGGCCGGCAAGCGCCTGCCGGCCGACCGCCGCTTCGGTGACCTGCTCGAGATCCGCGGCAGCCTGCAGATGGACGCCGATGCGCTGCAGGAGCTGCGCGCCAGCATCGATGCCTTCGGTTCGCGCGGCATCGTCTCCCTGTCCACCGTCTTCCTGGTGCGCCCCGGCATCCCCGGCATCGAGCGCCTGCCGGCGCTGATGGACATCTGGCGCGCCAGCCGCCCGGTGCGCCGCGCCGACAACTTCGAGTCCGCCTGGGCCCTGGTCAACGCCGACCTGGCCGCAGCCGGCCTGCCGACGCAAGAGCCGCCAGTGCGCCGATGACAGACGCGCCCGGCCTGCAATGGCCCCTCGACGCCAAGGGCAAGCGTGCCACCGGCGCGCCGGGCCAGCGCATCATCGCGGCCGCCTTGCGTGGGCTGGACGCAACCGCGGCCGACGCCGTCGCCGCCGAACACGACTGGCGCCACGCCTACCCCGCCCATTGGTGCGCCCTGGTGCAAGCTCAAGCGGCCCGGCCCGTGGGTGTCGTCGCCTCGGCACGCGCCGGCCTCGCCGCGGCCTGGCGCGAACTGCCCTTCATGCGCGCCGGCCAACCCCACGCTCTGGCCGACGCAATGAACACGCCCCAGCGCCGCCTGCAAACGCTGCAACTGCGCGGCAGCGGCGATGCGGCACCCGCGCGCTGGACCGTGCCCCACCAAGGCCGCGAGCTGCATGGCGATGCCCTCGCCCGCCAGATCGACCGCTGGGAGAAGGGTGGCATCTGCGAGGCCGCCCACGCGGGCGCGCTGCGCGACTGCCTGGCCCACCCCGAATGGTTCGACCTGTCCGACCAGCACCTCGTGCTGCTCGGTGCCGGCAGCGAGGCCGGGCCGCTGGCCTGGCTGGCGAAATGGCGCGCCAATCTCGTCGGCATCGACCTCGCCCGCGCCGCGACCTGGAAGCGAATCGCCGCCATCGTCGCCGCGGGCAACGCCACGCTGATCGCGCCCGTCGCGCCGGGCCAGCCGCTGGACGTCGCCCATGCCGGCGCCGACCTGCTGGCCGACACGCCGGAGATAGCCGCCTGGCTGGCGTCTCGGCAACAGCCGCTGTCCATCGCCAACCTCGCCTACCTGGACGGCGAGCGCCATGTGCGCGTGTCCCTCGCGATGGACGCCATCAGCGCGACGCTGTGCGCCGCCGACGCCCGCACCCAGCTCGCCTACATGGCCACGCCGACCGACGTCTTCGCCGTGCCGGAGCAGCTGGCGCGCGACGTCATGCGCCGTTATGCCGAGCGTGGCCTCGTCAAGAAGCTGGCCCAGTTCGGCGCACGGCTGGGTAGCGGCGGCCGCGGCTTCGCTCCGCATATCGAGGGGCTCGTCGACGCGGGTGATTTCGGCAGAGACTCTGGGAAATGGGGCCTGGTCGACGCGCTAGTCGTCGAGCAAGGCCCGAACTACGCGCTGGCCAAGCGGCTGCAGCAGTGGCGCGCCCTGGTGGCCCGCGCCGATGGGCACCGCGTCGCCTTCAACGTGGCGCCCAGCACCACGACGGCCTCAGTTGTCTCCAATCCGCTGCTGGCAGCGGGCTTTCGCGGCGCCAAGGCTTTTGGCGTCGAGGTCTTTGCGCCGGCGACGACGAATGCGCTGATGGCCGCGATGTGGGTGCATCAGTTGCGCACCGAGGCCCGCGACTTCGCGCATCCACTCAAGCTGCTGGTGCACACCGCCAACCATGGCGGCCTGTGGCGCCTGCCCTATCGGCCACGCTCGGTGCTGCCGATGGCCGCGCTGCTAGGGTTCGTCAAGCGGCGTTAGCCGCTGCCCTGGGGTTCGTACGGCCCCTCATCTTCGGGGCCGGGTCGCCCCTGTCTGCGCCTAAAGTGGCATCGCCCCGGAGGCGCACCCGCGCACCCCGGCACCAGGGAGAAAAAATGCACACCATTGCCGCGATCGCCTGCGTCTTGGCCTGTCTGCCGAGCCAGCAGGCCCAGGCCAAGACCTACCAGCTCACCTTTACTGCAACGCATTTCACGTCGGTGCTGGCACCCGCCCCTGCGCCGCAGGATCCGGTGTCGGGCTCGATCATCTTCCAGGCTGATGCGCTGGGCCAACCGGTCACCAGCATCGGCGCCATCGACCTGAGCATCGCAGGTCACAGCTACAGCTTGGCAGACCTTGCCTTCGAGAACTGGCAAGGTGCGCCGTTTCCGCCGTCCTACACCTTTGGCGGCAAGGGCAACGGCGCCGGCGGCGTGGCGCCCGGCGTGAATGACTTCTTCATCACGTTGAGCGGAGTCAGCGGCTACCACGACATCAGCTTCCTCTACTCGGTCGCAGGCACTGCCCAAAGCTCCTGGATCGCTTACAACTACTCAGACCGTTTTGCCAGCGACATCATTTCGAGCATCGTCGAGATTCCCACCGCTGTACCTGAGCCGTCACAAGCGCTGCTGCTCGTCGCCGGCATGGCGCTGTTTGCCGGCCGGCTGCGAGCCCATCGCAAAACCTGATCGATTGCGCGAAGCGCGTCAGCCGCCTGCGCTGATCACGTTCGCATCGAACAACTCCAGCTCCGGCGGCTCGGACGCCATCGTTGCCAGCGCCCTGCCGAACTCGCGCGAGGCCGACACACGGAAGTGGGCTTGCAGGGCCGCCATGTCGCTCCACTTCTCGACGAAGACGAGGCGCAACGGGTTCTCGGTGTCTCGGTGCACTGCATGGACAAGGCAGCCTGGCTCCGCACGCGAGCGCTCGACGTGTTGATGGCTGAGCTTCAGCACCTCGTCGAAATGCTCGGGGCGGGCGGTGACATGGCCAAGGACGAGGATCATGGTGGGCTCTCCCAGAAGGGCCAGGGGCGTTGCTCGGGTCGCAACCGCTCCCACGCTGCGCCCAAGGCCAGCACGCCAGCGTCGTCGAAGCGCCGGCCGATGATCTGCAACCCAATCGGCAAGCCACTCGACGTGAAGCCCGCATTGATGGACAGCGCCGGCTGCTCGCTCATGTTGTAGGGCAGCGTGAAGGCGATGTGCTCGAAGGGCCGCGCCGGGTCGTGCAGCGGGCTGGCCAGGTGGGCCGGGTAGGCCGGCATGGGCGCGACGGGCGACAGCACGAAGTCGAACGGCTCGCAGGCTGCATTGGCCGCCTCGCGCAAGGCCTGCATCTGGCTGTAGCCGCGAAAGACCGTGCCGCCGTCGTAGCCGGCCGCGGGCGCGACCCAGCCGAGGATGTAGGGGAGAACCTTGGCACGGCGCTCGGGGGCGAGGGCCGAGATATCCAGCCAGGAGCGCATGCGCCAGAAACGGTCGATGCCGTCGGCCATCTCGCGCGTCGTGAAGGCGGCCAGCGGCTCGACGATGGCGCCAGCCTGCTCGAAGGCACGCGCCGCCGCGACCACCGCCGCCTCGACCTCCGGCTGCACGGCATCGCCCCAGCCCGCATCGAGCATCAGCCCGATGCGCAAGCCACGCAGCTCCAGCGGCCGCGGCGTGACCGAGCCCGGCGGCAGCTGCGTGGGGTCGCGCGCATCCGGTTGCGCGAGCACGGCCAGCATCAGCGCGGCGTCCTCGACCGTGCGCGTCAGCGGCCCGGCGACCCGGCCGGCATAGCCCGGCTTGATGGGCACGCGGCCATGGCTGGGCTTGAGGCCGACCAGGCCGCACCAGCCGGCCGGCAGCCGGATGGAGCCGCCAATGTCCGTGCCCAGGTGCAGAGGGCCATAGCCGGCCGCACCCGCCGCCGCGGCGCCAGCGCTGGAACCACCAGGCGTCATCGCCACGTTCCAGGGGTTGCGTGCCGGCTCGGCATAGAGGCTGGACAGGCCCGAGCTCAGCATGCCGTAGTCGGGCATGGTGGTGCGCGCCCAGGCGATGGCACCGGCCTCGCGCAGCCGCGCGGCGGGCGGAGCCTCGAAGTCGGCAGTCGCGTCATCCGCCGTCGCGGCAGTGCCCAGGCGGTAGCTCGCGCCGGGCACGGCGATGTTCTCCTTCAGCGTGACCGGCACGCCGTCCAGCGCCAGCGCAGTGCCGGCACGCCAGCGCGCCTCGCTGGCGCGGGCCGCGGCCAAAGCGCCCTCGGCATCCATGGCGCACAGTGCGTGCAGTTCGCCCTCACGCTTGCCGGCCTGGGACAGCACGGCGCCCATCACCTCGACGGGCGACAGTTCGCCGCTGCGGTAGGCGGCGATCAGCTCGGCCGCCCCGAGACCGAAAACGGCAGTTGACCGCTCGCTACTCATCGCAGGCCTGACGCTTCGACAAGACCGCTTGCCAGCCTCGCATGCCACTTCGATCACCAGCGCTGCACGTCCGCTGGTCTGGCGCTTCGGGCTGCCGGCTGCGTTGTTCTTCCTTGCGGGCACGAGCCCGCTGCGTCGTCTCGCCTTGCGGGCAACCCGCCTCGCCAGCCCCTCGGACGCGCACAACCGCCGTTTCCGGGCCGGCAATCATTTCTTCAGTTGCTGAGCCGCCTTCAGCATCGCGTCGATGTGGCCGTCCGGGTTCATGCTGGCATGCACAGCAGCGACCTTGCCATCGGTGCCGATCAGATAGGACACGCGGTCGGCCATGGTGCCGGGCACCATCTTCAGCGTGACGTCGTAGTCCTTGATGACCTTGCCGCCGGCGTCGGCCGCGACGGCGAACTTGTTGCGGCAGGCCTCGACGCTGAACTTCTTCAGCGTCTCGATGTCGTCGTTGGACATGCCGATGACCGTCGTGTGCAGCGCCTTGAACTTGTCGGTCGCCTCGGCGAACTGGTGGGCCTCGACGGTGCAGCCGCTGGTGAAGGCCTTGGGATAGAAGTACAGCACCACCGGGCCTTGCTTGAGGGCCTCGGCCAGCTTGAACTTGAAGGATTGGCCGCCGACGGCGGCGTCAGTGCTGAAGTCGGGGGCCGGGGCGCCGACGCTGAGGGCGGCGTGGCCTGGCAGGGCCAGCAGCAGGGATAGCGAGGCAAACAGGGGAGCAAGGCGCGACGACATAACGACTCCAACAGGTGAACAATCACGGGGCCGGCACCAACAACCAAAGCCGGCTTGCGCCTAGTATCCACTCGCTCGAAATTCAAGGTGTACCGATGACCTTTTCCTCCTGCTGCCGCGTGACGGCGCCCTTGCTGTTCTCCCTGCTCGCCATGGCAGGCTGTGGCGGCGTAGGCCACGACGTCGCTGACGTCGTCGGCGCCATGGCCGACGGCATCGTGTGCGGCCTGCGCAACTGCACCGAATCCTCGACGCTGAACGTCGACGAGATCAGCCCTCGCTTCAGCGCGGCCCAGGCAACGGGCGACAACCGCGTGGTGGTGGACGGCTTCCTCGGCAAGTCCGCCAACGTACTGACGACGGTGCTGATGGCGCCGAACGAGCGCCTGTCGGTCAGCGTCGACGGCGGCCCCGAGGTGACGATGAGCAACCCCGACGGCGAGCGTCTGGGCTACACCGCCAGCTTGGCCGCCGCGAGCGCCCAGCCGGTGGTGCAGCTGGTGTTCACGCGGGCCGGTGTGCGCCATGTGAGCCAGGTCACGCTGCCCGTTGGCTTCACGGTGCTGCAGCCCACTGGCAACCCTTTGCTGACACGCAGCGGCACCGCCCTGCCGGTGCGGTTGAACCTGTCCGGCGTGAGCGACGCCGTCGCCACGGGCAGCGGCAGCTGCAGCCGCAGCGATGGCAGCAGCTTCACGGTCAAGAACGAGAACCTGGCCGCACGCATCGAGAGCAGCGTGGCAGGCGGCTACCGGCTGGAGCCGGCCCTGGTGGACGACAACCTCAACATCGCCAGCCGCAATGCCAACAACAGCGATCCCAAGACCGCGGCCGTCAGCCGTTGCGAGCTCACGGTGACCTGGACCAAATCCTCTCGCGGCACCATCGCGCCGACGATGAACGGCCACGGTACTTTCCTCGGCGAACGCCAGGCCAACCACCCGCTGGTCTACGACGCGCGCTCCTGAAGCAGACTGTCAGCGAGCCAGCGCTGCAGGGCGCCGACGACGGCGGGCGCTGCGGCGCCTGGATCGCCCAGCGCCTGGGCGGCGCGCTCGCAGAGCTGCGCGAACGGCAAGCCCTCGGCCACCGCGCCCAGCAAAGCGGCCTCCAGCGGCTCCAGCGAGCGCCAGCGGGTCTCGCCGGCCTGGCGCCAGGCCAGCAGCGTGTGTTCATGCACCACCGGCTCAGGCAGCTCGGGTTGGTCGTCGCCGGACTCCGGCTCCCACTCGCGCAGCACGCGCCAGGCGGGCTCGATGGCGTAGGCCAGCACCACGCGCTGCACGCTGGGCTGCAGGTGCAGCACCAGACCGGCCCAGTCGTCTGCGCCAAGTGCGGCCAGCGAGGCCGGCTCCAGCGGGGGTGCCTGGGCCGCATCGAAGGCGCCACGCAGAGCCCAGTCCATGCGCGCGAAATCGATCAGGCTGGCATGGGGCACGAGTTCATCGTCTGCTGCGGCCATGAAGTCGGCCAGCTCATGGCCGAACCAGCGGATGGACGGGTGCTGGCTGGGCCGCGCGGCGAGATAGGCCTGGCCCAGGGCGTCGAAAGCCTCGTCGCCCAATGCCCGGGCGAGCACGGTGTAGTTGTCGGTCAGCGCCGCCACGAGGCGGGCCCGATAGGCATGGCGGTAGACCTCCAGGCCCGTCGCGTGGTCGCCAGCGAGCAAGTCGGCCGCGTCGGCACCGTCGCGGATCGCAGCGGCCAGCCGCCGCTGTTGCTGGATGACGCTCATGAGGTGGTCGCCAGGCGGCGGGCCACGGCCAGCTCGGCCAGCAGGCTCTCCAGCGGCGGAATGTGGTCGTCGCGCTCGATCATCGTCGGCACCGCGCCGAAGCGCTTCACGGCATGCTGGTACAGCGCCCAGACCTCGTCACGCACCGGGTGGTCGTGGGTGTCGATGACGATGTCGCCACGGTCCTCGTGGCCGGCGAGGTGGATCTGGCGCACGGGCTCTACGGGGATGGCGTCCAGGTAGGTGATCGGGTCGAAGCCGTGGTTGCGGCCTGAGACGTAGACGTTGTTGACGTCCAGCAGCAACTGGGCGCCGGTGGCCTTGAGCAACTGGGCGATGAAGTCCCACTCCGTCATCTCGTCGGCCGCGAAGCGCACATAGCTGGACACGTTCTCCAGCACCAACGGCCGGCCGAGGATGTCCTGCACCTGGGCAATGCGGCCGCCCACATGGTCCAGCGCCGCTCGCGTCAGCGGCACCGGCAGGAGGTCGTGCAGCTGGCTGTGGGCATCGGCACTCCAGCAGAGGTGGTCGGACACCCAGCCGGGTTCAAGCCGGTCCGCCAGCGCTTTCAATTCGCGCAGATAGCCCAGGTCCAGCGGTGCGGGCCCTGCCACGGACAGCGACACGCCGTGCATGACCAGCGGGTAGTCCGCGCGGATGCGCTCCAGATGCGCCATCGGCGGGCCGCCGGGCACCATGTAGTTCTCGGAAATGATCTCCAGCCAGTCGGGCCGCACGGCGGCATCCACGCCCGCCTCGAAGGCCGCGTAATGCTCGACGCGCAAGCCCAGGCCGAAGCCTTCAATCTTGGTCATTCAGTCGATGAAGAGAACACAGCCACAGAGACACCGAGACACAGAGGAAATCACCAGCACATCGCGGCAGCCGAGCCTCTCTGTGCCTCCGTGTCTCTGTGGCTGAATTTCAGAGATGGCGGCGAGGCCGCATGCGACCTCGCCCGTTTCAGGCCGGCTTACTTTTCAACTTTTCCGCCAGCCTTGGTGCACTCGTCAGCGCTCTTCTTGCTGACCCAGCCCTGGCCCTTGCAGCCGTTGTGGCCCTTGCAATCGCTCTTGGCGGTTTTGCACTCGGAAGTGCCCTTGCAGCCGTTCACGCCGGAGCACTTGACCATGCCGTCGGCGGCCATGGCGGTCGTCGGCACGGCGGTGGCGAACAGGGCAGCAGCGGCGGCAGCGATGCCCAGGCCAGTCTTGAGGGATGCGTTCATATCGAGTCTCCAGGAGATAAAAGTGGATGAATGTGAGAGGTTTCACCACAGGCCGATTCCGGATGCATCCGACATCGACTTGCCAGCTTCTGTCGGGGGCCATGCCCAACTCCTTACAACCGACAGGCAGATTCTGATTACCTGACGTTATGACTGCAATGGCGCGTGGCATTCGTCATGGTCCGGCGCCAGCCGCTAGAGTCCGTCAGCTTCGCTTCCGATCCCCATGCTGAACACCGAAACCCCGAGCACCCGGCATCCCGACCTGGACACTTACGCCACGCCGGCACTGCTGGATGCATTCATCGCCGATCAGGTCGATGCCGTCGCAGCCGTCAAAGCCGCCGCGCCTCAGCTCGCCGCCGCCGTGGACGCCGCACTGCCGCGCATCCGCGCCGGCGGCCGGCTGCTGTATGCCGGCGCCGGCACTTCCGGGCGGCTCGGCGTGCTGGACAGCGTGGAGCTCTACCCCACCTTTTCCTGGCCACGGGAACGGGCCGTTGCCGTCATCGCCGGCGGCCAGGGCGCGATGTTTGTCGCCGTCGAAGGCGCCGAGGATGACCGCGCCCAGGGCGCCGCTGACCTGAACGCGCTCAACCCCGGCCCCAATGACGTGGCCCTGCTGCTGGCCGCGTCCGGCGGCACGCCCTATGTGCTGGGTGCCATTGAGGCCGCCCGCGCGGCCGGCGCGCTGACCATCGGCTTTGCCAACAACCCCGGCGCGCCGGTCACCCAGCAGGCAGAGATCGGCATCACGCTGGACACCGGCGCCGAGGTCATCTCCGGCAGCACGCGGCTCAAGGCCGGCACCTCGCAGAAGATCGCGCTGAACACCTTCTCGTCGGCCCTGATGGTGCGGCTCAACAAGGTCTACGGCAATCTGATGGTGGACCTGAAGGCGACCAACGTGAAGCTCGTCAAGCGGGCGGTGGCGCTGACCGTGCGAGCGTCGGGCGCGAGTGAGGCCGATGCGCAGGCTGCGCTGGCGCAATGCGACCACCATGTGAAGACGGCGCTGGTGATGCTCAAGCGCGGTGTCGATGCGCGCGAGGCGCAGGCCTTGCTGGACAAGGTCGATGGCAGCGTGAGCCGGGCACTGGCTGCGTGAACACCCAGCAACGCTCGCCCTGGGCGTGGATCCCGACGCTCTACTTCGCTCAGGGGATTCCGTACGTCGTCGTCATGACGCTGTCGGTGGTGCTCTACAAGAACCTCGGCATCTCCAACACCGACATCGCCCTCTACACCAGCTGGCTCTACCTACCCTGGGTCATCAAACCGCTGTGGTCGCCGTTGGCCGAGTTGTTCGGCACCAAGCGGCTCTGGGTCACGGTGCTGCAGTTCTTCGTCGGCGCGGCGCTGGCCGGCGTGGCGCTGACGATCCCGACCGACAAGGTCTTCCAGCTGTCGCTCGCGGTCTTCTGGCTGATGGCGTTCGCGTCCGCCTCGCACGACATCGCGGCCGACGGCTACTACATGCTGGCCCTGCCGCAGCACCAGCAGGCCGCCTTCGTGGGCGTGCGCTCGACCTTCTATCGCCTCGCCAACATCGGCGGCCAGGGCGGCCTGGTCTACCTGGCCGGTGAGCTGACCGAGCGCACGGGCAGCGTCGTGCAGGCCTGGACCTGGGTGTTCTGGCTGCTGGGCGGGTTGTTCGTGCTGCTGGCGGCTTGGCATGCCCTTGTGTTGCCCCGGCCCGCGGCCGACGTGCGCGGTCCAGGCCGCAGCGCCGCGCGCGGGCTGGCGGCCGAATTCATGGCCGTGTTCGCCAGCTTCTTCAAAAAGCCCGGCATCGCCATCACGCTGGGCTTCCTGCTGCTCTACCGCTTCCCCGAGGCGCAGCTGCTGAAACTCGCCAGCCCCTTCCTGCTCGACCCCGTCGGCAAGGGTGGCCTGGGCCTGTCCACCAAGGCCGTTGGCATCGCCTATGGAACGGTCGGCCTGACGGCACTGACGCTGGGTGGCCTGGCCGGCGGCTGGATCATCTCCCGCATCGGCCTGAAGCGCGCGCTGTGGCCGCTGGTGCTGGCCATGCATGTGCCCAACGTCGCCTTCCTGCTGCTGGCCATCACGCATCCGACCAGCCTCGCCGTCATCAGCGGCGCGCTGGCCGTCGAACAGTTCGGCTACGGCCTCGGGTTCACGGCCTATCTGATGTACATGATCCACGTCGCCGATGGCGCCCAGAAGACGGCGCATTACGCCATCTGCACCGGCTTCATGGCCCTGGGCATGATGATTCCCGGCATGTGGAGCGGCTGGCTGCAGGACCACATCGGCTATGTGCCCTTCTTCGCCTGGGTGCTGGTGGCCACGCTGCCGAGCTTTGTCATGGCGGCGCTGATCAAGGTGCCGGACAACTTCGGCAAAAAGGTCGAGGCGTGAACGGCCGCCTGCTCAGCCTTGATGCCTTCCGCGGCTTCGCGATCGCTGCGATGCTCCTCGTCAACAACCCCGGCGACTGGGGCAACGTCTACGCGCCGCTGCTGCACGCGCACTGGAACGGCTGGACCTTCACGGACTGGGTCTTCCCCTTCTTCATCTTCATCTCCGGCATGGCGATGACGCTCAGCCTCGCGCGCCGCGCGCAGGCCGGCGCCAACAAGACCGAGCTGCTGCTGGGCACCTCACGCCGGGCGCTGGTCATCATCGGCATCGGCCTGCTGCTCAACCTGATCCCCAGCTTCAATTTCGAGACCTTGCGCATCCCCGGCGTGCTGCAGCGCCTGGGCCTGTGCACGCTGGCCGCGGCGCCCATCGTCATCTGGTGCAGCGCACGCGGCGTGGCGCTGTGGGCCGTGCTGCTGATGGCCATCTACTCGGCAATACAGCTCTGCTTGCCGGTGCCCGACGCAGACGGCATCGTCCACGTCGGCCTGCTGGAGCCGGGCAAGGATGCCAGTTCCTGGCTGGACCGCCTGCTGCTGGACGGCCACCTGTGGAAGCAGGCCAAGGTCTGGGACCCCGAGGGCCTGCTGTCGACGCTGCCTGCCGTGTCGACGCAACTGCTGGGTGTGCTGGCCGGCTATGTGCTGGCCTCCAAGAGGCAGCCCGCCGACAAGGCCATGACCTGGGTGCTCTATGGCCTGGCCTCGCTGTGGCTGGGCCAGGTGCTCGACGCGCTGCTGATGCCCATCAACAAGTCGCTGTGGACGCCGTCCTTCGTCTTCGCCATGGCCGGCTGGGCCTTGCTCGTCTTCGCCGTCTTCTACTGGCTGCTGGATGCCATGCCGCAACCGCTGGCCCGCCAGCGCTGGGCGCGCGTGTTCCACCCACTGGTCGTCTTCGGCATGAACGCCCTCTTCCTGTTTGCGCTGTCGGGCCTCGTTGCCAAGACGCTCTACACCGTCAAGCTTGCCGACGGCGCCAGCCTCGGCCGCGCGCTGTACGCGCCACTGCGCGACTCGGGCCTCGCACCGAAGAGCGCCTCCCTGCTGCACGCCATCGCCTTCGTGCTCTGCATGTACGCCATCGCCTGGCTCATGTATCGCAAGCGCTGGTTTATGAAAGTCTGATGCCATGAAACGCCGCGACCTGCTCAGCCTTGCCTCCGTTCCGCTGCTTTCCGCCTGCGCCACGGCGCCCGCCCCCGTGCCGCCGGGCGAGGCAGCGCTGGCGGCCACGCCGCCAGCGCCCGCAGCATCGGCCGCCACCGCTCTGGCCCCGCCGCCCCGCGAATGGCGCGCCGCCTGGATCGCCACCGTCGCCAACATCGACTGGCCCAGCAAGCCTGGCCTGAGCGCTGAAGCGCAGCAGGCCGAGATCAAGTCCCTGTGCGACATCGCCGTGCGCATCGGCCTCAACGCGTTGATCCTGCAGGTGCGCACCAGCGCCGATGCCCTCTACGAATCCAAGCTGGAACCCTGGAGCGAATACCTCACCGGCACCCAGGGCCAGCACCCCGGCTATGACCCGCTGGCCGTCTGGCTGGCTGAGGCTCGCGCCCGCAGCCTGGAGCTGCATGCCTGGATCAACCCCTACCGCGCGCGGCACAGCACGGCCAAATCCGCGCTGGCCGAGACGCACATCGGCCGCAGCCGCGACTGGGTCAAGCGCTATGGCGACCAGCTCTGGATGGACCCGGGCGAGCCCGCCGCTGCCGAGCAGACCCTGGCCGTGGCGCGCGACATCCTGAGCCGCTATGCCGTCGACGGCATCCACATCGACGACTACTTCTACCCCTATCCCATCAACGATCCGGCCACCAAGCAGGAGGTCGACTTCCCCGACGAACCGAGCTGGCAGCGCTACACGGCCAAGGGCGGGTCCCTGAGCCGCCACGACTGGCGCCGCTACAACGTCAACACGCTGGTGCAGCGCCTGTACGCGCTGGCCCATGAAGTGCGCCCCGGCACGCGCGTCGGCGTCAGCCCCTTCGGCATCCCCAAGCCCGACGCACGCCCGGCCGGCATCAGTGGCTTCAGCCAGTACGACAAGCTCTATGCCGACGTGGAGCTGTGGCTGCGCGAGGGCTGGATGGACTATCTCGCGCCCCAGCTCTACTGGCCGCGCGCGCAGACGGCCCAGTCCTTCGAGCCGCTGTTGCAGGCCTGGCGCGCGTCCAACCCGCTGGGCCGGCCCATCCATCCGGGCCTGTTCACCAGCCGCATCAACGACACCGACAAAAGCTGGCAGCCCGACGAGGTGCTGGCCCAGATCGACATCATCCGGCGCGCCTCGCCGGGCAGCGGCCACATCCACTTCAGCATGGCGGCGCTGGCGCAGAACCGCAAGGGCATCGCCGACGCCTTGCGCAGCGGCCCCTACGCGGCGCCCTGAACGCCGGGCTCAGAACGCGTAGGCAATCTTGCGCAACTGCACCTCGTAGCCGCGGTCACTGGTGCTCAGCGACGACGAGGTGCTCTTCACGCGCAGGTAGACGGCCATCGTCTTGCCCGTCGCGTTGAAGTAGTTCACTTCCGGCTTGCCGCCGATCAGCACGGCGCTCTTGATGAGCTTGCCACTGGCGTCCAGGAGCTCCATCGTCGCATTGAAGGGGAAGATATCCAGCAGCGTCGGCGGGTCCAGCGTCAGCGTGCTCTGCAGCGTCGTCGAAGCGGCCAGGTTGACCGAGTAGATGTCGACGAACTGCGGGTAGGCCGGCTGCAGCGTGCCGCGCACCCGCGCCGGGAACACGTTCAGGTATTGGGCCTGGGCCAGCGTGTCGTTGGGCTCCTTCTCCAGGCGCAAGCCGCGCGCCGCAATGATGGCCTGCTCGGCGTCGACGATGCCGGCACCACAGCCTGTACAGCTGCCCGGGAAGGCGCGCGCGGTAGAGCGCATCAAGGAGGCCATGTCCGACGGCAACACCGTCGAGTTGACGGCCGCCATCAGCGCGGCCACGCCGGCGACATGGGGCGCCGCCATGGACGTGCCGCGCAGCCAGCTGTAGGCGTCGGCCACCGGGCCGCTCATGCCGGTGTTGGATAGCGACAGCACATTGCCGTAGGTCGCGTCGCCGCCGGGCGCCGCGATGTCCACCATGTCGCCGTAGTTGGAATAGCTGGAGCGCGCGCCGACCTTGTTCGTCGCGGCCACGGCCATCACATGCTTGCAGTTGGCCGGCGTCTGCTTGGCGACGTCCTGGCTGTCGTTGCCGGCCGCGACAACGATCACCGCCCCCTTGTTGTAGGCGTAGTTGATGGCCGACTGCGTGATGCTGGCACAGGCCGCCTCGCCGCCCAGCGACAGGTTCATGATCAGCGCCGGGTTGGCGTTGGCCGGCACGCCGGCCACCGAGCCGCCGGCGGCCCAGACGATGCCGTCGGCGATGTCCGATGTGGCGCCGCCGCATTTGCCCAGCACGCGCACCGGCACGATCCTGGCCTTGGGCGCCACGCCGGTGACGCCCAGCGCGTTGTTGCCCACGGCGGCGATGGTGCCGGCGACGTGGGTGCCGTGCCAGCTGCTGTTCTGGGCTGGTTTGTCCGCGCCGCACTGGTTGGCTGTGACGTTGTCGCCGGGGTCGCCGGCATTGCTGTCGCGCCCGCCACCGTCGCCGGCGCGGGTGCTGTCAATGATGAAGTCATAGCCCGGCAGCAGGTTGGCCGCGATGTCGGCATGCGGCAGTACGCCGGTGTCCAGCACCGCCACGCGCACACCGGAGCCCATGCCGATGTCCCAGGCCTTGGGCGCGTTGATGCCACCGGTCGGGTCGCTCATGTCCCACTGGTTGGCCCAGTTCGTGTCGTTGGGCGTGAAGGTGGGCTGCATGACGTGGTCGATCTCGACGGACTCGATGCTCGGGTCCGACAGCTGGATGTCGCGCGCCAGCTGGGCCAGTGCGCTGGCCGGCACGCGCTGGGCGAGGCGGATGACGCGATGGCCCAGTGCGCTCTCGCGATCGAAAGCCACGCGCTGGCCGCGCGCCTCGCTCATGGCCCGAAAGCCCTGCAGCGCCGCCTTGGCGGCCACCGGCGTGCGGCTGCCGTCCTTGAACTTGATGATGAGGCCGGCGGCCTGCGGCTCTGTGCGGGCCTGGGTCTGGCTGGAGGCGGGGCTCATCACGCTCAACAGTGCGGCGGCGATGAAGCTGAGGGCGAAAGGCTTGTAGGTCGGGTGCATGGAAGGCTCCGTGTCAAAGAACCCTCATGCTCGACAGCGCCCGTTGCAGCCCCGCTTCAGCGGCGCACGCGGTTGGTTTCGTTTGTTGCGCGCGCCCCCTAGCTTGCGCGCCCGGGCGCCGTTGTCATGCCGGCTTCACGGCGGCTGCCTAGCCTGCCGTGCTGAACCAACGGAGACATCCATGCGCCGCACCCTTACCCGCCTCGCACTGCTGCTGCTTGCCGCCGCCAGCCTGCCCGCCTGGGCCCACGATGCCGATGGCGACCGCCGCGGCGGCAACACCGGCATCGCCAGCGTGCAGCTCGGCCCGCGCCCCTTCTTCCTCGTCAGCGAGATGAACGACAGCCCGCTGAAGAAGCGCCTGCAGCACTGCGCCGCCTCGCGCGAAAGCTACAGGCCCACGCTGTTCTCCATCGGCCACCGCGGCGCGCCGCTGCAGTTCCCCGAGCACACCAAGGAGAGCTACGAGGCCGCCGCGCGCATGGGCGCCGGCATCGTCGAGTGCGACGTGACCTTCACCAAGGACAAGGAGCTGGTCTGCCGCCACGCGCAGAACGACCTGCACACGACCACCAACATCCTCGCCACGCCGCTGGCGAGCAAATGCATCAAGCCCTTCACGCCGGCCGCCTTCGACGCCGCCGGCACTCTGGTTGCACCGGCCGCCGCCGAATGCCGCACCAGCGAGCTGACGCTGGCCGAGTTCAAGACGCTGCGCGGCAAGATGGACGCCTCCAACCCGCGCGGCCGCACGGTGGCCGAGTACATGGCCGGCACGCCGAACTTCCGCACCGACCTCTACGCCGGCCCCACCAGCGGCACGCTGCTGACGCTGAAGGAAGCCATCGCGCTGTTCAAGCAGCTCGGCGTGAAGATGACACCCGAGCTGAAGTCGCCCAGCGTGCCCATGCCCTTCGACGGCTTCAGCCAGGCCGCCTATGCGCAGAAGATGATCGACGAACACAAGGCCGCGGGCGTGCCGGCGCGAGACGTGTGGGCGCAAAGCTTCGACCTCAACGACATCCTGTACTGGGTCAAGAACGAGCCGTCTTTTGGCCGCCAGGCCGTCTACCTCGATGACGCCAACGTGCCCGCCGACGTGCCCACCGCCGAGCAGCTCAAGGCCTACCGCGCCCAAGGCGTGCGCATCGTCGCGCCGCCGCTGTGGGTGCTGCTGGCCGCCGACACCAGCGGCAACCTGCTGCCCTCGCAATACGCGCGCAACGCCAGGGCCGCCGGCCTGGACATCATCACCTGGTCGCTGGAGCGCAGCGGCATCCTGGCCGACGGCAACAACGGCTCCTACTACCAGACCTATGACAGCGCCATCACCCGCGAGGGCGACATGTTCCGCATGCTGGACGTGCTGGCCGAGCAGGTCGGCGTGATCGGCGTGTTCTCGGATTGGCCGGCCACCGTCAGCTTCTACGCCAACTGCACCGGGCAAAAATAGCCCACCCCCTACCGGCTTCGCCGGCCCCCTCAAGGGGGCACCACCAGTGGCCCGGCGAAGCCGGTTCCACGGTGGTCGCTGGGTGGCCCGCGCGCTTCGCCGCGGGGATCAAACGACATCAGCTTGTCTGGCGCGCCACCATCAGGTGGTAGCTGCCACGCAGCCCCGCCTCCTCGAAGCCGCAGCTGGCGTACATGCGCCGCGCCGGGTTCTCGGGATGGACGGTCAGCGCGACCTGGGCATGGCCGGCCCGCCAGGCGGCGTCCAGTGCCGCCAGCATCAGCGCCTTGCCGATGCCCTGGCGCTGGAAGGCCGGCCACAAGCCGATGCCCAGCTGCGGCGTGCTCGCATCCACCGACGCCAGGCCCACGCCCTCGGGCAGCACACGCATCCAGCAGGCGCCCGCGTCCGCACCTTCTTGCACGGCCACAAGGCCGATGTCGGTCGGCCGTCCCCAGTCCTCGGCATAGATACGCACGCCAGGGTTGTCCAGCACTTCGCGCGGGCGCAGCGGCGCGGGCGGCGGGTCCCACAGCGCGATGTGCAGCCAGTCCCACAGCGTGGACTGGTCCTGCGGGAACAGCGGGCGAAAGTGCAGCATGAGTCAGAGCCTAACGGCGCGGTCAGCCGCCAGTCTGAGGTCATGGCGATCACGCCGCCAGCAGCTTCGCCGCAGCGGCCATCGCGGCCTCGTCCTTCAGCACGTCGCCGGGCCGCGTGCCGTCGCCCAGCACGACGCCGCCCCAGCGCATCTTCATGTAGCCGGCGCTGAAGCGCAGGCTGTCCACCAGGGGCGCAGCCAGGTGGGGCTCGTCGCCGCTGCTGGTGGCGCACAGCACATACATCGCCTTGCCGGCCATCTGCGGCTTGAAGTCCAGGCCCGGCACGCGCATGAAGGCGCTCCAGTGGTCAAGGTAGAGCTTGAGCGGTGCGGGCAGGCTGTACCAGTACAGCGGCGAGGCGACGAGGAGGTCCGTCGCCCACAAGGTGTCGTCCAGCAGACGGGCGAGGTCGCCAGTGGGGGCCGGGTACTGGCCAACGCTGTGCCGGATGTCCTCGAAGGGCGGCAGGGCCAATTCAGCCATGCGCTGCCAGCGCACCTCGGTGCCGGCGGGCAACGCCGCCACCGCGGCGCGGGCCATCAGTTCGGCGTTGCCATCGGCGCGGGTGCTGGCGAGGAGGATGAGGACGCGGCGTGCAGCGGTTTCGGTCATGGCGGCAGGGGTTGCTGGGGCAGGGCCAAATGATGGCGCCAAGCCCATGCCCTTTGCCCGCCGCGGGGCACGCCTGCGGCCTGCCGGCTGCCCCCTCCATCTGCGGGGCGCCCCCCAGGCTTTGGGGTGGGCGCCGCGGGGATTTCGGTCGCCCAATGGCGCGACAGCCTCCTCGGGAGAACCACCATGCGCCGTGCCTTGCTCACCTTTGCCCTGTCCACCCTGGGCGTAGCCCAGGCCGCCAGCGTGTCGGTCTACAACAGCCTCGCGGCATGGCAGGGTGCCATCAGCGGGGCGGCGCAGACGCAGGACTTCTCCGGTTACTCGTCCGGCAGCAATCTGACGGGCGTGGCGGTGCTGCCCGGCGTCACCCTGACCAGCAACCTCGGCCCGGTGCAGGCCTTCGCGCAGACGGCCACGGCCTTTGGCGCGCGCAACCTCGGCAATGCCTATTTCGAGGGCCATTACGCCCTGCCCTTCCTGGCCGCCGCGCTGGACATCACCGCCTTCGAATCCACACCCGGCGTTCCCAGCACCGCAGTCGACCAGGGCCTGCTCTCCTTCCTGTTCAGCGACGGCACGACGCAGGACCTCGCCATCTCGGGCGGCAGCGGCGCGCCGATCTTCGTCGGCGTGATCTCGACCAGTGCCATCGCGGCCTTCCGCTGGACCGAAGCGCATGAAGGCAACGGCGGCAACGAAGAGACGGGGTTGGACAACCTGCGCGTCGCCATGCGCACGACCAATCAACTGCCCTTGCCTGGCTCGTTGCCGCTGGCGATGCTGGCCTTGCTGACGTCAGGTGTACTGCCGCTGGTGCGAGGCCGCCCGCGCTGATCGGCGCGAGCCGCTTCGCTCAGAAGAACCCGAGCGCGTTCGGCGAATAGCTGACCAGCAGGTTCTTCGTCTGCTGGTAGTGGTCCAGCATGGCCTTGTGGGTCTCGCGGCCGATGCCGGATTCCTTGTAGCCGCCAAATGCCGCATGCGCCGGATAGGCGTGATAGCAGTTCGTCCACACGCGGCCGGCCTGGATGGCGCGGCCCATGCGGTAGGCGCGGCTGCCATCGCGGCTCCATACACCGGCGCCCAGGCCGTAAGGCGTGTCGTTGGCGATCTGCAGCGCCTCCGCCTCGGTCTTGAACGTGGTCACGGCCAGCACCGGGCCGAAGATCTCCTCGCGGAAGATGCGCATGTTGTTGTTGCCCTGGAAGAGCGTCGGCTGGATGTAGTAGCCGCCCGCCAGGTCGCCGCCGAGATGGGCGCGGTCGCCACCGATCAGCACCTTGGCGCCTTCCTCCTTGCCCAGCGCGAGGTAGGTCTGGATCTTGTCCATCTGCATGGCCGAAGCCTGCGCGCCCATCATCGTGTCGGTGTCGAGAGGATTGCCCTGCTTGATGGCGGCCACGCGCTTCAAGGCGCGCTCCATGAACTTGTCGTAGATGCTCTCCTGGATCAGCGCGCGGCTCGGGCAGGTGCAGACCTCGCCCTGGTTGAACGCGAACAGCACCAGGCCCTCGATGGCCTTGTCGAGGAAGGCGTCGTCCTCGGCCATCACATCCTCGAAGAAGATGTTGGGGCTCTTGCCGCCGAGCTCCAGCGTGGCCGGGATCAGGTTGCTGGCCGCGGCCTGGGCGATGACCTTCCCGGTGGCGGTCGACCCGGTGAAGGCGATCTTGGCGATGCGCTTGCTGGTGGCCAGCGGCATGCCGGCCTCGCGGCCGAAGCCGTTGACGATGTTCAGCACGCCCGGCGGCAGCAGGTCGGCGATCAGCTCGGCCATCACGAGGATGCTGACCGGCGTGCTCTCAGCGGGCTTGAGCACCACGCAATTGCCCGCGCCGAGTGCCGGGGCCAGCTTCCATGCCGCCATCAGGATGGGGAAGTTCCACGGAATGATCTGGCCCACCACGCCCAGCGGCTCCTGGAAGTGGTACGCGATGGTGTTGCCGTCGATCTGAGAGAGAGCGCCTTCCTGCGCACGCACGCAGCCGGCGAAGTAGCGGAAGTGATCCACTGTCAGCGGGATATCGGCGTTCAACGTCTCGCGGATGGGCTTGCCGTTGTCCACGGTCTCGGCGTAGGCCAGCAGCTCCAGGTTCTGCTCGATGCGGTCGGCGATCTTCAGCAGCAGGTTGGCGCGGTCGGCCGGCGGCACGGCGGCCCAGCTCGCGGCAGCGGCGTGGGCGGCGTCCAGCGCCAGCTCGATGTCGGCGGCGCTCGATCGCGCGGCCTGCGTGTAGACCTTGCCGCTGATGGGCGTGATGACGTCGAAGTACTGGCCCTCCACGGGCGGCACGAACTTGCCGCCGATGAAGTTGTCGTAACGCGCCTTGTAGGCGATCTTGGCGCCGGCAGCACCGGGGGCGGCGTAAACAGTCATGGCTTGTCTCCTGCGAATGGGTTGAGGCATGTCCATCAACGCAGAACCCGTGCCAGCACACGGCGGGCACGCCAGAGCCCGCTGCACGGGTCGTAGCCAAGGGAAATCACCCTTGGGCTGTTGCAGGCTGGAGCAGTCCGGCACAGAACGGCACAGCGCTGCGCAAACACAGGCCGCGGCACCTGCCGGCAGTGCTCCAGGCGCCCGCTGTCACCGCGCGGCGCAGCCTGTTCACGGGGCTGACACCGGCCCCGGAGCAACCCTGCCCGCGCGCCGCCGCATTGCTCCATCGCGCCGCGAAAACTGCGCGATTTCAACTGGCATGGAGCTTGCGCCTTGACCGGCCATCCGCATGCCCATCGGCACGGCGGTGCATATCCATCAACAAAGGAGACAACGCCATGCAACTCAACCCTCTCGCCGCACTGCTGTCCGTGAGCTTCGGCCTGGTGGCCGCCGGCAGTGCCGCCGCCGCCGTGACCGACCAGATGATCGAGGCCTCGGCCAAGTCGGGCCAGGAAGTGCTGTCCTGGGGCCTGGGCACGCAGGGCCAGCGCCACTCAACGCTCAAGCAGGTCAACGTGGGCAACGTGGCCAAGCTGTCGCCGGTCTGGGCCTTCTCCTTCGGCGGCGAGAAGCAGCGCGGCCAGGAGTCGCAGCCGCTGATCCACAACGGCAAGATGTTCGTGACGGCCTCCTACTCGCGCATCTTTGCGCTGGACGCCGCCACCGGCGCCAAGCTGTGGAAGTACGAGCACCGCCTGCCCGAAGGCATCATGCCCTGCTGCGACGTCGTCAACCGCGGCGCGGCGCTGTTCGACAACCTCGTCATCTTCGCCACGCTGGACGCCCAGCTCGTGGCGCTGGACCAGGCCACCGGCGACGTGGTGTGGAAGGAAAAGATCGATGACTACGCCGCCGGCTACTCCGCCACGGCCGCACCCATCATTGCCCAGGGCCTGCTGCTGACGGGCGTGTCGGGCGGCGAGTTCGGCGTGGTCGGCCGTGTGGAAGCGCGCGACCCCAGGACCGGCAAGATGGTCTGGACCCGCCCCACCGTCGAAGGCCACATGGGCTACACCTGGGACAAGGCCGGCGTGAAGCACGAGAACGGCATCTCCGGCACGCAGGGCAAGAGCTGGCCCGGCGACCTGTGGAAGACCGGCGGCGCGGCCACCTGGCTGGGCGGCACCTACGACCCCAAGACCGGCCTGGCCTACTTCGGCACCGGCAACCCCGCACCGTGGAACAGCCACCTGCGCCAGGGCGACAACCTGTTCAGCTGCTCCACCGTCGCCATCGACGTGAAGACCGGCCTGATCAAGTGGCACTACCAGGGCACGCCCAACGACGGCTGGGACTTCGACGGCGTCAACGAGTTCATCACCTTCGACCAGGACGGCAAGCGCATGGGCGCCAAGGCCGACCGCAACGGCTTCTTCTACGTGCTGGACGCCACCAACGGCCAGCTCGCCAACGCCTTTCCCTTCGTCAAGAAGATCAGCTGGGCCACCGGCATCGACCTGAAGACCGGCCGGCCCAACTTCGTGCCCGAGAACCGCCCCGGCGACCCGACCGCCGGCGCCGATGGCAAGAAGGGCAACTCGGTGTTCTCGTCGCCGTCCTTCCTGGGCGGCAAGAACCAGATGCCGATGGCCTACAGCCCCGACACCAAGCTCTTTTACGTGCCCGCCAACGAATGGGGCATGGAGATCTGGAACGAACCCATCGCCTACAAGAAGGGCGCCGCCTACCTGGGCGCCGGCTTCACGATCAAGACGCTCAACGACGACTACATCGGCGCCCTGCGCGCGGTCGACCCCAAGTCCGGCAAGATCGTCTGGGAGATCAAGAACAGCGCGCCGCTGTGGGGCGGTGTGCTGACCACCGCCGGCAACCTGGTGTTCTGGGGCACGCCGGAAGGCTGGCTCAAGGCCGCGGACGCCAAGACCGGCAAGGTCGTCTGGCAGTTCCAGACCGGCTCGGGCGTCGTCGCACCGCCGGTGTCCTGGCAGCAGAACGGCGAGCAGTTCATCAGCGTCGTGTCGGGCTGGGGCGGCGCCGTGCCGCTGTGGGGCGGCGACGTGGCCAAGAAGGTCAGCTTCCTGGAGCAGGGCGGCATGGTCTGGGTGTTCAAGCTGCCGAAATAGGCCCACCCCCTACTCGCTTCGCGAGCCCCCTCAAGGGGGCGCCGTCAGTGGCCCGGCAAAGCGCTTGCGCTTCGGTGAAGGCTCATATCGCGCAGCGATGTGATGCCGAAGCCAAAGCCGGTTCCACGACGGCCGCTTGAGGGGCTCGTCTTGCATCCTCGCCTGGAGTTCCTGATGTCCCACCCCACCCGCCGCATCTTCATGATGCAAGCCACCTTGGCCACCCTCGCCTGCCCGGCCATCGCGCAGACGTCGCCGGTCGACGAAGCCAGCGAGACCGCTGTCGCTCTGGGCTACCGGCACGACACCACCAAGGTCGATACCGCCAAGTTCCCCAAGCACCAGGCCAGCCAGCACTGCGCCAACTGCCAGTTCTGGCAGGCCAAACCCACCGACGCGTGGAGCGGCTGCGCGATGTTTGGCCGCAAGTCGCAAGTGGCGAACAAAGGCTGGTGCGCCGCGTGGGCGAAGGCGCCGGGCTGAGCCCAAGCCGGGCTCGCGGAACAGGAGCCCACTTGGTCGATCACACGGAAAAGCGGCTGTCGGCTTCAGGCTGGCTGCTGTCACCCAGACTTTGCGATCCAATGGCAGCTGTCCGCGGCAACGGTCATTGAACGGTTCGCAGCCTGAGCGAATGCTGGACCACCGGGACCGGCCACCCACCGATGCCCGCGCTTGGCGAGTCACCGGGCCGGTCAACGACAGCTATCGCGGCCGCAGGCCCGAACGACGCGGGCGTCAGCAAAGTGACCAAAGCGGAAGTACCGATGTCCAGTTCAGCCCGGCGCCGCCATGAGTATTCGCGCAGCGACCAGCGGTGGCCGGCGGTGGTCGCGTACGACTGAATCACAGTCCGCCAAGGGCCGCCGCATCGATCCGCTGAGCCAGGGCATGTGTAGGTTGCCAGCGCCCGCCCTGCGCTACGAAGCGATCCGCGGCGTCCAACACCTCGCGAGACGGTCGCGCTTGAGTAAACACGGCGTCAATCGCCAAGCCTGCCAGGGCACGCTGCTGCCGATGCATCCGGTCGGTATCGACACGACCCTGAGGGTCGAACGTCAGCACGAAATACACCCTGCGGACAATGTGAAGCACGGTGCGGCCGCTGGCTGTGCGTGGAGGGCGAGACATTGCGGTCATTGGCCAGGTACGTCAGGAAGGCCTCGACCTCCGGGCCGCCCATTTCCGCGGGGTGGCGAATGCCATGAAACCGGATGAAGGCCTTGAGCCAATAGGCATAGACCTCCTCGGTCCGCAGGCTGTAGTGCATCAGGCGCAGCCGCTCTCGCAACTGGTCAAGCACCCGCACCGAGCGAAGCGGCGGCAGCGCCGCCGATGGCGCAGGCCGCAGGTTTCCCCGAGCTGGCGAACTGAGTGAGCTGACTGGCATCATGGCCACTCCAGCGGCGCCGAACAGGCCCGGCGAGAACTTGTAACAACGTGCCGCTTTTGCCGGAAATTTAATGCTGTATAAAACAACAGTCAACTGGAAAATTCTGAAGGTGAGTCAAGCACTTGCCACGATTCACCACGGCGATGTTGTGGCGCAGCTTGCCTGCCTAGGCAGCAGCGGCGGTCTCCCGAGAACACGTTAGAAGTCATGCACCGCTACGCAGATGGAACCGTTCTTCGCGTCGGCGACCTGGTCGCGCTTATGGGCGGCCGAGGCACGGTGCAAGCGAACCTCGATTCGGGCGAGTATTCCGAGAACTTCGCGAGGTTGGAGTGGGGCTACTTGGAAAATGGCGTCATTCTTGAGACTGACTTCGCCGGTGTATTGCATATTCCTTCCGAGCAAGCGGAATCATTTGTTCTTGTGCGCAGGCCGCAATGACTTCTAACCTCTCATTGCAGCCGACCTGCGCCAGCTTCGCTGGCTGGTCGGCTGAATTCCAACGTTAGCCGTCAGAGGGAGCGCCGTGTCTTCTCCATCATCCTGGCGGTTTGTTGGAGGCGCCACACCCGAGCGCCTTGCCACACTTGCGCAACTTCGATCGCCTGCCGACCTTCCGGAAGCGCTGCGTACGGAGCTGAAGCTCGTCTGCTTCCATCGCGATCATGGGCACACGGATCCTTCCTTTGAGCGCGCCGTCTTCTGCGGTACTGTGAGCCCATCACTCTTCGACTGGTTCTTCAACTCCCGCACTGGCTATCGCGGAGCGTTCTATGAATCGCCGGAAGCAGGCTCCAAGTTCAATCGCCAGCTGATTTCCCATCTCGCGTCCTCCTTGGCTGACTGGGCGGCCCGCGGAGGCGAAGATCGGGCGTGGGTACTCAATTCCCTCGCGGCGCCTTCAGCGAAGGCATGGCTTGCCGAGCACCCTGGACTCTGCAAGTCTTGTGCTGGCGAATGGACTTCCTCCCTCGCAACTAATCTGCAGATCGAGAACGGTCGGTGGGAGTGCTCCACACACGTCCATGCGGCGTGGGGACGTCAAGCACCGCTTCTGTCCAAGGTTCGAATCTTCGGCGGGCTGATCAACAAGTGTCAGCAGGAGTGGCTGGCCGCCCACAAGGCCGACCGTGCTCACCACATCTGGGAGCACGGTTGGAGCTGACGGCTAACCCTTCGCTCGAGCGGACCTCCACCGGCATGGCACTTGGCCGGCGCGGCCGTGCTGTCTATCATCGTCCGCGCGGGCCAAGCGCCATACCGGCGGCGGCCCGCTCAGCTCAAACGTTAAACCGCTCCTGTTATGCCCGCTTTGATCCCCGGCGCAGACCAGCCTCGTGGCTTGCTGACGGTGTTGACGGATTCAACTTCCGAATATGGCGATCGGCACGACGCCGCTATGGATCTTGGTGTCTTTGACGAACCGGAGGTTGAGGCTGCGTTGCTTGCGATCGCTCTCAACCTCACGGAGGACCCCGACGTGGCAGATGCGGCGGGCGAATCTCTATCCGAGATCTGGCGTCGCAAAGGTTCGGCACCGCCTGCAACCATCGCCAACATGCATCCAGCGGCAAGAAAGTTCTTTCAACTATGAGGCGGTTTAACCCTTTGCTGCAGCGGACGGCTACGCCGCCCGCTGAGCGCGAACGTTGGGCATACGGGAGATGACGTGACAGCCGCGCCGCTCATTTGTGCCCGCTGCAATTTGCCGGTGGAGAAAAACGCAGAATCGTATGAAGTTTTCGAGCGCATGCATTGGCTCTGCTTTCATCTGGAATTCGAACATCAGGGAGATCCTGATGAACCGTGCGGTGATCCCGGCTGCCCTTGGTGGCACATTGAAGTTCTTCGGCGGAAGCTCGTCGAGCTTGGTTCTGACCCAGCGGCGGTCATCAAAGCGGCCATCGACGAGCGGTGGCGCTTGTGAGCATCCGGCTGCCCAACTTTTTGCTGCAGCGGACGGCTTCGCCGTCCGCTGAGCTCACACGTTGGTCGTCTCAATGAACGAAATCGCGACATTCGACGTCGAAGCCCAGCGGTTGGTGCAAGAGCATGTTGGCAAGCTGCGGCAGCTCTCGCATACCGAGGCGTCGGCGTTGCCCGAGGCGACTGACACTGAAGTCGTCGTTGCTGGCCGTCGTTGCCAGCTCACAGTTTTCGCGCAGCCCATTTCAACGGGCAGGCTCGTTGTGGCACAGGTAGCACGGCGCGCGATGGCTGGCCTTGTCAGCTTCCACCACGAACAGGGTCTGGTCTTCGCGCCGGATGGTTCGATTCGCGACGCATCCGAGCATGAGCTATTTGTTTCAGGCGGCTAGGTACATGCTCACGGGACGCCCAACCAGTTGTTCAAGCGGACAGCCCAAAGCTGCGCTTCGGGCTGCCACTCAACGCCGACGTTGGGCATCATGACCAGCCACCAACCGCCCGCTGAGCTTTTGCCGGCGAAGTTCGAAGTGCGACGACGCGCTGGGCTGGAGGATGTCCGAAAGCAAGAAGGTACAAGCACGCACGCTCGGTTCAAGGAGGAGTGCGCTGCGTTCATTTCGGCCGCTACGGACGGCGATCAGGTGTATGAGTTTTGCTCTGCGGAATCGCAGTGGCGACTCGGCTTAGGCTGGGCAGGTTTTGAACTGCAGCGCAACGACTTGATTGTTGCCCGCCTCATCACACGGATGAGTTAATGCTGAGCATCATGAGGCCCAACCTTTCGCTGCAGCGGACGGCTTCGCCGTCCGCTGAGCTTTCACGTTAGGCAGAACCATGAAGAACTGGCTCCTTGGTTCTTTGCTTTACGCCGCCCTCGGTTGCATTGCCGCAGAGCTAACGCTGGACGTTGAAATACGAATACTGGCGGACGCTAGCTGTAGCGTGGGAGGTGTGAAATCAAACTGCAGAGAAGTCGGAAGCGTCGTGAGAAAGCTTCACGGCAACAGGCAATTCAATGCGTCTGTCGTTGCTCCCTACAACGTGAACCCGAATACCGTTGGGATGCTTATGACCTCTTTGCATGAAAGTGGCGTGGGAAAAGTTAATCTGCAGCAGATCGCCGATGCACCATCATCCGGAGCTTCAAAGGCATCCGGATTGGGTAAGTAGTTTGTCAAGAATGACGTGCACTTCCTTCTGGATGCTGTCAATGCCTAACCTGGCATTGCAGCGGACGCCTACGGCGACCGCTGAATTTTGACGTTATCCAGCACGATGACGATCAAGGATGCCTCCACCATAGATGCTCTCGGCCTGGACCGACTCTCGGGCGAAGCAGTGTTGACTGTTGTCGATCCCCTTGAGTGGAGCGACATCGGTGGCCACTCAACGCTCCTTGCAGAAAAGCTAAATCGCTACTTCGGGTTCGTCGAATCGGGCGAAATCTACACAAGCTATCCGGAGGCGCGCGGCCGAAGTCTGCGTATTGACATCGTTTGTCGTTTCGAATTCGAA